>JAVJUV010000001.1:0-3568 GCA_040220415.1 Silicimonas sp.
GTGTCGCCGGGCAGGCCCGTCAGGGCGTCGACGACGGATTGCCGCCAGCCCGCGAGATCGACCTTGCCGCCGCCGGTGTTTTCCGGCGTCAGTGCTTCCGTCCAGGTGCCGCTCATGAGGCGGCGGAGCCATGGCCCGCGCGCATCCAGATCTTCGACGGGAGACGGGATTTCGGCAACGCGCGTTTCGATGACGGGCTCGCAGTCCCATGCCCTCGAGAGCGGCATGGCCGTCTCGCGGCAGCGGCGTAGCGGAGAGGAAAGGATGGGGAGTTTCTTCCCGACCCGCTTTTCGATCTCTCCGGCGGCGGCCTCGGCCTGAGCGCGGCCCTTGTCAGAGAGGCCGGGATCGGTGTCGGCGTCCCAGCCGGCGGCGGCCTCGCCATGGCGGATCATATAGATTGTGGGCATATCTCTCTTACCAGGCTGCAGTATCAGGATGCCCGTTTGTCGGCGAGCGGGGACAAGATTGCAAGGCGAGATGGCCAGACGGCGCGGCAGCCACTAGCCTTGTTACGGTGATTCCCGATGAGGAGGCTTCCATGACCGAGACGCCATCGCCTGCGCCGCAACCCTCGCCCGGCGGCGAGATGGACGGACCCAAACTCGTCTACATCCTTTATTTCATCAGCCTGGTGGTCGGCGTGACCGGCATTGCCGGGGTGATCGTCGCCTATCTGAAACGCGGCGAGGCGGGCCCGGCCGCGACCTCCCATTACACGTTCCAGATTCGCACCTTCTGGATCGGACTCCTGTTCGCATTCATCAGCGTCCTCACGATGGTGATCGCGATCGGCTGGTTGCTCGGGCTTGCAACGCTGGTCTGGTTCCTGGTCCGCGCCATCAAGGGGTTCATGCTGGCGGGCGAAGGCAAGCCCGTTCCCGATCCCGAAACCTGGCTCTGGTAACGGACGTGACGCTTCCCCGGCGTGCCGGGGAAGCGCAGAGCTTTAGAAGGAGTAGCCGACGCGCATACCGATATTGGTGAGGCCGTCGTTCACGCTGCAGAGACCGGCATTCGAGATGTGTTCGATGCCCGTCAGGATGGAAAGGTTGGGCGCCACACGGTAGCCGAGCGAGAGCGTCTCGTGGAAATTCCACCTGCAGCCATACTGGTTCTGGCCCGTCCGCGAGCCGTGGATACGGCCGTCATGGATTGCCGCGCCGAGGCTCGCGTCGATGAAGAACGGCGACTCGCCAAGATCGATCGTCCAGCCGAACGGATCGATGTAGGCGAGGCTCGTGTCGCCATTGGTGTTGAGCGTGCCGCCGAGGCGCGGACGCGGGTTGAAGGCCCAGGCGAGGAAGGACGGCGTGTCGAAGACGATTTCGCCCGTCAGGTCGAGACCATCGCTCTCATGCGCCGGTCCGAACATGTCATGCGCGTAAAAACCGCCGCGGACTTCATTCACGAAAGCCGAAGCCGGACTGGCAAAGACTGCGGGAATAAAGAGAGAGATCGCACCGGCGATGAGCCGCCGCGCAGAGATATTGATTTTCACAGACAACCTCCGACAGTCGGAATTGAGTTGGATGACCCTCGCACTCACACCCCAAGCCATACACGCTAGGGAGTCTGCACGCTCAACGTCAATATATGCCTAACGCTCTCGTTAACCTTGAGGAATCGGAGGATAGCACGCCTCCTGCCCGTTCCGGCAGGCGGAAATGACAACGCCGTGACGGGAATCCGGTTCCTGCAGCCTACTCGGGCGTAAAGATGTTAACGCTGCCATCGGCGGCCGAAGCCACCGTTCCCTGGCGTCCAAGCTGTTCCCGCTCCACCATATCCGCAAGGGTCGCCGGATCGTTCGGCGTATGGGCAACGAAGCGGGCGTCGTTCTCCGCAAGACGTCCAAAGACGATCGCGAATTCCGGGCCGTTCCGGCCGTGAACGACCGTATAGGTTTCGATCTTCGCCTTGCCGTTCGGCTTTTCCTCGACCTTCGGGTGCTTCTCGGCGTCGATCTCGGCCTGGTAGGCGGCAGGATTCTCGCGCTCCCACTTGCCCTCGCGCGGTGTCGTCGAGTAGAGGCCAAGCCCGTGTTTGGTCACGTACCAGCCGTTCGAGGTGCAGAGCCCTTTCGAGCCCGGCCTGGCGCGGAGCTTGTCCATCATGGTGGCGATGGAGTGCATGACGTAGTTGTTGCCCGCCCCGCCGAAGTAAGGGAGGCCGCCGGTGACGGTAAGCGCCCGCGGGTCGCCGGAGGGAATGCCGAGTTCCTGGCGGCCGATCTGCACGGCTGAAGGGAAGCACGAATAGAGGTCGAAATAGTCGATCTCGCCGATATTCCAGCCGGACATGGCGAAGGCCTTCCTGCCCATCATGCGGATGGCGGGCGAGGAGTGGTAGTTCACGCGTTCGGTCGGGAACCAGAGATCGTTCGCGTCGGCGCAACCATGCAGGAACACCCACTTCTCCTGCGGCACGCCAAGCTCGCGCGCCTTCGCAACCGACATCATGACGACGGCGGCAGCCTGATCGACCTGCATGATCGCGTTCATGTACTTGGTGTAGGGAAAGCCTATGTAGCGGTTGTCGTCGGTCGGTGTCGCGATCTCCTCCGGCGTGCGCGCGACAGGAAACCAGGCCTGCGGATGCTTCGCGGCGATCTCCGTGAACGGCGCCATCAGCTTGCCGATCTCGAGCTGGTGATCCTTCACGCTGCGGCCGGCGGCCCCGCGGATCGCGTTCTCGAACATCGGGTAGATGTTGACCGGGAATTGCAGCTTGTGGCGCTTCTCGACCTCGGTGACGCCCGCCTTTTCATAACCGATGTCGATGCGCTCGCCGCCCGGGTTCTCGTCGTGCCAGGGGAGCTGTTTCCCCTGCCCCAGCGCGCGCATCATGGTGCCGAAGCATTCGGACCCCGCGACCAGCGCGACATCCGTCTCGCCATTGGCGATGAGTTCGGCGGTATGGTTCACGAGCATCTGGGGCGTGTTGCCGCCGGTCGGTCCGTAGCAGGTCTTTGCCGGGTTCGCGCCGAGCATGTTGGCGAGCGTCTTCGCCGCGTTCGGGTAGCGCCCAAAGGGAAGACGCGCCGAGTCCGGGCTGTCGGTGATGAAGCGGACGGTCGTGACGTTGTCGACGGCTACCCAGAGCTTCTTGCCGAGGCCAGTGTCGGCGGCGGCGGCTTCCGCCGCATCCGCCATCAGATGCATTGGCGACTTCGCCTTCTCGACATCCTTTTCCTTCTGGACGAGCTGGCCGCAGCCCACCAGCACGGGCATGCGATCGTCGAGCTTGATGTCGGACATTGAAAGTCTCCCTGCGCGCGCTTTCAGGAGCGCATTTTTAGTTCGTGGTACTAACCAGTTTGAGCCCGAGAATAGCCGGTGAAAGCCCCTTGTCCAGCGGGAGATAGGGAAACGGGATGACGCTGCGTCAGAAGGCGCATGCGAAAGTGCCGCGCGGACGAGTCCTGCGGTTCGGGCGAGAGATGGAGGGGACGCGGAGCAGGTCCGGTCGCGATCCTTGGTTGTTTGTATGAGCGGCCGAAGCTGCTCCGCGCGCGATGTTTTTGCCCCGATGCCCTCTGCCACCCAACAGCTTCAGGCGTCTTTCA
>JAVJUV010000002.1:0-46805 GCA_040220415.1 Silicimonas sp.
CGAATTACCCGAATTTGCCTCCAACAACAGCCCCAAGACCATTCTCACGCCGAAACCAACCTCGAAGGGCTGAGCGGCCCTTCGTCATCTCCAACCAAACCAACCTACAGGACAATAAAATGAGAAATCTTCTTTTGACGACAAGCTTCGCGATCGCGCTATCCGCACCGGCCTTTGCTGCAGGTACACACGACGGCGGACATGGGGAGACCAAGCCAGCCGCAATGATGGTCGGCATGCCGGGTGACGCCGCCAAGGTGGATCGTACAATCGACGTCACTTTGCTCGAAAACGATGAGGGCCAGATGCTGATCGAGAGTGAGCCGATGGATATCAAGGAGGGCGAAACCATCCGCTTCAACATCACCAACAAGGGTGAGCTGGAGCATGAATTCGTCCTCGACACGGTAGAGCGTAATGCCGAGCATAAGATCGAAATGGCCAAGATGGACATGGAACATGACGATCCGAACCGTATTCGTCTCGATGCGGGCGCCTCGGGCGAGGTTGTGTGGACTTTCGCAAATTCTGGTACGTTCGAAGCGGCGTGCCTGATCCCTGGCCACTACGAATCCGGCATGCACCGTGAGGTCGCAGTCGGTGACCAGATGGCTCAGGCTGACGTGGAATACACGAGCGGGACCATCAAGAAAATCGACGCCAAAGCCGGCAAGGTCACAATTATCCACGGCCCTCTCGTCAACCTGGATATGCCCGCAATGACCATGGTGTTCCGCGCCGATGAGGCGATGGTGGCCAAGATGGCGGAAGGTCAGGACATCGAGTTCGTTGCCGACCGGGTCAAGGGTAAACTGACCGTCACGCAGATGAAGTAACTACTAACAATGGGGCCGGGGGTAAACACTCCGGCCCCATCGCTTTGAGGCTTGGCCCGAGCAAGCAAGAAGATCACAAAAAATCAAGCGCTACGGAGGTAGCCGAGCATGACGAATTTCCTGAGAACCTGCACCATCGCCCTTGCGCTTGTCCTTCCGGCTTTTTCAGTGGGCGCTTCCAGTGGCAAGGGCCAGCAGCCTCACGCGCGTGCATTCGAAGTGCCTGGCCATGATCCGATCGGGAGGCCCGGTGATGGCTCCTCAATCGACAGGACGATTGAATTGTCCATCAGGGAGACAGAAAGCGGCTACATGCTTTTCGAGCCGGACGCACTCCACATCGAGAGCGGTTCAGTTGTCCGCTTTTTGGTCAGCAATCTGGGCGGGCTGGAACACGAGTTTTTTCTCGGCTCCTTTGACGAGGTTGCAGAACACCAGCAGTGGATGCGCGAACATCCCGAAATGCAACATGACAACGCCAATTCAGTTTCGATCCCTAGTGGGCAAAATGCAGAGTTGATCTGGGAGTTCTCCGATATGACCAACTTGGAGTTCGTATGCTTGATCCCCGGCCACCGGGAAGCGGGCATGTGGGGCGTCATCATCGTGCACGATCACCTTGCGCCGAAATCCAAAGGTTAGACATTTTCAATGTCACTCTTGGATAGGTATCACCTGCTTGTACACGACATAGCTGCCGCCTTTGGGTACGACTACAACGATGTCACGCCAGACTGGGTGCACCCGTTCATTCATCTCATACTGGTCTTGGCCCCCGCGCTGCTGATCACCGTTGGCTCATATCTTGCTATTCGCGGCATTCTGAAGCTTTGGAAGTACCGCAGCACGCCTGCGATCCACCCAGAGCCCATACGAGGGCTCGAAGGAAGTCTTTTCAGCACCGTCTTGCGCTATTCAAGAAGGCAGCAGGCGTTGATGATCGTGGTTAGCCTCATCGCGATGCCTATACTCTATCTGACTTTGGAACTGCCAAAACAGATCGTAAACAACGCTCTGGATTCTGGCCGTTTCCCAGTTGCCGTTTTGGGACGAGACGTCGACCAGGTCGTTTTCCTCATGCTTCTTTGCGGTCTCTACCTTTTGGCTATTATCCTGAATGGGCTAAACAAATATGGCCTTAACGTCTTCAAAGGGTATGTCGCCGAGCGTTTTCTGCGGCGCTTCCGCCTGCTGGTCTATCGGCAATGGCGCAGCGATCCAGACTCCCAAAACCAGAGCGAAATCGTCCCTATTCTCGCGCAGGAAGTCGAGCCCATAGGTGGCTTTGCGGCAGATGTCCTTACGCTGCCAATCCTGCAAGGCGGTACGCTTTTGACGATCCTGTTTTTCATGTTCGTTCAGGACCCTGTCTTGGGTGCCGCAGCACTGACCGTACTGCCAATTCAGCTCGTGCTGCTGCCCAAGCTGCAGCGCCGGGTCAACGCGCTTTCGCGCACCAGGATCAAGGAAGTCCGACAGCTTGGCAGGCAGCTGAGCGATCAATTGCGCGAACGTCAGGTCAATCCTGCCGGGCTGCTCCCAGCGAGTGCAAGCTTCAGAGAGCTTGAGCACGTGCGCAGGAAGATCTTCCGCCTGAAGTTCTTCATCAAGGCCCTCAACAATTTTCTGACCGCGCTGACGCCATTCCTGTTCTACTCTTTGGGTGGATATTTTGTCATCGAAGGTCGCATTACACTCGGCGCGTTGGTGGCCGTCCTGGCAGCACACAAGGACTTCTCGGCACCGCTGAAAGAGCTCTTCAGTTACTATCAGACGCTGGAAGACACGCGGATCCGGTACCAGGAAATCACGACCTTTTTCACTGGATCGATTCAGCGATCGGGGAAAGCTCAGGCAGACAACCCCAAGCTGGAAGAGGTCAGCCAATTCGAGGAAGCTACACTGAGTTACCCGGCTTTGTCTGTGAAGAGACAGGGGGCGATCGCAACATCATGAAGGAGTCTGATAGAATGAGATGTGCAGCGATATTTTTTGCTCTGGTCGCCGTTGCTGCGGCGGGATGGTATTTCAAGCAGCAGACCGACTCCCAAACGGGCACCCAAACCGGCGAAAGCATGGCGCTTCCCGCAGGCGCACTTGCAGCCGTCAATTTGCCCTCCAGTTTTACAGAGCAGGAGCAAATCGGCGCAAGCGCTTATGATGCGGTATGTGCCGCCTGCCACGGCCTGAACGGGCAAGGCCAGGATGGCATCGCTCCACCGCTTGTTCACAAAATCTATGAACCGAGCCACCACGGCGACATGGCGTTTGTCCTCGCGGCGCAAAATGGAGTTCGGGCGCATCATTGGAAATTTGGTAACATGCCAGCGGTTGAAGGCGTGACGCGATCAGATATTCTCGATATCGTGGCTTACATTCGTGTATTGCAGCGTGCCAACGGGATAAACTGAGCCGTTTCGACGGACAAAAGGGTGGGATTTGGTTCCCGATCAACTACCAATGGGTTCGCCGCAACATGGCCACGACTAGTGGGGATAATTCTCTGTATGAGTAAGTGTCTCGCTGCATCGATCCTGATCCTTGCTGCATTTTTCAGTTCTTTCCCTGCAACTCATGCCGAGGAAACCGCCCTCTTCAGATTGACCGACCGTGCAGCACCGGTCGGCATCAGTGCCCGTGAACCATCACTTGCAACCTTGCCGGATGGCCGGATCATATTGAGCTGGACAGAAGAAAACGGAGCCGAAGCGGAAGTTCGCATGGCCATACTCGATGGCAGTGAGTGGTCGGACGCTCGCACAATTCATAAATCGTCAAAGATTTACATCAACTGGGCCGATTTCCCATCGGTAGCGGTACTGGCCGATGGTGGACTGGCGGCACAATGGCTGAAACTGAATGGGGAAGGTGACTACCAGTATGACGTCAATATCGCTTTTTCCATGGATGAGGGCAGAAGCTGGACGGAACCGCTTATTCCGCACGATGACAGATCTCAACGCGAGCACGGTTTTGTTTCGTTAATTCCCGATCAGTTTGGCGGGTTGACGGCGCTGTGGCTGGATGGCCGGGAGTATGACAATCAGACAGAAGGCGAAAGCTTCGAGAATGCGATGCAGCTGCGCGCGCGACAGGTCGACTCTGACGGAGCGATGAAGCCAGAAAGCCTGTTGGACGCGCGCGCTTGTACTTGTTGTCAGACGTCCGCAGCGCGGACCGCCTCGGGCGATATCGTGGCGGTCTATCGTGATCGAACCGCCGAGGAAATCCGCGATATTTCGATTGTCCGATCTATCGGAGGGGAATGGACGCAACCCCTCACTGTTCACAACGACGGATGGGAAATTGCCGGCTGCCCCGTAAATGGCCCAGCCATTGATGCGATCGGCGACAAGGCAACCGTCATCTGGTTTACTGCAGCATCAGACGAACCGAGGGTTCGTATTGCCTTTTCGGACGATGGAGGAATGCATTTCGACGAACCGCTCCGCCTCGACCTCGGCGCGGCCTCGGGTCGGGTCGATGTTCTGCAAATGCTGGATGGAAGCGTTTTGGCACTCTGGATGGAATATGTGAGTGGCGGTGAGGCGATCGTTCTGTGCCATGTATCCCGTGGTACCGGATGCGCCGCGCCCCAGGCTCTCTACGTCAATCGGGGTGCTGGATCGGTCGGCTTTCCGCGAATGACACGCGGAGAAGCCGGTGCATTTGTGGCCTGGACCCAACCGACAGGAGCTTCAGACAGAAGCACCACAGTCCGCGTGGTCGAAGTTGCGCTGGCGCCATGAATTGCAGCGACCATTTGAATGTGCCCGTTCTTCCTTAATTCCGCTACACCTGCTCTGCGGCCCGGTCGAGAGGCCAATGATCCGCGGCGACAGTTTTCTTCAGGCTCCAGCCCTTGATGATACCGTAGACCGCCGGAATCACGATCAGGGTCAGTAAGGTGGACGACACCATCCCGCCGATCATCGGGACGGCGATGCGCTGCATGATTTCAGAGCCTGTGCCGTGCGCCCAAAGGATCGGCATCAGGCCCGCCATGATCGCTACAACCGTCATCATCTTGGGGCGCACTCGATCTACTGCACCCACCATGATCGCGGCGTAAAGTTCGTCGCGGGTCAGGTCCCGACCGTCCGCGCGGTCACGCGCTTCATTCAACGCCTGATCGAGATAGATCAACATGATCACCCCGGTTTCAGCCGCCACCCCGGCCAGCGCGATAAACCCGACGGCCACCGCAACTGACATATTGAAGCCCATGAACCACATGAGCCAGATGCCACCTACCAAAGCGAAGGGCAGCGACAGCATCACGATCAAGGTTTCCGTCAGGCGGCGGAAGTTTAGGTAAAGCAGCAGGAAGATCAGCGCCAGTGTCAGCGGCACAACGGTGGCCAGCCGCTGTTTCGCACGTTCAAGATATTCGAACTGGCCGCTCCAGCCCAGGGAATAGCCAGGTGGCAGGGTGACGGAGGTCGCGACTGCCGCTTGAGCTTCCGCCACGTAGCCGCCTAGATCGCGTCCGATGATATCGACGAAGATATAGACGGCAAGCTGTCCGTTTTCGGTCCGGATCGAAGTGGCGCCACGGGTGCGTTCGATGGTGGCCACATCTCCCAGCGGAATGGTGCCTCCGTCCGGCAGTGCAACCTGAACCTCACGCCCGATGGCCTCCGGATCTGACCTCAGGGTCGCCGGATAACGCACAGCGACGTCGTAGCGCTCGCGGCCCTCGACGGTCTGCGTGATCGCCTTGGCTCCCAGGGCCATGCCGATCACCTCTTGCACATCCTGCACCGACAGGCCGTAGCGGCCAAGCGCCGTACGGTCCGGGGTGATGTCGAGGTAATAGCCGCCGATCACCCGTTCGGCATAGGCGCTGGTCGTTCCGGGCACCGTGCGTACCACGGCTTCGACCTCGCGGGCGACCTTTTCCATCTCGGTCAGACTCGTGCCATAAACCTTGATGCCCACCGGCGTGCGGATACCGGTGGATAGCATGTCGATCCGGGCGCGGATCGGCATGGTCCAGGCGTTCGATACGCCGGGAAATTGCAGCGCGGCGTCCATTTCCTGCCGCAGGCTTTCGGTGGTGACACCGGGGCGCCACTCTGCCTCGGGTCGTAGCTGGATGATGGTTTCGAACATTTCAGTTGGCGCGGGGTCTGTGGCAGTCAATGCACGTCCCGCCTTGCCGAACACCGACAGCACATCGGGGAAGGTCTTGATGATGCGGTCCTGTGTTTGCATCAACTCTGCCGCCTTCGTCACAGACAAGCCGGGCAAAGTCGTCGGCATATACATCAAGGTGCCCTCGTTCAGGACAGGCATGAACTCCGACCCCAGCTGCCGCGCGGGCCAGATCGTAACGATCAAGGCGAACAGCGCCACGATGATGGTGAGGCTTTTGGCCTTCAGCACCGCGCGGATGATCGGGCGGTAGACGGCGATCAGCGCGCGATTCACCGGATTCCTGTGTTCAGGGATGATCCGGCCGCGCACGAAGACCACCATCAGCGCAGGCACCAGCGTCACCGACAGGAAAGCAGCCGCCGTCATCGAAAATGTCTTGGTATAGGCCAGGGGGCCGAACATGCGTCCCTCCTGTCCTTCCAATGCAAAGATCGGCAGGAAAGACACGGTAATGATCAGCAGACTAAAGAACAGCGCCGGGCCGACCTCGCTTGCGGCTTCGATCAGCACCTCGATGCGGGGCTTGTCGGGGGCGGCACGTTCCAGATGCTTGTGCGCGTTCTCGATCATCACGATGGCGGCGTCGATCATCGCGCCGATGGCAATCGCAATGCCGCCAAGGCTCATGATGTTGGCACCGATCCCGAGAAATTTCATTGCGGTGAACGCCATCAGCAGACCCACCGGCAGCATGATAATAGCCACAAGGGCAGAGCGGACGTGCAGCAGAAAAATGATCGTGACTCCGGCCACGACGAGACTTTCTTCGAGAAGCGTGGTTTTCAGCGTCTTGATCGCCGACAGGATCAGGTTGGACCTGTCATAGACCGGTACGATGTCGACCCCGTCAGGCAGGCTTTGAGCCACCACGCCCAGTTCTGATTTGGCGTTTTCGATCACATCCAGTGCATTGGCACCCACCCGTTGCAGCACGATGCCACTGGCGACCTCGCCCTCACCGTTCAACTCGGCGATGCCGCGGCGTTCATTGGGGACGATTTCGACCCGCGCGACATCTTTCAGGTTGATCGGCACCCCGCCGATACTGCGCAGGGTGATGTTGCCGATATCCTCGGTTCCCGCCAGATAGCCCCGCCCGCGCACCATGAATTCAAACTCGGACAGTTCGACCGTGCGCCCGCCGGTGTCCATGTTGCTTTCAGAGATCGCCTTGCCGATATCGGACAGAGTGATCCCCTGCGCCCGCATCCGCACCGGATCCAGAGTGACCGAGTATTGCTTGACGAAGCCGCCGACGCTGGCCACTTCGGACACGCCCTCGGCGCGGCTTGCACCATATCGGACGACCCAATCCTGCAACGACCGCAATTCCGCCAGCGACAGATTTTCCCCGGTGATCGCGTATTGGTAAACCCAGCCAACCCCGGTCGCATCAGGCCCAAGCGTGGGCGTCACGCCGTCGGGCAGCCGAGCGGCGGCGGCGTTGAGGTATTCCAGAACGCGGGACCGTGCCCAATAGGGGTCCACACCGTCCTCGAAGATAATGTAGACAAAGGAAATGCCGAAGAACGAAAACCCGCGCACGACGCGGGATCGCGGCACCGTAAGCATCGCCGAAGTCAGCGGATAGGTGACCTGATCCTCGACGACCTGCGGAGCCTGGCCCGGATAATCGGTCAGCACGATCACCTGCACGTCTGACAAATCGGGAATAGCGTCGATCGGCAAGTTGCGCAGTGACCAGACCCCTGCGGCGATGATCAGGGCCGTGGCGAAGAACACGAGAACAAGGTTGCGGGCGGACCATTCAATGACACGCGAGATCATTCGCCTGCCTCCGGGGCAGTCAGCGCAGCCAGGGCTGCGTTCAGGTTGCTTTCCGCGTCGATCAAAAAGGTAGAGGTGGTGACAATGCGGTCGCCCTCCACAATGCCTTCAAGGATTTCCACCATCCCAGCTGCCTGCCGCCCCAGCACCACATCCTGCGGAGCGAATTTCCCCTCCCCCAGATCTCTGATCACCACCTGACGGTCGCCGGTGTCGATCACCGCCGTTTCCGGCACCTGCACCACGGGCGCACCGTCGCCCGTCGCCAAAGCCACATCAGCGAACATGTTGACAAGCAAGCGACCCTCAGGGTTGGACAGGTCGACGCGGACGCGTGCCGTCCGGGTCTGCATATCGACCTCAGGGTAGATCTTGTCGATAACGCCGCTGAAGGTCTCGCCCGGCAGGCCTGGAAAGGTGATCGTCGCAGCGTTTCCATCCGAAAGACCCGCGAGCGCAGATTCCGGCACGTCCGCGATGACCCAGACAACCGATGTATCGGCAATACGAAACAGCGTTTCTCCAGCCTCGGACATCATGCCTTCGACGGCCATTCGTTCCAGAACCACGCCCGACCGCGGTGCCATCAGGCTGATTTGCACCGGCGTACGCCTTTCCGCCGCGATCTTGTCGATCACTGACACGGGAACACCCAGGTTTGCCAGCCTTTGACGGCTGCCTTCCACGCGCCCTTCACCACTTCGCAGGTCCGAAACATACTGTGCGGCCGCCGAGACGATATCCGGAGAATAGAGCATCGCCAGCGGTTCGCCTGCTTCAACGATTGATCCGGTCGTTACATCCTCAACTTCTTCGATGAACGCATCCGCACGCAATGAAATGACGCTGACTCGACGGTCGTCCAGCGCGACGATCCCCGGCGCACGCACCGTTGTTGCCATGGGATCAAACACCGCAATTGACGTACGCACGCCCGTGCGTTGCAGCTTGCCGGGAGATACGGTCACTGATCCGGCATCGCTTGCCTCGTCGGCATAGACGGGCAGGTAGTCCATCCCCATGGAATCCAGCTTTGGCACCGGCGACGTATCAGGCAGGCCCATCGGGTGGCGGTAGTAGAGTAGGGTTCGTTCGACACTCTCTGCCTCTAGGGGCGTGATCGCCTCTGGATCAAACGATACGTCTTCGCTCGCCAGGACCGGTAAAAAGGACTTTCCATCGGCAGTCTCGGTCGGCGTAGCGGACCATTCGGCGAGACCGTCAGGGTGTCGGTAGTAGATGACCGGGCCTGTCGGCGTTCGGGTTGCGGCTGGCATTGCTTCAGCTTGCCGTCCCATCAGCGCGGTGAATTTCGTCTGCGCCACATTTGCCAGCATAGCAGGCGTCCAACCCTTGACGCCTGCCGCGAGGCCCGCCCATCCAGCCGCGCCGCCAACCACGCCGATAAGCACTAATTTGCCAAAGACGCTCATGGCAGCACCTCGAGCACGATTTGCGCCTGAACAGTTTCAGGTTCGCCCTGCACCTTGGCCGCAACGGAAAACCGCCAGTTTCCGTCCATCGTCAGATCGGCGGAAAAACGATATAGACCCGGCTCTTTGCCAGGCAGCGCCACGACTGTCGAAGTCATCGTCTCCATGCCGTCCGGCTCCATATCCAGCCTTGTAGCAAAGATGACGGCGCCTTCGACGGGCGCATTGGTCCGGGTATCAATCAGACGAAGCTCCAGAACCGCGCCGTCTCCGAAGGGATAGGTCGTTTCGATGAGAACGAGGTTGTAATCAGATGCAGCCGCCTGTGCCATCGGCACGGAGAGCTGGGTCGCGACCACGAGGGTCGCAAGAAAGGTGGGGATATAGCGGAGCATGATACGCCTATTTTGACGGGCAACAGGAACGCCAGCCATCGTATCGACCCTGAGTCTATACGTTACATCGGCGCGTGGATTTTGGTGCGAAAGGCACCTGACCCGTCATGCCTTGGGCGGTCTTTGAAGCCCAATGTCCGCATGTTGTCGGTGGGCTGCCGCCTCGGCCCGTGAGAACTCTGCGCTTCCGGGGCCCCGCAAGCTCGCTAGAGTTGCTCGTTCCAGCCCCAGCACAATCGGGGCTACCCGACATTGCATCGTCGAAATGCAAGCAGCATCGCATTCCGGCATGTCCGGGCAGTCATCTGGACAGCAATCGCTTTGCATGACCATCGAAGACCCTGAATCCACGCTTGAAATGGACGCATGGCCGATTTGCGCCAGAACAACGCCAATCAAAAGAGTAAGCAGAAAAAGGCGCGTTTTGAGTATCATCGGTCAGCTATGTTGGATTTCTGACAGACCAGCAATACACGTTTTGCTGAAATGGATAATTGACCGACTTCACGTTCAAATCGCGGACCCGCTAAAGCTTCAATCGCCTCAGCCTGAGAGCGTTTGCGATGACCGAGACTGAAGAAAGGCTCATCGCGGCTGCGGCGATCATTGGTGACATTAATAGGCCGAAGACCGGGTAGAGGACCCCTGCCGCGATTGGAACACCGAGCGTGTTATAGGCAAACGCCCAGAACAGGTTCTGGCGAATGTTGCGGATCGTCGCCACCGCCAGTGTCCGCGCCTTGACGATGCCGTTCAGATCCCCGCGCAACAGCGTGATGCCCGCACTTTCAACCGCCACGTCCGCGCCCGTACCCATGGCAAGGCCGACGTCCGCTGCGGCCAGGGCTGGCGCGTCGTTGACACCATCACCCGCCATCGCGACCTTTCTGCCTTCGGCGTGCAGCTCGTCCACCAGCGCCTTCTTATCTTCCGGCAGAACGCCGGCCCGAACCTCGTCGATTCCAAGCCGCTGCGCCACGGCCCTGGCGGTGCGTTCGTTGTCACCTGTCGCCATGATGATCCGCAGACCTGCCTCGTGCAGCACCTTGATGGCTTCGGCAGTCGACTCCTTGATCGGGTCGGCCACTGCGACGATGCCGGACAGCTTACCTTCAATGGCTACGAACATGGCGGTCTTACCCTCGGCCCGTAGAACATCTGCCGCTTCCTCCGCCGCAGATGTGTCGAGAGACATGTCGCGCATCATTGCGGTATTTCCAAGTGCGACAGCCCGCCCCAAGACAGTTCCGCGCACGCCTTTTCCGGTCACCGCCTCGAAGTTTTCGGCATTGCCGACCTTAATACCCTTCTCCTTCGCACCCTCCACGATGGCCTCCGCCAACGGGTGCTCCGAGCCTTTTTCCAGGGCGGCAGCTAGGGTTAGAATGGTTTCCTCGCTTTCGTCGCCCAGAGCGGCCACATCGGTCAGCTTCGGCTTCCCCTCGGTCAGGGTACCCGTCTTGTCCACGATCAGCGTATCGACCTTGGCCATGCGTTCCAGAGCTTCGGCGTCCTTGATCAGCACACCCGCCTGTGCACCGCGCCCCGCGGCCGTCGTGATCGAAATCGGTGTCGCCAGACCCAGAGCACAGGGGCAGGCGATGATCAGCACCGACACCGCCGAGGCAATGGCAAAGACCAGAGCAGGTTCGGGTCCGAAGCTCAGCCACGCGACGAATGCGAGCAGCGCGATCAGGACAACGGTCGGCACGAAGTAGGATGAGACCTTGTCGGCAAGACCCTGAATCGGCGCGCGGGACCTACGCGCGTTCGAAACCATCTCGACGATCTGGCTCAGCATCGTGTCGGCACCCACGCGCGCGGCCTCGATGACAAGGGATCCGTTCTTGTTGATCGTGCCGCCGGTGACGGTATCGCCGGGACCTTTTTCGACCGGCAGGGGTTCGCCGGTGATCATGCTCTCGTCGATGGACGACGTACCGTCCATGACCGTGGCGTCGACGGGGATCGCGTCGCCTGGGCGGACCCGCAGACGATCCCCCTCAACGATGTTTTCCAGCGGCGCGTCATACTCTGTGCCGTCGGGCAGGATACGTCGCGCGGTTTTCGGGGCCAGGTCGAGTAGTGCCCGAATGGCATCGCCGGTCCGTTCCCGCGCCCTCAGCTCCAGAACCTGCCCGACAAAAATCAGGGTGATGATGACAACGGCGGCCTCAAAGTAGGTGCCGACGCCCGCGCCCATCCGGTAGACCTCCGGAAACACGCCCGGAAGGAACGTAGCCACCAGCGAATAGATGTAGGCCGCACCGACACCGATGGCGATCAGTGTCCACATGTTGGGCGAGCGGTTCATGATCGACGCCCATCCCCGCTCGAAGAAGGGTTTCGCCGCCCATAGGACGATTGGTGTCGCCAACGCGAACTCGACATAGGTCGCCAGTTGATGCCCGATCCAGTCTCGGACGGGCAGACCGACCAACTCCCCCATGGTTAGGATGACCAGGGGAACGGCCGCGGCGGCACTGATCCACATGCGGCGGGTGAAGTCGGTCAGTTCCTGACTGGGTTCATCCGACGGTAACATCGGTTCCAGCGCCATGCCACAGATCGGGCAAGATCCGGGTTCATCACGTACGATATCAGGGTGCATCGGGCATGTATACTGCGCGCCTGCTTGTGACGTCATGCGACGATCCGATGCCTTGCCAGAGGCGTAGTAAACTGGATCAGCCTTGAACTTGGTATGGCACTTGTCGGAGCAGAAATAGAAAATTTCACCGTCATAATCTGCACGGCGTGCGTCCGGAGAAATTGTGACGGACATGCCGCACACCGGATCCACGGCATGATCCGACGACCGCTCTGACGCATCCTTGCCTACTATCTGATCCATTTCCCAGCATTTCAAAAACTACACTGGGACCGCAAATAGTGCTTCCCGTAGATGGAAGGTCAAGTCCAATCGCCTCGCTGTCGCGCCCGAACAGTTCAGAGGAGGTACAGTGCTGATTGTGATGGCCTTAATCACAGAACATCCCAAGAAACTTCTTGAACCTCTAGCAACTGAAGCTCCTATCTTTGGCTCAACGCTTATTCTCAGAGGTTTCCCATGTCCCACGACGGTCCAGACACGCATCCGCACGGTCATCAGGATGATCGCAAAGACACAAAGGCTTGCTGTGGCCAGACGGCCGAAGACACCGCGCAGGTGGCAGCACCTCCACCATCCTCCGGACGCAGTTTTCGCGTTAACGGGCTGGATTGTGCGGAAGAGGTCGCGATCCTGAACAAGGTCGTCGGGCCGGAAGTCGGCGGCAGCGAGCATCTGGCCTTCGATGTGATCAACGGGCGCATGACCATCCTCAAAAGCGCCAAACCGCTCAGCGACGATAAGATCATCAAGATCGTCGGCTCGACCGGTATGAGCGCGAAGATGTGGGATGCCGAAAGCGCCGAAGCGGATCAGGCGGCGCATTTCGCACGTCAACGCCTCTTCACCGGACTCAGCGGCGGCTTCTGGGCCGCGGGGTTCCTTTACCACATCGTCGAGACGGGGGCGGGCGGCGCGCTGCGGCTCTTCTCCGGTCATGGCGAGACGTCTATGCCTCTGGTCGAGATGGGGCTGTTCATGCTGGCGGTGGTGTTCGGAGCCTGGCTGGTCGCCCCCAAAGCATGGTCCGCCGCGCGTAGATTGTCGCCTGACATGAACCTCCTGATGATCGTTGCCGTAGCCGGTGCGATCGGGCTGGGCGAGTTTTTCGAGGCGGCGACGGTCGCATTCTTCTTTGCTCTGTCCCTCGCTCTCGAATCCTGGAGCGTGGGGCGTGCGCGCAACGCGGTCTCGGCCCTGTTGGACCTGGCACCACCCACGGCGCGCGTCATTCGCGCCGACGGATCGGAGACCGATGTTCCTGCGGCTCAGGTTGCGATCGGTGACCGCTTCGTAGTGCGCGGCGGAGACCGCATCCCGCTCGACGGAGAGGTGACCGAGGGTCGCGGCGATGTCGATCAGGCTCCGATTACAGGGGAAAGCGCACTGGTCGCCAAGGAAACTGGCGACGAAGTCTATGCAGGGACGATCAACGGTGATGGCACGCTGACGGTCAGGGCCACCAAGGCCGCAGGCGATACCGTGCTATCGAAAATCATCCGCATGGTAGGCGATGCGCATTCGCGCCGGGCCGAGGTGGAGCAATGGGTCACGAAATTCGCCCGCATCTACACGCCCATCGTGATGGCGCTGGCGATTCTAATCGCCGTCGTTCCGCCGCTGCTGTTCGCGGGGGCATGGAATTACTGGTTCTACAATGCGCTGGTTCTTCTGGTAATCGCTTGCCCCTGTGCGCTCGTGATTTCTACGCCGGTCTCCATCGTCGCTTCGCTCGCGGCCTCGGCACGCAATGGCGTGCTGATCAAGGGCGGTGCCTATGTGGAGGCTCCGTCACGCCTGACAGCTCTGGCAATGGACAAGACCGGGACGATCACCATGGGAGAACCGGAGGTCGCGGGCCTGCATCCTTTAGGCGGCACGGTCGAACGCGACCTTCTGAGCGCCGCTGTCGCGTTGGAAGCCCGCTCTTCGCATCCTCTGGCGCGGGCCATCCTGGCGCGCGGCGAACGCGACGGGTTGAAGCAGTCGGCGGCTACCGACACCAAAACGGTGCCGGGCCGCGGTGTCGAGGGAACCTGGGAGGGTCAGCCCGTCTGGCTCGGCTCGGATCGATTTGCGACCGAGAAGGGGCTTGGCGAAGCGATCCCCCGCGACCTGCTGGAACGGATCGAAGGGGCTGGCAGCACACTCGTTGCCGTAGGCTCCGCGGACCGCCTGCTGGGCCTGATCGAACTGCGCGACCGCATCCGCCCGGATGCGAAGGTGGTCGTGGCACGCCTGCATGCCCAGGGCGTAAAAAAGATCATCATGCTGACCGGCGACAATGAACGCACGGCGCGCGCCGTGGCGGCGGAAGTCGGCATTGACGAGGTGCGCGCGGAACTGCTGCCCGAAGACAAAGTGACGGCAATCGAGGAACTCGTTGCCAACTATGATGTCGTGGCAATGATTGGCGACGGTGTGAACGATGCACCTGCCATGGCGCGGGCGCATTTCGCCATCGCCATGGGTGCGGTCGGATCGGATGCCGCCATTGAGACCGCCGATATCGCGCTGATGACGGACGACATCGCCAAGGTGCCATGGCTGATCGGGCATTCGCGCCGCACCATGAACGTCATCCATCAGAACATCGCAATTGCGCTTGCGACGAAGGCGCTGTTCGTCGGGCTGACAGCGTTCGGCATGGCAACAATGTGGGGTGCCATCGCTGCGGATGTCGGCGTTTCGCTACTGGTAGTCGCTAACGCGCTCAGGCTGCTCCGGGCCAAGAAGGACCGGCCGGACGGGTCCGGGGGAGAGCAAGTGGGAGAGAAGATGGCGCAGGGAGCCCTAGCCCACGGCCATTGATTGATCAGGCATACCGATACCGATATGAGTGGACAGGTAAAAAGATCGAGCGGACGACATGATGAAAACGACACGACGAACGGCACTCTTGGGCGGACTTGCACTTGGCCTTGCAGGGTGCGCCAGCAAATTCCGAACCTACGAGGGGCCCGAGGTCACCCGGTTGCAGATGTTCAAAGGTGACCGGAACCTGTTCCTGTTCGACAATACCTCGGTCCTGAAAGCCTACAGGATAGACCTCGGTTTCGCGCCCGAGGGGCCCAAGCGGTTCGAGGGTGACGGGAAAACGCCCGAAGGGGCTTATACCGTCGACCGACGCAATCCCGACAGTCTGTTCCATCTCTCCATCGGAATCTCTTATCCGAACGAGGCCGATATCGCCTTCGCCGCTGCACAGGGACGTGAGCCAGGCGGCGACATTTTCATCCATGGCGGGCCACGACCCGGGATCGACGCGATCAAGCCAGACTGGACGGCGGGTTGCATCGCGGTGTCGGACCGCGAAATTGAGGATATCTACGCGATGGTGCGGGACGGGACGCCAATCGACATATTCGCCTAGCGCCTATCCGGCCTTGGACGGCGGTTCATAGAACCCGTGCAAGAACGATCGAGGCGAACAACGCCAGGAGTCCGAATGCGATCGCGGAACTTGCCGCGTACTGGGCGATGTCCAGCCTGTTGCCGCCACGCTTCTTGGCGAGATATCCGCCCCATGCGGCGCCGGCCAATGCTCCGAAGATCACGATCACGGTGCCTTTTCCTTTCCAATAGTCAACCCAATGGCACCCGCGATGCACGCTGCCAAAACGAGCAGGAACATCATCTGCCCGTATTTCGCGAATGACGTGGCCGGGAGCGCAGCTGGCAAGCGGGCGTCCAAGAAGCCGGTCTCATCCAGCCCAAGGCGGGCGACGATGCGGCCGTACCCATCGATAACTGCTGAAATGCCCGTGTTGGCCGCGCGAACCATCGGCAGCCCCTCTTCGACCGCGCGCATCCTGGCAGAGGCCAGATGTTGCCGGGGACCGAGAGACGCACCGAACCAAGCGTCATTGGTGGCGTTGAATATCCAGTCCGGACGCGAAGCGGCGTCTACGACACGTCCCGGAAAAATCGCCTCGTAGCAGATCGAAAGGCCGACCGGAGATAAACCGGGTAGCTCAACGGTCTGAGGGCCGGGACCGGGAGTGAAGTCCCCAAGCCCAATTGTCAGTCGCTGGAGCGGAAGAAAACCCCGCAGGGGAACGTATTCCCCGAACGGCACGAGATGATGCTTGGCGTATCTCGTGACGATCCGTCCGGTCTGATCGACCGCGAGGATCGAATTTCTATAGCGTGTGCCAGTGCCGGCCGACTCGCGCGTCTGCGCACCGGTCAGAAGAACACGGCCCTCAGGCAGACGTTCGGCAATTTGATCCAACATTTCAGGATTCTCATCAAGATAACCGGGAAATGCACTTTCAGGCCAGAGAAGGACGTCGAAGCTGCCAGACTGCGCGGACAGGTCCAGATAGCGGGATATGTTCCGGTCGCGGAACGCGGGGTCCCATTTCTCCGTCTGAAGAATGTTTCCCTGAACGGTCCTGACGGTTGTGTCTGCTGGCGGTGTGGTGGCCATAAGGCGAACCGTACCGAGGGTTCCGGCACCCCCCACCACCGACATGAAAACAAATGCGGCGAACGCATTTTGCCGACGATTCCGCATGAGGAGCGTTACGGGCAGGACCGACAGCAGAACTGTGAGGAGGCCAAGTCCGTAGCTGCCAACCCATGCGGCCATTTGGCGTGGAATATCGTAGTCGGCCCACGTGTAGGCAATAAGGTTCCAGGGGAAGCCTGTCAGCATGGTGCCGCGCAGCCATTCCGAAACCGACCAGCAGACCGCGAAGATCAATGCGCCGGAGACACCTTTCGTCCTGCTCCATGCGAACGCTGCCATTGCCGCCGCTGGGAACAGCGCAAGGCCGGCGGCCAGTCCAGCCACCGCAGGAACGGCCATCCAGGCGAGCCGCTCCGGGTCGACGAAAAAGCTCTCCGCGATCCAGGACAATCCGAACAGGAAGTAGCCAACGCCGAACGCCCATCCGGCAAGTCCGGCCCGCATGCGGCTCTCTCCGACCGTGAGGAGATACAGCGCGCCAAACGCGACGGGCAAAAGCACCGGCATCGAGAATGGTGGCAGAGCGAGAACCGCCAAAGCGCCGAGGCCGAATGCACAGAATGTGAGGATGATACCTGACATTCCGGAAATGCGGAGAACAGTGATGCCGATTGAAATCACCGAGATCTATCTTGAGGTTTCGGACGCAGCGACCTTTTCGCGCCCCGAGAAGATCAGCAAAATCCCGACGCCGCAGACCACGAAGACATCCGCAAGGTTGAACGCTGGCCAATGCGCCGTTCCGAGATAGAAATCCAGAAAATCGGTCACCCCTCCAAAGCGAAGACGGTCCACGATATTCCCAAGAGCGCCGCCGATCACCATGCCGTAGGCAACCGCCTCGGCTGCCTGCGTTGCCCGGATCAGTGAAACGACGAGGAACAGAACGACGGCGGTGGCGACCAATGCAAGGACCCACCACGGCACATTTTGAAAGAACCCAAAGGTCACGCCGTAGTTGCGGTGGAAGATCAGGTTAAAGCCGGGGAATACAGCGACGCCGGTGGCGAGCGCTTCTGCGTTCGCAAGCACGAACGCCTTCGATGCCTGATCGGCGGCGAGCGCCGCGACAGCTGTACAAATGCCGATGGAACGAGTTGCCATGGATCACCCCAACCAGACATCGAGGAACAGCATGACGACGAGCCCGATCGCGAGCCCGGTCGTCGCCTGCTTCTGGTGGCCGCTGCGATGGGTTTCCGGGATGATCTCGTGACTGATGACGTAAAGCATCGCACCCGCCGCAAAAGCCAGACCCCAGGGCAGGAGAGGCTGCGCCACGACGATCACCGCGGCACCGAGAAAACCTGTGACGGGTTCGACCAGACCGGTCAGTGCCGCAATGCCAAAGGCGCGGCCCGCCGAGTATCGCTCGCCCAGTAGGGCGACTGCAACAGCCAGCCCTTCAGGCGCATTCTGCAATCCGATCCCGAGAGCGACGGGAAATCCGCCTGTAAAACCATCAGCTCCGAACGCAACGCCGACGGCCAAACCCTCCGGCGCATTGTGGATCGTGATGGCGATGATGAAGAGCCAGACACGGCGCAGCGAGACCGCCTCCGGGCCTTCGCGCCCGCTGCTGAAATGCTCATGCGGGATCATTTCGTTCATCATGGCGACCGCGCCCATGCCCATCAGGATCGCAGCACAGACGATCAGCGCCGGTATCGCGCCATCCCCGTATCGGCCCTCCGCTGCGTCGAGTGCCGGTATAATGAGAGAAAAGAAAGACGCGGCAAGCATGACCCCGGCGGCAAAGCCGAGCGAAATATCGCGCCATTTGCGTGAAGGGGTCTTGCCGAGAAGCACGGGCGTCGCCCCGACGGCGGTCATGAGACCGGCGGCCAGGCTGCCTAGAAAGCCCAGTGCGACTGGTGAGAGTGTTGTGATTTGCTCCACTTTAACTCGCCGGATAGGACGAAAAGATCTCAGTGGAGCCGTCGGATTTCACCAGAAAGACATCGTAGGCTTCGGCAGCGTCGCCGAAATCCATGCCGGGCGAGCCGATGGGCATGCCGGGCACGGCCAGGCCTATGGCATCGGGACGTTCTTCAAGCAGTCGAGTAATATCGGCTGGCGGAACGTGACCCTCGATGGTGTAGCCTTCGACGGTCGCCGTGTGACAGGAGAACATATCGACGGGAATACCGCGATCCATCTTCAGACGGATCAACGCCCCGCCCATATTCTCACCTTCAGGGGCAAAATCGGCCTCGGACAGCTTTTCCATCCAGGCAAGGCAACAACCGCAGCCGCGCGTCTTTCCGACGTGGATAGCGGTCTGGGCGGTCACGGCCGTCGCGGCAACAATCATGAGGGTCGCAGCCGCCAAGGTTTGAAACCTGTTTTTCATCGTAATTCCTGTCAAATTAGTCATGTGTCTTCGCGAAGAACGGTCACGAACCGTGTGCGCGTCGCTTCAAGGATTTCAGTGGCGTCCGCAGTGTCGAAATTTTCCACAGAGGCGAGCAATTCCTCCCCGAGCGGATCGATAGGTCGGCCGTCCACGCGCACTTCGTAGTGAAGGTTCGGAGCTGTCGCCGTGCCTGTCTCACCGACCTGGCCAATCGTTTCGCCCGCGACCACGCGGTTTCCGACGGCCAGACCCTCCGGCACAGCGCTGAGGTGCGCATAGCGGGTCATTGTGTCTGACCCGTGCGCGATCTCGACCACCCGGCCATACCCGCTCCGCCATCCGATGAAGGAGACCCGTCCGGGTGCGGTCGCTGCAATCGGTGTCCCCGCAGCGGCGGCATAATCGACACCTGTGTGCATCCGCAGATTGCCGTAGATCGGATGCTTGCGCTGCCCGAAGACCGACGACAGTCGTGCGCCTTCCACCGGCGGCGCGACCGTCCGCAGGATTTCATCATTCAAATAGACCGTTGCCCGCCCGCTGTCTTCGGCTGACCAGAGGATTTCGAAGCGGTCGTCGGCCAGATCGAGGGCCGCATAGGAGATTGACGGTTGACCGACCTCTGAACCATCGCGAAGGACGGTCTGACCCCAAAGAATATTCAGGGTCTCTCCGCCTTGAAGATCCCTGCGAAAGTCGACCGTTTCCCCGAGGATTTGTGCGAGATCGACGGCAAAACGGGCCGGGACGCCTGCTCGATCCAGCGAAGCGTAGATCGACCCGTTTACCAGCAGCTGGCTCGCACGCTCGACTGTCAACGCGCTCGGCGTTACCGTCCGACTCGCAATGGTGTCGTCCAGGGTGACTTCGATCCGCACACCGTCAACGACAGCCAACGTCACAACGGATGGCGTGCCGTCCGGGCGAAAGTCGACGCTGAGACGATGGCCCGGTCGAAGGCGGCGCAGGTCGTATTCAACCGTCAGTGCCAGTGCGACTTCGGTCCGTGTTTGCGCATCCATGTCCGCGAGAGAGAGAAGCACGTCCAATGTGTCACCCGCCTCGACCGTCGCCTCCCAAGGCGGCGTGGCGAGGGCCTGAACAAGCGCCATCAGATTATCTGGCTCGGCCCGTTCCAGTGCGGGAAACTCAGGCGGCTGAAAAGCGGCCGGAAGCATATTCGGCATCGTCTCGCCAGATGCGTTGACGCCTGGTCCATCGAGAGGTTCGGGTGGACTGTCCAAGGCTTCCGGAGCCTCGGAAAAGATGTACTCGGGCGGCGCCTCCAGGATCAAAGCCCGGCTCGCTATCGTGCTGACCGCTGCCGCGGCCATTGTCGTTCCCAGAACGATATGTCTCAGTTTCAAGATTCTGCCCTCTCGGTTCTGTTCTGCATCGCGCGCCTTATCTTCGGCACGGCGAATTCGCGTGGTTCGTGATAGTCGATGGTGGTGACGAAGCGACCTGTTGCATCGAACAAGAAAACACCCGCCGTGTGGTTCATCGTATATTCGCCGTTTTCCCCCTCAACCTTCTCATAGGTGACACGGAAACAGTCGGCGATGGCGGCGATCTGGTTGGGCGGGCCCGTCCATCCCTGAATCTGCGGATGGAAATACGAGACATACTCGGCCATGGTCTCGACCGTGTCGCGGTCCGGATCTACGGTGATGAAAACGGTATTCAGGTCTTCGGCGTCCGGCCCAATCTCGTCGAGCCATCCGGAAATGTCCGAGAGGGTCGTCGGGCAAACGTCGGGGCAATAGGTGAATCCGAAGAAGACCAGACTCGGCTCGCCGATGAGGGTTTCCGGGCCGACATCCCGACCATCCTGATCCGTCAGGCTGAATTCCATAGCAGTCAGCGGTAGAGACCGCTTGCCCGGCGCGGCGTCAGCGCCAGGCCCATCCACCTGCCACCAGCCGACAAACAGGGCGGCAAAGACCGCCGCCGCCCCGATCGCTGCGATTTTGGCCACCCTCATCATCAGCCGGATCAGCCTTCGGGGCCGCGTGCGCCGATGCCAAGGACCGGGACGGTGATTTCAAGCTCTGTTCCATCGGAAAAGAGCAGGGTCAGCGGAAAGGTCTCCCCCTCGACGAGCGGAGATTGCAGTTGCATGAGCATGGCGTGATATCCGCCGGGTTCAAGGGCGAACATACCCCCGGGCGGGATCACGATATCGTCCGCCGGAGCCATGCTGCTGACGCCGTCAGAATTGGTTCTGGTTTCGTGGATCGAAGCCATGCCGGAGATCTCCGCGCGAAGACCGATAAGGGAGATCGGATCGCTGCCCTCGTTCCGAACGGTCAGATAGGCCCCGCCGGGCCGCGACATTCCAAGGCTCGCGCGCGCCCAGGGGCTCTCGACCACAATCGATGCGTTCTCTGACAACTGCTGCGCTGAGGATGCCATTGGCAAGCCCATCAGAAGGGCGACAGACAGGCTCTGGATTGCCTTTGCGAAGGTTTTGAACACGTTGGGTCTCCTGTTCGTTCTAGTTTGTTGCCGCAGCCTCGACTTCGGCTTGGACGAGCGACAAGAGCTGCTCCGCACTGAACTCTGGCAAAGGCTTACCGTTGACGAAGAACGTCGGTGTGCCCTGAATTCCGACAGCTTCGACGTCGGCCCGGTCCTGATTGAGGACGCCGACGATGCTGGGTGACATGATCTGATTTGCGGCGGCTTCTGTGTCCAAGCCCGCCGCTCCGGCGATCTCCATGATGCGCTCCGCTGCCGGAGCGCCGTGAGAGGCCCAGGCGGGCTGATTTTCAAGCAGCGCTTCCAGCACGGGAACAAAAACGTCCTGCAACCGGGCCGCTTCCAGCACCTTGATTGCCAGCTCGGACCCCTCGCCGTGGAACGGAGTGTAGCGCATGACGACGCGCACATCGTCGGGGTATTGCGTCAGTATCTGCTTCACGATGGGATGGAAGGCGCGGCAGGCCTCGCAGGCCGGGTCGAAGAACTCCACGATGGTCACTGGCGCATCCTCACGCCCGAGTATGGGAGAATAGGACCGAACAAGACGATCCTGTTGTTCCAGCGGAGCGGCTGTCGCCACCGGGGTCGGATCGGGGCGCGATACGAACCAGACACCAGCCACGAAAACGGCCAGTACCAGAGTGAGTATCGCGAGCAGAAGTGTCTTTCGGTTCATATTGATATCCGTCGAAGTTGAATGAGAAGGACAAGGATTGCCCCGAACGTCAGCAGGGAGAGCAGAGGGATTGGCAGGCCAAGGATCAGCATCGCGTCATCGGTGCAGGATGGCCCGGACGCCGTGCAGGGGACGATCGGCGCCGGCACGATCCCTGCGTAAAGCAGGGAATGGTAAAGGGCGACGGCACCACCCAGAACCGCGAGCGGCGCGGCATAGCGCCAGATCGAGAGGTCGGCGCGCCACGCCGCCACCCCGAGGATGATCGCGAGCGGAAACATGAAGGCACGCTGGAACCAGCACAGATTGCAGGGGGTCTGCCCCAGAACCTCTCCGATGAAGAGCACGGCAAGCGACGCGGACAAGGCGACGAACCATGCCGCGAAGAGGAAAGCCACCGGGCTCGCGGCGCTTGGCGTTGCGTCTGGGCTAGCTGTCACGCGCCGATCCTTTCGCGAAGATCAGTAACGATCAGTCCGGGTTCCTCGTCGTATTCGTAGATGCGGACAAATTCGCTTTCCGGATCGAAGAGAAGGAAGGACGACGTATGCCCCATCGTATAGCCGTCGGGCGCCGAGGCTTCCTCGATCTTCTGGTAGTAGATCTTGAAGGTCTCGGCAGTGCGTTCGATTTGGTCCGGCGGTCCGCTCAACCCAAGGATCCCCTGACCAAACTGGGGAACGTAGTTGGCCAGAGCACTTGGCGTATCCCTTTCCGGGTCAACCGTGATGAACAGGGGCTGGACGGCGGAATTTTGGGTGCCGAGCTCGTCCATGACCTGCGCGATGGTTGCGAGCCCCATGGGACACACGTCGGGGCAGTTCGCAAATCCGAAAAAGACGAGCATCCAGCGCCCTCGGAAATCCTCGTCGGTCTGCACCATACCGGTATGGTCCGTCAGCTCAAAATCCGCAGTGAAACTCTCGGCCTCAGGATCAACACGCGCGGCGACCGGTCCCTGATTGCGTTCAGTCATCCAAAGCGTGGCTGACACCGCCGCAGCGACAACCACTGCCGACCAGAGAACTATCCGGACCTTCTTCATTGCTTGCGCTACCCACCTGTTCAGTTTGTCTGTGCGCGGGATACAAGCTACAGCAGATAGAGGTTCAAGCGAAAAGTTACTTTTTGTTGTCCGAAGTCACGCCAAAGTGAAACCTTTGTCTTTTCAATGGAGTTGTCTCTTCAGTAAGCTACAGTCTTTGTAGATTGAAGGATCGCACATGCTGGCAATTGGAACACTCTCGCGGAGAACCGGAACCAAGGTTCAGACGATCCGCTACTACGAAGAAATCGGTTTGATGAACGAGGCCGGAAGGACCGCAGGCGGCCAGCGCCGTTACTTTGAAAAGGACCTCGACCGGCTGGCTTTCATCCGGCACTCACGCCAGCTCGGATTTTCGCTCGACTCCATCCGGGAGCTGCTGGACCTCTCGGACAACCCGTCCCAATCCTGCGCGGAGGCGGATTCGATCGCGCGTCGGCAACTCCACCAAGTCGAACAGCGGATCAAGCGTCTGCAAGCGCTTAAGAAGGAATTGAAACGCATGGTCGCCGAATGCGACGGTGACAGCGTTGCGGAGTGCAAGGTTCTGGAGGTCCTTCGAGACCATGCGGAATGTCTGACCGAGCACGACGAGATTGGGGCTTGAACGTCGCAATTGCCTATCCGCTAGCTGCTGTCGCAGAGATCAGCGGGTGTTTCGCTATCTGGGCGTGGTGGCGTCTTGGGGCATCACCGCTCTGGCTCGCACCCGGCATATTCGCGCTCGCGCTTTTCGGCTGGTTGCTGGCGCAGGTCGAAACCAGCGCAGCGGGCCGCGCTTTCGCAGCCTACGGCGGCATCTACATCGGGGCCTCCATGCTCTGGATGTGGTTCGTCGAGGGCCAGCGACCTGACAGATGGGACTTCATAGGGACGTCTATCTGTTTGATCGGTGCCGCGATTATTCTTTCGGTGCCGAGAGAGACGTAGATAAATTCTCTTGGATCTACAGTCGCTAGAGGTTCTATATATCTTTTTGATAGCGGCATCCGAAGAGGGCGTTTCTGCCCCCTTTCTTAGAAATCGGAAGGTTTGCCAGTTCGATGGTCGAAAGCGAATTCAGCGGGAAGAATGAAAAAGAGCGCCAGACGCTCTGGATTGTTCTCGGTCTCAATCTCGCAATCGCTGCGGGGTTCTTCGCCACGGGAGCTATCGGCGATTCCAGCGCCCTGATCGCCAATGGTCTCGACAACACATCCGACAGCCTCGTCTATGGCATCAGCCTACTGGCCTTGTCCCGGTCGTCGAAGTGGAAGCGGGGTGCCGCGAACGTATCCGGCGGATTGCTTCTGATCTTTGCGGTTGGCATTCTGATTGACGCTTGGCGGCGCTATGTCGGCGGTTCCGAACCGCTCGGAACTCTGATGATCGCAATGTCGCTGATCGCTGCGGTCGTCAACCTCGCCTGCATCTGGCTGCTCGGGCGACTGAAGGAACCGGACGTGAACATCCGGGCCGCCAACACCTTCAGCCTCAACGATTTCGCATCGAACGGCGGCATCCTGATCGCGGGCGGTCTCGTTTGGTGGTTGGGCAGCAACTGGCCCGACCTCGTTGTCGGGGTCGCGGTGGCTGGCATCGCGGCGTGGGGCGGCATAGGCATCCTGCGGGACGCGCATGACGAGCATCACAAGGCAGTTCACAATCACCAACCAGAATAGTCTCTCGCGTCGCGACAAGATAAAGGTTGAAGCTACAGTGACTGTAGAAACTATCATCTCTGTATAGTTGATTCTAGGAAACGCTCATGACCCCTGTTGACCCGCTGCTTTCGTCGACGCCACTCTTGGATTTCAGGCATCCTTCACTTGCCGCTCTGATCGCCGACCGGGGGTGGGGAACCTTGCCGTTGCATGATCGAATTGGTGCAATCTACGACTTCGTGCGAAACGAGATCGACTTTGGCTATAACCGCGCCGACGACATTCCTGCCTCTGAAGTACTCGACGACAGGTATGGACAATGCAACACGAAGGGAACGCTGCTGATGGCGCTTCTACGCGCTGTCGGCGTAAGATGCCGCTTGCACGGCTTCACAATCCACAAAGCGTTGCAACGGGGCGTCGTGCCTGAACTGATCTATCCGATCGCACCCGCAGAAATCCTCCACTCATGGATCGAGGTCGAGACCGAGGCAGGATGGGTCGATCTTGAGGGCTTCATCCTCGACACACCCTTCCTGTTGGCCCTGCAGCGGTCGTTTCCCGAGACACGGTCCCTATGCGGCTACGGTGCCGGGACCGACTGCTTGAGCGCACCGCCAGTCGGATGGACGGGGGAGAGTACATATATCCAGAAGACCGGCATCGCCCGCGATTTTGGAACATTCGATAATCCTGACATGTTTTATGAGCACCATCGTCAGGCGTTTGGCCCCCTGCGCGACTGGATCTATCGGCACCTCATTCGCCATTGGATGAATGCCCGCGTCAGGGCGATCCGCGCTGGTCGTTTGCCAAGCGTTCCAGGGCTCAGCCGGCCAAACCACGGCCATGAGGAGGCTTCTCGTGCCGCATGATCATGCCCATATGGAGCCTAAAGAAGGCGACCGGCGGGTTGCCATTGCCATCTGGGCAAACGGCCTCCTGACGGTCGCGCAGATTGTCGGCGGGATACTATCCGGCAGCCTCGCGCTGATCGCGGATGCCATCCACAACTTCTCCGACATGGCGTCGCTCGTCATCGCATTCGGCGCGCGCAAGATCGCGCGCCGCCCGGCCGATGCGAAAATGACCTTCGGATATGGCAGGGTCGAGATCGTCGCCGCGCTTATCAATTATACCTCGCTGATCATCATCGGCCTTTATCTGGTCTATGAGGGCGCGATGCGGTTTGTTGATCCGCCCGAAGTCGCGGGTTGGACCGTGGTCATCCTGGGCAGTGTGGCGCTGTTCATCGATACCCTCACCGCGTGGCTGACCTATTCGATGCAGAAAGGCAGCGTGAACATCCGGGCGCTGTTCCTCCACAACCTCAGCGATGCGCTGGCGTCTGTGGCCGTGATCGTCGGTGGCGTTCTCATCCTTCTCTACGATGTCCGCTGGGTTGATCCGGCGATCACCATCGGGATTGCCGCCTATATCCTCTGGCTCGCCTTCAGCGAGATCGGTGGCCCGATCCGCACCCTGATGTTGGGAAGCCCGCCCGATATCGACACGGACAAGGTTATCGCGGCCGTGGAGGACGTGGACGGAGTCGAGGAAGTTCATCACGCACATTTCTGGCAGATGCAGGAGCATCGTGCGGCGCTCGATACCCACGTCGTAATCGCCGAGGACCGCTGGGATGACCTCGAAAACATCAAGACGGCAATCAAGACCCGCCTCGACGAGGAATTCGGGATCGACCACTCAACGCTGGAGTTTGAACGCTCAGCGACCAAACATCGGGACGCACACAGGTATGGTCATGGGTGACCTCAAAACCGTGGTTCTCGTGCTGGGTTGTGCGGCCAATCTGTTGCTGGTCGCGGGTATACTCTGGTCCATGTTCCAACCGGAGCGACGAGTCTGGCCGCCGATTCACTCTACAGGAGCCCACAAGATTGTCGTCTGGGGACTTACGTGCGTCGGCTTCGGATCTGCCATCGTTTTGGCTCTGCTAGAATGGGGTGAGCTCGACTTCCCATGGATCATACGTTGGGGTCTAGGGCTTTGTCTGATCGTTCTGGGCAATGCCGTTGTCTGGTCCGGTGTGATGCAACTTGGGATGGCGGCGACGAGTGGTGATGAAGGCGTTCTGCGGACCCGTGGCCTTTACCGGTTCTCCCGCAATCCTCAGTATGTGGCTGACATGGCGATCCTCATCGGGATCGGACTGCTCTCCGCCTCGATCCTCGCGTGGCCAGTGATTATCACCGGCGTTACTGCATTGGCACTCGCGCCCTTCGCTGAAGAGCGCTGGTTGATTGATCGCTACGGGGAAGCTTACCGAGGCTACCTCCGCACAACCCGCAGGTTTCTCTGACAGCATAAGGACAGCTGATCTCACGGCTTTGTGAGTGGCAGCCTGTTGAAGCTCTAGTGGGTGGAGGTCCGAGAATAGTCCAAACAGATAAAATTTGAGGTTTTCATGATGAAACGAGCGAACGACATGTCAGTCACGCGCAGGGCTGCGCTCCTGGGGGCCGCCGCAAGCGGCTTGGTTCTCGGAACCGGCAGGGGAGTGGCACAGACAAACGAGGGTCTGGCGACACCGGCGGTGCGAAGCAATATTTCCGGGTTTAGGGTTGCGTCCTGGCAAGATCATTTTGACAACCTGCGGAATGGCGCGATTCTCTGCGACATTGACTCCCGCGCGGTGCAGTTCTGGTCGGAAGACGAAAACGTCTACAAGCTTTACCCCTCCAGCGTCCCTCTTACGGAGGAGTTGACGCGGCGCGGTTACACCGAAATCGTTCGCAAGGTGGATGGCCCGAGCTGGCGACCTACGCCGTCGATGAAGGAGCGCAATCCCGAATGGCCGGATTTCGTTGGCCCTGGCCCCGACAATCCCCTTGGAACACACGCCCTTTATCTGTCATGGCAGTACTACCGCGTTCACGGCACAGGTGACACGCGCAAGATCGGTCGACAATCGTCGAACGGCTGCATCGGCCTCTACAACGAACATATCGAAGAGTTGTTTGGATTAGCCGAGGTTGGTACTCAGGTTAAGTTGTTCTAAGGGCGGAAATTTTAAATATGCGAATTCATCTTGGCTTACTTCTCCCAGCAGCGTTTTTGTTGGGAGCGTGTTCCGCTTCTATTCCTGGCGGGCCCGACACTGCACAAAACAGACCACTGCCGGATGCAGTCGTCGCTATGGCCGCAACGGGTCAGGATCTTCAGTCCGCGCGCCTTTTGCCGGAAGACGGCTGCTACTGGTATCTGCACAACGGTCCCGTGGAAGTTACCCTGGTGCCGCTCCGAACCCCTCGCGGAAATCCGATTTGTACCGCGCCGGCGGCCTAGCGGGGTTCAGTAATCCGAAGTGCTCCCCGGCTAGGATAAACTCCCGTCACTTTCCCTGACCGATGGTGCTTTGGTACACGGCCTCAGCTTCCCGCAGTGACACTGTCCTCGGCCGAGTAGAGGAAAGCCGTCGAACCAATATCGACGTTGGGATAAAGCTCGTTTATGTGCGCCATGACCATTCTGACGCAGCCGGAACTTGCACGACCGCCAATGCTTCTCGGCTGTGGCGTACCGTGAATGCGGAGATAAGTGTCCCGGTCGCCGAGAAAGAGATAGAGAGCTCGCGACCCAAGCGCATTCTTAGGTCCGGGCTCCATACCGTCGGCGATATCAGCGTAGAGTTCTGGGTCGCGGTCGATCATGTTCTGCGTCGGCTGCCAATGCGGCCATCTGACTTTACGCTTGATCGTGTATGTACCTGGTTCGTACAGATCACCACGAGCAATGGCGACGCCATAGCGCATGGCAGTCCCGCCCTCCTCGATCTGATAAAGGTAGCGCGCAACCGCATCGACATGAATGTCGCCCGGTGTCAGCCGGTCTTTCGCGGCCACCCGGGTCGGGAGAAACCGCGGATGTAAGCCCCAGGGGTTCGAGGTTGCCGGGTCAAAGCCGGGCGGCGTCACCTGTGCGTCCCAGGCAACCTTCTGCGATTCGGTCGGCCAGGTATTTGCCAGCACCGGGCTGGCAACCGGAGCAGAAAAGAGGGCGGCGGTGGTCATCACGAAATGTCGTCTAGTCAGCATACTATACTCTTCCAGCTTTGTCTGGCGAATGCCGTGACACGAGAAACGGCGTTTGATGTACCATAGAACCTCTACCAACTAGAGCTTCAAGGAGTTTCTTCTGACACAGATTGATTGCTCGGCTTCTACATCTTGTCGCGTGGTCGATGGCGATTATTCGAGCACTTAATATAAATTACAGTCGTATTTTACATAAACTTCATTATGCGTAGTTATACTTAGTATTGCGATAGTATATTATCGTATGTATGCTGAACTCCTCTCCCGGAGGTTTCGCAGCATGCACCATCTATTCAAGAAGCTTCTCCCCTCGGTCGCTGTCGCTTTGACTGTGACAGGTTTTACGCTGCCGGCACCCGCCCGCGCGCAGACATACCCGATTGACTGCGCGATCCTCTTGTGCCTGTCTGGCGGCTGGCCTGCATCCGTCCCGTGCGCCCGGGCTCGCGCCGAATTCATCAGGCGGATCACGCCCTGGCCAGTGGAACCGCCGCTGCAAATCTGGCGCTGTCCCATGGGCGCCTCCTATGAGAACGATCGGCCATCAAACAACGCTGGCCGCATCTTTGAAGCCTTGTACCAGGCGGACAACCGTCGACCGCTCCAATCCTTGCCAGTCGACGATCTCGTGCCCACCGACGAGGCACTCCGGCGCGTTCAGGACCGCGCAGACATCGATATCAGCGGACCTGAGTTCAATTTCGTGCGTTCCATCCGCGTCTTCGATGTACGGTATGCACGACAGCACGAGTCCGGGCGCGATGGTGACTGCAACCGAAGCGCGACCGTGGTTCTCGGCACCTATGGGACCCAAGGCGATTTCTCATGGCAGCGATCTTCCATAACTGCCCTGCCCGAGGCGCATGTGGGACTTGAACGTTGGGGCCAGAATTGCCCGGGTATCTATCACCGATCTGTCTTCGTCGATTGGCGTGACTATGAGGGCAACTACGGCTTCGAACAGGTGAACTACTAGCGCTGACAAAGACAGCGGCACTATCAAACTGCGGAAATTTGAGCGTGCTAAGTTACTCAAATACCAGCCGTTCGCTGCTGTCTGTGGTAAGGTCCGGAGGGCGGACTTTACAGACTTTCGCTGCAAGTGCGTCAATGTCTGGTTTAATGATAACGCAGCCGCCTTCCCTTGAAGCTCATCAAAGTCTGAGCTTTAGATGGCTGCCGATGATTGAACGAGCGCCGTCGCCAACTTATTCTCAATGAATTCGGTGAACACCCGAACACGCGCTGACATAAGTCGGCCTGGTGGCCTGACGGCCCAAACACTCCATTCGGGCTCGACAGCGAAGCGGGGCAGGACGGGGACAAGTGTCCCATCAATAAGTTGCTCCAAGACATCCCACTTAGATTTCAATGCAATCCCTGCCCCTGCAGAAGCGGCTTCTGTTAGCGCTTCCCCGTAGCTGGTAGTGAAATTGCCTTGTGTACGAACTTCGGTAGTCGTTCCGTCGCTGCCGCGCAGGCCCCAAATCCTGTTCTCATTGAGAACGATACAATTGTGGTTTGACAGCTCAGCAGGAGACATCGGTGTGCCCGATACCTTTAGGTAATCAGCCGACGCCACAAGAATGCGCGGATTGTCTGCGATTTTGCGTGCCATCAACGTAGAAGGCGCAAGGGCACCGATGCGTATCGCCAAATCGAAACCATGTTGCACAATGTCGAAGGTAGTGTCGCTGAGTTCAAGGTTGATGGACACATCAGGATGAAGGCGGAGAAATTCGCCAATATGGGGCGCGATATATCTACGCCCAAAGGATGCTGAAGCAGCCACCCGCAATTCACCGCGCAAGCTCGTCTCCGAACCCTGCATGTCGGTGATCGCATCATCGACGTCCGCTAGAATTTTCTTGGCGTGAGCAAGGAACAGTTCACCATCAGCCGATAACGACACAGAACGGGTGGTCCTGTTCAGTAACTTGCATCCGATCTGCGCCTCAAGTGCCTGGATGCGTTGGGATGAGGTCGTTGCCGAAAATCCAAACTCCAAACCTGCCCGCGCAATCGCACCAACGGTAGCCACACGGACATAGAGTTCCAGAGTTTTCAGATCAAAGCTCATTATCCTGATTTATCAAATAGAGATTGTACTTCAAGGTCAATTATCCTGACTGCGCGAGGCAGCTAAGTGTTCTTCAACAATGGCGTCGACCCATACAACGCCCTCAAGCAGGAACGAAAGGCAAGACAATGACACAGATCACACAACACCAAATCCAAGAAGGGATGCGTCAAACCCATACGAAACGAGCTGAAGCATTAGCCTTTGGCTTGCAGTTCATTCGTTCCACAATTTCGCGGGGCATGACCAAAATCGCAGCAATGGTCCAAACTACTGCCCGGGCAAAACAACACGCTTAGCACGACGCCAAACAATTTCAGAAAACAGGACAAAACGAATTGCTCGCATTTCCATAGCTGCTTACGGTCCTTCGTCGGATGGAACAGTATCCCTAATCGATCCCGTCGCATCACGCAGCCAAGGTAGCAATTCCGCCGTTCTAAAACACACATACCAAAGGATCGAGCCCATGAAAGCCGTCGCACTCACACACTACTTGCCTATCGAAGACCCAAATGCGTTTCTCGATGTAGACCTCGACATGCCTACACCCACTGGCCATGATATTTTGGTCCAGGTGAAAGCCATTGCCGTGAACCCAGTCGACACCAAAGTACGAGCGCCCAAAGACCATGTTGAAGAAGCACCAAGAGTAATTGGCTACGATGCCTCGGGCGTCGTTGAAGCTATCGGCCCAGACGTCACTAACTTTAAGCCGGGCGATGAGGTTTATTACGCTGGTGACATCACACGCTCTGGCACCAACCAACAATTCCATTTGGTTGATGCGCGGATTGTTGGGCGCAAACCCCAATCACTGTCACATGCTGAAGCTGCAGCTCTGCCGCTTACGACAATCACAGCCTATGAGGCGTTCTTTGATCGCTTAGGTATTGACCGCAATGGTACCAATAAAGGTCAGTCGATCCTGATCATCGGCGCAGGTGGTGGTGTAGGCTCGATTGGCATCCAGCTTGCAAAAGCCGCTGGTTTGACTGTGATAGCAACGGCTTCACGGCCCGAAACATCCGCATGGGTAACAGAGCTTGGCGCAGATCATGTTGTGAACCACCGCGAGGACATGGTGGCACAGGTTCGCGCCTTGGCAATGCACCACGTCGATCACGTCGCAATTTTTAACGACATGGGCCATTGGGATACCGCCGTTGAACTGATCCGCCCTCAGGGTGGTATTGTTACCATTGACGACACAGATGCACCAATGCCGATGGCCGGTATGAAAATGAAAGCCGCCAGCCTGCACTGGGAGTTTATGTTCGCCCGATCAATGCACCAAACAACTGACATGATCGAACAGCACAAATTGCTGAGCTACGTCGCCGACGAGATCGATGCAGGCCGGATAAGAACCACCGTGTCCCAGATCCTTACACCGATCAATGCGGCCAACATGCGGGAAGCGCACCGCTTGATTGAGACAGGTCAAGCAAAGGGCAAGATCGTCGTCGAAGGCTTCTAAGCGAAGACCCCAAGCAGCATGAGTGTTCCGGTTAACTGAGCACTCGCGGCTTTCACCAATCCAGCAACAATTCCAATTGGAAACAGACATGCCACACACAGATCCTGCCTATTTGAAAACTATCGAAAAGCGGCTGCTGTGGCTGTCCCACTGGATGATTCACAATGCAAACAACATTCGTCCCAAGGCAGATGGGATTAAGGTGGGCGGGCACCAAGCCTCTTCGGCGTCGATGATCTCGATCATGACAGCGCTCTATTTCTCAGCTTTGCGCCCAGAAGATCGGGTGGCGGTTAAGCCGCACGCGTCGCCTGTGTTTCACGCAATCCAATATCTCATGGGTAATCAGACACTTGAGAAAATGGAAAACTTCCGGGGCTTTGGTGGTGTGCAGAGCTATCCAAGTCGAACTAAGGATATTGACGATGTCGATTTCTCGACAGGGTCAGTGGGTCTGGGTGTTGGCATCACCCCATTCGCGTCACTTGTGCAGGATTACATCCAGGCAAAGGAATGGGGAAAATCTCATAAACTTGGCCGGATGATTGCGCTGGTAGGAGATGCCGAACTGGACGAAGGCAACATCTATGAAGCACTGCAAGAAGGTTGGAAAAACGATCTGCGCAACTGTTGGTGGATTATCGACTACAACCGTCAATCTCTTGATGGAGTTGTCCGTGAAGGGTTGTTCAAGCGGGTAGAACAGATTTTCGAAGCGTTTGGTTGGGATGTTGTACGTGTCAAATACGGCCAATTGCAGCGGGCGGCGTTTGATGAACCGGGTGGCGACAAACTTCGTCAGTGGATCGATGACTGCCCCAACCAGCTTTATTCCGCGCTGACGTTTATGGGCGGTGCTGTCTGGCGCGAGCGGCTCATGGAAGTTTTGGGTGATCAGGGTGATGTGAGTGCCTTGATCGGCCGACGCAGCGACGAAGAATTGGCCGCCTTAATGGAGAATCTCGGCGGGAACTGTGTGGCAACAATGGCCGATACATTTGCAGCTATCGATCATGACCGCCCCGTTTGTTTCCTCGCCTATACGATTAAGGGCTGGGGCACGCCGATTGCGGGTCACAAAGACAACCATGGTGGGTTGATGAACAAGACCCAGATGAGTGAATGGCAGCGTTACATGGGCGTAGCTGAGGGCGATGAGTGGAGTAAATACGCAACCATTCCCAATCCCGATTCCTTTGCGTCGCAATTGGCGAAGACAGCATTCTTTGCCAAAGGCCCGCGCCGTTTCGATGATGATTTGATTGATGTTCCTGCGATTAGGCTGTCATCAGATCGCGAAATTTCGACCCAGATGGCGTTCGGCAAAATCCTGGGTGAACTATCCAAAGGCGACGGTCTATTGGCCGAGCGTATCGTGACAACGTCTCCTGATGTCACTGGAACGACCAATTTGGGGCCGTGGGTCAATCGCCGTAAATTGTTTGCGCGCAAGCATCAGGCAGACACCTTCAAAGCAGAGAACATTCCATCAACCGCCAAGTGGGACTTCGCGCCAGAGGGTCAACATATCGAACTTGGTATCGCCGAGATGAACTTGTTCTTGTTGTTGGCAGCGGCAGGACTTTCTCATTCGTTGTTCGGCAAACGGCTGATCCCAATTGGCACGGTCTATGATCCCTTCGTGTCTCGGGGTCTCGATGCGTTGAACTACGCCTGTTATCAAGATGCGCGATTTATGATTGTTGGCACACCCTCGGGCGTCACATTGGCCCCTGAAGGGGGCGCGCACCAATCCATCGCATCGCCTTTGATTGGAATGTCGCAAGACGGCCTTGCCGCGTTTGAACCCGCTTTCGCCGACGAGTTGGCCGTGATCATGGAATGGGCCTTTGGATACCTGCAAAAGGACGGCTCTGGCGATCCTGATGAACGCACTTGGCTGCGGGATGAAACCGGTGGATCTGTCTACCTTCGCCTGAGCACGAACCCGATCGAACAGCCGGGCACGCGGAGGGACGACGCGTTTCGTCAAGGCGCGATTGACGGTGCTTACTGGTTAAAACCTCCTGGCCCAAACTGTGACCTAGTGATCGCATATCAGGGTGTGGTTGCCCCAGAGGCGATAGCAGCGGCTGGTCAATTGCAACAATCACGTCGGGATGTTGGCGTGTTAGCTGTCACATCAGCGGACCGGTTGAACGCGGGTTGGACCGCTGGACAAAGAGTGCGCGCTGATGGCGCGACACATGCACGCAGCCATGCTGAAAAGCTTTTGTCAGAGCTCCCCAGCCATTGCACATTAGTCACGGCAATTGATGGTCATCCCGCAACACTAGCATGGCTTGGATCGGTCTGTGGCCACAAAACTGTTGCATTGGGCGTCGAACATTTCGGGCAGACAGGAACGATCCAAGATCTTTATCATCACTACGATCTGACCGCGGAACGCATTGTTAAGCGCGCTTTGCGAGCAACTGGACCTTAAGGAGAATTAACAATGAGTGCAGCAGCTTCTGGACCGCTTTGGCTGCCTCTAATCTCTCACCATGAAGCAAGCGGCGACTTGATAAGAAAAAGGTAGGTGTTGTCATAGAAGCCGCCATTCGTGCGAAAGGCAGCATCTGTTAAAGAGGGCTGATTCTGTTGAAAAAGTCGGCGATTTCGGTGCGTCTGTTTGAGTTATCGGTCTGATTTCGTTCAGATGTTTAAGGCGTAGCCGCCGCTTCAACCTGCGGCGGGCTCCATCGGTTTGAGCTTAGCGAGTTTCCGGAGGTTCTGGGCGGTGGCTGCGAGGGTAAACTCATCTTGAACGCCGCATGGGCCCCGTAATCGGAGCCGTCCCAGGCCGAGGATGCGTTTGAGGTGGGCGAAGAGCATCTCGACCTTTTTTCGTCGCGCCTGAGCCTTGGGATTGAAGTCTGAGGTGGTGCATTGGCGGGCAAAGTCTCTGACGATCTCATATTTATCGCGATGGACCGAACGCGTTTCAGCGTTGGGGCAGCACTTTGCCTTCAGTTGGCATGCTGTGCAGTCTGATTTCAGTGCCCGATAGTTTCTGGCTTTCCAAACTGGCGCATTGCGTTTTGGAGTAACCGCCCCATTGCTACCGCAGTGATTTAGCTTTGATGCGTGTCACCAGATCGGTGTCATCCACGAAGTTATCAAGGAAATCATGCCATGTTTTTTTGGTGATGCGAGCGGCGCGGATCATTTCCTTCAACTCTTCGATCCCGTCATCGGTCAGTGCGGTGATAGTTTCGTCGGGTCCGACGTAGATGCTGACGATGTTTCCATAGGTCAGGTTGTCGTCGTTGTAGATGATCGCTTCGAGAAGTTCGGCATCCTCGCCCAACATTCTGGCTACGTAATCGATGCTGCAGGCATGGGTCACCGCAGCCATCAGGTGGCCTGTGAATGGACAGCGGCCAGTGGCACCCAATTCCACGGCAGCAGTTCATCCAGCCGGTTGATCTTGTGATCGTGGATACGGTCGAGGATGTCAGCCAGATAGGCCAGCGGGTCGAGACCGTTCAGCTTGGCGGTTTCAATGACGGTCATCGCACGTGCGAGTGTTTCCGCGCCGGTGTCGGCCCCTGCAAATAACCAATTCTTACGTCCAATTCCAATCGGTCGCAGGGCACGCTCGGCCGGATTGTTGTCGATGGCCACACGCCCGTCAGTCAGAAACAGGCTGAAGGCCTCCTGTCGGGCGAGGCCATAGCGGAAGGCCTTGGCCAAATCACTTTTGCCCGGGATGCGCAGGAGCTGCAGTTCGGACCAGGCAAAGAAGGCCTCGACCTTTGGTTGGCTCAGCTTTTGCCGCGCCGCATAGCGGACGTCGGCGGGCTGACCGTTGATTTCGCGCTCGATGTCGTAGAACTTACCGATCCGGTCGAGCGCTTCGCGGGCGATCTCGGATTTGGTCGAGGACCAGAAGTCGTGGAAGTCTCGCCGCAGGTGTGCCCAACAGGCCGCCTCGCGTAAACGCAGCGAGCCGTCAGGCTCGGGCTGGTAGAGCTTGCCATAACCTTTGTAACCATCGGCCTGGAGGATGCCGCGTGCATTGGCCAGATGGCTGAGGACGTGTTCTTCCTTCCAGTCTGGGGCAAAGCGATAGACAGCACCCGGCGGAGATGCCCCCGCCCAAGGGCGTTGATCGCGCACATAGGCCCAGATCCGGCCTTGCCTGACACCTTTGCCAAGCCCCTTGTCGCGCAATGACCGGTCCAGCACCCGGATGGGTGTGTCGTCCGCATGCAGCAGGTCGCTGGCCATGATGTCAGCCTCGATCCGTTCGATCAGCGGCGACAGGGTTTTCATGGCGCGGCCACACCAGCCTACCAGCGTGCTTTCGGGAATGTCTGCCCCCATTCGGGCGAAGATCTCGTGTTGGCGATATAACGGAAGGTGATCGTCGAACTTAGAGACCAGCACATGGGCCAGCAGGTTCGGCCCTGCCATACTGCCGGGGATCGGACGGCTGGGTGCTGGTTCCTGCACCATCCGCTCACAACGGCGGCAGGATTTCTTGATCCGGGCGATCTGGATTACCTTCATCTGGGCGGCGACCATATCGAGCAGTTCGCTGACGTCCTCACCCACGACACGCAGATCGCCGCCACAGTCCGGGCAGCAGGTGCCGGGGTCCAGTTCACGACGCTCGCGCGGGGTCGCATCCGAGACACGTGGTCGACGCCGCAAAGCGGGTGCATCGGCAGCCTCTGGGGTCGGTTCATCCTGCCCCTCGTTGATGGGGGCGTCATCGTCTTCGGCCACCGCGACCAATAGGTCTTCGAGCGCCAGCTCCAGTTGTTCGATCTCGCGTTCGATCTTTTCTGACGATTTGCTGAAAGCCAGTTTCTGCAACTTGGCGATCCGCAGGCGAAGCGCCTGAACCAGCTGGTCATGAACCCGCAACGTAGCCGATATCTTGGCATTCTCCGCTTGCAAAGCCGCGATCATCGCCTTCAACACAGCGGGGTCATCTGGCAAGTTTTCGGCGTGTTTCGACATGCGCCTGACTACCAAAAGTCAGGTTAAAACGCCATATAAATAACGTGAATCCTAGCGCACAATCACCCCACGCGCGCCGGCGGAGCACCCCAATCGGGACGCCGCCAGTCGATCCCTTCCCACAACATCGCAAGCTGCGCCGAGGTCAGCCGCATCGCCCCATCCTGGGCATTTGGCCAAGGGAAGCGGCCCCGTTCGAGCACCTTGTAATAGAGGCAAAACCCTTGCCCATCCCAGAACAGAAGCTTGATCCGATCACCCCGACGGCCTCGAAACGCAAACACCGCCCCACTGGTAGGCTTTTGTCGCAACACGTCCTGGGTCAGCGCCGCCAGCCCTGCGATCCCCTTGCGCATATCCGTGACACCGCAGGCCAGATACACACGCACACCGGTGCCCGGGCCGATCATGCAGCGTCAACCACACGAATCAGCGCCGACAGCGCAGCAGGATCAATCGTGCTTTCAAAATGCAAACTGCGCCCGCCACGCAGGCGCAATTCAACAGCAACTGGAGGCGGCAGTTCAGCGACCGGTGCCTGCGCCACCGGCACCCCTGCAGTCACGGGCATGTCCAACGGCAAGAAAAGCGCCCCGGCATCGGGCGACCACAAGCCTTTTTTCTTCAGCTCATGTCGCCACGCGTAAATCTGTTGTCGCTTAATCTCATGGCGCTGCGCAACCTGCGTCACGCTCGCCCCGGCAATCCCAACCGACCCGACAATCTCAAGCTTGTCGTCGTCATGCCAAAAGCGTCGCCGCTCCGCCCCAAGAATTTCGCCACGCATTCCAGACCCCGCATAAGAGACGTCGCTAATGACGTCTTTAGCGACGTCTCTTAGATCATCGCCCCAGCCTCAGGCAGGCGGTGCCAATGGCGCGGTTACGTTTTGGATCAGAGTAGGTCCGGGGAGTGTCATGAACTTTGTGTATCTGGTTTGGTCCATGCGGGTTTCAGATACGGTCACGCATTGAAGCGATCCTCGAACATTATGGCGAAATGATTGCGAGCCGCAAACCATTCTCGCACATTGCGACCGCCTTTCTCGAAGTTGCGGATGGCCAGGTAGATCAGCTTTGTGGCGGCGTCCTCGGTCGGGAATGATCCGCGGGTCTTGATCGATTTGCGGATCACACGGTTGAGGCTTTCGATCGCGTTCGTGGTGTAGATGATCTTGCGGATGGCCGGATCGAAGGCAAAGAACGGGATCACCTCCTGCCAGCCCCTGCGCCAGGCGGGTGCAATGGAGGCATATTTACCGGCCCACTTTTCCTCGAAAGCATCCAACTCAACGCCGGCCTGATCGGCGGTCGGGGCACTGTAAATCCGCCGCAGGTCCGCGGCCACCTCCTTGCGATCCTTCCAGGCGCAGAAGTTCAGTGAGTGGCGCACGAGGTGGACAATGCACGTTTGCACGGCCGCTTCCGGGAAGGCGGCGGTGATGGCTTCAGGGAAACCCTTGAGGCCATCCACGACCGCTATCAGGATATCTTGCACCCCGCGGTTCTTCAGTTCCGTCATCACCGAAAGCCAGAATTTGGCCCCCTCATTGTCGGCAATCCAAAGGCCCAGAACCTCGCGCATGCCATCTCTGTTGACGCCGAGAGCGACATAGACGGCCTTATTCTTGACCATGCGGCTGTCGGCGTCGCGGATCTTGACCCGAAGAGCGTCGAAAATGACGATGGGATACATCCGATCCAGCGCACGGGTCTGCCATTCCCGGACCTCGTCCAGCACCCCGTCGGTCACGCGGCTGATCAGGTCTGGCGACACTTGCAAGCCATAGACGTCCTCGAGATGGGCACGGATGTCACGGACGGTCAGACCGGCGGCGTAGAGGCCGATGATCTTGTCATCCATCCCATCGATCCGGGTCTGGCCCTTCTTCACCAGTTCAGGCTCGAAGCTGCCGTCCCGGTCCCGCGGCACAGCGATAGGCAGTTCGCCGTCCTGGCCTTTCAATCGCTTGGTGGACGAACCGTTGCGGCGGTTGGCCTGATCGGCCGGTGCGTCCTTGCCGCCCTCATAGCCCAGGTGCGCAGTCAGCTCGGCACCCAGCATTCGTTCCATCAGCTTGATTTTGAGCTCTTTCATCAAGCCGTCGTTGCCAAGCAGATCTTCAGGCCGCTCGCAGCCCTTCAGTAGCTCGTCCAGCAGTTCCTTGGAAATCGTCATCGTCCTTGCTCCTCTCAGGAAGCATGGACCAGATCCCAGTTACACAGAAGATCGGATACTCTCTAGGTCGCCATGTATGCCGCATCTCTTTGCCGCCCGGGCAGATGTAGCGGTCGTTCTCATCATCCCATGTGAAGTCGGAGCGCGAGAAGGTTCCGTCGGTCCGTTCACCCTTATCGAAGACCGGGATGAAGGGGAGGATTTTGCGCTTTACTGCCAGCCAGACCAGAGTGTCGGAAGACCCGTAGGCCGTGTCTGCCGCGATCCAATCAGGCTTCACGCCAAAGCGTTCTTCGGTCCGGTCTAGCATCTTCCGCATTGCACCGACCTCAGCGGTCTTGTTCGAACGGCTTGCATCCACATCGACGATGACGCCGTGGTCGGTGTCGATCAGGTAATTGTCAGAATAGGCAAAGAACGCAGGCCCCTTGCGGGCCGCCGTCCATTGGCTGGCAGGGTCAGCATGCGCGGTGAACTTGGGTTTTGCCGTTGTCGCCGCGCCGAAGGCTTCGTCGTCCAGCGTATCGAGATACTCACGCACCGCGCGGGGCGCATCATCGGTGTCAATATCTCGGGCCGCCCAGTCCTCGGGATTGCTGGAGTTCTGCTTCTGGACATCCGCGCTGATCAAGCTGGCATCGACCGCAAACCCCTGGCCACCGACCAACCCCTCTTCCATGCATCGAGCAACGGTCGTCTCGAATACGTGGCGGAGCAGATCGCTTTCGCGGAAGCGACCATGGCGGTTTTTGCTGAAAGTAGAATGGTCTGGGATGCGGTCGGAAAGATCAAGACGACAAAACCATCGATACGCCAGGTTCAGATGCACCTCTTCACAGAGGCGCCGTTCGGACCGGATGCCAAAACAGTATCCCACGAGAAGCATGCGGATCATCAGTTCCGGATCGATCGACGGACGGCCAGTGTGGCTATAGAAATCCGCCAGATGTCCCCGGATGCCGCTCAGATCAAGATGACGATCAATCGACCGCAGAAGGTGATCTTGAGGAACATGATCTTCCAGCGAGAACTCGTAGAACAACGCCGCCTGCGCTTCCTGCCTTGGCCCCATCATCGCAAATCCTCCCGCTCGATGATGAAAGTGAATCAGCCAATTGGCCCTCGATCAACAAAGAGTTTTTCAACAAAATCAGCTCAAACCTGCCGTTCGCTGCGAACAGCAGCCGGTACATACATTTGGGCCGAAAGTAATTTTCCGACTCTAGGTAACCGGAAAGCAGTCCTCCATTTGATCTCTTCGCGTTGTTTCGCTTCGAAATTCTCTATCAAATTGCGGAAAGCGCACGAGTGCTGGCCTCTTTGATGTGCTCTTCCATTGCTTCCTTGGCGGCCTTCTTTTTTCCGTCCAAGAGCAAATGGATGATGTCTTCGTGCGCATCCCATGAAAGTTCGGCCAAATCACGTTGGTGCAAGATCCCCGCCATTGCACGTCGGATGTGATGCCAGTTCACGTGCATCGAACTTTCGATCACGTGGTTTCCGCTCCATTTGTAGATCTGCTGATGAAAGTCGGCATCGGCTTGAACAAGTGCCTGGACGCTGGAGGTTCTCAAGGCGCTCCGGCCCGCATCGAGGACACGGCGCGCCTGTAATTCGGCGTCCACTGGCAGACGAGCTGACGCCAATTCGACGGCGAAGGGTTCGATCACCACGCGGAACTCATAGACCTCATGCAATTGTGTCGGTCCGAGTTCTGTGACGATCGATCCCCGTCGGCCGGTGTCACAGACGAATCCATTGGCCTTCAGAATTGAAATTGCGCTGTTCACAGGTTGTCTCGACACGTTGAGACGGGCAGCGATTTCGTCTTGGTTCAGCCGCTCACCGGGCAGGATCTCACCGGAACAGATCGCAGCAAGAATGGCATCATAGGTGCGTTCTACCAAAGACTTAGCAGGTGAAATCGAGTCCATGTGCCCCCCTGTTCGGATCGTGTTCTGCGCAGACCCTAGGGATAATAAATACGGCGGTTCCCATTGAGTTCGCTTGAAACCAGCTGTCAATGTCAAAGATTATCGCAGGTATTGCAGAGGACTCAGTATTTGCGGCACCCATCTGCAGGTGCGAAAGTAGAGGGTATTCACTTATCAAAATAGGGCTCTCTTTTTGGAAATCATTCAATCAAAATATCCAAGAATGCTTGCATGCCTGGATCTGTATTAATAGAGACGTTTTTGGGCTCGAACCAAATGTTTACTGCGTCTCTTCCAATGACCGTATCACACCAAAGAAAGCACTCGGTAAATAATTTCAGGCATACCGGGACCAAGCTGCCGTTGGGCGTTGCTACATTGGCTGCAATCCAGGACCGATAATTCACTACTGTTACCGCCTCGGCCTCCGTCTAATTCGAACGGCCGAGGTGGAATTTTCCGTCAGTTGCTTGTGAGAGGCTTACCGGACATACGACGCAGCGTTGCATCACGATCGATGAAGTGATGCTTTAGGGCGGCCAGCACGTGTAAGATAATCACTGCAATTTCGGATCGTGTTCTGCGCAGACACTATCGTCTTCGTACAGAAGATGTAGACATTATTTCGTATTTCGTATACGAAAATAAGGCTTGCTTCGAATTCCACATCGCCAAGTGAGATGAAGCATCGCTTGGGAGGATCGAACATGTGTCAAGTCTTTGCCGGCCAAGAGCCTCAGCGCTACGCAACCACCAACCGACGTCTGCGCCTGAACGGCCAAAGTACCAGCATCCGCTTGGAGAATGCCTTTTGGGATATTCTTGATGAAATGGCGGCCCGAGACGAAATGAGCACGCCTTGTTTCATCTCGACACTTCACTCGGAAGTGCTGGAATTGAGCGGCGAGCCATCCAATTTCACCTCTCTTCTGCGCTGTGCCTGTTTGAAGTTCATGGAACTGCGGAACCATCACGTGCCTGCGGCTATTGCTGCGGAATGAATCCAGCATCACATCAGACATTCCAAACAGGTAGTACAGGCGTCCTACCTCCACTGAATGAACTCCCTCTAGGCTGAGTCTTGCATCAGCAACTGAACTGCGGGAGTCACCCTTGGCCAAACAAATCCATTCAATGATCCGGGTCCTCAACGAAGAGCGATCCGTGCAATTCTACAAGACCGCGTTTGGTCTCGACGTGGCCGACAGGCTCGATTTTCCAGAGTTCACCCTCGTTTACCTCAGTAATGCTGAGTCGGAGTTCGAGCTTGAGCTGACGATTAACAAAGGCGCCACCGAGGCCTACGATCTGGGCAACGGATACGGTCACCTAGCGGTTTCCGTTGAGGACCTCGACAGTGAACATGCGCGGTTCGAGGCCGCAGGCCTTGCCCCCAGAAAACTCGTTGAATTCGCACCCGCCAGCGAGATCGTCGCGCGGTTCTTCTTTGTGGCCGATCCCGATGGGTACCAGATCGAGGTGCTCGAACGCGGCGGTCGTTTCAAATGACATCAAAGGGAGGAACAGTGATGTCCAAAACACAAGGTCCGAAGGGACTTACACGTCGCCAGTTGTTGGCGCGCGCAACAGCCGCGGGGGCATCCTTTATGGTTGGCGCAGGGTTCCTGGCCGCACCCAATGGTGCATGGGCCATGGAAACCGCCGTGTTGAAACCCGAAACCATGGCAACGCTTGTTCAGATGGCGCGGGATATCTACCCGCACGATCAGGTTGGTGATGAATACTACGTTGTTGCTGTAAAGGGATACGACACCGAGCACGCCTCCGAAGCGATTGAGGCAGGCATCGCCAGACTGAATGCAGCCGCGCAAGCCGCAGGCCATGACAGCTATCTGGCGATGGGCTGGGAACGTGATCGCGTCGATATTCTGCGCGGCATGGAAGACGACGGGTTCTTCCAGCAGATCCGCGGTGGACTGGTCACCGGGCTTTATAACCAGAAGGCGGTTTGGCCGATCTTCGGCTACGAGGGTGCGTCGTTCGAATTCGGCGGCTACATCAATCGTGGCTTCAACGACATCAACTGGCTGTAAGGGGGAGAACAAACATGGCAGCTCCATTTGATCTTTCCGACGACAGCGTTGTCGTCATTATCGGGACAGGCGCCGGCGGCGGCGTTCTGGCCAACGAATTGGCCCAGAAGGGCGTTTCGGTTGTCGCCCTTGAGGCAGGTGCCCGTCACTATCCTGAAGACTTCATAAACGATGAGTGGGACAGCTTCGGGCAATTGGCCTGGACGGATGCGCGCACGACCAGCGGAGACTGGAGGGTCTCGAAGGACTTTTCCGGCTTGCCCGCTTGGATCGTCAAATCCGTCGGTGGTACGACGCAGCACTGGGCGGGCGCATCCTTGCGTTTCCAGGACCACGAGTGGAAAGCAAAGACCACCTACGGCGACGTCGAGGGCGCGTCCCTTCTTGACTGGCCGATTGACGCCGAAGAAATGAGCCCGTGGTACGCCTTGGCTGAGGACAAGCTTCAGGTCACCCGCACCGGCGATCGCCCGGGCCTGCCGGGAAGCAACAACTACCTCGTGTTCGAAAAAGGCGCCAAAGCCTTGGGGTATGAAGAGGTCCACACGGGCCGCATGGCCATCGCCACACGCGAGGATGGCGATCGGATTCCGTGCCAGCAGACCGGGTTCTGCTTCCAAGGTTGCAAGTGGGGCGCGAAATGGTCCGCGGGCTATCACGACATCGAAGACGGTGAAGCCACGGGCAACCTTGAGGTTCGCCCTGAGTCCCATGTCGCGCGCATCCTTCACAATGAGGCCGGTAAGGTCACGGGCGTCGAATATTTCGACAAGGATGGCAATCTTCAGATGCAGAAGGCCCGCATCGTGTGTGTGGCTGGCAACTCGTTTGAAAGCCCAAGGCTCTTGCTGAACTCTGCGTCCTCGATGTTCCCCAACGGCTTGGCGAACTCGTCGGATCAGGTGGGCCGGAACTACATGCGGCACATGACGGGATCCGTTTACGGCATCTTCGACAAGCCGGTTAAGATGTGGCGCGGCACGACCATGGCGGGCATCATTCAAGATGAAGCGCGGCACGACCCGTCGCGGGGTTTCGTCGGCGGCTATGAGTTGGAGACTCTCTCGCTTGGCCTGCCGTTCATGGCCGCATTCCTCGATCCGGGCTCATGGGGGCGTGAGTTCACGACAGCTTTGGATCACTATGAAAACATGGCTGGCATGTGGATCGTGGGCGAGGATATGCCCCAGGCGACCAACCGTGTCACGCTTAACACGGATGTGACCGACCAGTGGGGATTGCCGGTGGCCAACGTACATTTCAGCGATCACCCCAACGACGTTGCAATGCGTGATCACGCATATCGTCAGGGTCAGGCGATCTATGATGCCGTCGGCGCAACACGGACACTTCCGACACCGCCCTATCCGTCAACGCATAACCTCGGCACCAACCGCATGTCGGAACGGCCGGAAGATGGCGTTGTGAACAAGTGGGGTCAGACCCATGATATTGCGAACTTGTTCGTCTCGGATGGCTCGCAATTCACGACCGGAGCTGCGGAAAATCCAACGCTCACGATTGTGGCCTTGGCAATCCGACAGGCGGACCACATCGCCCGGGAAATGTCTGCAGGCAATATCTAAACTGTAATCGGGCGCTCGGAACGGAGCGCCCGATTTTCAACAGGTTTTGGTCGTCGTCTTGTTGGAGCCTTCGGTCGTCAGACCACCAAGCTGGGCAGATTGTACGAAATGTCGCCTGCGCGTGCAGAATTTCGAAGATATCTCGGATGTTCGGATAGCGCGCCAAGCAGGAGCAGATGAGGGACATCCAGCGGCAGAAGGGCCGCCCGGTTGGCAATAATGCCGCACGCCTTAACCAATTTCTGCTATGAGACTCGCTACACATAGCGCGGACGGCTACATGCGATATAGGTGCCAAAGGAATGTGCAATAACGGAAACGTTTTCTGCACCATAGATTAATTTTATTTCTGCTAGGTGTTTGATCCCAAGGTTTGCAGGCGTGCCAATCATCGCGTACTCATTGTCACCGAAGAGATAAAATATCTTGGTTTGCATCCGTGCTTCAGAGTTGAAAGAATAAGGGCACAACATACGCCTCTTCTTGGCCACTAGCCCTAACTTTCGTCGCCCATTCCCCTCCGGAGACTGACCTGATGCCAGGCCCTTTACACGGATTTCGGGTCATTGACCTGACCACGATGATCTCTGGCCCACTGGCCACAATGACACTGGCCGATCAGGGTGCCGAAGTGATCAAGATCGAACACCCCAAAGGCGGTGATCACAGTCGGCAGGTCACCGGGCGGCGGGGCGGGTTTTCGGCGTCTTTCCTCAACAACAATCGGGGCAAAAAGTCGGTCACACTGAACCTGAAGGATCCGCTTGGGGTCGAAGCGGTCTTGCAAATGTGCAAAAGTGCGGATGTCTTCGTACAGAACTTTCGCCCCGGTGTCGCCGAAAGGATCGGCTTGGGCGAAGAGGCCGTGCGCGCCATGCGTCCAGACATCATCTACACTTCAATCGCGGGCTTCGGGTTTTCAGGTGAGTGGGCGGGCAAGCCTGTCTACGACCCACTGATCCAGGCCTTGTCGGGGCTGGCAAGCGTCCAAGGTGGCTCCGATGCAGCAAGGCCTAGGCTGGTACGCACGATCCTGCCTGACAAACTGACGGCGGTCCAAACCTCGCAGGCCGTCACTGCCGCGCTGCTGGCGCGTACACGGACAGGTGAAGGCAGCCACGTCCAGATTTCCATGCTCGACACTGTACTGGCGTTTTTGTGGAGTTCGGACATGGCGGGCTATACCTTCGTGGGCGACGAGGTAGAGCCTAAACGGAGCGCTGACGCGCAAAGCTTTGTCGAACTTATCTATCAGACCGCAGATGGCTGGATGGCAGTTTCGGCGCATACCGATAGCACGTGGGCGGGCCTGTCCGCAGCAGTGGGTCGGCCTAATTGGCTTGAGGATCCACGCTTTGCCACCGTCGCTGCGCGGGAAGAAAACAAACCTGCGCGGCTGGAGTTGACGCAAAAGGCGCTCTTAACAGGCCGCTGAATTAGTCGGCGCTCAGGAACGTTGTTCTGCCTCTGGGGTGAATGCGCGCTTCGCTCGTCAACAAGGGTCCGAGATTTTCGGCCCCCGTGCCGTATCCTTTGGCCTCAATTTGCCAGCAATCTGGG
>JAVJUV010000003.1:0-5228 GCA_040220415.1 Silicimonas sp.
GATGGCAAAGGCAAAGTTTGAACGGAACAAACCGCACGTGAACATCGGGACGATCGGTCACGTTGACCACGGCAAGACGACTCTGACGGCAGCGATCACGAAGTATTTCGGGGATTTCAAGGCGTACGACCAGATTGACGGCGCGCCGGAAGAGAAGGCGCGGGGGATCACGATCTCGACGGCGCACGTGGAATACGAGACCGATGCGCGCCACTATGCCCACGTCGATTGCCCGGGCCACGCGGACTACGTGAAGAACATGATCACGGGCGCGGCGCAGATGGACGGCGCGATCCTGGTGGTGAACGCGGCCGACGGCCCGATGCCGCAGACGCGCGAGCACATCCTCTTGGGCCGCCAGGTCGGCATCCCGACGATGGTCGTCTACATGAACAAGGTGGACCAGGTCGACGACGAGGAGCTTCTGGAGCTGGTCGAGATGGAAATCCGCGAGCTTCTGACCTCGTACGAGTATCCGGGCGACGACATTCCGATCATCCGGGGCTCGGCGCTGCACGCGATGAACGGGACGAACCCCGAGATCGGCGAGAACTCGATCCGCGAGCTGATGAAGGCGGTCGACGAGTGGATCCCGACGCCCGAGCGCGCGATCGACCAGCCGTTCCTGATGCCGATCGAGGACGTGTTCTCGATTTCCGGCCGTGGCACGGTGGTGACGGGACGGGTCGAGCGCGGCGTTGTGAACGTTGGCGACGAGCTTGAGATCGTCGGCATCAAGGACACGCAGAAGACGACCTGCACGGGCGTCGAGATGTTCCGCAAGCTTCTGGACCGTGGCGAGGCGGGCGACAACATCGGCGCGCTCTTGCGCGGCATCGACCGCGAGGCGGTGGAGCGCGGCCAGGTTCTGTGCAAGCCGGGTTCGGTGAAGCCGCACACGAAGTTCGAGGCCGAGGCCTACATCCTGACGAAGGACGAGGGCGGTCGTCACACGCCGTTCTTCGCGAACTATCGTCCGCAGTTCTACTTCCGGACGACGGACGTGACCGGGACGGTGACGCTGGCGTCGGGCACCGAGATGGTGATGCCGGGCGACAACGTGTCGTTCACGGTGGAACTGATCGCGCCGATCGCGATGGAAGAGAAACTGCGCTTCGCCATCCGCGAAGGCGGCCGCACCGTCGGCGCAGGCGTCGTCTCGAAAATCATCGAGTAACGGAGTGCGGGGCGCCAGCCCCGCGCACCGAGCTGCGGCAGCCGAGTTTCTCCGAAACTCGACGAGAGCGGCCCCGGCCTGAGACCGGGAGCAATTGAAAACAAGTTCGACGTGGGGGCGGCCCCGAAACCAAAGAACCGCCGCCTCCACCTCTCAACAGAAGGAAAAACGACAATGGCCATCGCCAGTCAGAATATCCGGATCCGGCTCAAAGCCTTCGATTACCGGGTTCTCGATGCCTCGACCCTCGAGATCGTGAACACCGCGAAGCGGACCGGCGCCACCGTGCGCGGCCCGATCCCGATGCCCAACAAGATCGAGAAGTTCACGGTTCTTCGTGGTCCGCACATCGACAAGAAGTCGCGCGACCAGTTCGAGATCCGCACCCACAAGCGTCTTCTCGACATCGTGGACCCGACGCCGCAGACCGTGGACGCGCTGATGAAGCTCGACCTCGCCGCCGGCGTGGACGTCCAGATCTCGGTTTAAGGAGGGCAGACCCATGTTGCGCTCCGGCGTTATCGCAAAGAAGGTGGGCATGACCCGCCTGTTCATGGACGACGGGAAGCAGATTCCCGTGACCGTCCTTCAACTCGACAAGCTTCAGGTCGTCGCCATGCGGACGCCCGAAAAGGACGGCTATGCAGCCGTTCAGCTCGGCGCCGGCACGGCGAAGGCCAAGCGGACCAGCCAGGCCATGCGCGGACACTTCGCCGCCGCCAAGGTGGAACCCAAGCGCAAGATCGCGGAATTCCGGGTCGATCCGGAAAACCTGATCGCGGTGGGCGAAGAGATCACCGCGAACCACTACTTCGAAGGCCAGTTCGTCGACGTGTCCGGCACGTCGATCGGCAAGGGCTTCCAGGGTGCGATGAAGCGGCACAACTTCGGTGGTCTGCGCGCCTCGCATGGCGTGTCGATCAGCCACCGTTCGCACGGCTCGACCGGTCAGTGTCAGGACCCGGGCCGCGTGTTCAAGGGCAAGAAGATGGCCGGTCACATGGGTGCTGCCCGCGTGACCACGCAGAACCTGCAGGTTGTCCGCACCGACGCCGACCGGGGCCTGATCATGGTCAAGGGCGCCGTCCCTGGCTCGAAGGGTGGCTGGGTCACGATCAAGGACGCGGTCAAGAAGCCGGTTCCCGAGAACGTGATTCTTCCCGCCGGGCTGAAGTCGGCTGCCGAAGAAGCTGAAAAGGCCGCCGCCGAGGCCGCCGCCGCCGCAGAAGCCGAAGCCAAGGCCGCCGAAGAGGCGCGTCTGGCCGAGGAAGCCGCGGCGCAGGAAGCGGCACTGGCCGAGGCCGAAGCTGAAATCAAGGCCGAGGGCAGCGATGATGCTGCGCCCGAAGCCGACGAAAAGAAGGACGGTGAGGAATGAAACTCGACGTGATCAAACTGGACGGCAAGAAGGCCGGTTCGGTCGATCTCGGCGACGAGATCTTCGGTCTCGAGCCGCGCGCCGACATCCTTCACCGTGTCGTCCGCTGGCAGCGTAACAACGCCCAGCAAGGCACCCACAAGGTCAAGACTCGCTCTGAGACCAGCTACTCGACCAAGAAGATCTATCGCCAGAAGGGCACCGGCGGCGCACGCCACGGCGACCGGAACGCGCCGATCTTCCGCAAGGGCGGCATCTACAAGGGTCCGACTCCGCGTAGCCACGGTCATGACCTGACCAAGAAGTTCCGCAAGCTGGGCCTGAAGCACGCGCTGTCGTCGAAGGCCGCGACCGGCAACCTCGTCATCCTCGACGAGGCGGTATCGCAAGAGGCCAAGACCTCGGCGCTGGCCAAGCAGGTCAAGGACCTTGGTTGGAAGAAGGCACTCGTGATCGACGGTGCGACCGTCGACGAGAACTTCGCCAGGGCCGCCCGTAACCTGGCCGGCATCGACGTGCTGCCGTCGGTGGGTGCCAATGTCTATGACATCCTCAAGAGTGACACCCTGGTGATCACGAAGGCGGGTGTCGAAGCTCTGGAGGCTCGTCTGAAATGAGCGCGAAGACCGAACATTACGACGTGATCCGCAAGCCGATCATCACCGAAAAGACCACGATGGCGTCCGAAAACGGCGCGGTGGTCTTCGAAGTGGCGATCGGTTCGACCAAGCCCCAGATCAAGGAGGCCGTCGAAGGCCTGTTTGGCGTCAAGGTGAAGGCCGTGAACACGACCATCACCAAGGGCAAGGCCAAGCGCTTCCGCGGCCAGATGGGCAAGCGGAAGGACGTCAAGAAAGCCTACGTCACCCTCGAAGAGGGCAACACCATTGACGTGACCACGGGGCTTTAATAGAAGCCCCCGATCTCGGCCCCGGTCTCCGGGGCCGAACGACTTTTAACCGGGACATCAGTCCCAAAGCAGACGGAAGACAGAAAGCATGGCACTCAAGTCGTACAAGCCGACGACGCCAGGCCAGCGCGGGCTGGTGCTGATCGACCGTTCGGAGCTTTGGAAAGGCCGCCCGGTCAAGGCCCTCACCGAGGGTTTGACCAAGAAGGCGGGCCGGAACAATACCGGACGGATCACGATGCGCCGCCGCGGCGGTGGCGCAAAGCGTCTCTATCGCATCGTGGACTTCAAGCGGACGAAGCACGACGTCGATGCAACGGTGATCCGGATCGAATACGACCCGAACCGCACCGCATTCATCGCGCTGGTTCAGTACCACGACGGAGATCAGGCGTATATCCTTGCCCCGCAGCGCCTGGCTGTTGGCGACAAGATCGTCTCGGGCCCCAAGGTCGACGTCAAGCCGGGCAACGCGATGCCGTTCTCGGGCATGCCGATCGGCACGATCGTTCACAACATCGAGCTGAAGCCCGGCAAGGGTGGCCAGATCGCGCGTGCCGCGGGCACCTATGCCCAGTTTGTCGGTCGTGATGGCGGCTACGCTCAGATCCGTCTGTCCTCGGGCGAACTGCGCCTGGTCCGCCAGGAATGCATGGCGACCGTCGGTGCCGTCTCGAACCCCGACAACTCGAACCAGAACCTCGGCAAGGCAGGGCGCAACCGCCACCTTGGCAAGCGTCCTTCCGTTCGCGGTGTCGCGATGAACCCGATCGACCACCCGCACGGTGGTGGCGAGGGCCGCACCTCGGGTGGCCGTACGCCGGTCACGCCGTGGGGTATCGATACGAAGGGTAAGCGCACCCGGAACAAGAACAAGGCGTCGCAGAAGCTGATCATCCGCTCGCGTCACGCCAAGAAGAAGGGCCGCTAATCATGGGTCGCTCAGTCTGGAAGGGTCCCTTCGTCGACAGCTATGTCCTGAAGAAGGCCGAAAAATCGCGCGAGTCGGGCCGCAACGAGGTCATCAAGATCTGGTCGCGCCGCTCCACCATCCTGCCCCAGTTCGTGGGGCTGACCTTCGGCGTCTACAACGGCCAGAAGCATATCCCGGTCAACGTATCCGAGGACATGATCGGTCAGAAGTTCGGTGAGTACTCGCCGACGCGGACCTATTACGGTCACGCCGCCGACAAGAAAGCGAAGAGGAAGTAAGTCATGGGCAAGGACAAGAATCCGCGCCGCGTGGCGGAGAACGAGGCGATGGCAAAGACGCGCATGCTGCGCACCTCGCCTCAGAAACTGAACCTCGTGGCCGCGATGATCCGCGGCAAGAAGGTCGACAAGGCCCTGACAGACCTGACCTTCTCGAAAAAGCGGATCGCGGGTGACGTGAAGAAGTGCCTTCAGTCGGCCATCGCGAACGCCGAGAACAACCACAACCTTGATGTGGACGAGCTGGTCGTGGCGGAAGCCTATGTCGGCAAGAACCTGGTGCTGAAGCGCGGACGTCCGCGTGCACGTGGCCGGTTCGGACGGATCGTAAAACCGTTCTCGGAACTCACCATCAAGGTCCGTCAGGTCGAGGAGCAAGTCTAATGGGGCACAAGGTCAACCCGATCGGCATGCGGCTTCAGGTCAATCGCACCTGGGACAGCCGTTGGTATGCCGAGACGAAGGATTACGGTGATGTTCTGCTCGAAGACATCAAGATCCGCGAGTTCATCATGGAAGAGTGCAAGCAGGCCGGCGTCAGCCGTGTGATC
>JAVJUV010000004.1:0-6932 GCA_040220415.1 Silicimonas sp.
ACCACATGTTGCCTTCGCGCATCTGCTCCATCATGGACCCCATGCCGCCGCCCATCATCATCTGCCCCATCATGCCGCCGTTGAAGACGATCTGATGCCGCGCAGCCGACGCCATATCCGGTTCGGCCAGCGGGTTGGGCGACAGGTCCATCGACCAATCCGGCACACTGTCCCGCAGCCTGTCAGGCCCGTAGGCGAGATCGACCAGACGGTATTCCAGATCCCTGTAGAAGACATCGGTGACGGTCACGCTCTCTCCGGGCTTGCCGGTCATGTCGATCACCAGATCGACACGCATGGCCGGGCCGACCACCACGGCGTCACTGTCTGGTGCATGAGGTGCCACGGGTTGACCGTCCAGAGCGACCACGACCGGCGCAAGCCCCCCGAAATCCAGCCCGAATATCCGGGCATTGGCTGCGTTGACCAACCTCAGGCGGATGCGTTCTCCGGATCGCACGGCGATGCGGTCCGGTATCTGGCCGTTGATGGTCACGGAATTGCCGATACGCCCGCCGTGCGCGGCGTCGTGCCGACTTCCGAAATCTGTCGCAATCTGTCCGTCGCCGGTCATCCGCCAGTCATCGAGCATCCAGGTCAGATCGCGATCTACGCGGATCGGGTTTGCTTCCTCGACGATCAGCGGCCCGTAAAGCCCGCGTCCGACCTGTTCGGAACTGCGTTGGTGCGGGTGATACCAGAACGTGCCAGCATCCAGTGCATCGAATTCATAGAGAAAATCGCCACCGACGGGGATCGGGTCCTGTGTTAGGAACGGCACACCATCCATCGCATTGGGTGTGCGAATGCCATGCCAGTGGACCGTCGTCCCCTCATTTAGCCCATTCCGGGCCAGAACCCGAATTCGGTCTCCCTGCCGCACCCGGATCTCGGGGCCGGGGAGGGATCCATTGTAGCTCCAGACGTCGGTAGAGCCGTAGGGTGCCGGTCGCAGGGCGGCTTGTCCGGCCGCAGCGCGTAGCAAGAATGGGTCCTCTGTCGGACCTGCCATCGCTACTCGAGCCGGTGACAGAGCGGATATGGCCGTGAAAGCGGCACCGGTGCGCAGCACGTGCCGTCGTGAAATCAGTCTGTTGAGGGTCATCACTTCTGCCTTGATCTGAAGGGGTCGCGCTCAGCCAGCTTCGGCCAAGGCAACGGTCAGGCCCCGCAATAAGCTAGGCCGTTATCAGGTTCAGACAGGCAGCTTGGGAGGGAATGGATCAAGCGAGGGAATCGCGCCAATCGGGATCACAGGTCCCGCGACCGGGATGACAACACCGAAGGCCATCTCAAGCGTCATCGCTGACGTACGAGCTACGATACCGGCCGAACTTCCCGCGCCACATGGGACCGTACACCCACCCTCGCAGGATATCCCGTCAGCAAATCCGATCGGATCGCATCCGCCGCAATGGTCGTCCGCGCTTTCGGCGCCCACCATCTGAACCATTGCTGCCTCAGCCGCATTCGCTGCCGATACATCCGGCGCAACCACGGCACCGAAGCTCAATGCAAGAATCAAAATGAGGCGGAAAACACAGATCATGCAGTTCTTATGCAAGCTTCCAGTAGGGGGAGGTCAAGAAGTATCCTGTAACATAGGCGTGACATTGCCACGTGGGTACTCACTGATTGGCCAACGGATGCCCGAGGTTGGTTTCAGGGGAAAATCTGAGGCGAGACTGCGGACTCATCCAAGGTCTGTTTCGGAGCCAGGCAGCCACCCGCATCTTTTCATGCGGGTGGCTGCCCTTGTGTCAACTTGCGTCTTTGAATTCGGTGTATTGGCCGCGCACCTGGACAGTCACGGTTGCGGGCTGGCTGTCCCGATTCCGCCAGAACCATCCGTGTTCGCCGTCAAATGCCGCGATGATCTCGCCCTCGTCGCCGGTCGAACCGCGGCCCTTTTCATAGGTCACCGACTGACCGCCGCCGTGGCCGTGCATGTCGAAATTCACCCGACCGCCATCGACCAGCATTCGGTATTCCACTGTCTGGCCCTCTTCCATGACCAGCTTCCACTCGGCGCTGTCGCCGGGTGCCAGCGTAAAGGTGGTTTCGTCGCGCCAGACTTCGGCCTCCTGTGCATGTGCCGTGCCGACAAAGAGTCCAAAGATATCGTTCATAAGGCTCGACTGCTCTTCGGCTTCGATCTCCAACAGCCTGTCGGCTTCGGCCTCCTCCGCAAGCTGGGCTTTGATCTCCCCCATCTCGCTCAGCCCGAGAACCCCGCCGATCCCGGTCGGGTCGATGTTGTATTCGGCAGGCAGCACGACGGTCACAAGGATCGCAACGGCGCTGGCCGCCGCAATGGCAGTGGAACGGATAAGCTGCGCGGAGCTGGGAAGCTCATCAAGGCTCGGTTTTTTTGCGTTAAACATTTTGGTCTCCTAACTTCTCAGGTGGCTACGAAGTAGCCGGTGATTTGCAGGCCCATGAGGATGAATCCCATGGACATCATGACGACGTTGGCGGTGTAGGCTTGGCGGAAGAAGTTTGGGGATTTCCGCCAGAATCCCATGACGATGAGGATCACGGCAAGCGCCATGATCTGGCCAAGCTCGACGCCCACGTTGAACGCCAGAAGATTGGCCAGCAGCCCGTCCGAAGCGATTTCATACTCTAGGATTTTCGTGGCCAGGCCCGTGCCGTGGAAAAAGCCGAAGATCAACGTTGCGGCCTTAGTGTTCGGCTGGAACCCGAACCAGCGCTGATACGCCCCGAGATTGTCGAGCGCCTTGTAGACGACCGAAAGGCCGATGATCGCGTCGATGATGTAGGCGTTGATGCCCCAGCCGAACCAGACACCGGCCAGCATAGTGGACGAGTGCCCGAGGGCGAAGAGGCTGACGTAGACGCCGACATCCTTCATCTTGTAGAGGAAGAAGACGACGCCGAGCAGGAACAGGATGTGGTCGTATCCCGTCACCATGTGTTTGGCGCCGAGATACATGAAGGGAATGATGTTGATCCCCCAGATTTCTTGGATGTAGCCCGCGTCACCTTCGGTGACATTGTGGGCAAACGCGTGGCTTGCACTCAGAACGAGTGCCGACAGCGTTATTAAGGACAGGATCACGATCCGGCGTATGCCGGGATCGGTCCAGCCCCGGTGGACTATATTCATGGATTTGACTCCGCATATGTGTTGATGATCGAATGCAGCGCGCTGTTGGCACGCAGTCGGTCAGACGCGCGGAGGTCGTTCGATTTGGTATGTCTGTAAGGTGTTCGACGTGGCCGACCTCAAAGGCCATGCGGCTCTGTAAATATCGAGCGGGTGCGGCGATCGGTCGGGGCCAGGCACAACCGCCTGACTGTGATCGTGATCGACGCTGTCATGGTTGTGTCCATGCATGGCCCAGGCAAGGTCTTCTTCCAGTCCATGCGAATGACCGTGCTCAGCAATCATTTCTGCGTGCTCTTGGAGGACGCTGAAGACTGAGGGCGCGTGCGAGGTTGCGGGCACCACAGACCAGAGAAGTACGGCTAAACATAAGAGTGTCGCAAACGCGGCGTTTACAACTGTCCTCAAGGTTTCCATAGGTTCTGCCCGTCTGCCCGTCTCTAGCGTGGTGCGTCGTGGCACCATCTTGTTCTATCCTCCCGGGGGGGATAGAACTACTTTATGACAAAACATCCAGTCCATGCAACCCATCCCGCCCTTGTCGCCCGGCTGAAACGCGCTGACGGCCATTTGCGCGCCGTGATCGAAATGATCGAGGCGGGCAAACCCTGTCTGGAGATTGCTCAGCAGATGCAAGCGGTCGAAAAGGCCGTGACGAACGCCAAGCGTGCGCTGATCCATGATCACATGGACCATTGTATTGACGTTGAAAGTTCTGAAACTGATCGCGCAGAGTTGCGGGCGATCGCCCGATATCTCTGAGGCCGACCATGCTCGATATTCTCTCCGACCGCACTTATCGGCACCTCTTTCTGGCGCAAGTCGTAGCCCTTCTGGGTACCGGACTCGCCACAGTCGCACTCGGCCTGCTCGCCTTTGATCTTTCGGGCGACGGGGCGGCGCTGGTCCTCGGCACAGTCTTCACCATCAAGATGGTTGCTTATGTGGGCATCGCGCCCATTGCAGGGGCTTTCGCAGACCGCGTGCCGCGCCGCGCGCTTCTGGTGATGCTCGATCTGGTGCGTGCCGGTGTCGCCCTCGCACTGCCCTTCGTGACCGAGGTCTGGCAGGTCTACGTCCTGATCTTCCTTCTTCAATCGGCTTCCGCCGCCTTCACGCCGACCTTTCAGGCCACGATCCCGGACGTTCTGCCCGAAGAGGCGCGCTATACCCGCGCGCTGTCGCTGTCGCGGCTGGCCTACGATCTGGAAAACATCGTCAGCCCGACGCTGGCGGCCCTTCTGCTCGCGGTGATGTCCTACAATTCACTTTTCCTCGGAACGGTCCTCGGTTTCGCCGCATCGGCCCTTCTGGTTGCTTCGATCGTGCTGCCGAGTCCCCGCCCATCCGAGCCGCGCGGTGTCTATGACCGCACAACGCGCGGCATCCGCATCTATCTGGCCACGCCGCGCTTGCGCGGGCTCTTGGCATTGAACCTCGCGGCGGCGGCGGCAGGTGCGATGGTGCTGGTCAATACCGTCGTTCTTGTGCGCGGCTCGCTCGGCCTTTCGGAAAGTGCTCTGGCCTGGACGATGTTCGCCTTCGGCGCAGGGTCGATGATCGCCGCGCTGGTCCTGCCGCGTGTTCTCGATGTGTTGCCGGACCGGCCCGTTATGTTCGGCGGAGCCGCGCTGATGGTGGCTACTCTGGTCGGTCTGGCGTTGACGGTCCTTGGAGCAGGCCTTGGCTGGTCCATCCTTCTGACAGCCTGGCTGCTAGTGGGGTTGGGGTATTCCACCGTTCTCACCCCCTCGGGCCGGTTGCTGCGCCGTTCCGCCCACGCCGGGGACCGCCCGGCACTCTTCGCGGCGCAATTCGCGCTGTCCCACGCCTGCTGGCTTGTGACCTATCCGCTGTCGGGATGGCTGCTGACGGTCTATGGTGTCGTTCCCGCACTGATCGGACTGGCCCTCATCGCCGCCTTCGGTATGCTCGCAGCGCTGAAACTCTGGCCGTCCGGCGATCCCGTTGAGCTTGAGCACACCCACAAAAATTTGCCACTCGACCATCCCCACCTAAGGGGACATCGCAGGCACAGCCATGCCTTGATCATTGACGAGAGCCATCCTCGCTGGGCCACGCATTTATAAATCGCAGCAAGAGACGAAGACTGGACACGGGCGGTTCGTTTTCATCTGTGCGGACATTCGTGCTTCGAGCAACATTCGTCAAACTGGGCTAGATGCGCGAATTCTCTGCAAGTTTGGCGGACAGAGGCGTTGACTCTAGCTGTCGCGTTGCCCTTAAATCTGAGACGAGACGCTTTGGGACCGTTCAAAACCACGGGGTAAAATCCAGAAAAAGAGATAATCTTGGTCTTCATAGAACATTGCTGTGGAGGCGCAAATGCATTGGCGCATTACTTTGGAAGCCGTTGACCCAATTGGGGATGAATATCGCAAGGAGTTTATGGTCGAGAAGAATCTTGACGGCCTGGCTGACGGGAAGCTGGGCTGCTCGATCGAAGACGGCAAGGCGATCATGAAAGAGGTTCAGAAGATCATTGTTGAGCGGCAGCTGGATCTTTGGGTTCGCTACTGCCGGGTGTGTCCAACCTGCAAGGGGATGCTGCCGATCAAGGATTACAACCATCGGAAGATATTGACGGTCTTTGGTGAAATACCTGTGCGCTTCCCTCGCTTGATGGTCTGCCAGAAGTGCAATCCGGCATGTTGTTTCACCTTTTCTCCTGCAGCCGATATTTGCAAGGACCGCGCCACGCCCGAACTGTTGGAGCTTTCCGCAAAACTGGGCGCAAAATTCTCATATCGTGAAGCATCAGACCTATTGGCAACTTTCTTGCCGGATCAATCGGCGCGAACCTTCACCACGCTGCGCAACCGCACATTGGCCATAGGCAAGCGGATCGAAGAGGCTGAAAGGCAGCAGCGATGGTTCGAAAACCTGAACTATCCGGACAGAACGCAGCTCGAGCTTGCGCTCGCGGGCGATCCGGCAAGTGAATTTGTCTTCAACGTCGACACGGCACATATTCCCCTGATCAAGCGATACGGCGGTCGAACGTTTGAAGCGGTCGTTGGGCATTGCGGACGAGGTGGCAGAGGCGATCCGCCGGGACCTGTATTTGCTTTTGAAGGTACACATCCCAAAGAATTGAAGGTGACGGCTGCCCTGGCGTTAAAAGGGCAAGGCTACGCTGACCGGGGTGAAATCACCGTCATTTCGGACGGTGCTGAATGCCTGAAGCGCCTGGCGGGCATGCTCCCGCAACCGGTGGCTCATATCCTCGACTGGTTCCATATTTCAATGAAGGTACAGCCGCTTGCGCAACTCGCAGCAACGGTTCCGAAGCACATCTCGAACTTCGAGAACAGTGTCGAAAAAATAAGGTGGCGATTGTGGAACGGGCAAGCTGGCCGGGCGTTGGCCCTCATAGCAAGGGTTCGACGAGATGTTTCCAAAGACACGGTGCCAAGCATTTGGGCGCACCGCGCCGACAAATTGCTCGAAACCCTGCAAATCTACATAAGAAGAAACAAGGGATCGGTGGTCAACTATGCCGAGCGGTATCGAGATGGGAAGCGCGTTTCGACCGCACCGGCTGAGGCGAGCGTCAACAGGCTTGTTGCCAAGCGATTTGTGAAAAAGCAACAAATGCGATGGTCACGCACCGGAGCGCATTACCTGCTAAAAGTCCGGGCATCAGTGCTGAACGGAGATCTGTCTGACCGAACGAAATATGAAGTGCCAAAGCAGCCTATCCCGGGCAACATTGCGAGATTTATCAGCCCTACACCACCATTGCTCAAGGTGGCCTGACCCCACAGTTTTAAACGGTCCC
>JAVJUV010000005.1:0-3989 GCA_040220415.1 Silicimonas sp.
GGGGTCGCGAAGGGTCGCCAGGCTGGCCAATCCCGACACCGACTGGACGGAATCGTCGAATGCAGGCTTGGCGGCATAGGGCCCGTCCTGCCCGAAACCGGTGGCGGATACCGTGATCAGGTTCGGGTTTTCCTGGCGTAGAGTTTCGGGATCCAAAGACAATCTGGCCAGCGCCGCAGGCCGGATGCTCGAAATCATCACATCGGCATCGATGAGCAGTTTGCGCAACTGATCGCGACCAGTTTGTGTTTTGAGGTCGAGTACGACACTGCGCTTGTTACGGTTGGTCCCCAGAAAAGCGGCCCCCATCAGCTTGTTGCGCGATGGCTGGACCTGGCGAAGAAGATCGCCCTCGGGGCCTTCCACCTTGATCACATCGGCCCCCAGATCGCCCAGCATCTGCGTCGCCAAAGGTCCGAAAACCACAGAAGTCAGATCGACGATCTTCACGCCTTGAAGGATCGCCGGTTTGTTCTCAGCGGTCATTTGATTGTCCACCCTTTTGGTTGTCCACCGTTTTCATGAACGGGGTCCGAATTCGGCGCGAATGGCTTTACCTTGCGCATCGAAGGCCGGGCAGGGGCGCAGTGTCGTTTCGCCGACGCTGCGCCGGATCGGGGGTGTCGGGACGTTGATCTCGCCCGAGGGTGTGCCTATCACGGATCGGTCAAGCTGGGGGTGACCGGACAGGGTCGCCACGTCGTTCACCGCGCCCGAGGCAATGCCCGCAGCGTCAAGCCGCTTCAGCATCTCGGCGCGGTCATGCGAGGCGAACACGGCCTTGATGAGCACTTCGAGCGCGGGTTTGTTGTTGATGCGCGATGTGTTGTCGTGAAAACGGGGGTCGGTTGCCAGAGCCGCGTCGCCCAGTATGTGTTCACAGAACCTTTGCCATTCGCCGCTGTGCTGCACGGTAATGACGACAAGCTGACCGTCCTTGCATTCATAGGCCCCGTACGGGCAGATGACCGTGTGGTTCAGTCCGACACGGGGCGTCGGCTTGCCAAGGTAATCGTGATATAGCAGCGGAACCGACATCCAGTCGGCCATCACATCAAACATTGCCACGGAAACGCCGCTGCCCTTGCCGGTGCGATCTCGCCCGACCAGTGCTTCGCAGATTCCGGCATGGGCTGTCATACCGGTTGCGATATCGCAGACCGACACTCCAACCCGTCCCGGTCCGTCCGCAGTGCCGGTCACTGATGCCAGACCGCTCTCGCATTGCACCAGAAGGTCATAGGCCTTGGCGTTGCGCATCGGGCCGTCTTCGCCATATCCGGTGATGTCGCAGGTCACGAGACGCGGGAACCTCTCTCGCAGACTTGCGGAATCGAGCCCGAGCTTGGCCAGCGCGCCCGGCAGCAGGTTCTGAATAAACACATCCGCGTTTTCCAGCATCCTGAGCAGGATTTCACGGTCTTCGTCGGCTTTAATGTCCAGCGCCACCGATTCCTTTCCCCGGTTCAACCATGTGAAATAGGCGCTTTCGCCGTTGGCGGCGGTATCGTAGGCGCGGGCGAAATCGCCGGCTCCCTTGCGTTCGATCTTAATCACACGCGCGCCGGCATCGGCCAGCCGCGAGGAGCAAAAAGGCGCGGCGACTGCCTGTTCCAACGCAACGACGAGTTTGCCGGAAAGGGGGGCTAAGTCTGAACCTGACATGAGTTTCTCTCAATTGATCCTGAAAGGTTGACTAAATCTAACAATTGTTAGAAACATAATCAATACGATTAGACAAAGACTGGATCGCTTGAAGGAGAACGCCGGTGCAGGACGCCAAACGACCAGACCAGTTTTTCCAACGCACGCTGGCAGAGGGAGAGATCCTGCTGCCCAAGTGCGATGACTGCGGGGCATATCACTTTTTCCCGAGAGTCCTGTGTCCCCATTGTCATGGCAGCGCGATTTCTTGGAAGAAGGCTAGCGGCAAGGGACGGGTCCACACCACAACAGTTGTGCGCCGAAAGCCCGAACGGGGCGGCGATTACAACGTATGCGTCGTCGAGCTGGACGAGGGTGTCCGGATGATGAGCCGGGTCGAGGGCATTGCCCCAGGTGAGGTCGTCATCGACATGCCTGTAACCGCATTCGTGGGCGAGGCTGAGGGTGTTCCGGCCGTGCTTTTCAAACCGTCGGAGGGATAGGCCATGACCACTGAACTTCGGGGAAAATCCGCCATCGTGGGAACCGGTCATGCCGGTTTCGGAGAAGCCCATGGCCTGACGGCCTATGATGTCATGGCGCAATCCGCGCTTGCGGCGCTTGGCGATGCCGGGCTGAACCTGTCCGACGTCGACGGGCTGTTTTGCACCATGATGGAAGACAGCATGCCGGCGCTTATGGCGGCGGAGTATCTGGGCATCCAGCCCCGTTTCATTGATGGCACAATGTCGGGCGGTTCGTCCTTCGTAAACTACCTGACGTCCGCGACCATGGCCCTTGATGCCGGTCTGTGTGATGTCGCGCTGATTGTTTATGGCTCCAACCAGCGCACCGCATCGGGCAGACTGGTGACCGCTTCACGTCCGCCGGCCTACGAGGCGCCGTATAATCCGCGCTATCCGATCTCGGCCTACGCGATGGCCGCGGCGCGGCACATGCATGAATACGGCACCACCCGCGAACAGCTGGCCGACGTGGCCGTTGCCGCGCGGGCCTGGGCGCAGCGCAACCCCGAAGCGTTCGAGCGCGGCCCGCTGACCCGCGAGGACGTGCTGGGTGCGCGCATGGTGGGCGATCCATTGACCGTGCGCGACTGTTGTCTTGTCACCGACGGTGGCGGCGCGATCGTAATGGTCCACGCGGACCGCGCCCGGGATTTCCCGAAGGCGCCTGTCTATGTGCTGGGCAGTGCTGCGGAAAGCTCGCACCGGCAGATTTCGCAAATGAAGGATTTCACCGTGACCGCCGCCCGCGCCTCGGGCGCGCGCGCTTTTGCGGCGGCCGGCGTGACCCCTGCGGACATCCAGGCGGTCGAGCTTTATGATGCCTTCACCATCAATACCATCCTGTTTCTTGAAGATCTGGGGTTCTGCGCCAAGGGCGAGGGAGGGGCCTTTGTCGAGGGCGGACGCATCGCGCCTGGCGGCGTCTTGCCGGTGAACACGAATGGCGGCGGCCTGTCCTGTGTGCACCCCGGGATGTACGGCATCTTCACAGTGATCGAGGCTGCCCGCCAGATCCGTGGCGACGCGCCAGGCATTCAGTTGTAGGATATTGATCTGGCGCTGGCGCATGGCAACGGCGGTGTGCTGTCCAGTCAGGTCACGGCCATACTTGGATCTCAAAACACGCTCTGACGGCAACTAAGGGAGGAAAGCAAATGCCATTGGATTTCGATGCACTGTCGAACTGGGACTTTGAGGAAATCGAACAGACGCTAACCGAGCGGGATACCATCCTGTATGCACTCGGCCTTGGGTTCGGTGAGGATCCGACCGACAAAAAGGAGCTGGCCTATGTCTATGAGGACGGGCTCAAGGCAGTTCCCTCGATGGCGGTTATTTTGGGGTATCCCGGCTTCTGGCTGCGCGATCCCAAGACCGGCGTAAACTGGCAGAAAGTGCTGCACGGCGAACAGTGGCTCGACATCTACAAGCCGCTGCCGACACATGCCCGGCTTGTCGGCCGTAGCAAGATCGATTTCATCGCCGACAAGGGCGAGGGCAAGGGAGCCGTCATTTACCAAAGCCGCGATATTATCGACGCGGACAGCGGCGAAAAACTAGCGCGCGTGGCGATGTCGGCTTTCTGTCGCGGTGATGGGGGGTTTGGCGGTGAAAACCAGGCGGGTCCGGCACCCGCAGTGCTGCCTGATCGGGCGCCTGATCATATATGTGATATCGATACCCTGCCGCGCCAAGCCCTTATTTATCGTCTCAGCGGTGATTTCAATCCGCTTCATGCTGACCCGGATGTTGCCCGTTCTGTCGGGTTCGACCGCCCGATCCTGCATGGTCTGGCGACCTATGGGCTGGCGGCCCGGG
>JAVJUV010000006.1:0-11401 GCA_040220415.1 Silicimonas sp.
GTTCCTCAAGATCGACATAGCTGAACAGCGACCTGCTCGTTTCATCTGTCCCGCGCATCTTGACCCCCACCGTTCTCCTGCGGAGGAGGAATCATGTTCTCAAATCGTTGTCCAGAAGGGACTATTTCAGCACCCTGTTAGTGCCCGCCGCCGCGGTGTCATCCCCAGAGCCGACGTTGGGGGCCAGCGCGGGAAAACCGGTTTCAACAAACCGCATGTCGTAGCTGGCGCGCACCGGCGGCACGCTGCGGCCCATCATGCGTTCGGCCTGACGCAGGCGCAGGCGGGTGACGGAAACCGCTGGATAAAACGGCGGCTGATCCGCGCCCTGCAACACTGGATCGAAATCGAAATTACCGTTGGTGAAACGCACCACCGCGACCTGTTTGGGCGCGCGTGTGCGGGCCGCGTCGTCCGGCACGGCTGGCAGAGCGTCTTCGCGCCCCGTGGCCTTCAGCGTCCAGTGGTCGGTCTCGACGCTGGCGCTGCCCGCCTTGGTCTCCGGTGCATAGCGCCACTTCTGTCCGCCAAGGGCCATAGTGCGCAGATGGCGCACCCGGTCCAGCGGGGCGGAGGCCTGGGCCGCATCGGGATGCGGCAGCGCATTGTAATAGCGCACAAGACCGGCCAGCGTCTCGGGGTCATTGGCGGCTATGTTGTCGACAAAGATCAGCGGCATGTCCGTCACTTGCGCGTCCACGTCCAGATCGAACCGGACGTTCGCCGCCTCGATCGGCGCGGTGCGCGGCCAGAACACCAATCCCGGCGTGCCCAGTTGCACCCGGCCACCCGCCGCGACGGTCACATCCTCGCCGCCGCCACTGCTGGGGGCCTCGGACGGGTCGACGATGTCGGGGGTCTGGGTGGTCAGTAGGGTCAACCGGTCGACCGGGAACTCGCGGCCACCGTGGGGGTGGGCAATGCCGGGATAGCTTTTCTCCGGGCGGCCGATGCGGATGAACATGCGCTGGCGCAGATACGCGCGGATCGCGCCGGAGTCGTCGCACAGCAGGCTACGCTCTGTCACCTGCACCAAAGACGCGCGGTGGCCCAGCGGAAACAGGAACCCCTTGAACACGACTTCGCAGAAGATATCGCGCCCGAGCACGGTCCATTGCTGCCAGCGTTCGATCGACAGCGCATCAAACAGCGGTTCGGCATTGCCGGGCGCGAGAGGCCGCAGCCCCTTGGCCGCAGTGGGCGGCTCGAAAGAGGTATCATGGCGCAGTGACCCACCCAGGGCGCTCAGCGACAATTCCGAAACCGCCAGCGTGCGCGGCACGTAAAGCGCGGAACCAGGACCGATATCCATCAGCCGGTGGCGGTCCTCGGGTTCAGCCTGACTGGAAAACGCGGACAGCTGACCCTGCAGGGTCCGCCTACCTGTCACCGGCAACCCCCAGGCGGAGGTCAGCAGCACCAGCTCATGCCGCATGAAGGCATCGGTGGGGCCGCGAAAACGCCGGTCGACCCCCGGCTGATCCGAACAACTGCCGTTGCCCCGCGTGCGGTCGAGGATCGACTGGCACAGGCGGTTCACCAGATGCGGCAGCGCAAGGCGGCGGTTGCCTTCGGTGTTGGTGTCCACCACCGCGGCGCAGAATGCAGCCTCATCCCCATTCGCGTTGCCGATTATCCGGTCCACATCCGTGTCAATCGTGCGGTAAGGTTCCGCAATGGCGAGCGGGCTGACATCGGGCGCATCGGTTGCATGACGGGGAATGAACCAGGGGGCAAGCGGCCCCCGCGGCGGGGCGGCACCCCCCGGAAGACGCGGCACTGTGACACCCATATTCCTGTGGTTGCGCTGCCAGACGAAGTCGGGCCGCAGGTCCGGGGAATGCACGGCCCGCAGACCGGGATCGATGCTATCGGTGACGAAATCCGCCGTCCAGAGCGCGCGGGCCGCCAGCGGCCCGCCGGGCGCGTCGAACATGTCCAGCGGTGGCTGCGTCGGGGTCAGCACCACGGCATCCTGATTGGGCGACAGGATCAGCCGCGCGGGCATCTCGATAGCGGTCTCCAGCCGGCTGGGCGGCTGGCGCAGCGCATTCTGCACGTCGCCCAACCGCGTGGCGGAATTGACAAAGCGCCCCTGCGCAAAACCCAGATGATCCAGCATCGCGCCTGCGGACAGGTTTTGCTGGCGGCGACTGCCCGGATCGGTGCGCCCGGCTTCATCGGCGTCATAGATCACCTGCGCGCGCCGCACGACCGACATTTCGAACGCCGAGAAGTTGGTCAGCGCATCAAGGTCGAATGCAATCGCCGCGCGCGGCTGCGACGCCCGCGCGACGTCGTCGTGATCCAGCCCGACGATGCCCAGACGCCCGGCATCGATCCCGTCCGGGCAAGGCACCCGAAAGGCCAGACGTGACGGGTTGGCCAGCCGCCCCTCGACCAGTCCGTCTTTGGTTTCCTCGCGGATGATCTTGCCGACATCATTGACCAGCACGTCCTCCGCGTAGCGCGTGATCAGAGCGATAGCCCGGTCTCGCAACACGCTTGCGCTCTGCTGCCCGTGCAGCCACGGGCGGCTGACCGGTGCCCCCTTGTCCAGGTGATCAGGGCTGAAGAAATACTCGATTTCAGCAACCGTTGGCTCCACCGGCGCATCCGGTGCACCACAGCTCAACCCATCCAGATAGGCGCGCACCCGTGCTTCGCGGTAGAAGTTGCGGAACAGCTGATACCCCGGCACGGCCGCTTCCAGCCGCGCCTCCATCAGCAGAGAGTTGTCGGCGCTGCCCTTGAAATCCAGCAATCGCTGCATCTCTGTCGAGGCCGCCTCCCCACTGTCGGCGACCGCCTTTTGCGCCTGCGCGGTCAACCCGGCGAGCGCTTCGTTCAGCGCATCGAACGTGCTCGCGACCGCATCAGTGACCATCCCGGCGATCCGCGCGGTCCAGACTTTACGGGCACGGGCCATCGCGTCCGCCTCCAACGCGAACCCCCCGATATAGACCGTCTGGTCAACAGGCAGCTTGTTACGGCGAACAAGGTCGTTCGCGGCACCCGCATAGTCCGTCGCAAGCGCCTCGAAGTCGCCAGCCACGGCCGGCTGTCCGTCGGGTGGCGGGTTGTCCGCCCGCCAAGCGGCGACCTTGGCATCCCGGATCGCCTCCCGTGCGGTCTTTCGCGCGGCAGGGCCCGGCAACATCGCCAGCATGTCCACCACCTGGGGCCTGGAATTGGGATCGAAGATCAAAAAGCCATCGACAATCCCCACAGCCTTGGGCCGCTCTTCCGGAAGGTCGACGTCTCCCTCAACCACGCGTTTGCCGGTTTGGAGGTTGACGCCCATTGCCACCTGCGACAGGCGCTGATCCGGCAAGGGCGGCGGCTTGGGCGCGAAAAGCGCCTGTTCAAAAACATGCTGGCCCGGGAATTCGACGACCAGCACAGGGCGCGTATCCGCTGCCGTCCCGCCTTCGCGGGGCGCGCCGATGCGGCATGACGGGTTGAGGCTGCGCAGCTCCGGCGCGCCATCGCCCCAGACCAGCGCGAGATCGGAAAACTCGAAATGGAGGCTCAGCAAGTCATGCGCGCGTTGCGCCTTGAGCCGGGCGCGCGACAGGTCGATATGCGCGCGCGCCGTACCGGCGTCCACGCCGAGACGGATCGCGGAATTTAAGACCGGATAAGGCAGTGGCGCGCGATGATAGAACAGCCGCAAGTCCATCGGCTCGAAACTCAGGCGGCTGAAATCGGCGCCGATGACCGCCTGTTCAAGTTCGGTCAACAGGGCGTTGATCTCGACCCACTCCAGACGCGGGCGGGCCCGCGTTCCGCCGCGCGGCCCCCAGGAATGCAACACGGTGATCGCCTGCCCCCGGCGCGGACCAAAGGCGCGTTCCTGCAGGCTCTGCTGCGGCGGCGCTTCGCCGTCCTCAAGCGGGGGCGCCTCGCGTTCGCGACCGCGTAGACGGGCACGTCCGACGGGCGTCTCCATGACCCGCATCCTGGTATCATCGAACTCTGCATCGAAACTCAGACTCCCCGCCTGCCCTGCGATGTCCGTATCGGTTGCACCCGCCGGGCCATAGGCGCGTTCCATCAGCCGCCCGCGCAGCTTTTCGTAACCGCGCGTAGCCGTGCGCGCATCCCCCTCAAGGTCCATGCGCCAAAGACCGGGCACCGAAACTTCGCTGACCGCCGTGCGTTCGGCGGGCACATCGATGCGGAAGTAGCAGCGGGTCGCGGGATCACCCCCGTCCACGCTCAGCGCCAGCTGCGGCCCCTTGTCACGCGCGAACACCATGGCACCTGTTGTCGGGGCAAGCATCCCTTCGCCCCAGAACCCCAGCTGATCCTCTGCCGCAGCTTCGCCCTTGGCGGTCTCATCCGCATCACCGAACACCTTGTCTGCGGTCCCGCGCGCCCAGAAAAACCGCGTCCGCGTCAGCGCCAGACCGGGGTGGATGGCAAAGGGTTTCTGCGGCGTATCCCAATCGCTGTCGATGGCAAAGATCATGTCCGGCCCGACAGTCACTTCCACCGTCCGTTCCTGACGCGGGTTTGGCACACGCCAGTGACCGTTGAACATCAGCCGCATTGAAACCGCGAGACGGCGGGCGGGTAGGTCCTGCCGCAACACCTCTCCGCCGATAAAGTCGCGTAGCGGGATCGGGCGCGGCGCACCAGAACCCACGTCGAAGGCCTGGACCCCATACTTCTCCATGTAGACGCCCGCATCCTGCGACGGGGCAGTTGACCTGCTAAAAATCCCCGGCGCCATCCAGATGCCGAACCTAAGTGGACGGCGCCCTTCCGTCCCCCTGCGCTGGCGCAACCTTAAACGCTTGAAGGTGAACAGGCAGGTGCGCTGGTACATTCGGCCAAAACGGGCCTGCTGCACCCGCAGCTCGTAGCCCCTACTGCGCGCGTTGGAAATATCGCGCAACGCGAACTGTGCATCCGGCCCAAACTGTTCGCGTTTTAGAACCCAGACCGCCCTGACGACAGGCGGGCGTTCCTTTTCATCCTTCTTGGGCCTGACGGGATTCTGCGCGAGCACCTGAATGACCAGACGCTCACCTTCATCGGACAGATCGAACGTTAGATCAACATCATCCAACCCGTCGTCATCCGCACCCTGTCCCATCACCACAGAAGAGACCGGTAATGCAGCAATGGAGCCCAGAAACGCGCGACGTGTCAGAGGTAGGAACGAGGACTTTCCAGAAGTTAGACTCTCGCTCACTCCCGTTTTATCTACTTTCGATCCCCCCACAAAGCCTCTCCAGTTCTGAAAATCTATATGAAACAAGAACCCTTTTTCTAAGCATCAAAAAGGGGCTCTGGCTTTTCCTAAAAAAAACAATCATGTAGGTGGCTTTCCGTCAGAAAAGTACAACTATAAAAACCTAAGGATTATGAATAATCTGCAGAGGCCAATTTGCTGAACCCTGATAGAGAGTATTAAAGTACTCAAACGGCACAGACCTTTGGATACCGTCACCGGGATCAATGTAAGTGATTATTGTGTTGTTCGTCGTTCCGTCACCGTCCAATCCTGTCACAACAAGTGCGTGAATGGTTCCCGTAGGTGGCTTCGCGTCAACGGTTATTGAGAGTGGACCTTTATCGTTCAAAATTTTTGCCCAGCCATCAACCGAAGGGTTTAAGCCCTTAATTACAGACATCGGCAATGCCTTATAGAAAGCCTCTTCGTCTATGGCAGATATCCCGGAGTTTTTTGGCGGAAAACTGTCCTTAAAGAGCTGAACGTACTTCGGACCAGCAAGCCCCACGACCGTTTCAATATCCTGCTGAATGCCCCCAAGCCGCCAGTTGTAAATCATAGTCGCGGCTGCAGCCCAACATGACCAAGCTGACGGCTGTTTTATCGGCTGAACTATGTGCTCAATTTTTACAGGCTGCGCATCCGTACGCGTCGCAAGTATCGACACCGCTGCTGTTCCAAAAATGAATTCCCTGCGTAACAAGACAGGTCCCCCTCTGGGATTATTCCTAATTCTAAACACGCAAACCTGAGTTTCACCAAACAGATTCTTTCAAGAAGCAACTGGCTAGCTTATGACAAACTCCCATAATTGAACCATAAACTATAAACAGGACGTTAGCGAAAAAATCACGATACAACAGATGTTAACCGTGGCGACGAGCATCACGCTGTCGGCTCTTAACCACCGGTCTTTCGCAACATCGCTTCCATGTCGTCCAAGCCATCGACGGCGGAGCGCATTTGCGCCTCACCCACTACGCTCGCTGCCTCGGCATCCGTGACTGGGCCCCCAAAATCCATTTCCAACTGTCGCTGTTCCTCGGCAACCACGGCTTGAACGACAGGCGCGGTCTTCTTTGGGGCGACATGGGTTTGCTCTGACAATTGGCCATCAGCAGCCCGGCGTGCGGCTTCGACGTCGGCCTCGGATCCGCCTGACCCGTCATGTGGCGGCGTCATCGGCATGGCGCGGACACTCAGCGGCAACGTGCCTTGCGGCCCCCCTCGCTCAGGCCCCGGAAACGGCAACTCGCCTGTCTGCGCCGCATGAAATGCCTTGAAGAGCCGGTCGTCGAAGTACTGGATCCGCTTTGCACGGACCGGCATTTGCGCATCGATCACCATGACGATCTCGTCGAGCGGCAGGCGGCGCGCCTCATCTTCGGGGAGCAAGGAGCTTTCTTCGGTCCTTGTCGACTGACTACGGCCCTCGAAGGGGTTCTTGCCGATTGATTGAGATCGCGTGACGACAGTCTTGGTGGTCTTGCCGACCGCCTTACTCAGCTCCTCGACCGTCTTCTCGTCCGAGGGCGTGAGGTAGAGCTTCACGCCGGCATTGCCCTGCAGCGCGCGGCGGGTGTTCTCGCCGTAGATTTCATCGAGGGCGGGGATGGTTTGGGTGACCACGGCCAGATGGCCGCGATAGGTGCGCAGTGTCTCGATGCTTTCGACCACGATCGGCATCTTGCCCAAACGATTGAACTCATCGAGCATGATCATCACGGGCCAGGGCTCATCCGGCCCTGGGTCCTTTTCCTGCATGGCGGAGAGAAGATCGGAGAAGAAGAGCCGGATCAGCGGCGCGAGGGGTTTCACCATCAGCGGCTGGACCACGAGATAGACCGAGAAGGGCTTCTTGCGGATCGTCCGGAAATCAAAATCCGAGACCGCCGTTGCTTCATCGATGGCCGGGTTCTGCCATTGATCAAGCCCCGAAGTCATCAGGAGCGAGACGTAAGAGGTCAGTGTATCGTTGTTGGTTGAGGCGAGCCGCGTGAAGATCAGCTTGGCCGCCCGGTTGTTGACCTCGTGGCCGCGCGCGAAATACTCCTTCTGCTTGTTCCCACCGGAGGCAGCGATGCGATAGATCTCGCCCAAGGTTGGGCGCTTGCGCTGGAACGCCAGCAGGCCTGCCGCGACGAAGAGATCGATCCCGCCCTTGAGGAGGCCCTGCACCCGGTCGTTGTCGCTTTGCAGGAAGAGCGTCGCCAGGAGCTGCAAATCCATCTGCTGGCGCGCGGGGTCTTTCAGCTCAAAGATGCGCAGAAGCGGGTTGTAGCGATGCGTGCGCTTGCCCTCCCAATCGGTGGGGGCAAAGCGATAGACCTTGTCGCCTTGGGCTGCGCGGTGCCGGGCCGTTGCCTCGAAACACTCACCTTTTACGTCTAGCGTCACGGCGGAGCCTTGCCAGGTCAGCAGGTTCGGAATGACGAAGCCCGTGGTCTTGCCGCGGCCCGTGGGCGCCACGATCAGTGCGTGCGGGAAGACTTTCGAGCAGATGTATTTCGCTCGGGACTTCGGAGTGCCGAGTTTGCCCAGGATGAACCCGGTCCCGGGTGCGCCGAAGAACCCGTTGGCCTTCATCTCGCGCGCGCTCTGCCAATGGGTCTGACCAAACCGTGTCAGCGCGGACCCTGAGAGGGCGAGGCTCAGCATCATGCCGGCGGCGGCGAAGCTGCCGATGATCAGGTGGATGAATTGGGCATCCTCCGGGCGGCGATCGAGGATCGCAAGATAGTTCTGCGCGATATAGGCGAAGTCGATCTCGGCCCCGAAGCCGAGGTCCTGGTAGCTCAGCACCGCCGAGGCGATGGTGTAGCCTATGGCGGCAGTCACCAGCGTGACGAGAAGCACACCGGTCGCGATCCGCGCCTTTCCCATGGCGGCGCTCAATGAATTTGCCCCCGCTCGGTCTCACCGTCCACGTCTGTAGCGCGGTGTTTCTCGTATTCGGCATCGGCCAGATCATCGACCACCTGACGCAGGGCCTCGGTATTGGCCGTCGCTGCATCGGATTGCAGGTAGACCTTGGCGACATAGAGCCGGTCGAGGCGGTCCTCGAGCACCTTGTCCAGCGCATCGGCATCGCCGGATGTGAGGCGGCCCAATTGGCGGTCATCCAGCACCCGCGCGATCTCCTCGCGGAAGGCGTCCCGCTCCGCCTCGGTCTCGAAGGGCGTGGACAACTCCCCGGCCCGTTCATGGTCCAGGACACGCGCAATCTCGTCTGCAAGGCGGTCGGTACGGGCAGACTGCGGCGCAGTTTCATCGCGAGCTGCGAGGAGTGCGTCACGCGTGCCAACCCCAAGCCCCTCGCGCAACTCGTTGTCGCGAAGAACCTGATTGATGGCCTCCGTGTCCCGTATCTCGACGACGGCGGCATAGGTCGCGCCGAGCCCGCGGGCGAGATGGGAGGGCATGTCCGGATAGCGCGCGCGCAAGTCATCTGCGACAGCATCCGCAACAGGTGTGCGGAGATCGCGTGCCTCCATGATCCGGTCGACTTCTCGGGTGATCTCGCTGGCGCGGGCCGCATCGGTGATGGTCTCCCTGTAGGGCTCAGACCGGTCGATCACATCACCAGGACGTGCAAGCAGGTCTGGGTGTTCTGCGAGATACGCGCGCTGCTCCGCCTCGATCCGGCGCTCCGCCTTTGAGACCACCTGCCAATCCCGATACTCGATCTGCTGCGCTGTCAGGCCGTCGGCGCGCATCTCCTGACGGATTGTCCCTTCCATCTCCCGCGCCGCGTCCCGGTGATAATGGAACCGCTCGCTGACCGGTTCCGCTTCAACGACGCCATCCCGGCGCAGCACGTTCTCCCCTTCCAGCAGCGTGCCGAGTTCGACGTGCACATCGTTGAGAATGTCGCGCGCCTGTTCCAGATCGGCACGGCGTTCAAGGTTCAGATCGCGCGCCTCGGCCACCTTGGAGAGATCGTCGGCGATCCATTGATGCTCGAGCGCGGCACTCGTGGCCCCGGTCTCGATCCGGGCCACCACTTCGGATGTGCTGATCCCGGTGCCCCGTAGTGCCGCGTTAATGCGCGATCTCAGATTGGGCTCTGCCAGACGCTCGCGCTGGCTGGCGACGATATTGGCCTCGGAATAGATCCCTCCCTCAGAGGGGGTCTCCGATAGTGTGGAGGATCGCAATCCGAGCGGCTGCATGTGCTGGACCTGCGTCTGGATCTCGATGAGGCGCTTTTCCAGCACAGGGCGCTCCGCGGCAGGCTTCTCGGCGATAATGCCCTGCACCCGCGCGAGCTTTTCCGCATAGAGGCTTCTCAGATCCTCGAAGCTTTGATCCTCGGCCATATACACATCTCCTGTTCGGTCCATCTGCCCGCCCCGCGCCAGCACCTCGCCCGCGCGGAAGAGGGCTGCGGCAATGTCTTCGCGGGCCTCCCTAGAGGCTTCTGCGGCAAGCGAGTGGTAGACGGTTCTGGTGTTGGCGATCTCCGCCAGCGTCCGCGTCATGTCGGAGCCCACGCGTTCGCGCTCGCGGGGCGCGCGACCCTCTTCTTTCGCCGCATAGACCTCGCTGGTGCGGGCGGGGTAATGCACAACCCCGCGATCCACCCGGCGCGTGGCCTCCAGGCGCACACCGTACTTCTCCGCCTCCTCGACCATGGCGAGGCGGAAGTCGTCATAGTTGAAGCGATGGTTGCTCCCGAGGAAAAAGAACTCGCCTTCTTGCGAACGGCGGTTGAGCACCAGATGCGCATGGGGGTGATCGCGGTCTTCATGCACCGCGACGATGTAGTCGAAATGCCCCGCGTCGGTCTGGAAGAACCGCTCGGCCACATCCGTCGCGATGTCGCGCACATCCTCACCCCGCGTGCCGATGGGGAAGGACATGAGCATATGGGTGGTCTGCCCAAGCTTGGGTTTGAAACCCGCGTCCCACCGCTTGGCAAAGCGCTCGGTCAGGTCCTTGATGTCCTTCGCCTCGAGCTTCGCCTTCCCATCCAGAAACCCGCTGCTGTCCACGATATGGGTGGACTTGGTGGTAAGGTAATCGAGCTGGTTGGCAAGCTGCGATTTGGTATGCGTACCCCCGCTCCGGATCGCCTTGAAGACTGCTGGCCGATGCCCTGCAGCCGCGCGCACAAGCTGGCTCTGCTTGGCCACGTGCAGCCCCTGCATCGAACCCCGGATCCGGCTCCAGCCGTCCCGAAAGACCTCGCCAGTAACCGCGGCAACCGCATCATTCAGCCGCATGGGCAAACTCCCTCAGCGCGGCCGTGGCCTGCAGCTGCATGGCGTCACGACGGCGGCGCAGGAGCAGGTCGATCTCGTCAGCGGAATCCAGAATGAACCGCGCCAACCCGCGCATCTGCGCGAGGCGCAGTTCCGAGAACTCGGCACTCGTGCCTCCATCAGCCTCCTGCCCCTGCCGGTTCGCCTTTGTCATCTGCTTGGCGATCTGCGCGACCCCATTGCCGACCTCGTGCAGCGAGGCGCGATAGCGCGCCATCTCCGCCGCCATCTGCGCGTCCGGAACGAACACCCCGCCTGCCGCCTGAATGAGCCGCCGCAGCCCCTCGGCCCGGCTCTCGATCCCGGCCGCAGCCAGCACCGCGTCGAGGGCTGCAAGCTCCGCGGCCGTCACCTTCACACTGACCGCTGAAACCGGGATCGCGGCATCTGTCTTGCGCTCGGCATCGGCCTTGAGCGTGTACTGAATCGCCCGGACCGATACGCCAAACCTCTCTGCCAGCGCAGATGTCGAGATACCTTCGGCAGCCTCGCGAACGATCTCCATGCGGTCCGCATCTGTGAGACGTTTTGAGCGCGTCATGCGAAGAAAGACCCCCTATTTCCTGCCACCTTCCACCAAGGCTGCCCCAACCTTACGATAATATACCCATCTGTCAAATATATACTTACGTCGCATTTAGGCTCAGGCAGCCTTGGTGTCCGCTTCCCCCGCGGCCCGCAGGGACGCGGCTCTGCCGCCCTCACCATCGGGCGACCCACCTGTCCAATGGCTCCCCTTCCCCCGCACCGCCCGAGGGTCTGGCCGAACACGCTGTGTTCGGACGGAACCGCGGGCGGGCGCAAACCCCACCGACAGGGCGGACAGGCAGGGTCAAGGAGGGCCAGATTTGGCTTGCCAAATCTCTGCCGCAAAAACCGGGAGGCCCTGGCC
>JAVJUV010000007.1:0-8427 GCA_040220415.1 Silicimonas sp.
TGACTTGCAGTTACCCACAAGTCGTGCGGCGAATTGATTCACCCACAAGACTTGGTCTTGTCCGTGAAGCGCCGATCATGATTCGTCATGTGGCACCGAATGAATGAGGTGCGGGCATGGGGCAGAATTGGGTGGAAACGGAAACCGCCGGGTGTAATTTGGGGGACGTCCGGCTGAACCGGCGGCTCGGGGCAATGCTTGAGGCGCTCGGGGAGCGGCCGGGAAAATCGCTGCCTACGGCGTTCCAGGATTGGTCGAACACCAAGGCGGCCTACCGGTTCTTTTCCAACGGGAATGTCAGCGAAGACAAGATCCTTGAGGGCCACTTCGCCGCCTCTGCCTTGCGCATGCAGGCAACCGACGGTCCGATCCTGATCCTGCAGGACACCACGGAATTCTCCTTCAAGCGTTCGGCTCCGGAGAAGATCGGGTTCACCAAGGTATCGACCGGACGCAAGCTGAAGGAAGGCCGCTACCAGAAACACGCGATCTGCGGGCTCTTGATGCATGCCAGCCTGGCGATCACGCCGGACGGTTTGCCGCTCGGGCTGACAGCCGCCAAGTTCTGGTCGCGCGCAAAGTTCAAGGGGACTGCGGCGCTCAAGCGCAAGATCAATCCGACCCGCGTGCCCATCGAGCAGAAGGAGAGCATGCGCTGGCTCGACAATCTGCGCCTGTCCACCGGGCTGGCGGGCGCGCCGGAGCGCTGCGTGCATGTCGGCGACCGCGAGAGCGACATCTACGAACTCTACTGCCTGGCCGAGGAACTCGGGACCAACTTCCTGGTCCGGAGCTGCGTCGACCGCCTGGCGGAGGATGGCGACACGACCATCGCCAGGGTCATGGCGCAGGTGCAGTCCAGTGGCACTCACGAAGTCCGGTTCCGCGACGCGCAGGGCCAGGATCATCGCGCCGTGCTGTCGGTCCGGCACGCTACGATGACGGTCCGCCCGCCGATCGGAAAGCAGCGGAAATACCGGCATCAGGAGCTTCAGATCATCCATGCCGAGGAACTCGACCCGCCGGAGGACAGGGCACCTATCCTCTGGAAGCTGATCACGAACCTGCCCGTCGGGAGCCACGCGGAGGCCGTGCACAAGCTCGAATGGTACGCCCTGCGCTGGAAGATCGAGACCTTCTTTCGGACCCTGAAGACCGGCTGCCAGATCGAGGAACTGCGCCTCGCGACTGCCGATCGCCTGGCCAACTGCATCGCACTTTGCTGCGTCGTGGCCTGGCGCGTGTCATGGCTGACGATGCTGAGCCGCGAGGCACCGGCGACGGACCCTGCCGCCGTTTTCACGGAGGACGAGCGCAACCTGCTCGACCAAGCGGCGCCGGACAGGAAGCGCCAGGCACCGCGCGATCTCGAATTCTATGTCAGGGCAGTCGCGCGCCTCGGAGGCTATCTCGACCGCGCTTCCGACGCGCCACCGGGGACGACCGTCATATGGCGAGGCTTCTCCCGCCTCGCCGACCTCGTTGAAGGTGCCCGTCTCGCAAAGCCCCCGACGAACACTTATGGGTAACTGCAAGCCGGTGTGACCGGTCGTTGACTTTCAGCGTTGGTGCCAATGCCAAGGGGCGAGTTCGTCGATACGGTTGATCTTGTGATCGGCGATGTGGGTCAGCACCCAGGTCAGCCAAGCTTCGGGATCGATACGGTTCATGCGGGCGGTCTCGATCAGGGTGTAGGCGACCGCGGCGGCTTTGCCGCCACCTTCCGAGCCCATGAAGAGATAATTCTTCCTTCCGAGAGTCAGCGGCCTGATTGATCGCTCGCAGATGTTGTTGTCCAGCTCGAGCTGGCCGTCTTCGAGATAGGGCCGGGCCTTGGGCATGCGACCAAGGGCGTAGCGAATGGCCTCGGCCAGTTTGGTTTTCCCCGAGATTTTCGGCAGTTGGTCCTTCAGCCAGTCTTCCAGGTCGTCGAAGATCGGTTTGGCCTTGGCCTGTCGCAGCGCGACGCGTTCCGCGGGCGACCTGTAGCGCGCTTCCTTTTCGACGGCATAGAGCCTGGCGATGCGTTCGATGGTCTCCTTGGCGATGGTGGACCCGGTTGGACCTGTCACGTTTCTGTGCCGCTCCAAGTGCTCGTTTAGGCCACCTTTCGTTCGAAAGCGACCGGGCTTTTCCAGCCCAGCGCTGAGTGCCTTCGGCGCGGATTGTAGAAGCCGTTGATGTACTGGAAGATGGCCAGCTCGGCTTCTCTGCGCGTCTGCCATGACCGCCGCCACAGCAGCTCGGCCTTGATCGTCTTGAAGAAGGCCTCGACGGCCGCATTGATGCTCCTATATTTGTCAAGCGGCAGAAACCAGGTCCGGTGAGGCGCAGAGAGCGCGGTAGATTTCGCGGACGATGTAACGCTTTATGCAGCGCACGATTTCCCGCCGTGTTTTGCCTTCCGAAGTTCGTCGAGCAGCATAGGCTTTGGTCCTCTCATCGTCGCGTAGGCGCACAATGGCCACACGGTAGATGGCGGCATTGGCTTGTCGGTTTCCACCTCGGTTCAATCGCATCCTGTTGGTCCTGCCGCTTGAGGCAGGGATCGGGCAGACACCGCAGAGTTTGGCCAGGGCGGCTTCGGAATGGATGCGCTCGGGGTTGTCTCCCACGAGGATCAGCATTTCGGCCACGGTCATTGTGGAAATGCCATGCGATTCCATCAGCTCGGGTGCTTTCTCCCGGACCAGTCGGTCAAGCTCTTGGTCGTGTGACTGGATTTCTTCATGTAGAGCAAGCCAGCGTCGTGCAATCGCGCGCATGGCTGTTTTGGCAGATGCGATTGGGGAAGTGATCTCGCCTGGCCTCAAGGCTGCAACATGGCGCACCAAAGTGATCCTTCCTCTAAGTCCGTCGAGTGTGTCACGAAGTTCGACTGGCGCATTCACGATCAATGTTTTCAGAGTGATCATCGCCTGAGACTTGGCTTTTACCGCGCTGTCTCGCGCAACTTTCAGGTGGCGGATCATCTCTGATGACCCTGTCTGCGTCTTGGCTAAGGCTGTGGCTTGCCCGTTCAGGACAGACCTTGCCGCGCTCTCGGCGTCGAGGCTGTCTGATTTGCCATGAAGATAGCGCAGTTGGCGGAGCGGGCGCATGACGTCGAGGACCTTGTGCCCCTTGGCCAGCAGATCTCTGGACAGGCCCGCCCCAAAAGAGCCGGTCCCTTCAATACCAAAGGCTTTGACATGACCGAATTGCGACGCCCAGACTTGGAGATCATGATACCCTTTTCGTGTCGTGGGAATACTCGTGCTGCCCAGACGGATGCCGTTAGCGTCGATGGCGACGGCAATGTGGTTGGATTTGTGCGTGTCGACACCAATGATAACCTGATCCATGAAAGGCCCTTTCGCTGGAATGGCCCAGGCACCGATCGAAGAGGACAGGACTGTGATGGTACGCCGACCGTCAGGCTCCTATGAAGTCACATCTCGCCCGCTGCCGGGGCGATTTGATGGTCGACACGTCAACGCAATGACACGTAGTCAATCGTAGCATGAGTCAGGCCATCAAGCCGCAATACCACATTCACAGTCGTAGCAGTTCCCGGTTCCGCTCATCGATACTTTGAAGCCATGCTGGCGCAGCAGTTTCTGGTAGTCGTGAGAGCAGTATTGGCTGCCGCGGTCGGTGTGGTGGAGGCAGCCCTTGGGCGGCTGCCGCAGTGCGATGGCCATCTTCAGCGCCCGGATGGCCAGATCGCGTTTCATCCGGTTGCTGACCGCCCAGCCGATCACGCGCCTCGAATGCAGATCGAGGATGACAGCCAGATAGAGCCAGCCTTCCTGCGTCCAGACATGGCTGATGTCGCCCGCCCATTTCTGGTTCGGGCGGTCCGCGCGGAAGTCCCGGTTCAGCAGGTTAGGTGCGATATTGAAGGCATGGTTGCTGTCGGTCGTCACCTTGTATTTCTTCGACCTTTCAACGCGAATGCCATTCTCACGCATCAGCCTGCCTACCCGACGGTGGCCAATGTTCAGGCCCAGCTCTTTCAACTCTTCGGTCATCCGTGGCCGACCATAGCTGCCCAGGCTGAGACGGGATTGTTCCTTGATATGCGCCAGAACGACCATGTCGGTCCGTTGCCTTTGACTGGCGGGTCGGCTGCGATAGGCGCGCAGGCCACGTTCGCTGACATCCAGAACCTTGCAAAGACGGTTGGTCGGAAATTCGCGGCAATGCTCTTCGATGAACCGGAACCTCATGGCTTTTGGCTCGCGAAGAAGGCCGTGGCCTTCCTAAGAAACAGCCTCTGCATTTTGTGCCGGGGCCAAGACGTATCCGAGCGACCGAGCGCGTCGATGAAGGTTGGCGAGAACGCGCGTTCTATGGCGCTCATTATAAGCAGTGGCACCGGGGTCGTTGTATGTCATCCCAAAGCGCAAAGTGTTGTAGAACAGGACAGCGATCTTCCGGGCTGTCGCTGTCACCGCTTTCTGCTTTCCGACCCGTGACGAAAGCCGGCGGTAGAATGCTCCGAGCGCCGTGTCGCTCCGACCAATCGTGACGGCTGCCAATCGCAACAGAGCCGCAGCGCGACTTGAAGATCGTCGCGTTCGCGATGATAAAATCTTGCCGCCTGATATTTTGTTGCCGGGAGCAAGACAGAGCCACGACGTGAAGTGCTTTGCACTCGGCCATGCTTTGAGGTCGGTGCCGCACTCGGCCACCAACTTCAGCGCCAGTGATGGCCCAAGCCCATGGATCTGTGTCAGGTCGGTCCTAAGGACACCATGAAGCGCAGCCCGGACATCGAACGACGGCGCATTGACCTGCTTTCTCTTTACCCGTGCCTTTGGAAGCGAGGTGACGGGCCCCGACGTCTTGATCGTGAGTGCCGCAAGGGCTGCCTCTAACTTGGCATCACAGGTCGCCATCATGGCCCGATAGGTGTCGTAAAGTTCCAGCGACTGCGTCAACGCGAAGATGTGCTCGTCGCGGTCGTTGCCGACCAGTGCCGCGCGGATCGTCTCAACTGACGCGTGGCAACGCACATCGCGGAACGACGCCAACACGTCTGGGTCACGTTCCCCGGCCACGATGGCGCGGATGATCCGCATGCCCGTCACACCGGTCATGTCCGAGACGACATGATGGAGCTGAAGGTTCATCTCTATGAGGGCCTTTTGCATGTGCTGGATATGGGCGGCAGCATATTCGACCAGCCGCTCGCGTTGCCGCATATAGGCACGCAGCGTTGCGATCTTGGCGGCGGGGCGAAAGCTGCCGCGCAGCAGGCCATATGAGTGCAGCTGCCGAAGCCATCCGGCATCGCTGACATCCGTTTTCCGACCCGGCACGTTCTTGGCGTAGCGGGCGTTCACGAGGATCACATTAAACCCATGCTGCTCGAGAATCTCGAAGGCAGGTATCCAGTAGACCCCGGTGGATTCCATCGCTACGCTGGTCACGCCGCAGGACCGGAACCATTCCGCCAGATCATGCAGATCCCGCGTGAACGTGCCGAACGCGCGAATGGGTGTGTCAGTGCTGTCGGGATTCACCGCGGCCATGTGCATGGTCGAACCAATGTCGATTGCTGCCGCGCAAGAGTTGACCACTTTAAGCTCCGGGTGGCCGCCGGCTGTCGTCTTGCCCATGATGTCTCCTCCAATCAGGCCGGAGGGCGTGGACCGTGCAAGTTCGTCATCTTCCTAACCGGGATCACCGCTCGAGCGGTGTCACCACTCTCAAGTGCGCATCAGCCCATGTGCCACGTTTTTTAACGGGGTCAGTCCCTCCAATAAGCGATCGGCAACTGCCCTCCGCCGGCGATGATAGCATAGGCTGTTTCTACCGCGCACAGGCGGGCCCAGACCCGGGATGGTTTTTTAGAATATCCCTCTCCTCCTTCAGGATGCGGTTCTCCCGCCGAAGTCGTTCATTCTCCCGGGCAAGGTCCAGATCCTTGTCGGACACAACATCAGTGTCGCGGTGCGACGTAATCCACTTGTTCAGCGTCGATAGGCCAACGCCCAAATCAGACGCCACCTGCCTGCGTGTCAGCCCGCTGGTCAGCGCGACCCGCACCGCATCAGCGCGGAATTCATCCGTGCGTTTCATTCCCATAGGTCATCTCCTTTGTTGCAATAAATGCTATCAAAGGAGCGGCATCAAACCGCGACACGTCCAGGTGCGCTCGAAGACATCCACGAACTTGCGGCGAACGTGGACCATGCAGGCCTGCTCGGTCGCCAGTCCTTCACCGAACAGCCCGTTGAAGCCGGTAAACCCGTCGGCGTGCACGATGCCCTTGTAGCTCTTGAGATGCGCAGCAGGATGTTTGCCCTTGCGGTCCACACTGAACTGATACCAGGCGCAGGGCGGGGCCTGGCCGCACCATGGCCGTTCATCACGGACATAGCTCCACATCCGCGCAGTCTGGGCGGTGCCCGTTTTCTTCCCGGTCTGCAACTTCACCGGAGTGTCATCGGCGAAGAGCGCAGGCCCGGCGCGCACGACCTTGCCAATATGCTCGGCCAGCGGCGCGAGCAGAGCCGTCGCACGGCCGACCCAGTCACACAGGGTGGAACGGTGCAGTTCCACCTTCTCTCGGGCATAGATTTCGGACTGTCGATAGAGCGGAACGTGGTCGCAGTACTTCCCGACCAGAACGTGCGCGAGCAGGCCCGGACCGGCGCGACCACGTGTGATGGGGCGGCTCGGGAGAGGCGCCTGTGCAAAGGCATCGCAACACGAACAAGCCATGCGCGGGCGGATGATTTCGCGGACAACGAAGCGGCCGGGAATGTATTCCAGTTCCTGGGTCACGTCTTCGCCCAGCGGGCGCAACGACCCGCCGCAATCGGTGCAGGTCTTGCCCGGGGACAGAACCTCGGATTGGCGTTCCAGATGCTCGGGCAGAGGCGCGCGGCTGTGTTTGCGCTTTTCCGGCTTTTCGTCGGCCGGACCGGTGTCGTTCTGCTGGGCGTGCGCAGCCTGTCCAATATCGCGATCCTCGTGCAGATCGAGCGCCAGCTGATCCGCCGTTTCGGATTTCGAGCCGAACCGCGCCTTGCGATGACCTGCGAGCTGATGCTCGAGCTTCTCGATCTTCAGCGCTTGCGACTTCGCCAGATCGAGCAACCCCTGCGCCGCATGGCGCAGTTCCTCGGGATCAGCAGGCAGGGCATTGAACGACTTCAGCATTGCCGGATTCATACCATCCGGCGACAGGGAGGTGAAGACTATGACGCTGTATTCGCTTGCAAATTTCCTGTCGTGAGCGGGCGCCAGGTCTTGTGCTGGATGCGCCAGTCAATCCCTTCCAGAAGCATCGACATCTGCGAGGGGCTGAGAGATATCTTGCCGTCCTGGGCAGCCGGCCAAACGAAGCGCCCACGCTCTAGGCGTTTCGAGAACAGGCAGGCTCCCTGCGAGTCCCACCAGATCACCTTCAAAAGATCGCCCCGACGTCCCCGGAAAACGAACAGATGCCCCGAGTACGGGTCTTCTTCCAGAACCTTTTCGGCCTGTGCCGCCAGCGTGTTGAACCCGCGCCGCATGTCGGTCACGCCCGCAGCCAGCCAAATCCGCGTGTTGCTCGGCACCGGGATCATGTCATCAGCCCCTGCACCAAGCCAACGACCGCGGACAGCGCGGTTGGTCCTTCGACCACGATCCGCCGACCGTCCGACAGCGTGATGTCGATCCGCTGCGCCATGGCAGAACCCGGGGACGCGACCACCTCCGGCTTGTGATCGATCGAGGCGCCATCGATCTCGACCGGAAGGAACACGGCGTCGGTCTCCGCCTCGTCCAGCACGGCAGGCGCAAACCTCGGATCGCGCAACCAGGTGAAGATCAAGTTGGCGTTCATCGCGTACCGCCGCGCCACCTGTGCGACCGATACCCCGGGCGCCCGCGTCTGCGCGCAAATCGACCGCTTCTCTTCATCCGACCAGAACCGCTTCTTCTGCCCTTTCTTGCTCGCCATAGAATGCCTCAGAATGTCCATCATCGAGAATGGACACTATCAGCCGCGGATTCCCAACATCAGAGCGGTTAGACCGGACGCATACCCCCTACGCTCCTCATACATATTTCCAGTTCCATTCAGTGCTGTACTTCGCAGCAACGGACAGGGCATTTCTAAGCAAATCGACGTCAAGCCTAGTTGGAAAGACCAGCGAAACGCTCGCAAAGGTAGACATCGTTTGCTCAAGATCTGATTAAATCGAGCTATCCATCAACGCCCGAACATCGTCCAGATGATGGGAAGCCCGCCTTGCATCCCGCGAAATCAAAGCCTCAACAGCCTGCTTGGGTATCTCCGTTTCAACGTAAGCGCCCGGTTTCTACCGCAGCGGCTGGTCCTTGACGCGGGCGATAATGTCTGGCTCGGCGACGAAGTCGTCGAGGAAGCTGTGCCACTCTTCGACGGACCTGCGTGCGGATGCGAGCATATCACGTATCTCGTCG
>JAVJUV010000008.1:0-11477 GCA_040220415.1 Silicimonas sp.
CCCACCCCGGCCGGCGGCTCAATCATTCGACCCGTGTGGTTCGGAACCACCCCCGCAAACCTGCGGCGGGACGACTACGAGGCCATCGTGCAGAGCTGGGACACGGCCTCGGTGCCCGGCGAGTCCAACGACTACTCGGTCTGCACCACCTGGGGGCTCAAGGGCAATTACATCGACCTGCTCGATGTTTATCGCGGGCAGCACCTCTATCCGGAGCTGCTCCAGGCCGCGATCAAGCTCCGGCAGACATGGGCGCCGCATCTGATCGTGGTCGAGACCCAGGATGTTGGACGCAGCCTATACGCTGATTTGATGAGACAGAACCATCGTGGCGTCCGGGGCTTCTCCCCGCGGGACGACAAGGTCCAGAGGATGTCTTCTCAGTCGGTCAAACTGGAGCGACGAGAGGGGCGCCTGCCGCTCAATGCCCCCTGGAAAGAGGCCTTCCTCGCCGAAGCCGCGGCCTTCCCCAATGGCAAATACGATGACCAGGTGGACACGATGTCCCAGTTGCTGCGCACCCTTGATCGCGCCCCCGGTGAGCTACGGCACTGTTCACGCTTCAAGGGGTGACGGCAGGGACGGCTTCGGCGCTTGGCAGAAAGGGATCAACACTTGCCCAAACGGCATCAAGGAGCAAACCCCAGCGCACGCTCCTGAGCGTGCCAGTCGAGGGGCAGCGTCATCCGCACCAGCCGTTCGAGCGTCACGTCAGCGGGCTGGGTTCCCTGCAGGATCGCGGTCTGGATCAATGGCGCAAGAAAGGCCAATTGCGCCCGGGTTCGGATATACGCCTCAGTGACCTGTTCGCGCCGGGCGATCTGCGAAATCGGAAGCCCGCCCTGAAGATCCGACGCCCATTTATGCGCTTTGGCCAGCCCGCGCAGAAGCGTGCGATCCGGCACCGGCTGCATATCCCCGACCACGAGCCGGTTCTCCACGCCGCGCCGCCGTACCGTGAACGGTGCATCGATGGAGACCTCCCGCTCTGCGAGCTTGTCCGGCGCAATCTCCAGGGCCGCCGCGAGAGTCTCACGATCGAGTGTCACGGAAATCCTCTCGGGTCCGAGTTGACCGCTGGCGACAAGCCTGGCCAGGATTTGCATCTCGCCGTTCCGCAAGCGCTCGGTCAGACGGCTCACGATGCGCATCGTTTCTTCGGTGGCTCCCAAATCCGGCGTGGCGTGAAGGGCGTGGTGCCGGGCCAACTGATCAAGGTGATCTGCAACGAGCGTTGCAACCGATGCCTCAATACGGTCCGCCGATAAGCGCCATGCGCTCGCGTCCCGCCTGCCGGTCAGCAACCGGTTGGATACGTAATACCGCCTCCGCGAGCTGCCTTTGGATGTGTGACTCGGCGTCAGGCGATCGCCTGTCTGGTCGCGGAACTTGCCCATCAGCGGCGCGGACCCGGTCGCGCCGCCCTGCGCTGTAGCTTTAGACCTCGGCCGTGCGCTCGCCGCCTGCAGCTTGACCTGCACGCGGTTCCAAAGGTCAGCATCGATGATGGCAGCATGCTGACCGTCGAACACCTTGTCCTTGTGGCGGATGTGGCCCGTATAGATCGGGTTGCAGAGAATGTGGTGGATCTGGCCGCGTGAGAATGGCCCGCCACCCTGGACCCGGCCGGTCGAGAAGACATGCCGCTTGGAGCGCAGGCCGCGTCGCTCGGCTTCCTGCTCGACAGCCCGAAGGCAGCAGAGCTCGTCGTAGAGAGCATAGAGGGTCTTGACGATCTCGTGCTCCGCCTCGTTGATGACGAGGCTGCGGGTGTTGGGGTCGGGATGTGCGTCATAGCCCAACGGTGGTATTCCTCCCATCCAAAGGCCGCGCTTCTTCGAGGCCGCGATCTTGTCGCGGATACGCTCGGCAGTGACCTCACGCTCGAACTGCGCAAAGCTCAAGAGCATGTTGAGTGTCAGCCGGCCCATCGACGAGGAGGTGTTGAAGGCCTGCGTGACAGACACGAACGAACAGCCTGCCGCCTCGAACCGGTCCACCAGCTTGGCGAAGTCCGAAAGGGAGCGCGTGAGCCGATCGATCTTGTAGACCACCACCATGTCGATGCGTCCGTTATCGAGATCGGTCATAAGGCGTTGTAGCCCTGGGCGCTCCAACGTGCCACCCGACACGCCGCCATCGTCATAGCGGGCGGGCAGAAGTGTCCAGCCTTCGCCACGCTGGCTCGTCACATAGGCCGCGCAGGCCTCGTGCTGGGCGTCGAGGGAGTTGAACCCCTGCTCCAGCCCGTCCTCCGTCGATTTCCGGGTATAGATCGCGCAACGGATTTTTTGGCTCACCGCCCTGCCCCGCCATTCAAGCCGAAGAAACGCGGCCCCGACCAGTGCGCGCCGGTGATCTCACGCGCGATGGCCGAGAGCGAGCGCCAAGTTTGGTCCCGCCACCGGAACCCCTGTTCCGTGACATCAACGACGTGGGTGATACCGTTCCACTCGCGCAGAAGCCGCCCGCCAGGCTGCAGGCCATCACTGCGCTTCGGCGCGTCCTCCCCCGCCGCGCGTTCCAGTTTGGCCGAAAAACTTTTGGGCAGCCCGGCCATGGCGCGGGCCTGCACCTCGAAGGCGAGCACCCGTCGCAGGAAGGGACGGCTCAGGCTCTTTGGCGGCGGTACGTCGAAGAGATCTTGCCAGAGCGCTAAGAGCTGCTGGCGGTCCATCATTTCTATCTCGGCGACGTGAGGCATCACGTGGCCCTGCCCGTGGTCGTGACGCGATAGATCGACTTACCCGCGTCGTCCCTCGTGCGCTCGATCACGTGTCCCGCCTTACGCAGGCCGCTGAGTGCCGCCCGAACGGTGTGCGGTTGCCAGCCCGTCGCTTTGCAGAGATCGTCAAGGCTGGCGCCGCCCTCGCCTTCCAGCATCTCGCGCAAGAGCGCGGCCTTGGTCTTCCTTGGCGCCGCGCCCTGCGACTTGCGCCCCGGCCGTTTGCGCTCCGTGTTCCCGGCCATCTTACTTGCCGTTTTTGCGGTCTTCTTCGTCATGGAGGTCTCCCGGTTTACTGGGTCGGCCCAATGCCGGCCCTGTCACCGAGAGACGCCCGAAGCATGTGTCGGGCGCCCGGACAGCAACGCTCGGAACGGCGCCACAGTCCAGTACAATGCAATAGGTTTTCCAGAGGATGGAGAGGCAAGTGCCGTTTATATTTCGTATATACATTATGACAATGCGACGGCAACCGTTTCCGGACGTTATTTCTTGACGTTTCGATGGCCGTCGAATGGTGTCAATTGCCTGTATCAGTTCCGCAACATTGCGGTGAGAGGTATGTGTTTATGGTTGTGTGGCGGTACCAGGATGGACGAAAAATACCTGCCGGGCGCTCCATCCCCCATGAGGCGTCCAGCGGTGGGTTCTCCCTGCCTTCGCTGGCGCGTTCTGCCTGCCTGTCCGACAGGACGCGCCAGCGAAACCATTGGATGACTCGGGTCGCCTTTCAGCCTGAGGTGGGGCGGCCGGGCGTAGAGGGGCGTTCCGGTCGCCCATCTCCAAATGGTGTTTCAAGTCGACAGAGTTAACTTTTAGGTTGCGAGGGTAGGCAGCGTCGTGCACGGTCGAGAAAGGGCGGGTCCCGTTCAAGCCCGCTGGCGCGGGCCTTCACCCTGCATCCAAGTCGGTGAGGTCCGCGTCAGTTGTCCGACCGATGCCGGTTTATCCAATCCTGCGCCTTCTCCCGTGTCTCGAATAGCGAACAGTTCCCGGAACGATGGAACTTGCCGTCGACGCCGACAAGCAGCCTGACCGCGGCCCACGGCAGATGCTTACATAGAGCCAGGCCGCTCGTTAGCGGTGGGACACTACCGGCCTGACCAGACCATTGCAATTAGGCGAGGTCAATATACGTCCACACATGACAAAGCCCGCTGTAACTCGCATAGCTATTCCGTCGTCGCGGTGCGCAGAACCCAGCAAAAAGCAAGACAAAGTCCTGTCATCGCCAATGCCACTAAAACCGCCCAGCTATAGCTACCGGAATACGTGTACAAAAGGCCCCCAATCGTTGGCGCAGAAACTACGGCGATCCCGTAGGAGATTATCATGTAGTGTCCGGGATCAGCGCCCATGGGACAGATCGGCGTGATTGCATAACGGAGGATTTCTGGCTCATCTGAACCGTCAAGGAATGAAGATGAGACACAAATCCGGAACACCAAAAGGGTCGGCCGAAAAGGTCGTCAAGGACATCCGCTACACCCTGGCGCGCTGGCCCGGCCTGATGCGGTTCCTGGAAGACGGCCGTCTAGAGCTGGACACCAACCCGGTCGAAAACCAGATCAGGAAGATTGCTCTGACCCGGAAAAACGCCCTCTTCGCCGGGCACGAGGTCGGCGCAGAAAATTGGGCACTTCTCGCCAGCCTGATCGCGAACTGCAAGATGTGCGACGTCGATCCAGTCAGCTACCTCTCCGACACGTTGCGCGCGTTGCTTGACGGTCATCCCAGAAGCCGCATCGACGAACTGATGCCCTGATGGTGTGGACGCTTGCCATCCCCAACCGGAAGGTGAGTCTACAACATGGAGGATTGGATTATGATCACCACGATCGGCATCGACATCGCGAAGAATATTTTCCACATTCACGGCGTTAATGCTGCCGGGAAGCCCGCAGTCTCGCGCAAATTGCGCCGAGTTCAGGTTCTGGATTTCTTCCGCAGGTTGGAGCCCTGCTTGGTTGGCATGGAAGCCTGTGCGACTTCCCATCATTGGGCAAGGGAGATTGCCGCCCTTGGGCACGATGTCCGCTTGATGCCGCCGCAGTATGTGAAGATCCCATGAGGAGGAGACCTGCGCCCTTGGCTCTGAAAGAGTTGGGACGCCCACCCTCAATATGGAGATTATCACCATGCCGACTGCTGAAGTCACCACCGCCGTATGTGAAGAGACAGAAGAATGATGCGGCAGATGCCGCAGCCTTTTGCGAGGCGGTCGAGCGACCCAATATGAGGTTCGTTCCCATCAAGTCGAGGGACCAGCAGGCAGTGCTGATGCTGCATCGGGGCCGAGACCTTCTGATCCGGCAGAGAACCATGCTGATCAATGCGTTGCGAGCTCATTTGGCTGAACTTGGTCTTATTGCGGCACAGGGCCGGACCGGATTGGCCGAGCTGCTCAGAATCGTGGAAGAAAGTGACGAACGGCTGTCTCCCTGCGAACTTGAAACGCTGTGTCACCTGGCTGGCCAAATAAGGGATACTGCCGCCAGGGTTTCCGCATTGGAACGAGAGATCCTGGCCTGGCATCGGGGCAATGAGGCGTCGCGGCGCCTCGAGAGCATTCCAGGTGTTGGCCCGATCACCGCGTCAGCGATCGTCGCTTCCATTGGAAATGGCGCAACTTTCCGCAACGGGCGACAATTTGCTGCGTGGCTGGGTCTCGTGCCGCGGCAGAACTCTACGGGAGGAAAAGCCCGGCTCGGGCATATCACCAAATGGGGTGACAGCTATATCCGCAGGTTGCTCGTCGTTTCAAGTTGCGCTTTGATCCGTTACGCGCGCTCAAAGCCCGCTGACGAAAACTGGCTGGCGAGCGTTCTTGCCCGACGTCCAGCCAAGGTCGCAGCTGTCGCGATGGCAAACAAGACTGCAAGGATTATTTGGAGCGTGCTGGTCTCGGATCGCCTATACCAGCAAGAAGCCCCAGCCAGAGCGTAGCGACGAGTTGCAGAGGGTGAAAGTGACTTGATGGCAGACCGGTTTCGCCGGGGATCAACCAGACCCGCCTAGTTCCAAGCGCCGTTATTGTGCGCGTTGCCTTGATTGGGAGTTGATCCGCGGATTTCATCAGGGCCAGCGGCCGTCGGTCGCGAACAAGGGCCGAATACATGACCGCACCCAACCTGTCGAAGTTAAGTCCAGAAACCTGACCCCGGCCGACGTCTACTTCGGCAGGGCAGACACCATCCTCAGACGAAGAAAGGAGATCAAACAGAAGACAATCGAGAAGCGGCGCTTGCTTCATCGCCAGATAGCCGCGTAGCCTAAACCATGAAAGAGCCAGAGCCTCCGCTAACCGTCAGGCCAAAGTGTTCCAAATCATCTGACGACGGACAGCCGACTGGCATCAAATCGTTGCCGCTTGAATGCAGACTGAAGCAACTTCTCGGGTAAGCCGAAGTTACCGTGATAACGCCGCTGCCATGCCTTAACAGCACAGCTAACGTCCGGTTTCCGCCCGCTTTTGCCGGAGCGCGACGCGCATAAATGTCAGTTAAGTAAAAAGCGGCCCGATGGATCGGGCCGCTCATGGTATTGCAATCACAGTTACAGAATGCGCACAGCTTGATCAGCGGAGGCCGATTTCCTTGAAGTACGTCTCGGCCCCCGGGTGCATCGGGACACCGTAGTCTTTGGAGCCGGTCTCCTTCGTCAGGCCTGCGAAGCTGGTATTCTCCGCCTGCAGCGTGTCGAGATGTTCCCAGAAGCTCTTGGTGAACTGATAGATCATTTCTTCATCCGCGTCGGCATCGGTGAATAGAACCTGCGCGAGTCCGAAGGTTTCGACTGGCTCGTCCTGGCCCTTATAGGTACCAGCCGGAATGGTGAACGGCACCAGCAGCCCGTCGTACGAGGCGTTCATCTTGTCGATTACCTCCTGCGGGATGTCGAGATAGTCGATCGCCATGGTGGATGAAAGCCGTTGCGCATTGCCGAGGCCGAGCTGGTAGACATGGCTGCCCCCGTCGAATACGCCGTTCTGCACCTCGTCGAAGACCTGTCCGGTCGAGACCGTCCCGGCATCAAAATCGCCCAGCGAGATTCCCACCGCCTTCAGCAATTCGAGGTTCAACCCGTGGGTAAAACTCGCCGGGACGTTGATGTTGAACTTGTGCCCTTTGATATCGTCGAGCGAAGCGATCCCACTATCCTCGCGCACGAAGATGTTGTGCGGCACAACGCCGAAGACGAACAGGAACCGCAGATCCTTGAAATCGTCCTTCATGGGCGAGTCGGCGAACGCGCCTTTTTGATTATAGGCGAAGCTCATGTCGATCAGCGTGTTCAGCGCAAGGTCGACCTTGTCGGTCAGTACCAGCCCGAGATTATCCTTGTAGCCGCCCGTCGTCTGGATCGAAAAGCTGTAGGCGTCCTGCGTCTTGTTGGCGACATCCGCCATCAGGGCGCCGTTCACATAGGGCCCCGCGCCGGAAGAACTGGTGCCGATCGACACCTGTTCCTGTGCCAGCGCCGGAACGCTCAGCATCGTGGTCGCGGCGATGGCCGCGGCAAGGGTGGTCGCGCGTTTCATGATCATGTCAGATCTCCTTTGTTGGACTTCCGTTTTTTTGGCTCATGCTGTCTGACCCGCGTTTCCGGACAAGCCGGAAAGCCAGGATGGCACCGACGACGGCGAGCCCGGCGACATCGGTGAAACTTCCGGGGTTGATGAGAGAGATGGCCGCCGCCACCAACGCGGTGCGCTCCGGCCAGCTGATCCAGTCGCCGCACCAACCCTGGATACCGGCAGCCATTGCGAAGACACCGACCCCGGCGCTGACCGCCCCCGCCGCGATCTCGAGCGGCGCGCCCTGCATCAGGAGCGCGTCGGAATAAAGGAACAGAAAGGCCACGATGAACCCGGGCAGCGAATGTACGAAGGCCGTCACCGATGTCCGCCACCAGTTCGCCTTGGCGATCCCAGCCGCCACCACTGCGACGAGCGCCACCGGTGGGGTCGAGCCCGACTTGATCGCGAAATAGAACAGGAACAGATGCGCCCCCAGCTTCGGCGCGCCGGCCGTGATCAGCGCCGGCGCGGCAAACATTGCCAGCAGAAGGTAGGCAATCGGCGTCGGCATCCCCATCCCCAGCAGCGTCGCTGCCACCACAGTCAAAAGCGCGGTCAGGATCAGCGAGCCGTCGCTGACACTCAGGATGATCTCGGTCAGACGTGGCCCCAGCCCCGTCGCCACGATTGCCGCCTGCAATATCCCGATCGAGATGATCAGCGCGGTTATCCCCGCCGCCTGCCGCAGCCCTGTGTCGAACTGGCCCACCAACTCCCTCAGCGGCACTCGTGTCACCGCCCGCGCCATTCCCGCCGCCAGTGCCACCGCCAGCGCGATCAGGCTGGCATAGGCCGGGGTATAGCTCTCCACGATCAACAGCCAAAACAGCAGCACCGGCGCAATCAGCAGGTGCCAGCCATCCTTTATCGTCTCCTTCGCCGACGGGATCTCGTCTTCCGGCATCCCCCGAAGCCCTTCCTTCAGCGCCTCGATATGGATCACCCAATACAGCGACAGGTAATAAAGCACCGCCGGGATGATCGCCGCCACTGCGATGGTCGCATAGGAAATGCCGGTGATCTGCGCCATGATAAAGGCTGCCGCCCCCATGATCGGCGGCACAAGCTGTGCCCCTTCCGAGGTGTTGGTCTCAACCGCAGCCGCCACATGCCGCTTGAAGCCGGTCTTTATCATCAGCGGAATAGTGAAGGTCCCCGTCGCCACCACGTTGCCGACCGAACTACCCACCATCGTGCCGAGTCCCGCGCTCGCCGCCATCGAGCCCTTCGCGGCACCGCCGGTCTGCCGGCCCAGCCCCGCATTTGCGAGGTTGATGATGAAATCGCCCGTTTTCGTCGCCTGAAGCGTCGCCCCGAACATCATGAACATGAACAGGTAGGTCGCCGCCACCTGAAGCCCGGTGCCGAACAGCCCCTCGCTGGTATATGCCACCAGATACGCGAACCGCTGCGCGTCCATCCCCGCATGCGCAAAGACGCCCGGAAGCAGGTTGCCCCACATCATGTAGGCCACCCCCAGCACGCCCAGCAGCGCCAACACAATCGATTGCCGTCTTGCAGCCTCCAGCGCCACGGCCACCATCACGAATCCCACCCAGACATCCATGTCGGTCAGGTAGCTCGACCCCCAAAGGTTCAGCAGCCGCTCGTACTCGACCACGAGATACCCCATGCTGCTCGCGGCCGCCGCCGCGGCCAAGATATCGAGGCCCCACTGCACAGCCCGCCATCCCGGCGCCGCGGCCCGGCCCCGCCCGAGAAAGGCGATAAATAGCATCGCCGCAGCAAACAGCGCCAGGTGAACCACCGTCGTCTTGTAGGGTCCGTAAAGCGTGGCATAGGCCATGTAGGCAAATATTGTCAGCCCGACCGTACGCAGCGCCAGTTCGAGCAGGGCCGGGCCCTTCTGCTTTTCCGGGTGCATCATACGGCCGCCCCCCGCCGCGCGGCAGGCGTCTCTCCCGCCGCAACCCGCTCAAGAAAATCCCACAGCATCCGCCCGAAGACCTCAGGCCGTTCCAGCAGGCCCAGGTGCTTCACCTCCGGCACGATTTCCAGTTCTGATCCAGCAATCTCGCCCTGCATCGCCCTTGCCATTCCCGGCGTGCTGCCGGTGTCGTTCTCCGATGTAGCGATCAGTGTCAGGCAAGTCAGCGGCGGCTCCGGCGCAATCAGCTCCTTTACCCCATGCGCCAGAACCGACCGAGCATCGGCATAGCTCGGCGGGTCGCAGGAGAGCACTTGAGCCCGCACGGCCTCGACCACGTCCTCATGCTCTTCCCGGAACCCGTCCGTGAACCACCGCGCCAGCGCCGAATCGACAGTCGCCCCCGGTCCGCCCCGTGCGCTCTGGTCAGCCTGGGTCTCCACCCGCGCCTGCGACTCGGGCGTCCGCTCGTGCGGCGAATTCAGTATGCCAAGCGCGCGCACCCGCTCGGGGGCCATCATTGCCAGCTTCCGGTTGATCATCCCGCCAAGGGAAAACCCGATCACTACCGCGCTTTCCATCCCGACTTGGTCCATCAAACGGTGCAGTTGCACAGCATAGGCCTCCAGCGACATCTTCTCTGGCGCTGGTTCGCTTTGCCCGTGTCCATATAGGTCGTAGAGCAGAACCCGATGCTCTGCCGACAACCGAGGCAGAAACTCGTTCCAGATCTCCCGGCTCAGACCAAGCCCATGGATCAAAACTATCGGTGCCCCGGCGTCAGGGCCGACAATGTCAAATGATGTCGTGCCAAGGGTCACGTCCGACTCGGGCCTCCGGTTTTAGGAACTCCAACTTAAAATTGTCTTACAATCTGACACAAGCCTTGTCAAAACCAATGACGCACCCCGCTGCCGGCCTGCAAGCCGAAGTGAAAACACCTTTTCCCATGAAATACAAAAGTCGAGTTCAGCCCGCTCCGGCCGTTTCTTGCAGGCTTTCAAGGGCAGAAGCCGCTGCCGCCACGATGTGCTCCTCGCTGAGCTGCCGCGCCGTATCGGAGTCGCCTTGAGAAATCGCTTCGACGATCCGGCCGATTTCGGCCACGCTCTTGTCGAACCGGCCGGGGCGGGTCATCGACTGCGTGCGCATGAAGGCCACACGATCAAGCACCGGTTCCAGTACAGTGCGGATTTCCGAGTTGCCACATCTGTCCATCAGCACATCGTAAAACTCGGATGTGGCAGCGCGCACGTGGCCAAGGTCGGGCCGGTCCGTCAGGCTTTTCAGCACGTCGAAGCGCGACCTGAGCAGCGCAACGTCCTCGGCCGAGGCGCGTGCAGCGAAAAACTGCGCCGCCAGCGCCTCTATGGCGCCGCGCACCTCATAGAGCGCCTGCACTCTTTCGATCGTCGGCGTCGCTACAACGAAGCCCCGGGACGGAACCCGCTCGATCAGCCCCCGGGCCTCGAGATGCGCGAGGGCTTCGCGCAGCAGCGGGCGGCTGACCTGCATCGCGGCGCATAGTTCCCGCTCGATAAGATGTTCTCCGAGTCGGAATTCCCCGTTGAGGATCGAGGTTCGGACGGTTTCCTGAACATGCTCGCGCAGGCTGATCGGGCGCGGGACGCGAAGCCGGTTTGCACTTTCGATCCTGCCGCTTGTCACTGGCGTTTTCCGGCGTTCATTTCTCTTGTTCGGGTCTCCGCCACACCGAAGGCGCCACAGAGGAAAGGACGTGGCCATTCCGACAATGATCGCATTGTCATCAGTCTGAGCGTAAGCTGCTCTCAGAACCGAATGCGTGGCTCGGCCCGACGACAATACCTCTACCATATTGTAAGCTTGTAAGACAACGTCGGAGGTTTCTTCATCAGGGCTGCCCCAAGAAAATGATCCGACAAGGCCGTTGGGCACTGTCAAGAGAACCTTGACTTGAGACGGGATAAGCCCCGCCCTAGCATATATGAATGACAAAACGCGATCCATTCAAGTATTTCAAAACCAGCCGAGAGATCATCCGTTTGGCGGTAATGCTCTATGTCCGATTTCCACTCTCACTAGAGACCTCAGCGAAACTTTGAGGATTCTTCTGTTTCCGTCGAAGTGGTATGATTGGCCATGAGACAGAGCTTCACAACCCCACCCGCCCTTTTCGCCTCCCATGAGCTTTTCGAGCATCCCGCGCTTGGGGCGCTGGACGCGGTGGAGGAGGTGATCGACTGGTCCCGGATCGAGGCGCTGTTGCCGCGGGGCGAGGAGCGGCGGCAGACGGGGCGGCCGGG
>JAVJUV010000009.1:0-5941 GCA_040220415.1 Silicimonas sp.
CGCTCCGGCCTCGTTCTCCTTCAGAACGCCGATGATCTGCTCTTCTGTGAACCGTTTGCGCTTCATGGGTCTTCCTCCTTCGCTCATTCAAAGGCGGAAAATTCCAGTTCGCAATGGCCCGGATCCAGGGGGAAAGGTCACTTCGAAGATCTACGCCAATCTAGGCCGGGCCGCCGGACAGGACGACGAGGACGTCATGGCGATCCTCTGGAACCCGCGCAACTGACGCAAACCATCGGCCCCGCGCCTCTGGGCGCGGGGCCTTTTTTGCGTTTCTACGGCTTTGCAGAATTGCAGCTTTACGAGGCCGTCGCCTCGGCGGCCTGGTTCGTGTTCGGCAGGGCGAGGAACATCTGGATTTGGCCCGCATCGCCGCAATCGAGCAGCTTGCCGCCGATGGCCGCGATGTCGTCGAGTTCGTCCGCGACGGCATCGGGCAGCGCCTCGATGTTGCGGTTGCGCCGAACCCGGTGACAGCGCTCCGCGTCCCAGCTTGAAAACAGCGTTGAATCGGCGATCTCCAGCCAAACGGTTTCGTCGTCCGTCAATTGCAGGCCGATATTCAGAACGCTGTCGCGCTTGGAGCGTGCTACAGCCCATTCCATCACCGGCCGGCAGAACCGGCCGAGCGTGCAGCGGTCTTCGGCGAGTAGGCTCGGGTCGGCCGGAATGCGGGCCTCAATGCGGATGCCTGCGCTATCGGCCAGCGGCCGCACGTTGGCCATGCATTGTTCCAGCGACGCGAGAAGATCGCGCTTGCTTTCGTCAGACGCCAAAAATGACCCCCAGCGTTTCCGTCTCTTGGGCAAAAACGCTTCGCCGCAATCGGTTTTGCCTGTCGTTTCTTCGGTTCGCCGAGCATTGCTGCGGAAAACCGCGCCTACTGTCCAACTTTCGGCCCATCCTTACAAGATTCTTAACGTTGGATTTCTGGAATCCAGTGACTGTCCCGCAATCGCGGGGAAAGGTTGGACCATGCTGCGCGCGCAGACCGACTGGTATCTCACCGCTCGGTACATCTACGCCCTCGGGTTGGATGGGCCGTCCTGGGCGTGGGAATGGCTGCGCCGCAATCGCGCCTATCAGACGGACTGGAAGCGCGCACGACAGCGCCGCCGTCGACACAAATCGCTGGTCAAAAGCAGGCGTGCACCCAAAGATCGCGTGGCGCCGTGGGGACTGGTCGCACTCGAAAATCCCGAGACGCCGGCCCACAATGCCACGGTGTTTTGGCGTCGCGACGCGATTTCCGGCCTGTTGCGCGCCGGTGTCCGCCAAAGTCCCAACGATCATGTCGCACCCTATGACCTCTGGTCGGAACCGGGCCGAAAAGCCATCGCTGTCGATGGCGATGAAGCACAGCTGTTGATCCGGACTACCCGAGCGGATCACCGCATGCTGTTCGAGGAGCCGTCCGATATCACCGACCGCATTCCGCTCGAATTGCGGCTTGATGCACCAAATGGAGATCGCCGGCAGTTCGACGTGGCGCGGCAATTTCTGTTCGAGCGATCGTGCGAGCGCGGCCCGTCGTTACCGATCCATCCGCGCGCGCCTCTGATGATGCAGATGCTCCAAACGATCGATGGCCGTGCCAGCGGCGCATCGCAGCGAGAGGTGGCCCAAGTGTTATTTGGAACCGATGCCGTCGCCGCGGAATGGAGAGTTTCAGATCGGCTCAAAGCCCGCGTGCGCTATCTGGAGAAGCGTGGGCGGTTCTTTGTCGAGGGCGGCTATCGGAGGCTTCTGGATTCGAGCCAAGGGTGAGCCAACATCAACGCAAGCCTGACCGCCTCCTAAGGGAATCGGCTAAGGTTCCGCCATGGCTGGATGGTGGACCTGGATAACAACGACCTTTGACAACCGAGAAATCGCGACAGGTTTCTGGCTGTCTGCTGCGTTTCTATTGAGTCTTTTCCATTCGAAAATCAGAAGCGGCCTTGTCGACGTCATCAAGGCGCTCGTCAATTGGAAGCTGTTGCTCCTATTCGGCTCTTACGCTGTCTATGTGGCAATACTTGCCTGGCTTTTGGGACAGATTGGGCTTTGGAAGTCCGACCAGACCGCGGCCACCGTGATTTGGTATCTGCTTTCTGGAGCCGTGATGCTCGGTCGGTCGCTCCAGTCCGGCGAGGATCAGAATTTCTTCCGAAACACTTTCCTTGATAGTTTCCGTTTGACGGTGGTCTTCGAGTTCGTCGTCGTCGCATACGCCTTCAGCTTGCCGGTTGAGCTGGTCTTCGTTCCGTTTGTAACAGTGTTAGGCGCTTTGCTGGCAGTTGCTGGAACGCAGGATGACTATCGTCCCGTCAAAAGATTGCTCGAAGGTCTGCTCGCCCTCATCGTCTTGGTTCTTGTTTGGCATTCAGTCAGCGCGATCTGGGCGCAACCGGAAGGATTCTTCACTTTCGCGACGGGTCGCAATTTCCTGCTGCCGCTGCTCCTCACAACGCTGTCGATCCCTGCATTCTATCTTTGGCACTGTTTTTCGGAGATCGAACACGCGAACATCCGCATCGATCAGAAGAATTTTCAATCTGACGAATTGAAGCGCTACGCCCGCAAGCGCTTTCTCCTGCGGTTCGCCTTGAGACCTGAGCTTCTGCGTCGCGCCGTCCGACAATTCCAGACCATGCCGGCTACGACGGAAAGTGATGTTGACGCGATTATCACTGAGATAATGCGCCACGAGCGTCAGTCGAAAAATCCAGGCACCGTCGATGAAGCGGACGGATGGAGCCCATATCTGGCCAGAGATTTCATGAGCGCAGAAGGTTTGCGGACCGGCGATTACCACCGTGGGTACGAAGGTGGCGAATGGTGGGCTAGTTCATCGATCGTCGAACTCGACACGCAGCTCCTGCCCAACACCGTCACCTTCTTCATCGAAGGTGATGAAGGGGTCGTGCGCGTGCTGAAGCTCAAAGGACACTTCATGGATGAGTTCGATCCGAAAGATGCCGTGGAACGATTCAAAGAGCTTGCCGAAAAACTCGCGGCGACCGCTGTGCCAAAAGAAGCGAGTGAAATCGCTGACGCAATCCAATCGGGAGACGCGTTCGACATGAACGCCAGTGTTACCAAGGCTTCATGGATGCGCGAGCAGTTTCCCAACGACAAGGGCTTCAATCTCTACTTCATTTTGCGACGCGGTTGATATGTCCAACCAGCCGCTACATCCAGACAGCAGTAAGGTGAGAATCCGCTGACCCCCGTCCTTTCTCACTGACGCGTTCTCCAGCCTTCATCGACACTTCGCCTCCAGATGGCGGCGGCGCGACCGGCGTCGTCGGACCGCTCTTGAAGGAGGCTTGCTTATGGACGCCGCTCTCGCCACCGATCCGCCCAAACCCGAACGCCGTTTTCTCGATACGGACGCCGCGGCCGACTATCTGGGCTTGAGCCCGCGCACCTTGCAGAAGCACCGCGTCTATGGCGGCGGACCGCCATTCCGCAAGTTCGGCCGTCGCGTTCTGTATGCGCTCGACGATCTCGACCGATGGGCCGATGCGCGGATGTGCGACGGCACGACGACTGAGGGGAAGGGCTGATGCGCGGGGCCGCCGAACATAGTGCGCCGACCGGCCAGCGGATCGGAGCGCGAGCAGTTGGACCTGTTCATTGCGTTGGCGCCGGATATCCCGGCGCACGACCAGCGCGATTTGATGGAGCGACCGTTCTTCTCGCTTTCCAAATCCAAACGCGTCAAGCCGATCGACTACCGTGTCGGCGATACGTTCGTGCGTGTCGATGCGGCCCCGGAATATGGCATGGCGACCATCTGGGACGCGGACATTTTGATCTGGGCGGCAAGCCAGATCGTCGAGGCGCCGCAGCGCGGCGTCATGCCGTCTCGGCGGCTGCAGACGACGCCGTATCAGTTGCTGCGGTCGATCCATCGCGGCACGAGTTTGCGCGACTATCAGCGTCTGCGTGCGGCGCTGGACCGGCTGCAATCGACCACGGTGGTGACCAGCATTCGCGCGGAACATCTGCGCCGCAAGCGGCATCGGTTCAGCTGGATCAACGAATGGGAGGAACTGACCGACGCGTCCGGGCGGGCTTGCGGAATCGAGTTCATCGTTCCCGATTGGCTCTATCAGGGGCTGCTGGATCGCAGCCTCGTGTTGCGCATCGACCCGGCTTACTTCCGGCTGACGGGCGGCATCGAACGCTGGCTCTATCGTGTCGTGCGCAAGCATGGCGGCCGCCAGAAAGGCGGCTGGCGGTTCACCTTCCGGCAGCTACACGTCAAGAGCGGCAGCTTGGCACGGTTCAGCAATTTCGCGATCGATCTGCGCGCGATTGCCGCGCGGCAGAGCCTGCCCGGCTACTGGTTGGAAATCTACCGGGACGAGGATGGCGCGGAGCATCTGCAATTCACGCGGCGGAGCGTCCTGCCGCGCGACCATCCCGGTTTCGAGTGGCCGCAGCGGTTCGGCAAGATGGACGATTCCTAGAGCCGCGCATCGTCCTGCCTATATCAGCGGACGGCAATCCACAGCCTGTGAATCTGCTCGTGCTATCGGGTGCAGCGACTCCCGTGCCATCGGAGGCACGATCCTCGTGCTATCGGATGCACGAAATCACCGCGACGCGTTGCAGCGCCGGGCGCGTCCGAGCCGCTAAGTCCTTAAGAACAGAATCAAAGATTCTATTGTTAAGGCCTGCGCCTGTGGACAGGTCGGCGCGGCACCACTCCAATCCGGGAGTGCGGTGATGATCCTGGGCTTCCTCAATCAGAAGGGCGGGGTCGGCAAGACGACGCTCGCCACCCATGTCGCCGGGGAACTGGCGCGAACGAACGCCCGCGTGCTTCTGATCGACGCCGACCCGCAGGCGAGCGCACTCGACTGGTCGGAACGGCGCGTCGGCGAAGGCTTGCCGCGCTTGTTCGACGTGGTGGGACTGGCCAAGGAGACGCTGCACGATCAGGTGCCGTCGCTTTCGCGCGGCTACGATCATGTGGTCATCGACGGCCCGCCGCGCGTTACTGCGCTTGCCCGATCGGCCATGCTGGCCAGCGACCTGGTTCTGATCCCGGTGCAGCCTTCGCCTTACGACGTTTGGGCGAGCCAGCAAGTCGTCACGCTGGTCACCGAGGCGCGGATATTTCGGCCGGAGCTTCGCGCCGCCTTTCTCGTCAACCGGCGCATCGTCAACACCGTGATCGGCCGTGACGTGCACGAGGCGCTCAGCGAGCTTGGTATGCCTGCCTTGAGCGTTCCTGTCAGCCAGCGCGTGGCTTTCGCGGAGAGCGTCGCCATCGGCCGGCTCGTGCGCGAAAGCCATCCCGAAAGCGCCGCGGCAAAAGAGATCGCAGCGGTCGCGTCCGAGATCATGAACGGGTGCGGTCGATGAGCGGTCAGGGCGGCAAGAAGATCGCCTTCGGCGCGAAGCCGACCGCCACCGACTGGGTGCGCGACGGCGAGGAAACGCAAGCGCCGGATGGGGCAAACCATGCGCCGACACCGAAGGCTGACATCTATACGGCGAGGCTGACGATCGACGTCACACCGGAACTGCGCGGCCGGATTAAGCTCGCCGCCTTCGGCCGCGGCACGACCGTTGCCGAACTGTTGCGGGCGCTGCTGGACCAAGAATTTCCCGCAGAAGCGGACGCACCACATGTTGCGCCAGAGCGTTCGTCATGACGGATCCATTGACGCACGTCGCGATCCATTTCGTGCCGAAGCGGATCAATTACTGGCTGCGGTTCGGCGATGCGGTGCGGCATCGCTATCTCGATCGCCAGCGCGCCGTCGCCTGGTTCGGTCCCGGTCAAATCTTCGGCTATGCTCGCTGGGATTCAAACGACTACGGCACGGTTCTGTGGCGACAATATGCGCTGCGTGCCGGCCGGCCGGACGATGTGATCGGCCGCGTGCCGGGCGTGTTTCCCGGCGCGGAAGTGCTGTTGCGGCTCGACGGCAAGGCCAAG
>JAVJUV010000010.1:0-111314 GCA_040220415.1 Silicimonas sp.
CGTGTCGTTCACGGTGGAACTGATCGCGCCGATCGCGATGGAAGAGAAACTGCGCTTCGCCATCCGCGAAGGCGGCCGCACCGTCGGCGCAGGCGTCGTCTCGAAAATCATCGAGTAACGGCAGCCGCGCGTCAGCGCGCCACGAATTCGGGAAAGGCCATCGGGGTTCCGGTGGCCTTTTTCGTTTCGGGATGGCTTCGGCGCCCTCCACGCAGCGGTGCAACACACTGACGGCAAAAGTTTCCCGCCGGTCAGGCAGGACTCGGAATGTGCGGCCGAGTCGGGCTAGAAATCCGTCCGGGGGACTGAACAAGAGTTGTGCCGTGTCCCGTTGCGCCCTTTTCACCGTCCTGATCTGCCTGGCTCAGCCTGCGTTCGCGCGTCCGCTGGTGACGTCCTCGGAAGAAAACGTGGTTCGTCTCTGCATCGCCCGTGAAGGCACGCCGCAGCGGATCGTGGCGGCCTGCGACGCGGCGCTGGCCGAGGCCGGGCTGACGACGGCTCAGCGTGTCGACCTGACGATCGCCCGCGCCGACGGGCACCTCTGGCTGGAAAACCACGACGCGGCCGAGACGGGATACCGCGACGCCGCCAGTGCCGACCCGCAATCGCCCGATGCCTGGAACGGGCTGGGCTGGGCGCTTCGCGAGACCGGCGGCGACCGGGCGGCTTTCGACGCCTTCGAGACCTCGCTGGCGGTCGAGGTTTCGATCCAGGGACTGGGCGGCAAGGCCGCGACCGGGCGCGGCGCCGGCCTTCTGAGCGGCGAGGAAGCGCGCGTGCTTCTTCGCGCGGCGCTTGCCATCGACCCCGAGTACGCCTGGGCGCTTCGCGAAATCGGCTGGAGCCTTCTGGACGACGACCGTCCGGACGACGCCGAGACGGTCTTCGGCGAGGCCCTGGCCCTCGACGCCCTGGATCTGAACGCGCGCTACGGGCTGGGGCGCGCGGTGCTGAGTTCCGGCAAGGCCGAACGGGCGCTCGAGCACTTCAACGGCGTCCTTGCCGAGGATCCCGAGTTTTTCGCCGCGCGGGTCTACCGGATCATCACGCTTCGCGATCTGGACAGGAACGCTCAGGCGCTTCGCGAGTCCGACCGCCTGATCGAGACCTTCCCGGACCGCTCCTCGGGCTATGTCGAAAGGGCGCTCTCGCTTCAGTCGCTTCAGCGCCGGACCGAGGCGATCGAGACCTTCGCGCGCGCCGAGCAGATTCTGGGCGACGACAATTCGATCCTCTACTGGTATGCCGACGCCCTGGCCGGGGACCGTCGGTTCAAAGAGGCGCTGGACGTGATTGATCGCGCGCTCGGCCTCTCCGGCGCAAACCATTCCGATCATCTTCTGAAAAGCTATATCGCGCTGGAACTGAAGGATTACGCGCTGGTCCGCAGCGCCGCCGAGGCTTCGTTGCAAACCGGGGTCGAGGATCCCTGGGCACATTACTACATCGCCATTTCCATGGTCCACTCGGGCCAGACAGACGAGGGGCTGACCCGATTCGCCCGCGCAATGGAAACCGGGCTGCCCGATGACAGGGTGGGCGCTTTCGCCCGGGAACTGATCAGCGCCGGCAAGTATGTCGAGGCCGCGCAGCTTCGGCTGAGGTACTGAGAAGGCCGGCCGCGAAACAGCGCTTGATTCCGGGACGGCGACGGATTAGGCAACTCCGGCCTTAGGGGTGTAGCTCAGTTGGTAGAGCATCGGTCTCCAAAACCGAGGGTCGGGGGTTCGAGCCCCTCCGCCCCTGCCAGGCAAACGCAAGGAGCAAGGACAATGGACAAGCACCGAATCTGACCGTCATTCCGGACCCTCAGACAAGGAAGGTGCCTCCATGCCTTTTCCCGCTTCCGATACCCTGCATCCGCTCATTCTTCCCGATGGAACGCCCCACAGGGGCGCCGTCTTCCTCTCCGCCGTTATCGATCATCCCCGCATCCTGGCGGGGGAATATACCTACGCCTTCGACGCGGACCCGCCCGAGGACTGGGCCGGGCGCCTTGCGCCCTATCTTTTCCCGTTCTCGCCGGAACGCCTGGTGATCGGCAGGTTCTGCCAGGTCGCCAACGGCGCGCGGTTCATCACCGCCTCGGCCAATCACCGTTACGACGGGATCTCGACCTATCCCTTCGCCATCTTCCAGGGCGATCCGGCGGGCCGCCCGTCGATGCCCACGCGCTTTCCCGACACGGTCATCGGCAACGATGTCTGGATCGGTGACGGCGCCACGATCCTGCCGGGCGCGCAACTGGGATCGGGCGTGATCGTGGGGGCCCGGGCTGTCGTGTCGGGCCAGGTGCCGGACTACGCCATCGTGGCCGGCAACCCCGCGCGCGTGGTGCGCAGGCGCTTCCCCGACGACGTGATCCGGCGGTTGATGGCGCTGGCGTGGTGGGACTGGCCGATAGAAACCATCGCAGCCCACGAGGCCGAAATATGCGGCGGCGATGTCGCGGCACTCGAAGCGGTGACGCCCAAGGCTTGAAACACCGCGCGGAAGGTCGTATCTGCGCCCAAACCCAAGGAACAGGACAAAATGGCCGGTACCCGAAATCCGCTACAGTTCATCCAGGAAGTGCGCTCCGAAGTGGCGAAGGTCGTCTGGCCGTCTCGCCGCGAAGTCCTGATCACCTCGACAATGGTGTTCTTCCTGGCGATCCTGACGGCCGCCTTCTTCTTCCTTGTCGATTTTCTGATTCGTCAGGGCCTGCAGGGCATTCTTACGCTCGTCGGTTGATCCGGATTCACCGGTTCGGCCCTCTCGGAAGACTTGCGCTGTCGCGCCATCGCGTGTATTCGGCCAACGACTCCCAGACACCGCAAAGCCGACATTCTCCGAGCGATGCGGTGTGCCCGGAACAGACCGCCGGCCCGCCCCGGCACAAGGATTGAAAAGGACGAGCCATGGCCAAGCGCTGGTATTCCGTAAGCGTGTTGTCGAACTTCGAAAAGAAGGTCGCCGAGCAGATTCGCCACGCGGTGGAAGACGCCGGGCTTCAGGACCAGATCGAAGAGGTTCTGGTCCCGACCGAAGAGGTCATCGAGATCCGCCGTGGCAAGAAGGTTCCGACCGAGCGGCGCTTCATGCCCGGCTATGTCCTGGTGCGGATGGAGATGTCCGACGAAGGCTATCACCTGATCAACTCGATCAACCGCGTCACCGGCTTCCTCGGGCCGCAGGGCCGCCCGATGCCGATGCGCGACGAAGAGGTTAACACGATCCTGAACCGCGCCGAAGAGGGCGACAGCCAGCCGAAGCTGATGATCTCGTTCGAGATCGGCGAGAAGGTGAAGGTCAACGACGGCCCGTTCGAGGATTTCGACGGCACCGTGGAAGAGGTGGACGAAGACAACCAGCGCCTGAAGGTGACGGTCTCGATCTTCGGACGCGCCACGCCGGTCGAACTGGAATTCACCCAGGTCTCGAAACAGAACTGACGCCCCGGCCGTGAAACCGGCCAGCGACGTTCACCGCGTCATGATCGGTTGGTGACGCGAAAGGCCGGTTTGACCGGAATCAAGGCGATTGACGCCATCGTGGTTCCCTCTTGTCGCAAGCGGCAAGGGGGCAACCGTCATGATCCATGATTTCGATCCGGCCATCGCCACGACCCCGTTCGGCGCGATCTACTGGTACGGCGCGGTCTACTCGCTCGGCTTTCTGGGCATCTTCCTGTGGTTCTGGTTCCGACGCCACCTGCGGCGGATGACCGACGCCGATGTCTTCACCCTGTCGATCCTCTTCGCCGTAGGCGTGTTGATCGGCGGGCGCGTCTTCGACATCCTGGTCTACGAGTTCGACTATTACCGTGCCCATCCCCTCGCCGTGCTGAACTGGTGGGAAGGCGGCATGGCCTCGCATGGCGTTCTCTTGGGCGGCCTGATCGCGATCCTGATCTTCGCGCGGCTGCGCGGATACTCAATCGTCGCGCTTCTGGACGAAGTCGTGGTGCCGGGCGTCTTCCTGCTTGCCATCGGCCGGTTCGGGAACTTCATCGAGGGCGGTGTCGTGGGATCGCCAACTTCGATGCCCTGGGGCTTCGTCTATGCTGATCTCGAAGGCGCGCGGCACCCCGTCGCCCTGTACGAAAGCGCCAAGAACTTCGTGATCCTGCCGATCCTGATCTGGGCCATCGCAAGATGGCGCCCGGGACACGGCGTGGCGGCAAGCTTGTTCGTCCTGCTCTACGCCGGCCTGCGCTTCGCAGTGGATCTTTTCCGGGACTACGAGGCGGCGTGGCTCGGGATCGGAACCGGACAGGTCTTCAACCTTGTCATGGCGGCGGCGGGTCTGGCGATGCTGGTCTGGAGTCTGCGCAGCGGGCACCGGATACCTTCGCCAGCGACACCGAAGCCGAAAGCCGCGGGCTGGCTACAGGTGGTCTTGCTGGTTTTTCTGATCCTCTACCCTCTGGGTATTCCCACCAGCTGGACAAGGGCCAACATCACGCAAAAGCGACAGGACGCGCGGGAAGAGGCTCAGGGCAACGCGCTCAGAAGTCCTACGATCAGCCAGATCAGGCCAATGGAAAAGGCGACGACGCCACAGGCGTAAAGTCCGAACACGACCAGGTTCGCCGGTGGCCCGCCGATGTGAAAGCCCTTCTGGCCGGTGATGGCCCGAAGGGTCATTGCCAGGACCGACGTCCAGACGAAGAACGTGATCAGGCCGGTGGCCCAGAACAGGTGCAGGACGGGAAGCTCGGTGAACCGGATCGTCGCCGCCAGCGCGAGAAGCATGACGCCACGGGACGTTCCGCCGGCGTGAAGTAGATGCCAGTGCCCGGTGCTTTGGCCCTGATACAGCGTTCGCGCCAGGGTCAGGCCGACGAGACTGCTGTACAACAGTACGGCAAGACCATTCACCGCAAGCAATACGGCAAGAGTGTCCATCAATCCGCTCCCCCGTTTCGGCGTCGCCGTTCACGATAAGGTCGCAGGTCGACAGGCGCATTGACGCGCGTCAAACCGCGACGCGGGGTCGGAACGCACGCGCGCGTTCGGGCGACACTTTTTGAACGAAGATTAACGTGATTACCGTATCTGGTATGCGAACGCTCTCGCAGGGATAGAGGCACCGACAAAATACCGACGTGATACCGACGTCATACCGACGTGCCGTTTTCCGCCGAAAACCCTTAAAACTGGGCATTAACCATTTTTTGGGTGGTGCGTTTGCCTCCGCTGGATCGGACGTTGCGGCAGGAAATCGAAAAGGACCTCTGCCGCGCTTCGGTCCGGTTACCCGGAAGTTTTCCGCTTGCTCAGGTCGAGAGAGATCTCAACTTGGCAATATGATCGCCCAGCCTCAGTGACAGCTGAACGATCGAGAATGTCGGATTGGCATGTCCGCCGGTGGGAAACACGGAAGAACCGGCAATGTAAGCATTGCGCAAGCCGAATATCTTGAGATTGCGATCGACGATCCCTTTCCGCGGGGAATCGGCCATCCGGGTTCCGCCCATGTGGTGATGACCACCGGGAATGCCGTCGTCCGGATAGTTGGCCTCTTCTATCAGATGGTCATAGGCGCGCACCCGCCCCAAGCCCTGCGAGACCATGAATGTCCCGAACAACTCGAAGATGATCCGCGCTGTGCGATAATCCAGCGGGGTGCGCCGCCAGTGCAGCACGGGACGCGGAACGCCGAAACGGTCCTTTGCGACTGGGTCCAGAGAGACGCGGTTTCCCTCGGTCGGTGGCTGCTCCCAAACAACCTGCACCTCGGACATGCAATCAACCTGCTGCCCCATTTCCTTTAGAGTTCCAGCTCCGGCGGACCCGGTAGCGCATATGCCCCACTTGATCGCATCCCGTAACCGGTCTTCGCCGTAGTAGACCGGCCACATCCGTACAGTGCCATTCATGATCCCATACTTCGCCATGGCGCTGTTACTTGGCGCGGCGAACTTCTGGTTGTTGTGAGTGGAGACGTATTTCAGCGGGCCGGCTGCGAGTTGTGCTTGCCCGACATAATTGTGCGGATGTTCCATCCAGTACTTGCCAAGTGTGGTTGCGTTCTGCACCAACGGCTCACCAGAAACCTCGTTGGACCAAAGCAGAAGTCGCGAATTTTCAATGCCACCAGCCGCCAGCACATAGATGCCGCCCTGGACATCACGAGGCAGACCGTCGCGCGTGATGATGCGCGCCGAGATGATACGGCCTTCTTTCGCAGTTAGCGTCTGAACCGGCGCGTGCAGCATCAGGTGCGCATACTCGGACGTTTCGAAGAAGTGCCGGTATTTCTCGGCGAAGTTCACCGGAGGGCTGAACTTGAACTCGACCTCGTCAAGCTCTTCGTTCAGCCTGCGCTTGCTCGCAAGAGGTACTTCCAGGATATCGCTGGCCGCCTCGGCGAAGGGGTCCAGGTCTGATTTCCGGATCGGCCAGCCATATTCGGGAATGTCGTCGCGCGGAAGGAAATCGACCTCGTCCAACTGACGGCACCAGCCTTGCCAGTGGTTACTGCTGCCGCCCAAGAACCTGAGCCTTGTCGTGTCAAGATCGTAGTATGTGTCTCCCTCGGTTCGACCAGTATAGTCGTCCTGAACTTCCGCTTCAAAGCTTTCGCCTCCTGCTTCAAGCGTGAGAGACCTAATCTTCTGAACCGCCAGCCTATGGGCCAGCGAAACCCCCGCCGGACCTGATCCGACGATAATGACTCTGGGTTTTTCCTGCCGGCCGAGATAGTCCTGATCGACAATCATGACCGAACGTCCGTGATCCAGCCGTCGACATAGACGAAACTCTCGCCCGAAGGATCTATGGCCAGGCGTTTCGCCCCGGAGAGTCGCTCGGCGGCGCGTCGGTTGCCCCGATGCCAGCTGCCGAACAGGAAGATGCCAGCGACACTCGCACCTAAAGACAAAAAATGCCGTCTTTTCATTTGCTCACGTGGGTAAGGATCCGTCAGGTTCTGTTCGGATCGCAATCGGAGAACTCCCGATCGGGCATGGAATCGCAGCAAATTTCGGCCCGATCAAGATTCAGTTTCAGCCTGGAATTCTGTTTCTCTGCGCGATCGGTCGGAAGATGCATTTTCAGCACAGGATCCGCCACCGGTGGGATAAAGAATGTCCCTGTCGACACCTGGGGCTGACGAATCGGTGCGGAACTGTCCGCCGGTATCGGCCTCGACAAGGGCATACACACTTGCAAAAACACGGAATCGGCTGTAGGGCGCAGGCCTGCCGTTCCATGTGGGCGGCATTCCATGTGGGAGGCGAGGGTATCGCGATGTCCGGACCGGACCACATCAACCGCAATCTTCGGGACGCGTTCCGAAGGTGTTGAAAAAGGAGGGCCAGTCATGGCCAAGAAAGTCATTGGCACCCTGAAGCTTCAGGTGCCTGCCGGACAAGCGAACCCCTCTCCGCCGGTCGGACCGGCGCTGGGTCAGCGCGGCATCAACATCATGGAATTCTGCAAGGCGTTCAACGCCAAGACGCAAGAGATGGAGCCCGGTGCGCCGTGCCCCACCGTGATCACCTATTATCAGGACAAGTCCTTCACGATGGACATCAAGACGCCCCCGGCGTCGTATTTCCTGAAGAAGGCGGCAAAGCTGAAGTCGGGTGCCAAGACCCCGTCGCGCGAAACCGCCGGCTCGGTCACCGCAGCCCAGCTGCGCGAAATCGCCGAAGCCAAGATGAAGGACCTGAATGCGAACGATGTCGAAGCCGCGATGAAGATCATCCTCGGCTCGGCCCGGTCTATGGGTATCGAGGTGAAGGGATAATCGCCATGGCAAAGCTTGGAAAACGCACGAAATCCGCCCGCGAAGCCTTCGCCGGCAAAGAGAACGTTTCGGTTGAAGAGGCCGTCACCCTGATCAAGTCGAACTCGAACACCAAGTTCGACGAGACCGTCGAGATCGCGATGAACCTCGGCGTCGATCCGCGTCACGCCGACCAGATGGTACGCGGCTCGGTCACGCTGCCCAACGGCACGGGCAAAACGGTGCGCGTCGCCGTGTTTGCACGCGGCGCCAAGGCCGAAGAGGCCCAGAAGGCCGGGGCCGACATCGTAGGTGCCGAAGACCTGATGGAGACCATCCAGAGCGGCAAGATCGACTTCGACCGCTGCATCGCGACCCCCGACATGATGCCGATCGTCGGACGCCTGGGCAAGGTGCTGGGCCCGCGCAACCTGATGCCGAATCCGAAGGTCGGCACGGTGACGATGGACGTCAAGGAAGCCGTCGAAGCGGCAAAGGGTGGCCAGGTCACTTTCAAGGCTGAGAAGGCTGGCGTCGTCCACGCCGGTATCGGCAAGGTCTCGTTCGACGAAAAGAAACTCGCCGAGAACATCCGCGCATTTGTCGAAGCCGTTTCCAGGGCCAAGCCGACAGGCGCGAAGGGCACCTACATGAAAAAGGTTGCGCTCTCGTCCACGATGGGTCCGGGCGTCACCGTCGACGTCATGTCGGCGACCGGGAACAACCCGGGGGCCTGAGGCCTTTCCGATCGGTGTTTTGACAGAGCGGCGGCGAAAGTCCGCCGCTCTTTCCATTTCCGTGACCGCGGTCGGAAACCATTAACCTTTTGTTAAGGTAAGTTTCGGAAGGGTTAATGATTGAAGCGCCTTCCTGCGGAATTTCCGGCAATGTCCACCTTTCACAAACTCTCCTTCCTGCAGCATCAGATCGATCTCATTGCGGTCCCGGTTTTCGTGACCGATCAATGTGATGACGACCAGTTTCGCTTCGCGGCAATCAACTCGGAATACGCTCGGATACTGGGCTTGGCGAAAGATCAGGTCAGCGGACGTACACACCTGGACGTCCTTTCCGACCACCAGCGGGCGTGCGAAGCCGAGCGCAGGTATCGTCTTTGCATCGGTTGTGACGAACCGATCTGTTACCGAGACAGGGTTGTCAGCGGTGAAACCACGGTTTTTCTCGACACCACCTTGCAGAAGGTCGCACTTGGCTCCCGCGGCCTCTATCGTATCGTCGGCACGGCCATCCAGATCGATGAACGGCTTGCGGCGACGAACGATATCGAGTTCTTTCTGTCGCTTGCGCGAAACTCTCTGACAACGATCGAGATGCTGATGTCGGCCGGCAGAGAGCGACAGCACCTGTCTGTCTCCGAGCGAGATGCAACCGAAATCCTTTGTCGCAAAGCTTTGCTGTCACTGGACGACATTCAACGCAGCGCGTCCCGGTTTACGCGTTCTGCACAGCCCGGAACCCTGGGCGTTTCGGAGGCAGTGCGAAACCTCCTGCTGCAATAGCGCAGCGGCGCTGGTTCGAATTGCCGTTCCGGATGCCGAGCACTAGACTTCCGTCCGAGCAGGAGGAATCAAGATGTTCTTTGCGTTCTGGGGTTCCCTGGTGATCGGTGGGATCGTGGCCTATTTCTCCGAGAAATGGGGATTTACCCACCACGGCTACATGCAGGCCATCATCATCGCGATCGGCGGTGTGGTCCTGTTCTTCATGGCGCGGGTGATGTTCAACATCTCGCTTGGCAGCCACGGGCTGAACGCAATTGTCGGGGCTGCCGGAGCGTTGGTTCTGATCCCTTCGGAAGCGATCGCGCGGCAGCGCCGAAAAAGACGCTAGCTCACGTCTTTCCTTGACTTCTGCGGCTTGAACGGTTCCATCCCGGCTCTTGCCAACTCGTCGGCGCGCTCGTTCTCGGGATGGCCCGCATGTCCCTTGATCCATTCCCAAGTCACGTCGTGCCGGGTTCGTGCCTCATCCAGCCGTTGCCAGAGGTCGATGTTCTTCACCGGTTTCCTGTTCGACGTCTTCCAGCCATTTCGCTTCCAGCCGTGTATCCAGCTTTCTACGCCGTTTTTCACATAGGCCGAGTCGGTCACCAGCGTGATCGCAGAGGGGCGTTCCAACGCTTCCAGCGCGTTTATCGCGGCCAGCAGTTCCATGCGGTTGTTCGTTGTCTCGGCCTCTCCGCCTTTCAGTTCGCGCTCCTTCAGAACCTTGTCGCCGTTCCGGGCGATCAGAAGCGCGCCCCAACCGCCAGGGCCGGGATTGCCGGAACAGGCTCCATCCGTATATGCAACAAGTTCCGTCATGACGGGATGTCGTCCAGTCCGACATAGCCGTCCAAGGCTTCGATCCGAGCCAGCCAGTCCCCCACGTTGCGATACCGGTCCAGGGCATACCCCCCCTTGCTGCCGGCAGAGTGTGAGTAGGCATAAAGCGAGATATCGGCGACTGTCGGTGCCTCGCCCACGAGCCACGACCGCGCCGCCAGATGCTCGTCCATCTGTCTCAGCAGGTCATGCCCTCGATCCAGCAATTCTGCCAGCCGCTCAGGTGTTCTGAGGTGAGCGCGACTGGCATAGGTCAGGATGGCGGCGCGCACCGCTATCACGCCTTCGTGCTGGTTCTGCTCCCAGAACATCCAGCCGAGAACCAGCGTGCGCTCGACGGGGTCGGTCGGCATCCAGCCGGTTCCTTCGGCCAGGTAGCATAGAATGGCGTTCGATTCTGGAATGCGCGTACCGTCCGCCAGTTCCAGGACCGGCAGCTTCTTCAACGGCAGAACGCCGTCGGCATGTGCCTTGGCCAGTTCCTGGGTCTCGTATTCCATGCCGACATGGGCATAGGCGCGGTCAAGCAGCGACAGAAGCAGCCGGACCTTGTAGCTGTTGCCGGACGAGGGCATCGAATAGAGCGTGAGTTCCTTCATGATGTCTTTCTCGCGGTCAGGATCATCCAGGGCGCCACGGTCCCGTCGAGACCTTCATCGGCGCCGAAATCGCGTGTCTCTACATCGAAACCCGCCGCAGTCAGCAAGGCCGCTAGCTCCGGTTCTTCGTAATAGGCATAGAACCGTCCCAGATTGTCGCGCGCCTCGCCGGTTCCGGTCTTCAGGCCGATGTGAAAGAGACCATTCGGCACCAGCGCATCCGCAATCCGCGACAGATGACCGGGCAGATCCGACTTCGACGCGTGCAGAAGCGAGAAGTTGGCGTAGATGCCGTCATAGACCGATTTGTCCGTCAGGCTGCTGAAGGTTCGCACCTCGACGGTCAGTCCGAAGATGTCACGGCCAATGGCGGCCATCTCGGGCGACGCGTCCCAGGCGTCGACGTGCAGTCCCGCCTTGACCATGAATGCGGCAGACCGCCCTGTGCCGCAGCCGATATCCAGCACCCTGGCACCGCCGGGAAGCGCCGAGATGAATCGCGACAGGTGCCGATCGGGACGCTCGCCACCAAACCGCCGGGCATAGTCGCCGGCCCGCGTCGCGTAGACGTCCAGTGTCTGTCGATCGGCCATCAGATCACCAGCAGCGACAGGCAGGCGATGACGACTGCGGTCAAGAGGAAGCGTAGGCGCATCCACCATTCCGGCGCCAGTCCCTGGCGCCAGAAGCTCCAGTCCAGGCCCAGCAGGCCTATGAATCCGGCGATCAGGTAAATGGCGGACGAGACTGCACCTGCCCCGACGGTGAAAAATGCCCAAAGTGCGGGAAGCACCGACAACGCATAGCCTACAGCGGCACGCGATCCATGCGCCTTGGTGGCGAACCCCCACAGCACGCCCGACATGAATGCCAGGATGATCTGGCCATAGTTCAACAGCACGAAGGGTCCGGCAAAACGTGCGCCTAGGGTGCTGCCGCCCCAGGTGGCCAGGTCTGCCGACAAAAGCGTTGCCGCGCCCCACAGGAACGGGATCAAACCGGCAAGACCCAGCAGCAACGGCGCGCGGGGTATGTTCACGCGGGCTCCCTCAGAACCCGCGGAACCTTGAACTCCACATTCTCGACGGCGGTTTCCACGGACTCCAAGGTCACGTCGTACCGGGAACGGACGGCGTCGATCACCTCGTCTACCAGAACCTCGGGCGCACTGGCGCCGGCCGTCAGACCCATGGCCCGCGCGCCTTCCAGCGAACGCCAGTCGATGTCCCCGGCCCTCTGGACAAGCTGCGCGTGCGGACATCCCGCCGCTCGGCCGACTTCGACCAGCCGCTTGGAGTTCGAGGAATTCGGTGCGCCGATAACCAGCAGCGCGTCGATGTTCGGCGCCATCGCCTTGACCGCTTCCTGCCGGTTCGTCGTTGCGTAGCAGATGTCTTCCTTGTGCGGCCCGACGATGGCGGGAAACCGGGTCCGAAGCGCTGTAACGATATCGGCGGTGTCGTCGACCGACAGGGTGGTCTGGGTAATGAAGGCCAGTTTCCCGGGATCGCGGGGGGTGATCGTGGCGACGTCATCCGGGGTCTCGACCAGGATCACTTCACCTTCCGGTAATTGCCCCATCGTGCCCAGGGTTTCGGGGTGGCCGGCATGGCCGATCATGATCATCTGAAGCCCGTTCCGGTGGTGACGCTCGGCCTCGATGTGAACCTTGCTGACAAGGGGGCAGGTGGCGTCGACATAGATCATTTCTCGCCGTTCGGCTTCGGCCGGAACGGCCTTCGGCACCCCGTGGGCCGAAAAGATCACCGGGCGATCCGTCGGGCATTCATCCAGTTCCTCGACAAAGACCGCGCCCTTGGCGCGCAGGCCGTCGACCACAAACCTGTTGTGCACGATTTCGTGCCGGACATAGACGGGCGGCCCCCATTTCTCGATCGCCATTTCCACGATCTTGATCGCCCGGTCGACGCCGGCGCAGAAGCCACGCGGCGCAGCCAGGTACAGGGTAAGCAAGGGTTTGTTCATCGGCATATCTCCGGTCTCAAGACCTAGTCGCTGCCACCCCTTGCGTCCAGTGCCCTTGACCTTCCAGCAGGGGGAAACACTAGATCATCGGTCGTTGAGTCAAGTCCGAGGAAACCGGAATGAAAAAGAGCATCGTGATCGCCGGCCCGGTGCTGGTTCTTGCGGCAGGGTTGTTCTACGCGACCGCGATTTCGGGTGGGCAGGACGCCTTCGCATATCGCGACCCGCAGGTCGTCGCGCGGGGTCAGGCACTTTATGTGGAATACTGTGCGTCCTGCCACGGAGCGGCCCTGGAAGGTCAGCAGGACTGGCGCGAGCGCGATTCCGAGGGTTATTTGCCGGCACCGCCCCACGATGAGACCGGGCACACGTGGCACCACCCGGACGCGCAGCTCTACGAGATCACCAAACTGGGAACCGAGGCCGTGGTCGGGGGCGGGTACCGTTCGCGAATGATCGGGTTCGGCGACACGCTGGATGATGCCGATATCCGTGCCGTCCTGGCCTTCATCAAAAGCACGTGGCCGCGTCAAATCATCGAAAGGCACGATGAATTGAACGCGGCATACGAGGCTGCGAATTAGTCCTGATCGTCGTCGCGCGGTTCACGCGGCGGCCGTCCGATGACATCCTTCAGCTCTTCCAGCTCGATGAAGTTGTCCGCCTGGCGGCGCAATTCATCCGCGATCATGGGCGGCTGCGACCGGATGGTGGAGACGACCGAAACGCGGACTCCCTGACGCTGAAGGCTTTCAACCAGAGGCCTGAAATCGCCGTCGCCCGAGAACAGCACGATATGGTCGACGTGCGGCGCAAGTTCCATCGCGTCGACCGTCAGCTCGATATCCATGTTGCCCTTGACCTTCCGGCGGCCCTGGCTGTCAGTGAACTCCTTCGCCGGCTTGGTGACCATCGAAAAGCCATTGTAGTGAAGCCAGTCCACCAGCGGCCGGATCGGAGAATACTCGTCGTTCTCCAGAAGCGCCGTGTAGTAGAAGGCCCTAAGAAGCTTGCCTCTGCGTTTGAATTCTTCACGCAGCAATTTGTAATCGATGTCGAAACCCAATGATTTCGCGGCTGCGTAAAGATTCGACCCATCGATGAACAGCGCAAGCCGTTCGTCCCGATAGAACATCCATCGTCCTTTCTAATTTTCGAACCGGCGGCAAAAAAATCCGTGAGTGTGCATAGATGATGCGGCCGCTCGGTCGGACCAAATACGCTCAGGGAAACCAGATATGCAACTATCCGTAAGTGTAGAATTTTGACCCTAAGCCAAAGTATTCGCTTCGTTTAGCTGCCGGTCGGCGGTCCAATGCCCTGCCAGTTGCACCTTTCGACATAGCCGACGATAACTCAAGTCGGCAGTAAATCCAAAAATCAAGCGCCCTGCTTGGCGAATCCGGCCCCGATGCACTCAGTTTTCCCTTGTCATTCCTGGGCCCGGAGCATACTTAAGCGGCCTGATCCCACTTCAGACGGAGACCTCATATGGCCCGCGTGACGGTTGAAGATTGCGTTGACAAGGTTCCAAACCGGTTCGATCTGGTAATGCTTGCGTCCCATCGTGCGCGCGAGATCTCGACCGGTGCGCCGCTGACCGTGGATCGCGACAACGACAAGAACCCGGTCGTGGCGCTGCGCGAGATCGCGGAAGAGACGCAGTCGGCGGATGAACTTCGCGAGCGGATGATCGAGTCGAACCAGACCCAGATCGAGGTTGACGAGCCGGAAGACGACGCGATGGCCCTGCTTATGGGCGGTGGCGAAAGCGACAAGCCGGCCGATGACGACCTGAGTGAGGAAAAACTGCTCAGGGCACTTATGGAAGCACAGGGTCAGCCCTGAGGGTAACGTCCGACCCCCGGGAGTGTGGGGCTAGCAATGATCGACGCCGACGACCTGATCGCGCTGGTCCAGAACTACAACCCGAAGACAAACGCCACGCTTATCGCGCGCGCATATGACTATGCAAAGCGCATGCACGACGGCCAGTTCCGGCACTCGGGCGAGCCTTATTTCACGCATCCCGCCGCAGTCGCCGCGATCCTAACCGAGCAGCAGTTGGATGATGCGACGATCGTCACGGCCTTGCTGCACGATACCGTCGAAGACACCCGGTCGACCTATTCCGAGATCGAGCGCGAGTTCGGCCGCGAGATCGCCGATCTCGTCGACGGTGTCACCAAGCTGACCAACCTGCAGTTGTCGTCCACCGAAACCAAGCAGGCCGAGAACTTTCGCAAACTGTTCATGGCGATGTCCAAGGATCTGCGGGTGATCCTCGTGAAGTTGGCAGACCGTCTGCACAACATGCGCACGATCCGCTCGATGCGGCCCGAAAAGCAGGTCCAGAAAGCGCGAGAGACGATGGATATCTTCGCACCGCTGGCGGGGCGCATGGGTATGCAGTGGATGCGGGAAGAATTGGAGGACCTGGCCTTTCGCGTCCTGAACCCCGAGGCGCGCAACTCGATCATTCGCCGCTTCATCACGCTTCAACGCGAAACCGGTGATGTGATCCAGAAGATTACAGCGGATATCGAACAGGAGCTGGAAAAGGCGGGTCTGAACGCCGAGGTCCTGGGGCGTGCGAAGAAGCCCTATTCCATCTGGCGCAAGATGGAAGAGAAGAAGATCGGCTTTTCGCGTTTGTCCGACATCTACGGCTTTCGTATCATTGTCGGAACAGAGGCCGACTGCTATGCCGCGCTTGGGGCCGTCCACCGGCGCTGGCGCGCCGTTCCGGGCCGCTTCAAGGACTATATCAGCCAGCCCAAATCGAACGGCTATCGCTCGATCCACACAACTGTGTCTGGTCGGGATGGAAAGCGCGTCGAAGTGCAGATTCGCACCCGCGAGATGCACGAGGTGGCCGAGGCCGGTGTGGCAGCGCACTGGTCCTACCGCGATGGCGTCCGCGCGGAAAACCCTTTCGCGGTCGATCCGGCCAAGTGGATCGCGACGCTGACCGAGCGGTTCGATACCGAAGAGGATCACGACGAATTTCTCGAGGCCGTCAAGCTTGAGATGTATTCGGACCAGGTCTTCTGCTTCACGCCGAAGGGCGAGGTTGTGAAGATGCCGCGCGGTGCGACGCCGCTGGACTTTGCTTACGCGATTCACACCCGGATCGGCGACAGTTGCGTCGGCGCCAAGATCGACGGCATCCGCGTCCCGCTCTGGACACGTCTGAAGAACGGCCAGTCGGTCGAAATCATGACCGCCGAGGGTCAGCGCCCGCAGGCGACATGGATCGACATCGTGGCCACTGGCCGCGCCAAGACGGCGATCAGGCGTTCACTTCGCGAAGAGGACAAGGAGCGTTTCATCAAGCTGGGGCGCGAACTGGCCCGTGTCGCCTTCGAACATGTCGGCAAGCGACCGACCGAAAAGGCGCTGAACACGGCGGCCAAGCACCTTGGAGTGGACAACAGCACCGAGCTTCTGGCCCGCATCGGGTCGGCGGAACTGACCGCGCGCAAGGTGATCGAAACGCTGTATCCCGACCTGGTCCGGGACACCGGCGACGAGGTCGACGTGGCCCGCGCGGTGGTCGGGTTGAACCCCGGCCAGACATTCCGTCGTGCGGCCTGCTGTCAGCCTGTCCCGGGAGAGCGGATCGTCGGAATAAGCTATCGTGGCAAGGGCGTCATGATACACGCCATAGATTGCCCCGCGCTGGCCGAGTTCGAGGAGGAATCGGGCCGTTGGGTCGATCTGCACTGGCAGGAAGGCCGCCATCCGGCGGTCCATAACGTCAGTCTCGACCTGACCATTGCGAACGACTCGGGCGTGTTGGGCAAAATCTGCACACTTATCGGCGAGCAGAGGGCGAATATCTCGGACCTGGTTTTCATTGACCGAAAACCGGACTTTTATCGTCTTATTGTTGACGTGGAACTCAGGGATATTGAACACCTGCATGCCCTGATGCTGGCGCTCGAAGCGGACAGTGATGTTGCTTCGATCTCACGGCATAGGGATCTGGAACGCAAACCGTGATGGAAAGGACGGCATAAGCGGTGGTCTTCAAGCGGCGCAAGCCAAGGACCTATTACCAGACGGTCTCCGAAAGCCTTTTTCCGAAAGGGGGCTGGCGGCGCGCCGCGTGGTATGTGCTGCACCGATTGCGCAGGCTTCCCGATCCGGCCCACAAGATCAGCCGTGGCATAGCGTGCGGGGTCTTCGTGTGTTTCACGCCGTTCTTCGGACTTCACTTCGTTCTTGCGGCCGGTCTGGCCTGGCTGGTGAATGGCAATCTGATGGCGGCGCTTCTGTCGACGTTCTTCGGCAATCCGCTTACCTTTCCGTTCATCGCGGCAGTCTCGATGGAGCTTGGTTCGTGGATAATGGGCATGCCGCCAATTCCCTTGCCCTTCGTGGTCGCGTCGTTTTCGGATGCGGCGGTCGAGTTGTGGCGGAACATGATCGCCATGTTCACGACTGATACGACGCACTGGGAGGGCCTTGCCCGGTTCTACGATCGTGTGTTCCTGCCCTATCTGGTCGGAGGCATACTGCCTGGGATCGCTTCGGCGATGGCGTTCTATTTCCTCTCCAACCCGCTTCTCGCCGCGTACCAGAAAGCGCGTGTCGCTCGTCTGAAGAAGAGATTCGCCAAGAAGCGCGAGATGGTCATCTCGCGTCGCATGGAAGCCGCCGAGACCGAGGGTTTCAAGGCACCAGGCACGGATAGGGCCGCGGCGGAGTAGCGCGCCGCTTGCCCTCTTGCGAAAGTCATGCGACGGGAGGTTATGGCGAGGAAGACCACGAGCAGAAAGAAGGCCAAGGCCGCGCAACGCCCCCGGCGAAACCCGCTGCGATGGTTAATTCGTGCTCTTGCATCCTTTGCGATGGCGATCGTCGCTTCCGTGAGCCTTTTCTCGATCATCGCCCCGCCGACGACGCCGTACATCCTTGCCGAAAGCGCGCGTCTTGACGGTGTGCAGCGACGCTGGGTGCCGATCGACGCCGTGGCGCCGGTCATGGTGCGTTCGGTGGTCGCGGCAGAGGACGCCAATTTCTGTCTGCACTGGGGGTTCGACATGGCCCAGCTTCGCGCCGCAATCGCGCAAGGTGCCGACAGGGGGGCCTCGACGTTGACCCAGCAGACCGTCAAGAACGTCTGGCTCTGGCAGGGGCGCAGTTGGCTTCGCAAGGCACTGGAAGGGTTGATGACGCCAGTGGTCGAAGCTCTGTGGTCCAAGCGCCGCATCGTCGAAGTCTATCTGAATGTGGCCGAGTTCGATAATGGAGTCTTCGGGGTCGAGGCGGCGGCCCAGCATCACTTCGGTATTTCCGCCGACAAGCTGAATGCGCGGCAGGCGGCACTGCTGGCCGCCGTGCTGCCCAACCCGAAAGAGCGCCAGGCGGTCAATCCCACGGCGTTCACGCAACGGCGCGCGCAATCCATCGCCGACGGCGCGGCGACGATTGCGGCAGACGGGCGCGCAAGATGCTTCGAGGATTGACCACTTGCCGCGAAACAAGGCATTCAGGGCCATATCGGGGGTAAGTTCATGATCCGGCTCTACCACGTTCCGCTGTCGCCATTCTGCCGCAAGGTGCGTCTTTCGCTTGCGGAAAAGCGCCTGGAAGTCGAGCTCGTGGAAGAACGCTACTGGGAACGCGACCCGGATTTCATGCGGCGCAACCCGGCGGGCAAGGTGCCGATCCTGAAGATGGACGGACTGACGCTTTCGGAAAGCACTGCCATCTGCGAATACATCGAAGAGCGTTATCCCGAACCGCCGCTTATGCCCAGGGATCACGCAGGCCGGCACGAGGTGCGCCGTCTGGTCGGCTGGTTCGACGACAAGTTTCATAGAGAGGTCACTTCGAAGCTGCTGTACGAACGGGTGAACAAGAAGATCACCAAGGAAGGCTACCCGGACAGCGCCAACGTCAAGGCCGGGGCAAGGGCGATCAAGTTCCACCTGGATTATCTGGGCTCGCTTCTGGACGAGCGCCGCTGGCTGGCCGGCAACGAGCTGACGCTGGCGGATTTCGCGGCTGCGGCGCATCTTTCGGCGCTGGACTATATCTCGGATGTGGACTGGAACCGGAACGAGACGGTGCGCGACTGGTACGCCAAGATAAAGTCGCGGCCCGCCTTCCGCAGCCTTCTTGCCGACGCCGTGCCGGGATTTCCTCCGCCGCAGCATTATGCCGACCTTGACTTCTGAGTGCAGCTTCGCCGGCGATGCAGTCGACCCGCCGGGGGCTTTGCCCCCGGACCCCCAGAGTACTTCGGAAAAGAAGAAGTGATTTGTCCTGTGCTGATGAAAGTCGGGTATCGCTGAAGAAGCGGCTGGTCGAGACGGCGCTTGCGGAGGGCGTTGCCATGGCCCGGGTTTGCCGGCCGGACGCCGCACCCGACGTTCCCGGGCGCTTGACCGCCTTTCTCGCCGCGGGCCGCCACGGACAAATGGCCTGGCTCGAGGACCGCGCCGCCTGGCGCGGCGACCCCAAGGCGCTCTGGCCCGAGGCGCGCTCAATTCTGATGCTTGCCGAACCCTATACGCCCGATCACGATCCGATGGAGGATCTGAAACGTCGCGACCGGGGCGTGATCTCGGTCTATGCGCGCAACAGGGACTATCACGACGTTCTGAAAAAGCGTCTCAAGCGCGTCGCGCGCTGGCTGGTCGCCGAGACCGAATGCGAGGTGAAGGTCTTCGTCGACACGGCCCCGGTTCCCGAAAAGGCCCTGGGCGAAGCTGCCGGCCTTGGCTGGCAGGGCAAGCATACGAACCTCGTCAGCCGCGACCTTGGAAACTGGTTCTTTCTTGGAGCGATCTTCACCACGCTCGATCTTGAACCAGACCCGGTTGAAATCGATCACTGCGGCTCGTGCCGCAGATGCCTGGATATCTGCCCGACCGATGCCTTTCCGGCGCCCTACCAACTGGATGCGCGGCTTTGCATCAGCTACCTGACGATCGAGCACAAGGGGCCCGTCGACGAGGCGCTGCGTCCGAAGCTTGGTAACCGGATCTACGGCTGCGACGATTGTCTTGCCGTCTGTCCGTGGAACAAGTTCGCCCAAGCGGCGAGTGATCATCGCTATGCCGCTCGGGCCGATCTTGAAGCGCCGCTGCTGGATCAACTGGCCGGGCTGGACGACGCGTCGTTCCGCGCGAAGTTCTCCGGTTCTCCGATCAAGCGGATCGGGCGGGACAGTTTCGTGCGCAATGTCCTCTATGCTATCGGGAATTCGGGCGATCCATCGCTGGCCCCGGCCGCCAAGGCCCTGACAGAAGATCCCGATCCGACTGTCTCGGATGCGGCGCGTTGGGCCCTTCGGCGCCTTTTGACGGAAAATTGATCTCGATCAGGCAGAGACGCGCAACCTGTGTTATGGTGCAGATCCCTCAAAGAACGGAGGAGAGAATGACCAAGCATATCATCGACGGCCCCAGGAAGCGTGACGACAGCGAACGTCTGGAGCGCTTTGCCAAAATTGAACGCGAAAGCTCGGGCAAGCCGGGCGCGCAGAGTGAGACGCTGAACCGCGAGCCAAGATCCCGGAATCCGGGTGAAAAGCTGCGGCGCTACACCGAGATGGACAGGCGCGGCGAGGAGTGATCCGGCACTTCCCGACGTCTGAAGTGACTGATACTGAGGGGCATGAGTTTTGCCCCTCAAGATCCGTTTCGCGCCATTGCGCTGAAGCTGACATCGGTGCTTCTGTTCGTCGTGATGGCGTCTCTGATCAAGGCTGCCTCGGGCGAGGTGCCACCGGGTGAGGCCGTTTTTTTCCGCTCGCTTTTCGCGATGCCGGTTATCGTCCTTTGGCTTGCCTCGCGCGGCGAGTTGCGAACCGGGCTAAAGGCAGCCGACCCCAAGGCGCATATCTTTCGCGGCCTGATCGGCTCGATGGCAATGGGGATGAGCTTTGCCGGTCTGGCGATCCTGCCACTCTACGAAGTCAAGGCGATCCAGTATGTCATGCCGCTGTTCGTGGTCGTTCTGGCCGCGATCATGCTGGGCGAGACTGTCCGCAAGGTTCGCCTGACGGCTGTTGGCATGGGGATGATCGGCGTATTGATCATCCTCTGGCCCCGGCTAACGGCATTTTCGGACGACACGCTCGATCCGCGGCTTGCCTTTGGCGCATTGGTGGTTCTGACCGGCTCGCTGTGCGCTGCGTTCGCGCAGATCTTCGTTCGCCGGATGGTCGAAACCGAAGAGACCGCGGCCATCGTCTTCTGGTTTTCCCTGACGGCCACCGGACTATCGCTGCTGACAATTCCTTTCGGGTGGGCGGTGCCGTCGCCGCGTGTGGCCATGTTCCTGATCGGAGCCGGGCTGATCGGCGGTGCAGGGCAGATCATGCTGACCAGTGCCTATCGGTATGCCGATGCGTCGATCATCGCTCCCTTCGAATACGCCTCGATGCTTTTCGCAGTCGCGATCGGTTTTTTCGTCTTCAGCGAATTGCCGACGATCGGGATGCTGAGTGGCGCGGCCATTGTCATCGCGGCGGGCGTACTGATCATCCTGCGCGAGCGTTATCTGCACATCCAGCGCGGCAAGGCGCGCAAGATCGTCACCAAGTACGGCTGATGCCGGTACTCCCGGACAGGGAGATATCCCCCAGAGCGCCGTCGCCTTCACGCTGGACCGCAAGCCCGGTTCTGTGCACAATTCCGGATATTGAAGATAAGATATTCGAGGGATGGTATGAGGCACGATGTGTATATCACCCGAAAGGAAGACTGGTCGGACATCGATGGCCCGGAGATAATGCTGGACGAGTGGGTGGCCTTCGTCTTTGCTGACAACTCGCTTGAGATCGACCGGCACAAGTCCGCCGCCGAGGATCCGCGGGTGGCATCGGGCGCGAAAGAGGCAACCCACGCCATCTGGACCAACTGGCCCGCGCGCCAGGCCGGGATCGACGAGGCATGGGTCTGGCTTGAACGGGGCAACCTTGTGGCGAACGGGGCGGATACCACATTCCGGCGAAAGCTGTTTCTGATCGCCGATGGCCTGGATGCCTGCCTGATGGGAGAGAACGGTGAGTTCTTCAATTCCAGCGGCGATCCCGGTGCAAGGCGGCCGCGGACACGTCCTGCCGGCAAAAAGCGACGATGGTGGAAGCTCTGGTGAAATGAACCTGTACTTGACATTGACCCTGGCGCTGGTTGTGACGATCGTCCTGACGTTTGGGGTCTTTGCCTGGGACAAGCGAAGTTCAGTTGCCGGAGGCGCACGTCTGCCGGAATCATTTATGCTCCAGCTTGCGGCCTTGGGTGGCTGGCCCGCGGCAAAGCTGGCACAGCGGCGACTGCGCCACAAGACACGGAAACAGCCCTTTGCTGCGCAATTGAACGCCATCGTCGTCGTGCATGTGCTGCTGGTATGCGGTGGCAGCTTGCTGCTGCTTTCGCAGGTTCCGGCCTGACGTTCGGGATTGGTTAGGCTTGGTTAAGACCCTGTCGCCGGCAACCCGGAAAACCGGCTAATCCGGGCGGTTTCACCGATGTGATACCGACAAAATACCGACGTGATACCGACGTTGGGATTCGGCCCCATAGCACTGCAAAACATGGAGTCCGGGAATTTTCGCGTTGCGCGCGACGCAAGTCGCCGCACGCATCATTAACGCCTTATCGTGTCCCGATCATTCGCGCACGAGTTTCTCGTACGTCTCCGCAATATCCCGCGTCAAAGCGCCGACCTCGAAGTTATAGTCTCCGATCTTGCCCACCGGCGTCACCTCTGCGGCCGTGCCGGTTAGCCAGCATTGCTGAAAGCTTTCCAGTTCTTCCGGCATGATGTGGCGCTCGTGCACCTTGACCTGACGGTCTTTCAGCAGACCGACGACCGTTTGCCGCGTCAGTCCGTTCAGGAAACAATCGGGCAGGGGAGTGTGAACTTCTCCATCCTTGACAAAGAAGATGTTCGCGCCGGTCGCCTCGGCCACGTAGCCGAGATAGTCGAACATCATGGCGTCGGCACACCCCTTTGCTTCGGCGGCGTGTTTCGACAGCGTGCAGATCATGTAAAGCCCCGCCGCCTTGGCATGGCTCGGGATGGTTTCGGGGCTGGGTCGCTTCCATTTCGAGATGTCCAGTTTGGCACCCTTGAACTTGCTGTCGCCGTAATAGGCGCCCCACTCCCATGCCGCGATTGCAAGACGGACGGGGTTGCGTGCAGACGCTACACCCATGTCCTCGCCGGCGCCGCGCCACGCGACTGCGCGGACATAAGCATCCGAGAAGCCGTTCGCCTTCAGGACTTCGGCTTTCGCGGTTTCTATCTGGTCGACGCTGAAGGGAATCTCGAAGTCCAGCTGGCCGGCAGAAAAATGCAAGCGCTCGGAATGTTCACGGCTTTTGAAAATTTTGCCGTTATAAGCCCTTTCACCCTCGAAGACCGAAGATGCGTAGTGCAGCGCATGGGTCAGGATATGTACGTTCGCGTCCCGCCACGGCACCAACTTGCCGTCCATCCATATCCATCCGTCGCGATCGTCATATGCACCAGCCATCGGGGCCTCCGTTTGCAAAAGTTGCGCGATTAGGTCCGCATCGGTCATTTTGTTGCGGAAAATCCCGGAATCGCTACCAGTTGAGGCTTGGAATGTCAACAAGGCTGACATAAACTCCAGTTGCACCATCGGAGGAGGTTTCATGCCGGACAGCGGCGGCGGCACAAGCGGCGAGAACCTGTTGTTCCTGACCGACGACCAACTGCGCAAGGGGATCGAAGCCATGTTCTTCGCCTATCGCGGTTTCACGGCTGATCCTGATCGTATCCTCGCAGACAAGGGATACGGCCGCGCCCACCATCGGGCGATCCATTTCATCAACCGATCCCCCGGTACGACTGTCAACAACCTGCTCTCCATTCTCGGCGTTACCAAGCAGTCTCTCAACCGCGTTTTGCGCGCACTTGTCGAAGACGGGTTGGTCGAAAGCCGGATCGGGCAACGCGACAAGCGCGAGCGCCATCTATATCTGACCGAGGCAGGAGAGGCATTGGAACGGGAGCTTTCGACAGCACAGAGGGACCGCATGAGAGCGGCATTCCGTCAGGCCGGCCCCGAAGCTGTTGCGGGGTTCCGACAAGTACTGGAGGCGATGATGGACAATGATCTGCGTCGGCACTACACCCGTCTCAAAGAGACGAATGGATGAACGAACCGGACGCCCATCTCCTGATTGTCGATGACGACGAGCGGATCCGGAGCCTTCTTCAGAAGTTCCTGATCCGGAATGGATTTCTCGTTTCCGCTGCAAGAGATGCTGCGCATGCAGAGCGTATTCTGTCCGGGCTGGATTTCGACCTGATCGTATTGGACGTGATGATGCCGGGCGAAGACGGCGTAAGCTTCTGCCGGCGGCTTCGTGAGGCGCGCAACGTGCCGATCTTGTTGCTGACGGCCAAGGGAGAGACCGAAGACCGGATCAAAGGTCTGGAAGCTGGCGCAGACGATTATCTCGCCAAGCCGTTCGAGCCAAAGGAATTGCTGCTTCGGATCAATTCGATCCTGCGGCGTGTTCCGCCTGCCGTGTCGGCCGACACGGCGCCGAAAGTGCTTTCTCTCGGCTCGCTTCGGTACGATGTCGAAAAGGGCGTCATGTGGAGTGGCGATGCCCCGGTTCGGCTTACAGCGACGGAAGCGCAGTTGATGCGCATTTTTTCGAGCTGCCCGGGCGAGGCGCTGTCGCGTGCCGAGCTGGTCGAAAAACTCGGCCGCGACCGAGGGCAAGCACAGGAACGGGCGGTGGATGTGCAGATCACACGGCTGAGGCGTAAGCTGGAAGCTGATCCGAAGCAGCCGCGTTATCTTCAGACCGTCCGCGGCGCAGGCTACCTTCTGTCGCCAGATTGAAGTAAGGCCGTGGCGGATTTTTTGGCACTCCCCCTTGTCCTCGCCGCGGTCTTTACAGGGCCTTGGTTGCTGCAACGACTGGGCATGTCGCGTGATCACGCGGTGTCTTATCCGGTTTGGGGCGGATGGATACTGGCCGTCATCCTTGTTGGCAGATACATTTGGCCGATAGACTAGGGTAGAAGATGACACTCATTTACAAGCATGATGCAGCGCTTTTTCACGTCACGCCCCCCGGACATCCCGAACGGGTGGCCAGGGTCGAGGCGGTTTGGGCGGCGCTGCAAGAGATTGAAGGACTAACCTGGCGGGAAGCGCCCAAGGCAAAACGTTCAGAGGTTCTTCGTTGCCATCCCGAGGACTACTTGGAACGGGTCGAGGCGGCCATTCCCGATGAGGGATATGTTTCACTCGACGCGGATACGCATGTCTCACCCGGCTCTCTGGAAGCGGCGCTGCGGGCGCTGGGCGGATGCACGGCGGCGGTCGACGCTGTTCTTGCCGGAGAAGCGTCCAATGCGTTCGTTGCGATGCGTCCACCGGGACATCATGCCGAAACCGGAACGGCAATGGGGTTTTGTCTTTTCGGCAACGCCGCAATCGCCGCCAGACGTGCGCTTGATGTCCACGGACTAAACCGCGTGGCGGTTCTGGACTTCGACGTGCATCACGGCAATGGCACACAGGACCTCCTTTGGAACGAAGAGCGCACACTGTTCTGCTCGTCTCATCAGATGCCGCTTTATCCTGGCACCGGCGCTGCGCATGAAACCGGCGCACATGACAACGTGGTGAATGCACCGTTGGCTCCAATGACCGGCGGGGTCGAGATGCGGCAGGCCTGGGGTGATATCATTCTTCCGGCCGTCGATGATTTCGCACCGGAACTCATCATCATATCCGCGGGATTCGATGCGCATGTGCGTGATCCGCTGGCCAACCTGAACTGGACAAAAGAAGATTTTCGCTGGGTGACCGAAGCGATCTGCGATGTGGCGGAGGCGCATTCGGGGGGACGCGTGGTCTCGACACTGGAAGGCGGCTATGATCTTGAGGCCTTGGCGGAAAGTGCGGTTGCACATGTTAAGGTTTTGATGGAGCGGGACACATGAGCGACAAACAGGTTGGCGAGATGAGCTTCGAAGAAGCCATGAAAGAGCTGGAATCTGTGGTGGCCAAGCTTGAGTCGGGGGACGTTCCCCTGGAGGACTCGATCAAGCTTTATGAGCGTGGCGCGGCGCTGAAAGAGCATTGTCAGAAAAAACTGTCAGAGGCCGAGGAGAAGGTCGCGCAAATCACGCTCGACGGAGACGGCAACCCGAAGGGTACGGTTCCGGTCGACATCAAGTGAGCTTTGAAGTCGATCTGCGGGCGCAAGCCGCCAATATCGGCGCGGCGCTTCAATCCTGTTTGGAAGATCTTGGCAAGGGTCCGGTAGTCGAGGGCATGCGGTATGCCGCAAGCGGCGGGAAGCTCTTGCGTGGTTATATAGTCGTGACATCGGCACAACTGTTCGAGCAGCCTAGGGAGGGACATCTGCTTGCCGCCGCAGCCATCGAGTGCATGCACGCGTATTCGCTGGTCCATGACGATCTGCCTTGCATGGATGACGATGATTTGCGGCGCGGTCAGCCGACGGTGCATCGCAAGTGGGACGAAGCCACTGCAGTTCTGGTTGGCGATGCTCTTCAGAGCTTCGCTTTCGAGTTGCTGAGCCGCAGAGCCGTGCATGAGGATCCGCAGGTTCGCGTCGAGCTGATCGCATCCTTGGCGAAGGCGTCCGGCGCACAGGGTATGGTTTTGGGACAAGCGCAGGACATCGCCGCCGAAACTGCCGGTCGATCGCTGACATTTGACGACGTGACGGAATTGCAGGCAAACAAAACCGGAGCCTTGATCCGTTGGTCAGCGGAAGCCGGTGCCATTTTGGGAAAGGCCGATCCCGCACCGCTAAGAGCCTATGCCAATGCTTTGGGTCTGGCGTTTCAGATCGCCGACGACATACTCGACGTGACGGGTGACGAGGCCAAGACCGGGAAACGCGTCGGAAAGGATTCCAATGCCGGGAAGGCTACCTTTGTTTCGCTTCTGGGGCTGGAGGAAGCACGCCGGAAGGCACGGGAACTGGCTGAACAGGCGGTTGACGCGCTCTGCGGATTTGATGCACGAGCGGACAACTTGCGTCAGGCAGCTATGTTTGTAGTTTCCCGCGAGTTTTGACCCCGGAGGACGTATGGCCGAAGAACTGAAGACACCGACATTGGACAAGGTCGCCGCCCCGGCCGACCTGAAGCGGCTGTCGGATGCCGAACTGCGTCAGGTCGCCGACGAACTTCGCGCCGAAACCATTAGCGCGGTCAGCGTGACAGGTGGGCATCTTGGTGCCGGCCTTGGTGTGGTCGAGCTGACGGTCGCACTGCACGCGGTGTTCGATACGCCGCGAGATAAATTGATCTGGGACGTGTCTCACCAATCCTATCCGCACAAGATCCTTACCGGTCGACGCGACAGAATTCGGACGCTGCGTCAGAAAGATGGCCTTAGCGGCTTTACGAAACGCAGCGAAAGTCCCTACGACCCATTCGGCGCGGCACACTCATCGACGTCGATCAGTGCCGCACTGGGCTTCGCGGTTGCCCGTGACCTGGGTGGCACTACCGAGACCGGGCTGGGAGACGCGATTGCGGTGATCGGCGACGGCGCGATCTCGGCCGGTATGGCGTACGAGGCGATGAATAACGCAGGGCATCTTGGAAAGCGCCTTTTCGTCATCCTGAACGACAACGAGATGTCGATTGCCCCGCCGGTCGGTGCCATGTCGTCCTATCTCTCGCGCCTTTATGCCGGCGATCCGTTTCAGGAGCTGAAGTCCGCCGCAAAGGGGGCAGTGAATCTGCTGCCGGAACCCTTCCGTGAGGGCGCCCGCCGCGCAAAGGACCTTCTGAAACATTCCGTCGTGGGTGGAACCTTGTTCGAAGAGCTCGGGTTTTCCTATGTCGGTCCTATCGATGGTCACGACCTGGATCAGTTGTTGCCAGTCCTGCGGACAGTGAAGGCGCGTGCAACAGGACCAATACTTGTCCATGTCCTTACGAAGAAGGGCAAAGGATATGCACCTGCGGAACAGGCTCAGGACAAGGGGCACGGCGTATCGAAGTTCGACGTGGTTACGGGCGAGCAGGCCAAAGCCGTATCGAACGCGCCCTCCTATACCAAAGTTTTCGCCGAGGCTCTGATCGAGGAAGCCAGCCGTGACGACCGCGTCGTCGCAGTTACGGCGGCCATGCCGGACGGTACCGGTCTGAACCTGTTCGCCGAACGGTTTCCCAGCCGTTGTTTCGATGTCGGGATAGCAGAACAGCACGGAGTGACGTTCTGTGCCGGGCTCGCAGCCGGTGGGATGAAACCCTTCTGCACGATCTATTCGACATTCCTGCAACGCGGCTATGATCAGATCGTGCACGATGTAGCCATTCAGCGACTGCCGGTCCGTTTCGCAATCGACCGCGCCGGACTCGTTGGAGCAGACGGCGCGACCCATGCCGGGTCTTTTGACATCGCCTACATGGCAAACCTGCCCGGAATGGTTGTCATGGCCGCTGCCGACGAAGCCGAGTTGGTTCATATGGTGGCGACGGCGGTTGCCCATGACGATGGGCCGATCGCCTTCAGATATCCGCGTGGCGAAGGCGTAGGCGTCGAGATGCCAGAACGTGGCGAGATACTTGAAATCGGAAAGGGGCGTATTGTCTGCAAGGGCTCGAGAGTTGCCATCCTGTCATTCGGAACCCGGTTGCGGGAAGTTGAAAAGGCGGCCGAGGCGCTGGGTCAGCGCGGCATTCATCCGACAATCGCCGATGCCCGTTTTGCCAAACCGCTGGACCGGGATCTGATCCTGTCGCTTGCCCATGGCCACGAGGCAATGATCACGATCGAAGAGGGTGCGATCGGAGGCTTTGGGTCGCATGTTTCGAACCTTCTGGCCGAAGAGGGCGTGCTTGATTCCGGCTTTAAATTCAGGTCGATGTTCCTGCCGGATATCTTCATTGACCAAGCAAGCCCGAAAGACATGTATGAAGTCGCGGCAATGAATGCGGAACATATCGAGGTCAAGGTGCTGTCGGTTCTTGGCATCGCGGACATCTCGAAGAGGGCGTGACGGGGTTTCTGGAAAGATGAGCTTCGGGCGAGCCATGAGAATTCTATCATTTGTCCTCGCTGTGGTTTTTCCACTGCTGCCGGCGATGGCCCAGGTTCCTCCGAACGCAATGGAGCAAGCGGACTATTCCGGCCTGCACCGAGCTGCGCTGGACGGCTATGTTTCGACCATTCGACGGCTGGCCGCCGAGGGTGCGGATCTCGAAGCCCGTGACGGTAAGGGCCGAACCCCGGTTCACGTTGCCGCGTTTGCCTCCAACGATGAGGCGCTGGTGGCATTGGCGGAAGCTGGTGCCGATATGAATGCTTTGGAGGGTCAGGCCTATGATGCGGTCACTATCGCGGCAGTGGCGGACGACCCGGAGATGATGACGCTGGCAATCGAGCTTGGGAATGACCCCGGACTTGTCACCAGCCCATACGATGGTACCGCCCTGATTGCCGCCGCACATCTTGGGCACGACGAGGTGGTCCGGCGCCTGATTGCAGCGGGCGCGCCTTTGGATCACGTCAACAACCTGGGTTGGACGGCGCTGATCGAGGCTGTGGTACTCGGCGATGGCGGGCCGCGGCATCAGCGAGTTGTTCGGGCACTTGTGGACGCGGGAGCAGATCAAGCGCTGGCGGATCGGCAAGGACGAACTCCACTCGATCTGGCTGTCTCGCGTGGTTATTCGGCCATTGCCGAGATACTTCGCGACTAGGGTTTGTCCAGCTTGCGCTCGATTGCTTCCAGACGCCGCAAGATCTCCTCCCGATACTCTCCCGTTGCGGCCACCTCTTCTTCGGCATGGGCGTCCTGCATGGAGTTTACGATCAATCCGACGACAAGGTTCACAACCGCGAATGTGGTTACCAGGATGAACGTTACGAAGAAGACCCATGCTTGCGGGAAGACTTCCATGACTGGGCGGACAATACCCATCGACCAGCTTTCAAGCGTCATGATCTGGAAGAGTGAATAGGCTGAGCGGCCCAGGGTTCCGAACCAATCCGGGAAGGCGCCACCGAAGAGTTTGGTCGCGATTACCGAAGCGATGTAGAAGATCAGTGCCATCAGCGCGAAGACCGAAGCCATCCCCGGAAGTGCCTGGAACAGCCCCTCGATGACGCGCCGCAAGCGCGGAACTGCTGACAGAAGGCGCAATACCCGGAGGATGCGCAGGGCTCTGAGAACGGAAAGCCCCGCGCTCTCGGGGACATAAGAGATGCCAACCACGGCGGCATCAAAAACGTTCCAGCCGTTTCGAAAGAATGCTGGACCTCGTGCAACGAGTTTGAGCGTCAGCTCCAAAGTGAAGAACGCAAGGCAAAGTCGGTCCAAGGTAATGATCAGTGGACCGGCCGAACTCATGGCTGCCTGCGAGGTCTCGAGCCCCAGAATGATCGCATTGAAAACAATGACCGCGATGATCGAGGCCTGGACATCATTGCGGTCGAGAAAGACCCCTAGTCGGGCTCGGAATGTCATCTGGGTGTCCCCTTTAGCAGCCGAGATAGGTGCGCGAACGGTCGTAGCAAGCGGACTAGGGCGATTCTGCGGCCAAAATGGCTGACAGACCTTCGCGATAGGTTGGATAGAGCAGACGTATGCCAAGCTCGTCCTTTATCCGGTCGTTCCGCACCCTTTTGGACTCGGCATAAAAGGACTTCGCCATCTGGGACATGTCCGCCTCTTCGAATAAGGCGGCCTTTGGGGCCGGTAGACCAAGAAGGTCGGCGGCAAACCCGATCACATCCTGGGGCGGTGCTGGATCGTCGTCGCAAACATTGTAGATTGCGCCGGGATTTGGAGTGGCGATCGAGGCAGCGAGGACCTGCGCGATGTCATCGACGTGGATTCTGCTGAAGACCTGACCATTCTTGATGATACGCCGCGCTGTGCCGTTCCGAACTTTGGCGAAAGGCCCGCGTCCCGGTCCGTAGATGCCCGCCAGTCGAAAGATGTGGATTGGCAGATCAAGGGATTGCCAGGCGCATTCGGTCTCGACGCGGGCTTGACCGCGGCTCGTGGATGGCTTGAGTTCGGAATCCTCGTCCACCCATCCTCCTTCACGGTCGCCGTAGACTCCGGTGGTTGAAAGATAGCCTACCCACTCAAGGTGGCGGGCATTTCGTATTGCCTCTGCTTCCCGAGCGAGAACCGGGTCGCCGTCATCCTCGGGTGCGACCGAAGTCAAGAGGTGGGTAGCTTTGTCCAGCGGAAGCGGAGTGCCGGGCCAGATAAGCGGCTCGATTCCCTCTTCGCGCAGCCTTTCCGCCTTATCGGCCGATCTGGTTGTTCCCGTGACCGTCCAACCCTCAGACAGCAGCAATCGCGACAGCGCAGCTGCAGAATATCCGTGGCCGATGGATAGTAGTGTCTTGCCCATGTCCTCACACTTAGATGGTTCATGTCGGGCCGCAAGACGGTTTCTTTGATCAGCGTTCCGCCCACGGGGCTTGCAGGTTCGGCGCGAACGGTGTCAATTCCGGCAATGGGAACACCGCCGAAATCCTGGGCTGAAGTGGCGCGGACGCTTGTAGCTGTCGCCGCGGGTCGGCATCCGGCCGATCGCGTCATCCGGAATTGCAGACTGGTCAATGTGCAATCACGCGAAATCCTGAAGGGTTGGGACGTTGCGATCAGTCAGGGCCGTTTTGCCTATGTCGGCCCGGACGCCTCGCATTGTATCGGGTCCGAGACCGAACTTACGCAGGGGGAGGATCGGTATCTGATCCCGGGGCTTTGCGACGGTCACATGCACATCGAGTCCGGCATGTTGACACCCGCAGAGTTTGCAGCCGCCGTCATTCCTCACGGAACGACGACGATGTTCACCGATCCGCACGAGATCGCAAATGTGCTTGGTCTGCGCGGCGTAAGATTGATGCATGATGAGGCACTTCTGCAGCCCATCAACATCTACACACAGATGCCTTCCTGTGCGCCATCGGCACCTGGACTCGAGACCACCGGTTTCGAGATCACTGCCGATAATGTTGCCGAGGCTATGTCGTGGCCAGGAATAATCGGTCTGGGCGAGATGATGAATTTCCCCGGGGTTATCAACGGTGACGCCAAGATGCTGGCCGAGATCGCAGCTACGCAAAATGCCGGAAAGACAGTCGGAGGCCACTACGCAAGTCCTGACAGAGGCATTCCCTTCCATGCCTATGCCGCCGGCGGTCCGGCAGATGACCACGAAGGCACCGCCGAAGCCGATGCGATTGCGCTTGTCCGGCAGGGAATGCGGTCGATGCTGCGGTTGGGATCGGCATGGTATGATGTCGAAAGCCAGATCACCGCAGTAACGGAAAAGGGGCTCGATGCCCGGAATTTCATCCTCTGTACTGACGACTGCCATTCCGGAACTCTTGTAAACGATGGGCACATGAACCGGGTCGTTCGCCATGCCATTGAATGTGGCTGCGATCCGCTTGTGGCGTTGCAGATGGCCACCATAAACACCGCGACGCACTTCGGATTGGAGCGTGAGCTTGGCAGCATTGCGCCGGGACGCCGGGCCGATGCAGTGCTGACGTCTGATCTCAGGGCATTGCCCGTTGAGCTTGTCATTGCTGGTGGGGAAACGATCGCGAGGAATGGCGAGATCTGCGTCGAGTGTCCCCACTTGGACTGGCCTGCGGATACCCGTTCCACAGTTCATCTGGGCAAAACCCTGTCGGGAAAGGATTTTGCGATCCATGCACCCGAAGGCCGCAACGCGGTCACGGCCCGGGTCATTGGCGTGGTCGAAAACCAGGCGCCGACCGAGTCACTGACCGCCGAGTTGCCGGTCATCGACGGTCTTGTCCAGGGTGATGGCGGTGTGTGTCAGATTGCCCTCGTCGAGCGGCATCGAGCAACCGGGGATGTGGTGAACGGGTTTGTGAAGGGCTTCGGTTATGAGGGGCGTATGGCCATCGCTTCCACTGTCGCACATGACAGTCATCATATGATCGTCGTGGGGACGGATCGGGACATGATGGCTGCCGCATGCAACCGTCTCGGTGAGGTGGGCGGCGGCGTGACGGTCTGGAAAGATGGGAAAGAGATCGCCCTTGTCGAATTGCCGATTGCCGGCCTGATGTCAGACAGGCCTGCGCGTGAAGTTGCGGCCAAGGCACAAGAAATGGTGGAGGCGATGGTGGAATGCGGTTGCAGGCTAAACAACGCCTACATGCAGCATTCTTTGTTGGCGCTGGTGGTGATCCCTTCTCTTCGGATTTCCGATCTGGGTCTCGTCGATGTTGAGCGTTTTGAGCTGACGGAATTGTTCGAGGATTCGCGATGACAGCCACCGCCCGACTGACCATCCATTCCCCCGATGTGCCCGATCATGAAACGTTCTCGGACCCGGATGCAGCGGTGCAGCGGCTGATCGAGCTTTACGACACCGCCGCGAAGTATCTTTGCGATGCGTTCTCCGAGGTCCTGTCCTCGGGGATGCCAAAGAACAGATTCCGCGCGTTCTATCCCGAGATCCGCCTGACAACGACCACCTACTCGTCCACGGACACACGGCTGAGCTTTGGTCATGTGGCCGAACCAGGCCGATACTCGAGCACCGTAACCAGGCCGCGCCTTTTTGCGAATTACCTGCACCAGCAGATCGGTTTGCTGGTCAAGAACCACGGCATGCCTGTGCAGATAGGTGTTTCCCGGACTCCGATGCCGGTGCATTTCGCCGTTGCCAATGACGCGACCCTCACGGTGCCGCAGGAAGGCGCAATGGAGTTCACACTGCGCGACATTTTCGACGTCCCCGACTTGTCGACAATGCACGACGATATCGTGAACGGGTATGGCTTCACCCATTCCGACGGCTCGCATCCCCTGGCGCCGTTTACGGCTCAACGAGTTGACTATTCGCTCGCCAGGCTCAGTCACTACATGGCGACGGATCCGTCACATTTCCAGAACCATGTCCTGTTCACGAACTACCAGTTCTACGTTGAAGAGTTCGAGTCCTTCGCCCGAAGAATGCTGGCCGATCCTGCAAGTGGGTACGTGTCGTTCGTCGGTCCCGGAAACGCCGAGATCAGTGCCCCGGATGCGTCCATGCCTATCTTGGCAAAACTTCCGCAGATGCCGACGTATCATCTGAAAAGGCCGAACGGTGCGGGCATTACCTTGGTTAACATTGGTGTCGGTCCGTCCAATGCAAAGACGGCCACGGACCACATTGCGGTGCTTCGTCCACATGCCTGGCTTATGGTTGGGCATTGTGCCGGGCTTCGCAATTCGCAGCGATTGGGAGATTTCGTTCTGGCTCACGGCTATCTGCGAGAAGATCACGTTCTGGATGACGATCTTCCTGTCTGGATGCCCATTCCAGCGCTGGCCGAGATACAGGTGGCTCTTGAGGAAGCCGTGGCGGACATCACCGAGTATGAAGGCTACGAACTCAAGCGTATCATGCGCACTGGTACGGTCGCCACGATTGACAACCGGAATTGGGAACTTCGCGATCAGTCCGGACCGGTGCAGCGGCTTTCCCAGTCGCGGGCAATCGCGCTGGACATGGAGTCAGCCACGATCGCGGCAAACGGCTTTCGCTTCCGGGTTCCTTACGGAACTCTTCTATGTGTTTCGGATAAGCCGCTTCATGGAGAGTTGAAACTGCCCGGGATGGCTTCGGAGTTCTATCGCACGCAGGTCTCTCGACACCTGCTGATCGGAATCCGAGCGATGGAGAAAATCCGCGAGATGCCGCTGGAAAGAATTCATTCCCGGAAGCTGCGAAGCTTCGAGGAAACGGCGTTTCTTTGATGGCGTAGTGCCCGACATGACCCGCAAAATCAGGGAGAATCGTTGCTGTCCATGCGGAAGCCCCGCCAATTTCACGGCAAAGAATAATACTCGATTTCCCCGGAAAAGTCGCTTCTGCGGGGGATGAACCCCGGATTTTCGCTGAAATTGGCCGAAATTCGCCCACGAAATGCGCCAAAGCCTTTGTTTCGTGGCCACTAATCGTTGTGTAACGGCGCCATATCCAGTTAAATTACACCAATGAGCCACAATAACGGGGCCAGAACGAGGAGATTCAACATGGCAAAACCGATGACCAAAACCCAGCTTGTCGCCGCTCTGGCCGAGAAGATGGACAGCGACAAGAAGTCGGCGGGGGCTGCACTGGACGCGATCACTGCGATCATCACCGACGAAGTGTCCAGCGGCGGTGCCGTTACCCTGCCGGGCGTAGGCAAGATCTACTGCCGCGAGCGTCCGGCGCGCATGGTGCGTAATCCCGCCACCGGCGAGCAGATCCACAAGGATGCAGACAAGGTCGTCAAGATGACTATTGCGAAAGCGCTGAAAGACAGCGTGAACGACTGATGTTTTCGCAAACGTCTGGCGAGGCCGCCTTTGGGCGGCCTTTTTCTTTTTCAGGCATCACGGGGGTCGGTTGCGTCGACGTTTGCGGTCGACACGTTTCGGCTTTGCGGGCATCCAATCGTTACTTCTAACGAGGTGTGGAACAAGCGTCCGAGGATGCGGGCACGGCCGTTGCCAAGGCTGGTTCCTCAATACTCTTGGAGCGGAAATCTGAAGTCACTACTGGTTCTGTTGTGAACGGCCTGCTAGTCGATGCCGAAGTGCACTGGAGCAATAATGGATATCAGGGCAGTTCTGGGAGGGCTGGCTTTCGCCTTCATGTGGTCATCGGCCTTCACTTCGGCCCGAATTCTGGTGACCAATGCGCCGCCTTTGACGGTTTCGGCCATCAGGTTTTTGATCGCGGGAACAATCGTGCTGTTGCTCGCCAGAATGACAGGACAGTCGTTGCGCCTGACCCGATCGCAATGGCGACTGACCGTTGTATTCGGGATCTGCCAGAACGCGCTCTATCTGGGACTGAACTTCGTTGCCATGCAGTGGGTCGAGGCATCCCTGGCCGCCATTATCGCGGCTTCTCTGCCGCTATGGGTGGGCCTATCGGGCTGGTTGATCTGGGGTGAAAAAGTTCCTCCGCTGGGCGTGATCGGGTTATTTGCGGGGATTGCCGGCGTGGCGCTGATAATGGGGACAAGGTTGAACGCCGGGGTCGACCCCCTCGGCGTGCTATTATGTGTTCTTGGCGCACTGGCATTGACGTTCGCGACGCTGTCGGTTCGGGGCGCATCGTCTGGCGGCAACATTCTGACAGTAATCGGATTTCAGATGCTGGTCGGCTCTGCGGTGCTTTGGATTCCGGCCTTGGCTTTGGAGACATGGCACGTTTCTTGGTCAGTGCAGGTGGCCGCCGCATTTCTCTACACCATTTTCGTACCAGGCATTCTGGCCACGATTCTCTGGTTCTGGCTTGTTCGAAGAATCGGCGCCACGCGGGCAGCCACATTTCACTTCCTTAATCCATTCTTGGGCGTCGCTATCGCCGCCGTTCTCCTGGGTGAAGCTCTTGGGCCCCTCGACATAGTCGGTGTGACGGTCATCACGGTCGGTATTCTGGCGGTTCAGCTTTCAAAGGTGCGCGTCTGACGTCCTTGTGATCCAGCGTTTGCTACTTTTGGATGACAGACGCCTTATGCGCCCGACATAAGTCTGCATGGAATTGATCCTTGGATATGTTGCCGGTCTGCTGACGCTGATTAACCCGTGCGTCCTGCCGATACTGCCAATTGTCCTCGCGACATCGCTGCAAGCCAGTCGAGGCGGGCCAATGGCGCTGGCGGGGGGCATGAGTGTCTCGTTCGTTGCATTGGGATTGCTCGTTGCAACTTCGGGACGGGCTCTTGGCATCACCGAAGAGTCCGTATCGAACGCCGCTGCCGTGCTCATGATCATATTCGGGGCGGTTCTGCTTGTTCCCCGGTTTTCTGCGGTTTTCGCGACGGCCACGAACGCCCTGTCCGCACGGGCAGACAATGCGGTCGACGATTTGCCGCAGGACGGTTTGGGTGGCCAGTTTGTTGGAGGCATGCTTCTGGGAGCAGTCTGGAGCCCATGCATCGGCCCAACCCTAGGTGGTGCCATTGGCCTTGCGAGTCAGGGAGGCAGCGTGCTGGCTGCCGGTGCGATCATGGTGTCCTTTGCTTTGGGCGTGTCGACGGTCGTGCTTGCCCTTGCTTACGGTGCGCAAGGTGCCATTCGCCGCCGCCAGAGTCTGTTGCGGCGTATGACGGAATTTAGCCGGCCTGCGATGGGTGTGGTTTTCGTGACCGTGGGTTTGGCAATTCTGTTCAAGCTGCACCATGCGGTCGAGGTCTGGGCGCTCGATAACCTGCCCGACTGGTTCACAATGCTTTCTGTTTCGATTTGAAGGAGTTCGTAATGCATCGCCGTTCGTTTATTGCAGGTTCAACTGCATTTCTGATTACCTCGCCTGCTTTTGCGGCCATCGGCATGCCCTACCGCAAGGGGCTGGTCGAAGGGGAACTTGCCGCAGGGAAGACTGTGTTCATCGACTTCTACACCGACTGGTGCACAACCTGTCGGGCGCAGGGAATTGTAATTGGTGATCTGCTTGACCAAAACCCGGCCTACGAGCAGAGCATCAGTTTCATTAAGGTCGATTGGGACAAACACGCCCAGTCCGACCTGGCAATCCGCCTGAACATTCCTCGACGCTCTACTTTGGTGGTGCTGAAGGGCGACAAGGAACTAGGAAGAATTGTCGCGGGCACACGACAAAAGGACATCAAAGCGCTTCTGGACACAGCCCTTGCCGCCGCGACCGCTTAGCGGGGGGCAAGCTGGCGACAAAGAAGCAATGTCACCAATATCGGCGGGATGAAGGCGGCGAAGGCGGCGCGCAGGCCGGCCGTTTCAGCGATCCAGCCCATGGCCAGCGGGGCGACAAGCATGACGACGCCCGTCAGAAAGATCACCGCCGATACGCTTTCCGCCGCCGGCCGTGTTCCCAGACGTGCCGCGGCACTGATCATCAGCGGAAACAGCACCGACGAACCGATGCCGATCATTGCATAGCCTGTGAGCGCCATTGCGACACTGGTGGATGCAACCACCAGGATCGCGCCAATAAGTGAAACGAGGCCGAGCGAGAACGACACCCGCACAGGCCCGAAACGCTCGGTCCAAGGGTCCGCCGCCATCCGTCCGATCGTCATTGTGATCAGAAAAGCCGGCAGGGTAAGAGTGTCGACCCAGTCCGGTGCGGCAAAGGTATCGCGCATGAAGATCACCGAGAAATTCTGTGTTCCGATCTGAGACACGCCTCCTGAAAGACCGAACAGCATCAGCAAAACGGTCCGTCGCGAAGGAAGGGCGATGGCCGGTCGTGGCGCCCGCTTGCTGACGGCTTCGGTGCCGGAAGGCATCGCGGCCATAATCATCAAACTCATCAAGAGAACCGGCGGAACGAACGCCATCAGATGCCATCCGGCTGGAACACCCCATCCTCGCGCGCCAACGCCTACAAGTGATGCCGCCAGCATCCCGGCACTCCACACCCCGTGGCAACGGTTCATGACCCGCCGCCCAATCTCTGTCTCGACGCGGTCCGCTTCAACGTTCATTGCGACGTTCACAAGGGAAAAGGTAACGCCCATCAGAAGCAGGAAGGCGAAGAGAAGCGGCAGCGTAGGCGCAAACGCCGCCAAAGCCGAAAAGACTGCCAGTCCGGGCAATCCAATGACGAGGATCGGCTTCACACCAACGGCTTGCACAAGGTGGCCTGCGGCCAGATTGCTGAGCAATCCGCCTATTGAAGCTACGGTCAGCGCAACCCCCAGCATCCCTTCGGACATCTGCAAGTTCTGTTGGATATCGGGAATGCGCGTGAAGATGCCGCCCCCTGCCAAGGCGTGGACAATGAACACGAGAAGGATGCTATGACTTCGATTCACCTTGGGATCATCGGGTTGAACGTGGCGGTTTGCGACGGGAATTTGTTTGGTATCAGTACATTTGGGAAACGGTCTTCAGAAGTTGCCCCGCAATCTGTTCCAGATGCGCGCCGTTTGACGCAATCAACTCCTACACCAACGATGCGCATCCCGCAGGTACGCTGCGGTGTCGGAGACTCTGGTACTCGGATCCACGAGGATAACGACAAGGAAATGATCGGACATCAGCCGATCGGTCCGCGAACACCACCTGTCTGCCCTCGGTCCAGAAGCATATGATCCAAGATCACTGCTGCCGCCATGGCCTCGGCCACGGGCACCGCGCGAATGCCGACACAGGGATCGTGACGCCCCTTGGTCACGATTTCCGTGGCTTCTCCGGACTTATTGATTGTCTTGCGTGGCGTTAGGATCGAAGAAGTCGGCTTGACCGCAAAGCGGACAATAATCTCCTGTCCGGTCGAAATGCCGCCCAATATCCCTCCGGCGTGGTTGGAACTGAAGACGGGTCCATCCGGTCCCATACTGATCTCGTCCGCGTTTTCCTCGCCCCGCAGTCTCGCGGCCGCCATGCCTTCGCCGATCTCGACGCCTTTTACCGCGTTGATACTCATCATCGCCGCGGCCAGGTCGGTATCCAGCTTGGCATATATGGGCGCACCAAGCCCTGGGGGGCAGCCCCTGATCGAGACTTCGATCGTCGCGCCAATCGACGAACCCGACTTCCGAAGGGTGTCCAGATACCCTGCCCATTCCTCGGCTGAACGCGGGTCCGGCGTCCAGAATGGGTTGCGCTCGATCTCATCCCAGTCGAAGCGTGAACGATTGATCTCCTTCTCGCCCATGCCGACCATGTAGCCTGTAATTTTCAATCCAGGCACTAACTGGTTAAGTGCGGCCCGGGCGATCCCGCCGGCTGCCACCCGCGCGGCGGTTTCCCTTGCTGAGGAGCGACCGCCGCCCCGATGGTCCCGAATGCCGTACTTCTGCCAATAGGTAATATCGGCGTGGCCAGGGCGGAACTTCTCGGAAATATCGCCGTAGTCTTTCGAGCGCTGGTCCGTATTCCGGATCATCAACTGAATTGGGGTACCGGTTGACACACCTTCGAACACGCCAGAGAGAATTTCCACCTCGTCGGCCTCGCGGCGCTGGGTGGTGTACTTGTTCTGTCCCGGCTTCCGCTTGTCGAGCCAGACCTGCAGATCAGACTCGCCCACAGGTATGCCGGGCGGACAGCCATCGACTGTCGCACCCAAGGCCGGTCCGTGGCTTTCGCCCCAGGTCGTCACACGGAAAACGTGCCCGTAACTGTTGAAACTCATTCCTGCGCTCCTTTCGCTTTCCTTAACGCCACAAAAGGTCAAGGAAAAGGACCAGAGACGTCCGTCCTGCCTTTGTCCTTGCCCTCGCGCAGTCCGCGAATTACCTAGGGGCATACCTCGGGGTGCCCTTGTGGGCTGAGATGCAAATCAGCGAACCCGTTGAACCTGAACCGGCTAATACCGGCGGAGGGAAGGTCGAGATGCTCTCACCCGTATCCCCCGTCCGGCCAGACTTGGAGTGAGATATGCAATTCCAGATCCTTTTCTTGGCAGGGATTTTCGCAGGGTTTTGGGCTGCGACGCCATCCATGGCGAAGCAAAAGCCTGTGCTGACCGTCATGACATACGATAGTTTCGTTACCGAATGGGGGCCTGGGCCCGAGATCGAGGCATCCTTTGAAGAAAGCTGCAATTGCGATCTTCGATTTGTGGCCGCTGGAGACGGTGCGGCTTTGCTGGCACGGATCAGGCTGGAGGGCGCGCGAAGCGACGCCGATGTTGTTCTTGGTCTCGACACCAATCTTACCGCTGCCGCCGCCGATACCGGACTGTTCGCGCCACATGGGATTGACGCAAACGACCTCGATCTTCCGATTGCCTGGGAGGATGGGACTTTCCTGCCCTATGACTGGGGCTATTTTGCGTTCGTCCACGACGCCGGACTCGAAAATGTGCCCGAGAATCTGAAGGCTCTCGGCGACAGCGATATTTCCATCGTCATCCAGGACCCGCGTTCATCGACACCGGGCCTGGGGTTGCTTCTGTGGGTCAAGTACGCCTACGGCGACGAGGCAGGGAGTGTCTGGGAAGCGCTTGCAGACAACATCGTCACCGTAACGCCAGGCTGGTCCGAGGCCTATGGCCTTTTCCTTGAGGGAGAGGCCGAAATGGTCCTGTCTTATACAACATCGCCGGCGTACCACCTGATCGCCGAAGACGACCCCAGCAAAGTCGCCGTTTCTTTCGACGAGGGACACTATTTGCAGATCGAAGTAGCCGGCCAACTGAAGTCCAGTGATCAACCGGAACTGGCGTCCGAATTCCTTAGATTCATGCTGACTGACACATTCCAGTCAGTCATACCCACGACGAACTGGATGTACCCGGCCAAGACACCGGAAGATGGGCTTCCGGAAGGGTTCGAGAGGCTTGTTCAACCCGCGAAGGCACTGATCTTCGCGCCGGGGAAAGCCGCCGCGGTTCGTGAAACGGCGATTGAAGAATGGCTGAACGCGCTAAGCCGGTGACAGCGTCGGTTTGGGCCGGAATTCTCGCGGCGCTTGCCTTTCCGGCCCTAATACTTGCGGCTTTCGCGGCGGTACTTTTGTCTGCCGAAACCGGCAGAGCGCCGAGCACGTCCGATTGGGCCGCAATCCGATTCACCCTGCTTCAGGCGATCGTTTCGGCCGTCGTCAGCGTGCTGATGGCAATTCCTGTCGCCCGTGCCTTGGCCCGGCGAAAGTTCCCCGGACGCGCGTTTCTGGTAACTCTTCTGGGCGCGCCGTTCCTCCTTCCCGTCATCGTCGCGATATTCGGTTTGCTGGCGGTGTTCGGGAGAGGGGGCGTCGTGAACGCCGCGCTTGGATGGTTCGGATTGCCACCGATTTCCATCTACGGATTTCATGGCGTGGTTCTGGCCCATGTATTCTTCAACATGCCCCTGGCTACGCGACTGGTCCTGCAGGGTTGGGCAGAGATTCCGTCCGAGCGCTTCAGGCTTGCTGCCTCGCTGGGAATGGATGCTTCGGCGGTGAACCGACACTTGGAGCGACCGATGCTCATGACTGTCGTTCCCGGGGCGGCACTTGTAATATTCGTGATCTGCACGACCAGTTTCGCGGTTGCGCTTACCTTGGGTGGTGGGCCAAGCGCGACGACAATCGAACTGGCGATCTATCAGGCTGTTCGGTTCGAGTTCGACCTCGCAAGAGCGTCCTATTTATCCCTGTTTCAACTCGCGATCACTGGATTTGTGGCTTTTTTTGCCCTGCGATACAGTGGATACGCAGGTGTAGGTGCTGGTCTCGATCGCGTTCTCAGGCGATGGGATGCCGAAAACAGCTTTTTGCGTTCGATCGATGCACTGGCCATCGCGACGGCAACCATATTTCTGATAGCCCCCATTTTCATGGTCGTCGCCAGAGGCTATTCAGCTATCCCGTTCATGTCGACATCTGTCTGGACAGCGGCATTGACATCCATTGTGGTGGCACTGTGTTCGACCGTTCTGACAGTTCTTCTTGCGATTACAATCGCGCTGGCAGCGACGCAGCTTCGTCCCCATGGAAAGCTGTTGGAGATTGCCGGTCTTTTGGCTGTTGCTGCCTCACCATTGGTGATGGGAACCGGTTTGTTCCTGATGATCTTCCCCCATGCGGACCCGGCCAAATTTGCGCTGAGCGTCACCGTACTTGTGAATGCCATGATGACGCTTCCTTTCGCGCTGCGTGCCATGCTTCCGGCCGTTCGGAATGTAGAGGCCGACTATGGTCGGCTTGCGGATTCGCTTGGTTTGGTTGGATGGGATCGGGTCCGGGTGTTGATCCTGCCTCGGATACGCCGGCCGCTTGGCTTTGCGGCCGGCCTCGCTGCCGCTCTGTCGATGGGGGATCTGGGTGTGATAGCTCTCTTTGCCGATCCGGAGACGGCGACGCTTCCATTGCAGGTGTACAGATTGATGGGTGCCTACCGCATGGAGGAAGCGGGCGCGGCTGCTGTTCTGCTGCTGTTCCTTACCTTCGGGATATTCTATGTGTTCGACAGATGGATGTCTCATGACGCTCACGCTCGATAAGGTCCGATTGACTCGCGATGATTTCATGCTGACTGCCGACTGTTCAATTGATGCGCCAGGACTCGTGTCGGTTATCGGGCCGTCCGGTGGAGGAAAGTCGACGCTGTTGTCATTAATCGCCGGTTTTGAAATGCCGGATGCAGGCAGCGTCCTTTGGAAATCCAGAAACCTTGGGCCCGTCCCGCCGGGAAAAAGACCGGTTTCGGTGCTGTTTCAGGACAACAATCTCTTCCCGCATCTGAGTATCATGGCGAATGTCGCGCTTGGTGTGGAGCCTCGCAGACGGCCGTCACGCGAGGTTCTTTCTCGCGCTGGCGAGGCGTTGGCGCGCGTCAATTTGGCTGGCTTCGAGGAGCGAAAACCCGGTGAACTTTCAGGAGGGCAGCAAAGCCGCGCTGCACTGGCCAGAGTTCTTCTTACCGACAGGGAAATCGTTCTTATGGACGAAGCCTTCTCGGCGCTGGGTCCGGCGTTGCGAAACGAGATGCTTGCACTTGTCGTTAAGCTGCTGCCCGGCAAACTGATCCTTATGGTTACGCACGATCCCGAGCACGCAAGGCGCTGGTCCGACCGGACGATATTCGTGGATCAGGGGCAAGTTCATCCGCCGGTTCCGACCGACATGTTGTTTGGCAATCCGCCGGATGCACTAAGAAGCTATCTCGAGTAGAGGCCTTGTGGTCACTCCTTGATCTTGCCGCGAAGCGACTTCACTTCGCCTCTTTGACGCTTGGTTTCCAATCTTTTGCGTTTCTGACCAAGGGGAATACGCGTCTTCAGCCGTTTCTTGGGCCGTTCCGCCGCTTTCCGGATCAATTCAGCAAGTCGTTCGCGAGCGATTTCGCGGTTTCTCGCCTGACTTCTTTCCGCGCTGACCTGAATCACAATGGCGCCATCCTTGGTCCAGCGCCGGCCCGCCAGTCTTTGCAGACGTCGTTTGACCGGCTCAGGAAGGTTTGGCGACCGACCAGCTTCAAACCGCAACTCAACTGCCGTCGCGACCTTGTTGACGTTCTGCCCGCCAGGTCCGCCAGAGCGCACAAACTGCTCGGTAAGCTCCCAATCTGCGATCTCGATCTGCGGTGTGATCTGCATGACTTTTCTTAACTTGATACGAAGAAGGGTCGCCTGCCGTGGCGACCCTTCCGAGTTTCTCAGAGATGGGCCAGTTAGGGAACTGAAAGCCCAATCAGGAGTGTTCAGCCTTCCGGTTTGCCTTCAGGCCACGGCCCCCCTGACTGTTCCGACACCTCTCTCCAATATCACTCTAGACACTGGACCACCTCCTTTCATTACGTTGCCGATAGGGAAAGGTTCGCACAGATTTGGTGTCTGTCAAATTAATTCACGCTACCCGTGCCGTCATTTGCTTCACAATCAGGCGAAATGGCACCAATGCGACCAAAGCAAGCGAAAGTTTTACGCACCAATCGGCAACAGCCAACGAAACCCAAAGAGGTACGGCAGGTCCAAATCCAAGAAGTGCGAAGTGTTCATTGGCCCAGGATACGTCATTGGTCGGCTCGATCCAAACCAGTGCCGACGAGAAGGCGATTGTGAAGAACAGTGCGGTGTCCAAAGCCGATCCGAAAAGCGTCGATACAAGAGGTGCTTTCCACCAGTTACCATGGCGCAACCGATCGAAAATGGAAACGTCCAGCATCTGAGCGCTAAGAAACGCCAAACCTGATCCAAGAGCGATTCTCCACGTTACAAGGGGGCCGAATTCTCCGGTGATCTGCGTGCCGATCAACGAGCATCCGACGCCGGTCAGAAAGCCGGCGAAGACCACTTTTCGTGCGGTGGTCGCCCCATAAACGCGATTCATTACGTCTGTAACCAGAAACGCCAGTGGATAGGTGAACGCGCCCCACGTCAGCCATTGGCCAAACAGGAATTGCACGAGGATATTGGACGCCACAACGATGGTGGCCATGGCAAGAATGCCGGGAAGTATACGTGACATGACTGAGTTCCGTTTTGACAAGGTGGTCGGAGACTTGGCCCCGCTTCAGGGGACGCAGCGACCTAACGCCATAGCGTCAGTCGGTCAAGCGGAACTCGACGAACTGCGTGGGGTCCTTCGGATCGCCATTATTATCCGAGACAAGCGTAAGGCGCAGTCCTTCGCCATCACGCCACACCGCAATTCCCTCAAGGTTCAGATACTCTCCTCTCTCTCCCGTCCAGAGCACTTCGTCCAGACTTCCATCCAGTCGAACCCGACGAATCCGATTCTGCCACCAAAGCCCGACGATCAATTTGCGTTCGAGCAGATAGAGATCGCCGTTGCTGTCGAAATCTGCGCCCACCAGACCAAAGAGGTCCTTTTCGGGAAGGTAGCCGTCGATCTGCCAGTTGTCTCCTTCCAGTCGATACACCGGAAAGCCTTCGGGAAGGGGTTTTTCTGAGAAGGTGTACAGCGAACCGTCTGGCGCAAGCGCCAGCGCCTCCAATTGCCAGTTCTCCGCGTGATCGTGAAACGTCGGGTGATCCGCGACAGCCGTGGGAGTGTCTTCGAGACCGATCTCGTAGCGTCTCACCCGTGCCCAACGTTCGAACGAGACCCACGCAGTGCCATCGGACGCAACGGCAAGTCCTTCGGCATCCGACAGGTCTCCGTTTCGGCGGGCGCTGATCGGGTAGCCGTTCTCGCCCAGAAGAGCATCAAGTGTGTCGATGAGAATGCCGGAAATCGCGCCTTCGTTGCGAACGAAGCGACCTTCAAGCCAGAAGCCACGGTCTCCGATGGCGAGAAAGCTATCGCCGTCCGGCGCAACCTCCAAACCGGAAAGTCCGGCGATCAGGTCGGTGTCCCAGTCAAAGTGATTGAGAGGTACCAGTTCCTCGGCGATCGCCAGTCCTGGCAACAGGGCCAGACCTAGCGAGACAAGACCTGAGCGCATTGCTTCGGCAAATCTGTCAGCACGTACTCTCGACGCGGTTTCGGGGGAGGCGCATTCGGATCCGGAGGCGGGGGATTCAGAATATCCTGCACCCATTTCTGGGCATCCGCGCACCCATCGCCTGCGGGAGGAGGGGCCTGATTTTCGCATCCTCGAGATCCTCTCGGGCAGGAAAGGCGCACATGAAAATGATAGTGGTGCCCCCACCAAGGGCGGATTTTTCTCAACCAACTGCGGTCGCCTTTTTCATCGTTGCACATTTGCACTTTCGCGCCAGGGAAAATGAATATCCGTGCGACCGCGGGATCTTTTGCTGCCTGCTTCAGGATTCTGTGGTGGGCGACACTCCAGTTCCCATTGACATAGGCTCCATTGGCTCGACGCATCGAAACCGAGGAGAGTTTCTCCCGCTCGGAGCGTGACAAGTTCAAGTTGCCCGCGGGCAGCATCCATATGTCGACGTCCAGACCCAACTGGTGGCTGCTGTGACCTGAAAGCATGGGTCCCCCTCGGGGTTGAGAGATATCCCCGATATACAGACCGTTCCAACCAGGTTGCGTGGCGGCGAACTCCGAAAGCCTGCTAATGAAGGATATGGTTTCGGGATGCCCCCAGTTCCGGTTGCGGCTCAAGCGCATCGCCTGCCACGTTGGCCCACTTTCCGGAAGTGCCACGCCTCCGGCAAGGCAGCCTTTCGCATAACCACCAAGTGGCAAGGGTTTGTGCGGCGAGGCTGAACGCTCTGCACCGAAAAGCTCTTTTGCCGGCGTTTGAGAGGTCGCCGGTGCGGAAAGAATCAAGGTTGCCATCAGAGCGGCAACTAGTAGACGAGGTGTCATTGCGCTGCTCGATCTCCGTCGGGTTTTACCCAGATTAGCAGAAACAGACCCGAAAGAAACAGTACGATCAACGGCGCTATCCCAAGCCGCACGCTGTCTGTCGCCAATGTTACGGAACCAATCAGCATCGGAGCCAGGAAGGCGGTCGCACGTCCGGATAGTCCATAAAGACCAAAGCTTTCGGTAGGTTTGTCCACATCGGTGTGACGTACCATCAACGAGCGGCTTGCTGCTTGCAGGATGCCGCCAAATCCGCCGATGAGCACACCGCATAGATAAAAGACCAAATCAGGCAGATTGGAACCTTCCGACAGTGTCTGTCCCAGTATTGAAGTCGGAGTCATTGACACGATCACACCGCAAACGGTCGAAAGGCCGAGTATGCATCCGACGATCACGGGTTTCGGCCCAATTCGGCGATCGAGCCGTCCGCCGAAGAACGAAAACGCCGCAGCCGCAATCACACTGATGATGCCGAAGATTCCGACTTTCGCGATCTCCCACTCAAGTACGAGCGTGGCATAGGTGCCACCGAAACCATAAAGCCCGTTCAGCGCATCACGATACAGCATCGACCCACCAAGGTAGGAGGCAAGACTTCGACGCCATCTTAGCGAACCAAGGGAGTTCCGCAGGCTTGCGAGCGCTACTTTGAATGACGTGCGGCGGGTTCCTGCGGACGTTTCCTTTACCCACAGGAAATAGGGCGTCATGAAAGCCAGGAACCAGATAGCGACGAAGGGACCGATGAATCGCGTGCCTTCGCGCATTTCGGGGTTCAGTCCGAAAAGCGGTTCAATCCCGGCGACCGTTCTGCCGTTTGGCTGCTCCACGAAAAAGGCAAGAGCCAGAATAAGCGACAGTAATCCGCCGAGATATCCGAAGGCGAACCCGGACCCCGATATGCGCCCGATTTCGTTGCGCGGAGCAAGCGCCGGTAGCTGGGCATTGGTAAATATCAACGCGTATTCAGCACCGATGAAACCAGTTCCGAAAAAGAATAGTGCCAACCAAAGGTTCGAGCCGTCAGGCTGGACCCACCACAGACCTGCAGCGCCAGCGATGTACATCACGGTGAATCCGAGAATCCATGGAAGTCGTCGGCCGGTTGTATCCGCCACGGCACCCATCAACGGTGCTCCGAAGCCGATCAGCAGCCCGGATACCAGAAGTCCAAGCGACCACATGCCTTGCGCGTCGGACTTGGCGATGCTTTCGGAAGCACCGCCTGCCTGAAAGGCGGCCTGCGCGACCGAAACAAAATAGGGACCAAAAACAAATGTGACGAGAAGCGTATGATAGGGCTGGCTGGCCCAATCGAAGAAGTACCAGCCCCAGATTCTTCTTCGTGTCACGCGTTCTGCCCTGCAAGCTTCTCTACAGTGCCTTACATAGACGCCACTTTCTCAAAGGGGAAACGTTCAGTGTCGTTTGAACTGTCACGGGCAGACACGAGTGGCGCGTATCGAAGCTGCCCTTCGCCCCAAGACCAAAAGTGTTTGAGGGCGCGTTTGCCACTCAAATCGATAGGCACATCCGACCAGTCATCTGCTGGTGGATCTTGTTCAGAAGGTTGGATGTTATGTCCATGCGTTGTGGCACCTTGGGGTTGCACTGGTGGCTGGTCGGGCTTAGTTCAGACCGCAGAGTAAAGTACGGATGCGGATCGCATGTTCACGATACTGAAAATCATCCAGCTCCTTCTGGACGTGGCTTTTTTCATCATGCTGATCCACATCATCATGAGCTGGCTTATCAACTTCAACGTGCTGAACCTGCGGCAACCGATCGTGGCCCAGATATGGGACGGATTGAATCGCCTGCTGGAACCGATCTATACCCCCATTCGCAGGATGCTACCCAACACCGGTGCACTTGATCTGGCGCCGCTTGTCCTCTTCATCATCATTATCATACTTCGCGACATCCTGATCCCCGATTTGGCTCGTGCACTTCTGATCTGAGGCGAAGTGTTTGTGCTGCTTTCAGCAGGATTTGCGGTCGGATCATGTTCGGCAAGCACTTGCTTGTTCATGCCCCATCGACATGCCAAAGTGTAACTAACAAGAGCAGAAAAATCAATCGAGGCATGCCATGGACGGGTCGCAGCCAAGCGCCCAAAACTTGCTTTCCGAAATTTTCGGTTTTGCAGATTTCCGCCCTATGCAGGCCGACATCGTAGATGCGGTAACGGTTGGTCAGGACGTCCTTGCGATACTGCCCACGGGCGGCGGCAAATCGCTTTGCTTTCAGCTTCCCGCGCTGCTTCGGCCAGGCGTTACTGTCGTGTTGTCGCCGCTCATAGCGCTTATGCGTGATCAGGTGCGCGTGCTGCGCGAAGCAGGTGTCGCTGCGGGCGCATTGACTTCGGGCAATACCGAAGAAGAAACGAGCGCTGTATTTGACGCGCTGCACCGAGGCGAGCTGAAGCTGCTTTACATGGCGCCAGAACGACTGGCGTCCGGCGGAACGGAACGTCTCCTCAATCAGGCCGGTGTCACGATGATCGCCGTCGACGAGGCGCACTGCGTTAGCCAGTGGGGCCACGATTTTCGTCCGGACTATCTGCGGATTGGCGAACTGAGGCGCACGCTGGACGTTCCTCTCGCAGCGTTCACCGCCACCGCCGATGCAGAGACCAGAGCCGAAATCGTCCAGCGGCTTTTTGGCGGGATCGAACCCCGTACTTTTCTCGGGGGCTTCGATCGTCCGAATATCCATCTCTCCTTCTCGCCGAAAAACAAACCGCGCGACCAGATCCTTTCGTTTGCCGCCGCCAGAAAAGGGCAATCCGGCATTGTCTACGTGGGTACCCGGGCAAAAACGGAAACACTGGCCGCAGCGCTGAGTGACGCAGGGCATGAAGCGCTAGCTTACCACGGCGGTATGGAGTCCGATACGAGGAGGGAGGTCGAACGACGCTTCCAGACCGATGACGGCCTGATTGTCTGTGCCACCGTGGCTTTCGGCATGGGAATCGACAAGCCCGATATCCGGTGGGTTGCACATGCCGATCTTCCCAAGTCCATCGAGTCATATTACCAGGAAGTCGGTCGCGCCGGTCGCGATGGCGCCCCGGCCGAAACCCTGACACTCTACGGTGCCGACGACATTCGTTTCCGTCGCATGCAGATCGACGAAGGACTGGCGCCACCAACGCGCAGAATGGCCGATCATGGACGCTTGAATGCACTTCTGGGACTGGCCGAAGCACAGGTCTGCCGGCGGCAAAAACTGCTTGCGTATTTTGGCGAACAGACCGGAACTTGCGGGAACTGCGATCTCTGCGACGCTCCGCCCGAAGTCTTTGACGGGACCGAAGCGGTCATGAAGGCGCTTTCAGCAGTTCTCAGAACTGGTGAGAACTTCGGTGCCGGACACCTGACGGACATTCTTGTCGGTGCCTCGACCGAGAAGGTGCGACAGAGACGGCACGACCAATTACCGACATTCGGCGTCGGGCAGGATATGGACCGTCGTCAATGGGCGGCGGTCTTTCGTCAGATGATGGGTTTCGATTTCGTCCGGCCGGACCCGGAACGACATGGCGCACTTAGGATGACGGAACGTGCGCGCCCCCTGCTTCGCGGCGACATTGCCGTCATGCTCCGGCGAGATTGCATCGTCAATGCCGTGCAGCACCGCCTTGCCGCAAAGGCCTTGGTCTCGGACGAGGACGCCCCACTTCTCTCGGCGCTCAAAGCGAAACGTCGTTCGTTGGCGGAAGCCGCCAGGGTACCGGCCTACGTCATCTTCAATGATCGAACGCTGATTGAAATTGCGGAAAAACGTCCGAAGACATTGGATCAAATGGCTACGATCAGCGGTGTCGGGGCCAAGAAACTTGAACGCTACGGAGCGATGTTTCTCGAAGTGATTTCGGGTGAGAGTGCAGCGCCAGAGCACCCCGTCCGAAGAAAGCTGGCCGGCCGCTCGGCTGGACTGGTCTACGATCGGCTTCTTTCCGTGCAAGCCGAGCTGCATCGGGGGGCTGATGGAACAGGGAAGCCAATGAGTTGCTCAGCCTCGCTCTTGGCCAAAGTTGCGGCTTTGGGGCCTGATGCTCGGGACCATATAGAACGCATCTTGGGCGAGCGTTTGGCGGCGCGGTTCGGGGAAGCATTTGCACAGGTTCTCGGCGAAGACTGAATGCCGCTTTCGCCCGTGGTGGAAGTCTCGCCATGACATGCTAGTTCGCAACTCAAACAAAAGGGAGAAGCATGCTTGTAGTGGTATCGCCGGCTAAACGTCTTGACTGGTCCGAGTGTCCCTTTGACACAACTGTGCCCTTGTTCTCAGCGGAAGCCGCGCAGTTGGCCGCACACGCCCGCCAGTTGACCCTGGCCAGGCTCAAGGACTTGATGGACCTCTCGGACAATCTTGCAAAACTCAACCGGGAGCGGTTTCGGAATTTCAGCAATGATCCGGCCGACGACATCACGCGCCCCGCACTTTACGCATTTGCCGGGGATACGTTTCTAGGTTTCGACGCCGCCTCGCTGGATGACGAAACACGTGCCCGTGCGCAAAGCCACATGCGCATCCTATCTGGCCTTTATGGGGTCCTGCGTCCGATGGATGCCATTCAGCAATACAGGTTGGAGATGGGAAGCCGTTTGAAGACCAGGCGCGGTGCGAACCTCTATCAATACTGGGGTGACCGGATCTCGACGGCACTTAAACAGGCCGCCGAGGAGATCGGCACAGATACGCTCGTCAACTGCGCGAGCCAGGAGTACTTTTCCGCTGTCGACAGGCAGGCACTCAAGCTCAGGATCGTCACGCCTGAATTCTACGAAACGAAAAATGGACTCCCGAAGATCGTCAGTTTCTTCGCCAAGAGGGCACGTGGTGCGATGTCGCGATTCATCATCGAGAACCGAGTAACAACCGATGCTGGTATCCGTGATTTCGATCTTGGAGGCTACCGGTTCGCCGAGGCATCGGAAGATGGCTCGCGTCTCGTGTTTCGCCGGGACACTGAAGCGGCCGAACTGGTCGCCTGATCCTATCTTGCCGCCGCGTGCGCGACCGTTTTGCCGATATCGACCAAGGGGTTCTGAAAGCCCTCTGCAGCGACCGCGACGATGTGATCGATCATCGCTTTCTTTTTGACCGGCTTCGTCAGGTAGTGGTCAATTCCCGCAGCCAGAATTTCGTCGGCGTCTCCCTCCATGGCGTGAGCTGTGATCGCGATGATCGGACAATGAGGAAGGTTTTGTTCCTTCTCGACAGCACGAATCCGACGTGCTGCCTCCTTGCCGTCCATCTTAGGCATCGAGATATCGGTAAATACGATGTCAGGCGGCTGCCACTGGTACCGATCAAGCGCCTGATTGCCATCTTCCGCAAAATCCAACTCAATGTTCAGATGCTGGAGCATCTTCTGAATGACGAACCGATTGGTACGATTGTCTTCGGCGACCAGCACACGCAAGGGGCGTGGCTTGGAATCTGTGGTGTCGGTTGCCGCACCAGGGTTGACGGACCAATCTGACTCCAGTTGCTCTTCGGATTCCATGGCGGTGGCCTTGTCTGACATCAACTCGAAGTGGTCCGTATCAAACGCCAGGTCGTTAGTCGTGAACTGATCTTCCCCCGATTGCCCCGGCTTCGGAATGGACTTCAGGCAGGTGCTCAGCCCCGTTCTGAGCACAGGGCGCTGAAGAACTCCGGCAAAAGGTGATCCTGTCCGCACAAGCGCTGTCGGGCCGTTTACCAGCAGGATCATGGCCGCCGGCCTGAACTTCTCGCCCAAGGCCCGCCCCGATGCGTTTGCGTCTTCACCAAGAACCATTGGCTCAATGAATAATACGTCTCGATACCCAACTCGATGGCTGCCTAGCTCCTCGATCGAAGACAAGGCAACGGGTCGCAAACCCATGAGGTTCAGCAGCTTTTGGATGATGGATCGATGCAAACCCTCATGATCCACAACAAAAGCTCTGTCCATCCAGGATGGCGCGGCGATGTCATCGCCTTCGATCTGCTCGACGGATGGCAATGTGAGCGTGAAGCCAAAACCCGAACCGCTGCCCTCGCTGGAATCCACCCAGATTTCACCACCCATGAGTTCGACCAGCCTTTTCGTGATCGCCAGGCCGAGTCCCGTGCCGTCGTGAGTCCGATCACGCTCATTCTCGACCTGGTGAAACTCGCGGAATATATCTTCCAGCTTGTCCGTCGGAATGCCTATGCCTGTATCCTCAATGGTGACGTGGACGCGGTACTCATCGCTATTCTCGCCCGGCAGTCCCACGACGCGAATTACAACATGGCCCTTTTCGGTGAACTTGATGGCATTGCCGACCAGGTTCGTCAGTACCTGTCGGATTCGGCCGGCGTCGCCGATATAAGTGGTGGGCATAAACAGGTCGTAGTCTACCGCCAGTTGAAGGCCCTTGTCGTAGGCTGCAGGTCCAAGAAGTGTCACGACCTCATGAATACAGCGCTCCAGGTCAAACGGTCGGGCCTTGAAGCTGACTTTCTCGGCTTCGATCTTGGAGTAGTCGAGCACGTCATTTATGATTACCAACAACGCTTCGCCAGAGGACTTGATGGTCTCGGTGTAAACGCGCTGCTCTTCGTCCATGACGGTTTCGGCCAGCATGTCCGCCATTCCGATGATGCCGTTCATGGGCGTTCGGATCTCGTGGCTCATATTGGCAAGAAATGCCGATTTTGCACGGTTGGCCGCCTCGGCCTTGTGCCGTGCGTCCTGAAGTTGTTGTTCGCGCGCAATTTGTTCGGTGATGTTCAGTGCAAGCGTTACCAGGTCGCCGTCCCTGGTACGACGGTCGATCAGCTTGACGTATTGCCCGTTCCAGATTTTCAGTATGGCTGAATCGATGCGAATTGCGTCCAGTCGCTTGAGCATCCTTTCCCGCCAGTTTTTTGCCTTCAGACCGCCAGTGTCAACAATGCCCTCTTCAGCCAGCAAAAGAAGTAATTCGTCCATCGCGATACCTGGTCTTACCATTTCCAGACCGTCGAAGATGGCCAAATAGGCACGGTTCGCCGCGATCAGCACATCGTTAGGGTCGAATACTGCGAAGCCGTCTCTGATGGTCTCAAGTGAATCCCACAGTCGGCGTTCCGCAATTGTTATCGCGCTTTCGGCATGGGCAAGGCTTTCCCTGGCGCTGTCATATCGGGCACGAAATTCGGCAGCCTCGTGCCGTGCGGTTACTAGACCCAACTGCGTTGAAACGATCTCGCGAGACAGAGTTCGCGCATGAACCGAGAGTTTCTCGTTCGCGTCATAGAGCTCGGATTTCGTCTGCTCCAGCAGCCTCTCGGCAGCGAGACGCGCGCGTTTTTCGGCGACAAGTTGTTGGACCAAATCCATTGAGGTGGCTCCGGATAAGCTGAGCCTTTATGACAAACGCCTGGTAAATGGGGTGTTAATGCGCAGCGCGGCGTTCAGACATCAAACCGACCCTGCTCGGTATTCTTGTTCAATCCTTGCGCCTCGAAAACACGTCCGTTCATGACACCGTAGATACCTTCTGGAAGAGTCTGGGCTGCAATGATTGCACTGCCGAGATTGAACGGACCGTCGGAAAAGCTGAGGGAATGGGGGCGCATTGCACCGGTAAATACAACGGTCTTCCCTTGGATCCTTTCCGCCAGCCAGCGGGCGCTTTCGCCCATCGTACCGGTTCCGTGAGTGACGACAATCGAAGTTTCTTCCGCGGCTTTGACGGACTCGGCGATTGCATTGCGGTCGTTGTCGTCGAAGTCCAGGCTGTCCTTCAGCATTATCCGCTCGACCTTTGGAAAGTGACACCGACCAATGGATAGAATTTCGGGAATGTGAGTCGACTGATCCTTGGCGAAAGCGAGTCCTTCGGTCATCGGGTCATGGATCTTGTCGATCGTGCCGCCTGTCACGATAATCCGCACGTCTTTCACGTGAAGTCTCCCTTTGAATGCCGAACTGGGCATGGCAGCCGTCGCCGACAATTGGTTCACCCGCGCTGCAACCTTTCAGGCGCGTTCGATCGCCAGAGCGATGCCCTGTCCGCCACCGATGCACATGGTTATCAGCGCTTTCGAGCCGCCGGTCCGCTCCAACTCATAAAGCGCCTTCACGACCAGTATGGCCCCTGTTGCACCGACGGGATGTCCAAGCGCGATCGCGCCGCCATTGGGGTTCACCCGGTTCGGGTCCAGATCAAGCTGTTTGTTGACTGCCAGTGCCTGAGCCGCAAAGGCTTCGTTCGACTCGATCACGTCGAAGTCGTCAACAGAAAGTCCGGTGCGCGACAACAAGTTCTGAACGGCGGGCACAGGCCCAATTCCCATGACTTCCGGTCTTACGCCAGCATGAGCGTATCCCAGAACGCGCGCACGTGCCGTCAACCCCTTGGCCTTTGCCTCTTCTGCCGTAGCCAGCACCAAGGCCGCCGCACCGTCGTTGATGCCGCTGGCATTGCCGGCCGTAACTGTTCCATCTTTCTGAAAGACCGCACGCAAACTACCAAGTGTCTCGGCAGAGGTTGTTTTCGGATGTTCGTCGGTGTCGAACGTGATCATCTCGCGCCGCACCTTCACCTCGACAGGAACTATCTGATCCTTGAACCGGCCCTCGGCAATCGCCGCGGCGGCACGGGTCTGGCTCTCAAGCGCGAATGCATCCTGCGCTTCGCGGCTAATTTCGTGCTCCTTCGCGACGTTCTCGGCCGTGACGCCCATATGACCTGTGCCGAACGGGCAGTTCAATGCGCCCAACATCATGTCCGAACCGTCTGCATCGCCCATTTTCTGTCCCCATCGGGCCGCGGGAAGAATGTAGGGAGAATTGCTCATGCTCTCCGCTCCGCCTGCGAGCCCGAGGTCAGCGTCGCCCATGGCAAGGGCTTGAACCACACTCACAATCGCCTGCGCACCGGAACCGCAAAGGCGATTCACGTTCATGGCCGGCGTTGTTTCGGGAATACCGGCTTCCATCGCAGCGACCCGGCTCAGATACATGTCTCGGGGCTCGGTATTGATGACATGTCCGAAAGCGACATGTCCGATGGCGTCTCCTTGAACACCTGCGCGTTCCAATGCGGCCTTCGCGACAATAGATGCCAACGCAATGGGCTTCACTCCGGCCAGCGAACCACCGAATGTACCAATGGCGGTACGTGCGCCTGACAGAATGACGATATCCTTCATGGATGGTCCTCCCATTTTGGGTCCAAGTGATACAAAGGCACAAACAGCGTAGCGCTTCCAGTTTCAATGCTGGCCAGCGACGCGATGTCCGTGCCACGAGATAAGTCGGGTGGTGCGATCAGAAATCGACTTGGCATGTGGCAATGGGGCCTAACCCGAAGTTCGGACTCGTGCTAGGCCGAGATGAAAAGGAGAGGTTGGATGACCGATTTCAGCAATCATCTCGAGACTGTCCTTGCGGATATCGAGACACAGGGTCTCATGAAGCGCGAGCGGCTGATTACGTCACCTCAAGGTGCGCATATCAAAGCCGGGGGGCGAAGTATGCTGAACCTCTGCGCCAACAACTATCTCGGACTTGCAGATGATCCGCGTCTGATCGCTGCTGCCAAGGCCGCGATGGACGACCACGGTTTCGGCATGGCTTCGGTCCGTTTCATATGTGGAACCCAGGATTTGCACCGCGAACTTGAAATGGCATTGGCCCGATTTCTGGGCATGGAGGACTCGATCCTGTTCGCGGCTTGCTTCGACGCCAATGGCGGTCTTTTCGAACCGCTGCTTGGTCCCGAGGATGCAGTCGTTTCCGATTCTCTGAACCATGCCTCGATTATCGATGGTATTCGGCTCTGCAAGGCGCGGCGCTATCGCTACGCCAATTCCGACATGGATGATCTGGAAGTTCAGTTGAAACAGGCCCGCACCGAGGGCGCCCGGTTTGTCTTGATCGCGACCGACGGTGTTTTTTCGATGGATGGCTACCTCGCCAGTCTGACGGAGATTCGTGCTCTGGCGGACCGTTACGATGCCTTGATAATGGTGGATGATTGCCACGCCACCGGCTTCATGGGTCCGAAAGGCGCGGGCACGCCCGCCCATGCGGGTGTCAAGGTTGATATCCTCACTGGAACACTGGGCAAGGCGTTGGGTGGAGCGATCGGAGGGTATATCGCGGCCAGTCAGCGGATGGTCGATCTCCTGCGCCAACGAGCGCGGCCGTATCTCTTCTCGAATGCGCTTCCCCCGATGGTCACAGCGGCAGGGATCGAGGCGATCAGCATTGTCGAAGAGGGCGACGACCTCCGTGATCGGCTCTTCGAAAATACTGTCTACTGGCGCGGCAAGCTCGAAGCCGCCGGCTTCGACTTATTGCCCGGCGAGCATCCGATTGTACCGGTCATGCTGGGCGATGCCCGGCTTGCGCAGGATATGGCGTCGCGGTTGAATGACCTTGGCGTATTCGTTGCCGGTTTCTTCTTTCCGGTCGTGCCTAAAGGCAAGGCGCGCATTCGCACACAGATGAACGCCGCGCTGACAACAGCCGATCTCGACATGGCGGCCAACGCTTTTGAGCAAGCGGGCAGGGAAACGGGGGTTTTGACATGACGAACGAGATGAAGGCGCTCGCCAAGACTCGACCGGCGCCCGGGCTTGACATGATAGATGCGCCGGTTCCGGAAATCGGCCCTGACGATGTGCTGATCCGGGTCAACAAGACGGGGATCTGTGGCACCGACATCCATATCTGGGACTGGGATGACTGGGCGGCGAAGACCGTCCCCGTGCCGCTGATCACGGGCCATGAGTTTGCCGGTGAAATTGTCGAACTTGGCCGAAGAGTCGAAGACCTTGAACTCGGTCAGCGCGTCTCCGGCGAAGGCCATCTCATCGGCAAGCACTCTCGTCAGTCTCGCTCCGGCAAGTTTCACCTCGATCCGGAAACACGTGGCATCGGGGTGAACGAGCAAGGCGCCTTCGCCGAGTATCTTCGGCTCCCCGCTTTCAACGCCATTCCGCTTCCCGACGCGATCGACGACGAAATCGGTGCAATTCTCGATCCGCTCGGTAACGCGGTTCACACTGCGCTCAGCTACGATCTGGTGGGCGAGGATGTCCTGATTACCGGCGCTGGGCCGATCGGCATCATGGCCGCCGCTGTCGCACAGCACGTCGGCGCAAGGCACGTCGTCATTACCGATGTAAATCAAGCCCGCCTGGACCTGGCGCAGCAAGTGACCGAGGTCGTGCCTGTGAACGTCGCGGAAGAGGATCTGAAAGACGTCATGGCTAAACTGAAGATGAAGGAAGGCTTTGACGTCGGGCTCGAGATGTCCGGCAATCAGAAAGCTCTGGATCAGATGGTCGAGGCAATGGTGATGGGCGGACGCATTGCTCTGCTCGGCATCCCGCCCGGAAAATCGCCGGTCGACTGGTCACGCATAGTTTTCAAGGCGATCACGTTGAAGGGTGTGTATGGTCGTGAGATCTTCGAGACATGGTACAAGATGATTGCCATGCTGGAGGATGGGTTGGACGTGAGGAGAGTCATAACGCACCGGATGCATGTCGACGACTATCGGAACGGTTTTGAGATCATGAAGTCCGGATTGTCAGGCAAGATCGTGCTTGACTGGACCTGACATGCCGGACTTGATTTTCTGGATCGTAGTTCTTGCTGTGTTGTTCTTTGGCTTTCGCTGGCTGCAGAATCGAAAGAAGTAGCCAGCCTTTATCCACCCGATTGCCACTGCATGACGCTTTCCATCGGCCAGAGCAGCATCAGAATGTTGAGGGCAAGTCCGTCGCGGATGACGATTCCCGTGCCGATCTCGAACGCCACGGCCAAGCCAACGCTGGCCCAGACGGGAAGCATACGTGCCAGCGAAAACCCGAAGATCATAGCGCATACGTCCATTACCGAGTTAACGACGCTGTCGCCATAGTAGTCCAGGCTGATCGTCACCGCCCGGTACCGCTCGATGATCGCGTCCGAGTTCTCGACGATCTCCCAGGCGCATTCGACCACCGTGGCGATGGTCAGACGCCAGCCGAAAGTCAGCCGCCCGGCGACCAGCCAGAGCGCGCCGTAGAACAGGAACCCGTGGATGATGTGGCTCAGCGTGTACCAGTCGGCGACGTGCTGGCTGTTCTCGCTCGACAACGTTTCCCCGTGCCAGAGTTTGATGTACCCGCATTCACAGATCGGCGCCCGCCCGATCCACAAGAGCCAGAGCGCCGTCAGCAGGATGACGACCGCGGTCAGGACATGGGGTGAAAGCGAACGCTGCATGGCCGGACAGGATCACGCCCGCCACTTTCTGTCCATTGGCCGCGAAGCTAACGGTTGTGGACAACCCGGCCCGTGTCTTGGGCGCACCTCTCAGGAGTTCGGACGCACCCGGGCCGCCGTCTTGTTGGCGAAAGCTTCCAGGCGTTCCCGCGCCGCCGGCTGCGTGTTGACCACGCCCGCTACCACGGCTTCTGCATAGGCCGCATCCAGTCCCGACATGTTCTGCATATGGCTGATCGCCGAGCAGATGGCGAAATTCGTCAGCGGCAGGTTCGCCGCCGCGTGCCGTGCCAAATCCATCGCCTTGTCCATGCTGGAGCCTTCGACCAGGTATTGCGCCAGCCCGATGTCGATGGCCTCCTGTCCCTGGTAGACGCGCCCCGTCAGCATCATGTCGATCATCCGTGCCTTGCCCACCAGGTCGGCGACCCGGATCGTCGCGCCCCCGCCGGTGAAGATGCCGCGTTGGCCCTCGGGCAGGGCGAAATAGGTGCTCGCATCCGCCACGCGGACGTGCGCGGCAGAGGCCAGTTCCAGCCCACCGCCCACGACCGCGCCGTTGAGCGCCGCGATGATAGGGACGCCGCCATATTCCATCTTGTTGAACGCCTCGTGCCAGCGCAGGCACAATTGCCAGAACTCGGCCGGGCTGCGGTCGGCCTGGTGGTGTTCCACAAGGTCCAGACCGGCGCAGAAATGCGCGCCTTCGCCGCCCAGCACGATGGCCCGCGCGCCATTCCGGTGCGCGTTCGAGAAGAGATCCACCAGTTCCTCGACGCCTTCCGCGCTCAGCGCGTTGCGTTTCTCGGGCCGGTTCAGCATTACCACCCAGACACCTGCATCGTCAGCACTGATCGCAAGGGTCTTGAACCGGGTGAAGTCGGGCATTGTCATCAGGTTGTCCGTCCAGGTCTCATATCCAGAATTTCTCCTGCACGATGCCGGTTCGTGTTTCGCCGGGCAACCCGATATCGACCCGCGTGCCCGGTTCCCAATGGGTCATCCGCACCATGCCGATGGCGACGTTCGCGTTGAAGTCCGGCGACCAAGCAGCGCTGCTGACGCGGCCCACGGTCTGGCCGCCCGCCGTCACGGGCCACCAGCGGTCGCAGGGCGGCACCGGCCCGCCCTCGATCTCGATGGCGCGGATCTGCTTTACCGGACCTTCCTTGGCGACCCGCAGCAGCGCGTCGCGCCCGATGCAGCCGATGGCGGTCTGCGTGTTGCAGAACCGGCCCAGCCCACACTCATGTGGCGTATTGTCGTCGGTCATGTCGTTGCCGTAACTTAGCAGCCCGCCTTCGATCCGCTCGATAAGGTTGGGACAGCCCGCCCGCACATCCAAGTCACGCCCCGCCTCGAACAGTGCGTTCCATAACGGCATGCCGATGTCCTCACCCTCGACGTAAATTTCGAAGCCGCCCTGCTTGGAATAGCCCGAGCGCGCGACCACCATGTCGCGTCCCTGGAAATCGAACATGCCGAAGCGAAAGAAACGGATGTCTCGCACGGCGTCTCCAAAGACGCGGGCCATCAGGTCGTCTGCCTTGGGTCCCTGAACCGCCAGTGGCGAGACATCGGGTTCGTCAACCAACACATCCAAGCGCCAACCGTTCGCGACGCCGTTGATCCAGAATAACAGATCGGAATCCGCAATCGAGACCCACCAACGGTCTTCGGCAAGCTTGACCGCCACGGGATCGTTCAGCATCCCGCCGGTTTCATCTACGATCGGCACATAGTAGCACTGACCCGGCAGCATTCCCCGCAGGTCGCGCGGCGTCAGCATCTGCATCAGCCGCCCGGCGTCGGGACCACGCAGTTCCACCTGGCGCTCGCAAGCCACATCCCAGACCTGAACAGCTGACTTAAGGTGTTTGTAGTCTTCCCGGATGCTTCGGAACACAGTGGGAAGCAGCATATGGTTATAAACCGTATAAGCGAGGACTCCTGCAGCCTCGACACCCGGTGAGTAGGGCGTTCTTCGTAAGCGGCGGGACAGCGATATTTCGGCCATGACGGAATGCTCCCCGTAGTCCCTGATCCAGTATCTCCGGCGGATAGTGCGCTGCGGTGTCGAATGGCCACTCCAAGTGCGTCACGAAGTTCCTCGATCGCGACATTCATGCAAGAGTGACGGGACGTTTCGCATCTATCCGGCAGTGCAGCTGAAAGGAGGTTCGTCTTGTCCAATAATCCTGCTGAAAACCCATGGTTCAGCATGTCACTGAACAATGCTTGGGCGAATGCCACGCTTTATCGCACGTTGATCAATCTGACCGACGAAGAGTTCAATGCCACCAGGCCTGGATTCTTTCCGTCATTGTCGCGCACGATGAACCACATCTACGAGGTGGACCTATACTATCTCGATGCGCTGGAACGTGGCGGAAAGGGCAGATCAGTCTATCAGCGGCACGATATCGAGCAAGCCGAGGTCCTTGCCCGGCATCAGGCGGAAGCCGACATGCGGTTCGCGGCCTTTTGCAGGAGTATGGCACCGGATCAGCTTGCATCGCGTATCGCGACAGAAAGACAGGATGGAAGGGTCCAGGAGACCGTCGCGGCAGTGATACTGCATCTTGTGCAGCATCAGATTCACCATCGCGGCCAAGCCCACGTTCAATTGTCGGATGCTGGCGTTCCACCACCGCAACTCGATGATTTTTATCTGGAATTCGGCCGTGTTCCGTCCGCGAAAGCCTACTGGTAATATTCGCGGGGGGCCTTCACCGGAACCCGCCCCTCCGAGGTCAATGCGAAGCATTCGCCGCGGTCCAGCACGACGGGCACAAGTTCGTTACCCCAACCGGCACCGCAGTCGATATTTATCCTGTTGCCGTAGTGCGTTGGCTCTTCGACGGGTGTGTGTCCGTGAATGACCAGGCACTCGTGCGGCCCCATGTGCCAGAGAAAATCGTTTCGAATCCACATCAGGTCGTCTTCATCCTGTGCCTCGATCGGAAATCCCGGCCGAATACCCGCGTGAACGAAGAGCAGCCCCTCGGCCTTGAACCAGAACGGCAGGCTTTCCAGGAAGGACTTGTGTGATTCTGGAACTGCGGAGCGTGCACGCGCTTCAAACGCCAGTTGTCGCTCCAACAGACGCCGTCGGGAACAATACGAACTGAGTGTTGCAGAACCGCCCATAACGTCGCCTTGCCAGGTAACGCCAGTACGCAGGTGGGGATCCGAGCCATCGCCACCTTGCAGAAAATCCAGAAACAGCTGATCGTGATTGCCACGAAGAACGACCCAGTCTTCGCCTCTCTCGCGCCCATTGATCAGAAAATCGATAACTCCCCGGCTTTCCGGTCCACGGTCGACAAGATCGCCAAGATGCACCACGGCAGACTTTTGCGACTCATACGCAACCTTGTCCTCGGAAATCAGGGTATGTGCCCTTTCGAGTCTGGCAAGATGGCCGTGAATATCTCCGATGGCGTAGATCATGCGCCTGCATTAATCCCCTTCGCGCGCGGTCTCCAGCCCCCTCGCATAGCTGTTTTGCGAGATCACAGGTGGAACGGACGATATGTGGCCACCGTAGCCGCGCGTCGCGTACTCGGATGAAGTAGTCACAATCCGCGGGATCAGATCATCTCGAACGTCAGTGGGCGAACTTGCTGAAACAGTCCGGTTGCCTTCAACGCGTCTATGGCGGGCGCTGGCACAGGCTCGTCCACATACAGCAGCGCGATAGCGTCGCCGTTCTTCGAAGACCGTCCCAGCGTGAAGTTCGCTATGTTTACCCCGTTGGCGCCCATCGTCTGACCCAGTGCGCCGATGATGCCGGGGACGTCCTCATTGGTCGTGTAGACCATGTGTTCCCCTATTTCGGCGTCGATCGTGATACCCTTGATCTGGATGAAGCGTGGCTTGCCGTCCGAGAAGACTGTCCCGGCAATCGAGCGTTCACGCTCGTCCGTCACAACGGTCAGTTTGATGTAAGCATCGAAGACGCCAGTCTTCTCCTGGGTCGTGGTAGAGCAATTGATGCCTCTGTCCTTGGCGATCACTGGCGCGGAAACCATGTTCACGTCGGGATTCGTGGCTTTCATGATCCCCGCCACCGCAGCAGCGTTAAGAGCGGCGGTGTTCATGTTGGTGACCTCACCATTGTAAAGAATATTGATTGCACGGATCGGTTCGTCCGTCAGTTGACCGACGAAACTGCCAAGATGGCCGGCCAGCTTGACCCAAGGACCCATAACCTTGGCTTCTTCAGCGGTAACAGAAGGCATGTTCAGCGCGTTCTGGACTGCGCCGCTTAGCAGATAGTCGGACATTTGCTCGGCCACCTGAAGTGCCACGTTCTCCTGCGCTTCGGCCGTCGATGCGCCGAGGTGTGGCGTTACGACAACGTTCGGCAGGTTGAACAGCGGGCTGTCGTTGGCTGGTTCCACTGCAAAGACGTCAAAGGCGGCACCGGCGACTTTGCCTTCTCGCAGAGCGTGGGCCAGAGCCTCCTCGTCCACCAGACCGCCGCGCGCGCAGTTGATGATTCGCACGCCCGGCTTCAGCTTGCCGATGGCTTCCGCCGACAGGATGTTCCGGGTCTTGTCTGTCAGCGGCACGTGGAAGGTGATGAAATCCGACCGGCCCAGCAACTCGTCCAACTCCACTTTCTCGACACCCAGCTTGTCGGCGCGCTCCTCGGATAGGAAAGGGTCGTAGGCGATTACCTTCATCTTCAGCCCATGCGCACGGTCGATCACAATAGATCCGATATTGCCCGCTCCGATCACCCCCAGGGTCTTTGCAGTCAGTTCGACCCCCATGAAGCGCGACTTCTCCCATTTACCCGCATGGGTCGAAGTGCTGGCTTCGGGGATTTGCCGCGCCACGGCGAACATCATCGCGATCGCATGCTCGGCCGTGGTGATGGAATTGCCGAAGGGCGTGTTCATCACGATCACGCCCTTCTTCGAGGCCGCGGGAATGTCGACGTTGTCGACTCCGATCCCGGCGCGGCCGATCACCTTCAGGTTGGTGGCGGCGGCCAGCACCTTGTCGCTGACCTTGGTGGCCGAGCGGATTGCAAGGCCATCGTACTCGCCGATCACTTCCAGCAGCTTGTCCTTGTCCTTGCCGATCGAAGGGTCGAAGGTCACGTCGATGCCACGATCACGGAAGATCTGCACGGCGGTTTCGGAGAGTTTGTCGGATACCAACACTTTTGGCATGGGAGTGTTCCTTGCGGTGCGACGGGCCGCGCCCGTCCATTGAATTAGGGGAAAGGCCCGGGCCTCAGCCCGGCATTGTCTCAGGCCGCTTGCGACTGCGCCGCGATCTCGGCCTCGAATGCCCAGTCGATCCAGGGACACAGCGCTTCCAGATCCGAGGTCTCGACCGTCGCGCCGCACCAGATGCGCAGGCCGGGTGGCGCATCGCGATAGGCACCGATATCCAGCGCCACGCCTTCTGCCTCCAGCCGCTTGGCGACCGCCTTGGCAAAGGCCACGCCATCCACGATCCGGGGATCGGTGAACTTGAGGCAAACACTCGTGTTCGATCGCGTCGCGTCACTAACCGCAAGATTCGCGATCCAGTCGCGCACGGCGCAGAACTCCCAAAGCACGTTCGCATTGGCGTCCGCCCGCGCGATCAGCCCGTCCAGACCGCCCACGCTTTCGGCCCAGTCGAGGGCCTTCAGGTAATCCTCGACACACAGCATCGACGGCGTGTTGATCGTTTCGCCCCGGAAAATGCCGTCGATGATCTTGCCGCCCTTGGTCAGGCGGAAAATCTTCGGCAGCGGCCAAGCCGGGGTATAGCTTTCCATCCGCTCGACGGCGCGGGGGCTTAGGATCAGCATCCCATGCGCGGCCTCGCCGCCCAGCACTTTCTGCCAGGAATAGGTCACCACATCCAGTCGGTCCCAAGGCAGGCGTTGCGCGAAAGCGGCGCTGGTCGCATCGCAGATCGTCAGACCGGCGCGATTGGCGGGAATCTCGAAACTGTCCGGCACCCGTACGCCGCTTGTCGTGCCGTTCCAGGTGAAGACCACGTCGCGGTCCCAGTCCACGGCGGACAGATCGACGATTTCGCCATACTCGGCGGTCGTGACCTTGGCATCCAGCTTCAACTGCTTGACCACGTCGGTCACCCAGCCAGCACCGAAGCTTTCCCATGCCAGCATCTCGACGGGACGCGCGCCCAAGAGATTCCACATCGCCATCTCGACGGCACCGGTATCCGATGCCGGGACAATGCCGATCAGGTAATCGGCGGGAATGCTCAGGATATCCCGCGTCCGCTCGATCGCGGCAGCCAGCTTGGCCTTTCCGATAGATGCACGGTGCGATCGGCCCAAAGGCGCGTCGGAAAGCGAGTCGAGTGTGAATGCGGGGGGTTTGGCACAAGGGCCGGACGAAAAGCGCGGATTGGCCGGCCGCGCGGCCGGGGTGTTCGTAACCATCGGTGCTATCCTTCCAGATATGCGCCCCTCGTTGGGGAGGGGTGTCCCGCCGCCGCAGATACAGTCGCTCCGGGGGTTTCGCAAGCGCAGAAATGACGGTAAGGCGCATCAAAGTGTCGCTTCCCTATCTGATGGAACGAATGTTCGTCATCTCGCTCATATCCCCGCCCCAGAAGCTTGAGCCCGCGCTGGTCTCAAGCCTTCAATCGGCGTGGGGTGCAGTCGATGATGCGGTTTGGCTGTCAGCTGGTGAAGCGGCCGAGTTCTTGGTTGAAGAGCGACCTGGAAACCTTGCCGAAATCAGGTCCGAGCTTTCTCATATGCGCGTGGACGTGAACTGCCTTTCTGCTGCGGGTCGTCGAAAGAAGCTTTTGATCGCCGATATGGATTCCACCATGATCGATCAGGAATGCATCGATGAACTTGCCGCCGAAGCCGGCGTCGGAGACCGCGTCGCCAAGATCACTGCCCTTGCCATGAACGGCGAGTTGAATTTCGAAGAAGCCCTGATCGAACGTGTTGGACTCCTGAGAGGGCTTCCATCGACCATCATCGACAAAGTAATCCAAACACGCATCACTCTGGCCAGCGGCGGGATGGTTCTTGTTCGCACAATGGCTGAGAATGGTGCCCGTTCTGCGCTCGTCTCCGGCGGATTTGTCCAGTTCACCGACAGGATTGGACGACTTCTCGGTTTTCATGAAACCCGAGCAAATCAGTTGATCGAGCGCAATGGAGTTTTGACCGGTGATGTCGCCCGGCCGATACTTGGCGCAGAAGCAAAAGTCGACGCACTGAAAGCACTGGTGGGTGACACGTCGACGGCAATTGCCGTGGGAGACGGGGCCAACGATCTCGGGATGCTGAAGACTGCGGGGCTTGGCGTTGCGATGCATGCAAAGCCTGTCGTTGCTGCCGTCGCACCAGTGAGGATCGATCATTGTGATCTTACCTCACTGCTATTCCTTCAAGGCTATGCCAAAGACGAATTCGTCGACATTTGAATGCGTCGCCTCAACCCAGCAGTCCAGGAGCCGGTCGCTCGAATCCGGTCACTATGCCTGCCCAGTTGATGATCGGTCGTTGCAGGTACCGTGCGACAATCGGATGCCTCGGGTCCAGCGCCCCCAGCCGCACCAGAAGTCCGACGATGGCCAGTTGAGATGCTCGTGATGCACCATCCGCCACTTTCAGCGCCAATCCAATCCCCAGGTCGGGGATAATCGCAACATAAACGCCTTCGGCACCGGTCTTTACCGCTACCCGTCCATTGGCGGCGACCATGATGTCCGCACATGTGCGTCCCTTGCCCGATACCAATTCCGGATGGGCAATCATGGCATCTCTCAAAGCTGCCGCCGACTGGTCACGGCTGCCACTCTTTTGCCCTGCAACTGCGAATTTTGCCATTGCGCAGGCAAGACCACGCACCGAAGTCGCGAAGTTCGGCGCTGAACATCCATCAATTGCATACCCGGGGCAATCGACCCCGGTCATTTCTTCCATCGCGGCTCTTGCGGCCTTTTGGACCGGATGGTCAGGTTCAGTGTAGTCCGATCCCGCATTCATATGCGCCGCAAGAGTCAGGAATCCGGTGTGCTTGCCGGAACAATTGTTGAATGCGGGCGTTGCAGGCTGCCCGTCTCGGATCATTTCTTCCAACAGATGCCGGTCGCGAGAGGGTTCGGGTCCGCAACGAAGTGCGCCTTCAGTCAGGTTCAGGTCTTTCAGCCACTTGCGTATTATTCGCACGTGGCGCCCCTCCCCTGAATGAGACGAACAAACAAGGGCCAATTGCTGTGGGCTTAGATGCTTGGCGGCCCCACATTCCACCAAGGGAAGTGCCTGCAACATCTTGGCGGATGAACGCGGGAGGATGATACAATGCGGATCACCCCAGGAATCCACAACGGTTCCGTCGGGGCGGGCGACAACCGCGTGTCCGAAATGAACGGATTCCAGAAAGTCCCCCCTGTATACTTCCGCCAAGACCTCAGCATCAGCCATTTCTCGCTCCAGACTTCAGATGAAGGCGATTTTCCGCTAGAGGGGGTTCCATCCCGGCGTTCAGATACGTTATTCATCCATCATTGGATAGGGGCATCATCCGCCCCGGCAGTTCGCTTAGACTGGGCGCCGGGTCAGAGGCAGAGGCAGGAAGATGACGAGACTCGCAGGGGTAATGACAGCATTCGCCATCGCGATGACGGGCATCGGCCCGGTCATGGCGCAGGACGAGACTAACCGCGTCGCGGCTGACACGGACTGGGCGGTTTTCGAAGGTGACGATCCGAAAGAATGCTGGGCGGTAACCGCACCGAAGGAAACCGTCAATACACGCGATGGGCGTGTGGTCTCGGTCAGGCGAGGAGATATTCTGCTGTTCGTCACCTATAGACCAGAACAAAGTATTTCCGGCGAAATCAGCTTCACCGGCGGCTATCCTTTTGCAGAGGGATCGACCGCGACGCTGGAGATCGGAGACACGACCTTCGAGCTCTTCACCGAAGGCGAATATGCATGGCCAGCAACCCCTGCGGACGATGCAAAGATCGTGACAGCTCTTAAGCGAGGGGCCAGCGCCGTGGTAACCGCAAGGTCGTCACGCGGTACGCAGACCAAGGATACCTTCTCTCTTCTTGGCGCGACTGCCATGATCGAAGACGCCGAAGCGCGTTGTACCAACTGACCGAAAGTGGTGCCCTGAGCTAATAAAAGGCGGGACGCTAGTGCCGCTTTTGTGCCGATTTTCTTTGGAATCGTGTCCAGGATCGCCTATACGCGCCGTCTGATACCGGGACACGAAGCAATGACCGCATCTGCGCCAATAACACAGGACGTTCTGACCATCCCTCGCAAGGAATTGCAGGGGGATCGCCGGACCAATCTCGTTGGGCTTACCCGCGAAGGGCTGGCGGAAGAGCTGCTGAAGGCCGGTACGCCTGCCCGGCAGGTCAAGATGCGTGTCAACCAGATATGGCAATGGATCTACTTTTGGGGTGTCCGCGACTTCGCGGACATGACGAACCTGTCCAAGGATTACCGCAGAATGCTTGCCGAGCGTTTTGCCCTACAGATACCTGAGCTTGTCTCAAGGCATGTCAGCGCGGACGGCACGCGAAAATATCTCGTTCGTATCGCCGGCGGTCACGAAGTCGAAACCGTGTACATTCCCGAAGAAGACAGGGGAACACTCTGCATCTCTAGCCAGGTCGGTTGCACGCTGACCTGTTCCTTTTGCCACACCGGCACGCAGAAACTGGTCCGGAACCTGACTTCTGCCGAGATCATCGGACAGGTGATGCTGGCAAGGGACGATCTTGGGGAATGGCCGAAACACGGTGTTGGGTCAGGCGACGCCGGTCCCCGACTGCTTTCCAATATCGTCCTGATGGGTATGGGAGAACCGCTCTACAACTTCGAAGCGGTGCGGGACGCGATGAAAATCGCGATGGACGGCGAAGGGATAGCACTGTCGCGCAGGCGGATCACCTTGTCCACATCAGGCGTTGTGCCCGAGATTTCCCGAACCGCCGAGGAAATCGGATGCATGCTCGCCATCAGTTTCCACGCAACCACGGACGACGTGCGTGACAAACTGGTTCCCATCAACAAGAAGTGGCCGATCGCCCAGCTTCTGGATGCCTTGCGTGCCTATCCGAAAGCCTCAAACTCTGAACGCATAACATTTGAGTACGTGATGCTGAAAGGCGTTAACGATTCAGATGAAGACGCACGGCGACTCGTAAGCCTGATCAAGGGCATTCCTGCCAAGATCAATCTGATCCCTTTCAACGAGTGGCCTGACGCTCCGTACGAGCGTTCGGATTGGTCTCGCATCGAAGCATTCGCGGATATTGTCTATAAGGCCGGATATGCCAGCCCCATACGTACACCTCGTGGCGAGGATATCATGGCCGCTTGCGGGCAACTGAAATCGGCAACAGAACGTGCCCGTAAAAGTCGCGCGCAGATCGCGGCTGAAATCGGCCGGCCTTAAGCTTTAGCCTTTCTTTAGTTTCCCGAGAACCCAAAGCAGGATCACTGCGCCGATGGTCGCCATGATTATGCTGCCTACGAATCCGGTGGCATCTAATCCAACAACGTTGCCGAGAAATCCGCCGACGTAAGCTCCGACAATCCCAACGATGATATTCATCAGGATTCCCTGTTCCTTGTTCATGAATGTCGAAGCCAGCCAGCCCGCTATTCCGCCAATAATCAGAAATGCAATCAGCCCCATGGTCTCAACTCCTTCGTTCCATCGATCGGATCATCACCGATGTGCCCTGCACGGCGCAAGGGCCGGAGTCAGCGGCCAGGTATCTCTCCACGTTTGGTTGCGGGATGATGCCACGCGTCCATTGCCTGAATCGCTTCTTCCGCGGTTTCGACGAAGCGGAACAGATCCAGATCGTCCTCCGAGATCGTACCAGCGTCGGCCAGTGCCTTCCAATCGATGATTTTCTCCCAGAAGTCGCGACCGAAAAGCAGGAACGGAACCCGGTGCATGCGCCCAGTCTGGATTAGCGTCAGGCTCTCGAACATTTCATCCAGCGTTCCGAAGCCGCCAGGAAATACGACGATCGCCGCTGCACGCATAAGGAAATGCATCTTTCGAATGCCGAAGTAGTGAAAATTGAAGGAAAGATCAGGGGTCACATAACTGTTCGGGGCCTGCTCGTGCGGAAGTACGATATTCAGTCCGATCGACACGCCACCCGCATCAGCCGCACCACGGTTGCCGGCCTCCATGACGCCAGGACCACCTCCCGTGACGATGATGTTTTCACCCTTGCCCTGTTTCAGGGATCGCTCTGTGATGATGCGTGCAAAATCACGTGCCTCATCGTAAAAGCGGCTTAGATCAGCCAGCGTCTTGGTGCGCGCCGTATCTTTCCTTTCCGGTGCGGGGATGCGCGCGCCTCCGAACAACACGACGGTCGATTCAATGCCGTACTCGGTCATCAGCATCTCGGGCTTCAAGAGCTCAAGCTGCAGCCGAACTGGTCTCAACTCGTCACGGCATAGGAAATCCGGATCGGCAAAGGCAAGACGATAGGCCGATGACCGCGTCTGCGGCGTATCGGGCACCTCACGCGTTTTCTCGATGTCTTCGTGCGCGTCAGGGAAAATCCGGTGGCGATCGTCCTTCATGCTCATGCTCCTTGTCGTCGGAGTTGATTGCATGGCAGGAAGGCCTGGTTTTGTCCAATGTCGGAGATGTGATGCTTGATCCTGCGGAAATCGGTGTGGCCTACGAACGGATTCGGGAACGCATCCACAAGACTCCCATCATACTCGCCAAGGATCTCGGGCTGGATAAACCGATCGAGGTCAAGCTTGAAAACACCCAGTTGACCGGCAGTTTCAAGGTGCGTGGCGCTTTCAATAACCTGATCTCACGCGAAGTGACCGAAGCAGGGGTAGTCGCAGCGTCGGGCGGGAACCACGGCGCCGCGGTAGCTTATGCGGCAAAGGCACTCGGACATCCGGCACGAATTTTCGTTCCCGAACTGGCCGGCCCGTCAAAGATCGCTCTGATCCGCCGTACGGGTGCAGAACTTGTTGTTGTGCCCGGAACCTATGCAGAGGCGCTATCCGCGGCGCGAGTGTATGAAGACCAGACCGGCGCCATTCAGGTTCACGCCTATGACGATCCGGCCACAGTCGTGGGACAAGGAACGATGATGCTCGAATGGGAGGCGCAGGGTCTGGAAAACGTCGATACCATTCTGATTGCTGTCGGCGGGGGCGGACTGATTGGCGGCGCATTGCTTTGGCTACAAGGGCGGCGGAAGGTCGTCGCGGTCGAACCGGAGACCTGCGCGACCCTTTACTCGGCTCGCGCCGCCGGACGTCCCGTGGATGTCGAAGTGGGTGGTATCGCGGCCAATGCTCTTGGTGCAAAAAGGATTGGCGACATCTGTTTTGATCTCGCGTCGCAGTTCGATACACCTGTCGTCAAGGTCACGGACGAGGCTATCGCGACAGCTCAGCGAAACCTGTGGCAGGGCTTGCGCCAGTGGGTTGAACCTGCGGGTGCAGCAGCGCTCGCGGCGCTTGCCAGCCGTGCCTATGTACCCGCCAAGGCCGAACGCGTGGCGGTTCTTGTTTGCGGCGCAAATCCTGCTCCGGGTCCTTTCGACTGATTGCCCTGACGCACCATCGGCGCTATGTGCCGCGGGAATGCCCTGAGGGAAGGAAGTCACTCATGTCGAATGCCCAGCTCGAAGCCGTCATCGAAACCGCGTGGGAAACCCGTGACAGGATCACTCCTGCCACTACGGGCGAGACTCGGGAGGCAATCGAGGAGACATTGAACGCCCTTGATTCCGGCATGCTTCGGGTGGCTGAGCGTGATGAGGACGGTGCGTGGCATGTAAACCAGTGGGCGAAGAAGGCAGTCCTTCTGGGCTTTCGACTAAAGGACATGGAGCAGCAATCATGTTCGCCTCAGGGCGGTTCCTGGTGGGACAAGGTCGACAGCAAGTGGAAGGACTGGAGTGACGAGGACTGGCGGTCAGCAGGATTTCGCGCTGTTCCCAACTGTGTCGTTCGCAAGTCCGCATACATTGCACCCGGTGTCGTTCTCATGCCGTCATTTGTGAATCTTGGTGCGTACGTCGATTCCGGAACGATGGTGGACACTTGGGCGACCGTCGGATCCTGCGCTCAGATCGGCAAGAATGTGCACTTGTCAGGCGGTGTGGGGATCGGCGGTGTTCTTGAGCCGATGCAGGCTGGCCCGACCATCATTGAAGACAACTGCTTCATCGGGGCACGTTCGGAGGTGGTCGAAGGATGTATCGTGCGCGAAGGTTCGGTCTTGGGCATGGGGGTCTTTATTGGAAAATCCACCAAGATCGTGGATCGCGAGACTGGCGAAGTTTCTTACGGTGAAGTTCCGCCGTACTCTGTGGTGGTCGCCGGATCGATGCCATCGAAAAATGGAATCAGTCTCTATTGCGCGGTCATCGTAAAGCGGGTCGATGAAAAGACGCGATCAAAAACCGGAATCAACGAACTTCTTCGCGACTAGGAAACACACACGCGCCTGATGTGGTGGATTTTTCGCAGATCGTAAACAATGAGGTTTCCCGTCGCCGCTATTCTGCCATTCGTCAATGGTAGAGTGTCCGGATGTTTAAGAGTTCGGCGGATGTTTTCCGCATACGTCAGGTTGTTTCGGACCTGACAACCTATATCGCCACCGAAGGGTGGAATGCGTTAACCCGTGTTTCGACCGGCAAGGCGGAATTTGCGCACCTTTGCAGCGTTTTCGAGAGGCAGGGCGGATGTTTTGTTTTGCCGGATGATCACAAAGTGTACGGAGATGTACTTCTCGCAGCAGCCCTTCCAGACGATGATTTCCCGGCCTTCACATGTGCGACGGCGTTCCTTCTTCTTGATCGCATTCAACTGGGTGGCGGTGACGATAGCCTGTACTGGAATTGGGACGCCTTTTCAGATCACTACAGGCTGTCAGACCCGGCAGTGAGGGCGCTGCTTCTGAATGGATTTCGAACGGCGGCACGTACTGGACTCGTCTCGATATCATCTTTGCCGACCCCCGCCGAGTGTTTTACGGAAGCACCGGAGGCTGTTCTGGGTGCATTGCGTGAAGAGGGACATGAGAGACTGATCTCAGCCATTGCAGACGAGGCCGTCCCCCGCGCCGCGGGCGAAGTTTGGATCGAATTGTCCGAGAATCTTCCCTCCAAGGCGGTTTTGGCGGGCGTGCGTCATCTCTATGAACGCCCTCAGTCTATTGAACCTGCTTCTCCGGAAATCGCCCCACTAATACCTTGGTCGCTGTAGACTTGGTCAACTTCCGGTCCTATGCCTGCCGGAATGGGAGATAAGACCAGGAAACGAACGCAAGAGATCTACACGCTGCTCGTTCAGGTGGGCCGGTCGGCCGACGACGGATTGCCAGAAGGCGCAAGCGGTGCTGGAATTCTGTGCTATTCGAGCGGGGTAGACGAGGCGGAGGCCGTGCGCGAGACCGTCAAACTCCTGAAGCAAGCTGGATTGGCACCCTTGGACGTCACGGGATACGGAACCCTCGGAGAACGTGAAGAACAGGGTCATGAGGTCGGTGAGGAGGAGCGCATGCTGATGAAGCGCGCCTTGGAAGAAAACGCAGTCATCGTCGCCGAGATGACACCATTCTATGAGGAAGATCGCGATGACAGCCGTCTTTCTTGATCTGGATGGAACACTGGTGGATTCCCGTCCGGGGATAGTTTCGTCGTTGCGGCACGCTTTCAACACAATTGGGCGAAATGATCTTGCAGAGACAGATCTGACATGGATGATCGGTCCGCCGTTCCTTGATTCATTTGCGAAAATCGGACTTACGGATCCCGAGCCTGCACTTGAGGCCTATCGCAGTCACTATCGGGCCGAAGGCATGTTCGACGCCAAGGTCTACGAAGGTATTCATGCCGCCCTTGCATTGATTGCGGATGCAGGATGCAGGCTATACCTCGCAACAGCGAAGCCACACGTATATGCGCGGGAAATAACTGCGCATTTCGGCTTGGCTCCGCTGATGGCCGCCGAATTCGGCCCGGAGCTCGATGGAACGCGCAATTGGAAAGGCGATCTGCTGCGGCACGCTCTGGCCTTGACCGGCGAAGATCCCGCGAATTCGGTTATGGTGGGCGATAGACACCATGACATTGCTGCAGCCGCTGATGTAGGAATGCCATCCATAGCGGTCAGTTGGGGCTATGGCGCCGAACTGGAATGGCAGGGCGCTCGTCAAGTCATTCAGCAACCTTCGGCTCTGGCAAATGCGATTTCATTGCTTTGATCGTTGGGCTTGAAGTTGCAGCGGCAAGATCACCACGCTAGCAGTGTATCATGAAAGTTGACGCCGCTAAATTAACGGCACGTCTCGTACAGTGCCCTTCGGTGACCCCTGAAGAGGGTGGAGCGATCCACCTTTTGCAGGATTTGTTGTCGGAAGCGGGGTTCCAATGCTTCCGTGCAGATCGGGGAGGGATTGCCAACCTTGTTGCCCGCTGGGGTGGCAAGGGGAATCCAAGAACTTTCGGGTTCAATGGCCATACCGATGTAGTTCCCGTGGGCGACCCGTCGGACTGGACAGATGATCCATTTGGAGCAGTCACTCGTGAAGGTTGGATGCTGGGCCGCGGAACGACCGACATGAAATCGGGTGTTGCCGCGTTTGTCTCGGCTGCAATCGAGTTCGTAGCCGAGACACCACCGGATGGCGCAATCCTGATCACCGTAACTGGCGATGAGGAAGGTGATGCCGTCGACGGAACGTCCGCGATCCTTGATTGGATGGAGATGAACGGTGAACGCATGACGGTTTGCCTGGTCGGAGAGCCGACCTGTCCCGAGAGCCTGGGTGACATGATCAAGATCGGGCGCCGCGGTTCGATGACGGCCTTTTTCACGGCGAGCGGTGTTCAAGGACACGCTGCCTATCCCCATCGGGCAAAAAATCCGGTTCCGGTTCTGGCCAGTTTGATCGACAGGCTGTCTTCTGCGGAGCTTGATGATGGAACTGAGCATTTCGATCCTTCAACGCTTGTCGCTACGACGTTCGACACGGGCAACCCGGCTGCCAACGTGATCCCGGCTACCTGCAGGGCGACGGTCAACATCCGGTTCAACGACGCACATACTTCCGCGACGATCAGCAAATGGTTGATGGATGAGGCTCGCCGACTCTCTGAGGAAAGTGGAGTCAGGATCACGATGCAAACGAAGGTTTCCGGCGAGAGCTTCCTGACCCCCCCGGGGCCCTTGTCTGAACTTGTTGCGATGGCTGTCGAGGCTGAGACGGGGCTACGGCCCGAATTGTCGACATCCGGAGGCACGTCCGACGCGCGCTTCATCCGCAAGCATTGTCCGGTGGTAGAGTTCGGCCTTGTTGGCAAGACCATGCATCAAGTCGACGAGAGGGTCGAAGTCGCCCAGATCCATGCTCTGAAGTCGATTTATCGGCGCATCCTTGGCGACTGGTTCGCCGGGTGATGATCGAAGTGACTGGCGACCTCGAGGCCGTCCTTCGAATCCGTCGGTTGGTATTCATCGAGGAACAAAATGTCAGCCCCGCTGATGACCTCGATGGGCGGGACCGCGACGCGATCCAACTACTGGCAACTGACAATGGCAGGGCGGTGGGAACTGCTCGTATCTTGCTGACCGGCAGAGACGGGAAGATCGGACGTGTCGCGGTACTGAAAGAAGCCCGCGGTAAGGGGATTGGAAAACAGCTTGTCCGCTTCGCAGTCAAGGAGGTTCGCAAAAAGGGATGCAGGCGTGCTGTTCTTGGTGCGCAGACCTATGCGGTGGGTTTTTATGAAGACCTTGGGTTCAATGTGTCTGGCACCGAGTTTCTGGATGCCGGCATTCCACATCGAATGATGGTCAAAGAGCTTTGAGGCGGCTGACCCTGATCGTCATGGTAAAGCAGCCGAAGGCCGGATTGGTGAAGACGCGTCTTGGTGCCGGTATCGGCATGACCGATGCTGCTTGGTGGTTTCGCCACCAGGCTCTCGGGCTGATCCGTCGCCTCCGCGATCCACGGTGGGAACTCGTGTTGTCCGTGGCACCGGATCGAACCGCACAGTCAAGCCGGGTATGGCCGAGGGACTTGCGGCGAATCCCGCAAGGCTCTGGAGATCTTGGCCATCGCATGTCCTTTGCCCTCGCTCATTTTCGGGGGCCTGCCATTCTGATCGGTGCAGACATACCGGCCATCACCAAGGATCACATCAAGAGAGCCTTTGCCGCCCTGGGCAATTCCGCCAGCGTCATTGGTCCGGCAACCGATGGCGGCTTCTGGTTGGTTGGCTTGCGTCATCCGCAACGCCAGCCCGCCCGACTTTTTCACGGAGTTCGGTGGTCTGCCAAGCAGACACTTGACGATGCGTTACCGACACTTCCCGGCCCCATCGCTATCGTTGATACGCTTTCAGATGTCGATACAGTCGAAGACCTCAAGCCAAGGTAGTTTACACTACCCTTGGATTGAACGCGTGGCTGGCCGCGAAACAGACGTGACGCGAATGTCTGCACATGGTAGCGCGAGAAGATGGCACGTATCCCCTCAAAAGAAGAGATTCTCGATTGGATCTCTGACAATCCGGCACTGACCTCCAAGCGCGATATCGCGAAGGCGTTCGATATCAAGGGGGCCGATCGGATTGAGTTGAAGCGCGTGCTCAAGGAACTGGAAGCAGAAGGACATCTCGAAAAACGAAGAAAGACCTATCGTGATCCTGATCGATTGCCGCCGGTATCCGTGCTTCTGGTGACCGGACCCGGCTCGGACGGTGACCTTTTCGCGCGACCGCTGGAATGGCAAGGAGAGGGACCGGAACCAGTGGCCCTTGTGGTGCCACGCGCATCCGATCCCGCGTTGGGCGAAGGTGACCGCATCCTGGCGCGAGTCAACTTCGTGCAGGCGGACGATCATGCATACGAAGCGCGTCTTATCCGACGCATAGGCACCAACCCAAGAAAGATCCTGGGCATTTTTCGAAAGACGGCGGAAGGAGGTCGGATCGTTCCGATCGATAAGGGCGCCGACCGCGAGTGGGTGGTGCGAAGCGATGCGATCCACGGCGCAAGGGACGGAGAACTTGTCGAAGCCGAGCAATCGGGTCCCAAGAACCGCATTGGATTGCCTCAGGCACGGATCATTACGCGGCTTGGGGATCCATCCCAGCCCAAGGCCGTCAGCCTGATTGCCATTCATCAGCACGGCATTCCAGACGACTTCTCCGACAAGGCGATTGCCGAAGCCGACAGCATGGAGCCTGTCGGCCTCGACGGGCGCGAAGACCTGCGTGACATGGCGTTGATCACGATCGACCCTTCCGATGCCCGCGACCATGACGACGCATGTTTCGCTCATCCCGATGACGACCCAAGGAATCCGGACGGTCATGTTGTCTGGGTCGCGATCGCTGATGTTGCGCATTATGTTGCACCGGGCAGCGCCCTGGACAGGGAAGCATGGAAACGAGGTAATTCGACATATTTTCCTGATCGCGTCGTGCCGATGCTGCCGGATCGGCTTTCGGGTGACCTATGTTCTCTTCACGAAGGGGTTCCTCGCGCGTGCATCGCCGTGCGCATGCAGATCGATGCGAATGGTCGAAAGCTTGGTCACAAGTTCGTACGTGGCCTGATGCGTTCTATTGCTTCGTTGAACTACGAAGAAGTGCAGTTGGCCGTCGATGGTGAAGAACTCAACGGCAGAACTGAGAAGCTTCTGGAAGACGTGCTAAAGCCGCTTTTTGCGGCTTACGAGTCTCTGAAAAAGGCGCGCGCCGAACGGCAGCCCCTGGACCTGGACTTGCCGGAACGGCGGATTGTGCTGGACGATGAAGGGCGTGTTCGGTCGGTGGCATTCAAGGACAGGCTCGAAGCACACCGATTGATAGAAGAATTCATGATACTCGCCAATGTTGCCGCCGCCGAGACACTATCGGGTAAACGCCAGCCACTTCTCTATCGAGTGCATGAAGAACCTGCAACCGAGAAGTTGGAATCGCTACGCGAGACAGCCGAGGCCGCCGGCCTTGTCCTGGCAAAGGGGCAGGTTCTGAAAACTGCACATCTCAATCGTCTTCTTGCCCAGGCCGAGGGGACGGACGACGATGAACTGATCAACATGGCCACGCTTCGCGCCATGACCCAAGCGTATTATTCACCCGAGAACTTCGGTCACTTCGGACTGGCCCTGAAAGCCTATGCGCATTTTACGTCTCCGATCCGCCGATATGCAGACCTGATCGTGCACCGCGCTTTGATCAAGGCGCACAATTGGGGTCAGGACGGTCTGACCGTGAATGAGATGGAGCGGCTCGACGATACTGGACAACACATTTCGGAGACGGAGCGCCGTTCAATGGCTGCGGAACGGGATACGACGGACCGCTATCTCGCATCCTATCTATCCGAACGCGTCGGAACAGAGATGACAGGCCGAGTATCTGGCGTGCAGCGCTTCGGTGCATTCGTGCGGCTGGATGAGACTGGCGCCGATGGATTGATTCCCGTCCAAACCATAGGAATCGAATACTTCCATTTCGATCATGACAGTCAGACACTGATGGGTGCCGATACCGGGTTGACGATCGGTCTTGGTCAAAAGGTGACGGTCAGGCTGTCGGAAGCCGTGCCGGTGACCGGAGGCCTGATGCTGGAACTCCTCGAAATCGACGGCGGCGCGATTCCTCAAGGACGCAGGCGCAAAGGCGGCAAGCCCATTCGCCGGAAGCCAGCTAAATCCTTGAAAAAATCGCAAAAGGTCAAGCGCAAGGTAATCCGCACTCGCCGATGATATACGGCAAGCTGCCGCGCATTCATCGGAAGACACTTTCTGAGTGACGCGAATCCCGATACTCTGAGCTTGAGCAGGTACTAAAAAAGCAGGTGTCCCATGCGATCCAAAATGATCGTGCTTCTGGGGCTTACACTGGCGATGGCAAGCCCAGCCGGTTCAGCTCCCGAAGTGTCAGTTCCCCCGAAGCCCCGGCCTTCAGAGGAGGCACCAGTCATGCTGGCTCAAGCGTCCAGTTCGAATCTGGCATTTTCCCGCTGGATCGACGGCTTCCGCGCGCGGGCGCGTGCAGCTGGTATTCGAGACAACGTTTTTGATGCTGCATTCCGGGGCGTTCGATACAATACCGGTGTAGTCCAAAAAGATCGGAACCAATCCGAGTTTACCAAGCAGATCTGGGAATACCTCGACAGCGCGGCATCCGACACAAGAGTCAGGAACGGTCGGGAAGCATTGCGGGCCAACAAGCGCCTGCTGGCGGAAATCGAGGGACGCTACGGTGTTGAGGCTGAGGTCGTCACTGCCATTTGGGGATTGGAAAGCGCCTATGGCACTTTCAGAGGAGACCTTCCCCTGATTGAATCGCTTGCGACGTTGGCCTTCGATGGCAGGCGGGGGAAATTTTTCGAGGCCCAGTTAATTGCGGCGCTCAAGATTATTCAGTCCGGTGACGTCGCTCCCTCACGGATGACTGGAAGTTGGGCTGGTGCCATGGGGCACACGCAATTCATACCCACTTCGTATTTGTCATACGCAGTTGATTTTCACGGAGATGGCAGACGTGACATCTGGTCCGACGATCCGGCAGACGCACTGGCTTCGACGGCTGCTTATCTGAAGCGTTTCGGATGGCAAAAGGGTCAGCCTTGGGGTGTCGAAGTCGCATTGCCCAGAGGGTTTGACTATCGTTTGACGGGTGAGAGGATCAAGAAAAACCCCTCGGAATGGGCCGCGATGGGCGTCAGGGACGTTAATGGCAGGCAGGTACCGAACTACGGAAAAGCCTCTATCCTGCTGCCTGCGGGTGCGCAGGGTGCAGCGTTCATGATCTTCGACAATTTCCACGTGATCGAGCGGTACAACACCGCCGATGCCTACGTGATCGGTGTCGGGCATCTTTCCGATCGGATTGCCGGGGCTGGTCCGCTAATGTCCGGATGGCCTCGCGAAGATCGAAATCTGCGCTTCACTGAGAAAAAAGAAATGCAACGCCTGTTAACCGCGCGTGGTTTCAACACCCAAGGGGTGGATGGCATTATCGGTCCGAATACGATTCAGGCTATTCGCCGGTTTCAGGCTTCGGTCGGCATGATCCCGGATGGCTATTCAAGTTACGAAATACTTCGAAAGTTGCGATAGTCGGGTGTCTTTGATGGGCGCATAATGCGGGTCGACGGTTGATTTTCCCGGGATCGAGGACGTCGAAACCAATCAAGCCCGGTATCGCCAGCAGCCTTGCCAGTGGTCGTTCACCACGCCGATGGCCTGGAGATAAGCGTAGATTATCGTTGTTCCCACAAAACTCATGCCGCGCTTTTTGAGATCTTTAGAGATTTTGTCTGAAAGCGGAGTTGATGCTGGGATATCTTTAGGTGTTGACCAGTCGCCGACAAGCGGCGTCCCATCGACATGAGACCAAAGCCAGTCGGAAAAGGTTACAGATTGTCTCTGAATTTCCAGAAATACTTTTGCATTCTGGCGGGCGGAGGGGACTTTCTGGCGGTGTCTGACAATGGCGGGGTTCTGTAGTGCTGAAGCGAGCTCTGCGTCAGTCATGGCCGCGACGCGCTCTATGTCGAAGCCGTGGTATACGGCTCTGTAGCCTTCCCGTTTCCTCAGGATCGTTTCCCAGGACAACCCGGCATGAGCACCCTCGAGGACAAGCATTTCGAATAGTAACCTGTCGTCGTGCACCGGCACTCCCCACTCTGTGTCGTGGTAGTGGGCATAAAGTTCCGAGTTTGAACCGAAGCAGCGCGGCTTTTCATCGATTGGATTTGTCATGGAGGACGTCTAATCCAATCATCGGATCAGGTCACGTTCGTCTGCTGTCATTTCCTGTCAGCAGCTTGCGCCGTCCAGTTTCCTGGCGATTCCAGAAACCCTGTGTTGCCTTAATGTCGACAATCCTCGCCTGTTTGGCAGGAGCCGTCAGCAACGATCTAATGCCGACTGTCATTTTTCTGTAACTTGACGGAAGGCGTTGTGGAACAGACGGGCTGGGTGGATCTTGGACATGAAATCATCTTATTCGATAGCAATTCTGGCGTTTGCAGGTTTCGGCGCGTGTTCCGCGGGAACCGGATTTTTTGCGTCCGATAACAACTCTCTCTTTCTGGGAAGCCGCGACGCTGGGGCTTCCGGCAATGGTTTGCCTTTTGCGGTCCCGGCCTCTGTCGTGGCGGACCTTGAGACGGCGGGTTCGATGAAAGTGAAGGTTGTGCGGGCTGTCACTGACTGGGAATCCGGCTCCACCCGGTTGTTAATCTCGGATGAAACGATGTCTCTTGCCGCAGGGGATATCGCCGGCAACCTGGACAACATGACGATCACGCTCAATGGCGAGACGCTTAACTTCGTCGCTGGGGCTGCGCCTGCTTCCAACGGTCAGACCGCATGGGCGAATTATGTCAACACGACCGGTGTCGTGTCCGGTACCGGGTCGGTCTATTCCTATACCTACGGCGCGACGCCAGTTTTGACGAACGAGTTCGATACCGAGGCCTTCTTCGCGTTCGGGTACGAGACTGATCCGGACGAAATCGCGGCTCTTGTTGGCAGCGTGACCTACAACGGCGCCTTCGAGGGTTTCGGACAGGTTCTCGATCCATCGTCAGGGGCCGTGGTCAGCAGTGAGGAATACTACTTCGGCGCCATCAGTCTGGCGGCAGATTTCGGCAGCAATTCGGTCAGTGGTGACCTTGATGGTTCCTTTGTCTATGACGGAACGGTCTTTTCCACGTCTTTCGCGGCACCTATCGAAGGCAATGGTTTCACGGGTTCAATGGACTCCATGACGTGTACGAACGCGGTTTGTCTGTCCAATTCGCAGATCGGCGGCGCTTTCTACGGAACGGACGCGCTTGAGAGCAGCGGACTGTTGGGGATGGATGTCCGCGTCGATCCGAACAGTGGTGCGGAATACCGGTTCATTGCCGGCGGGGGCTATACGGCGACGCGGTAGTGTCGGGGTTGGGAGCGCCCGGTTCGGCTCCCCAGATATCTGTCTGGACCAGACCTTTTCCTTGCGCGATGCCTGATCCCCAAGGTGGCCGGGGGATCTTGGCGATAGGCGGTGTGCCGGGCGTCAGGCGGTGCCGCAGAAAAGCCATTGGATGCGCGCGCAGGGTAAGGCGCATCGCGACATAGTCTTCTACCACATGCTCGCCCGGTGTCATTTCGGGCAGATGAGCGGCGGTTTCCTCGATTCCTTCGCCGTCGATGTCGCCCGCAAACAAGGGTAGTGGCTTTGCTGCGCTGATCGCGGCTGCGGCCCAAAGCGCATCACGACGGCTCAATCCCAAAGGGGCGAACACATCCGCTTCGGCCAATACGCGCAACAGGCGTGGTTCAATCCCGGCGCGTCGCCAGACGTCTTCTACCTTCTGATATCCATTGCCACGGGCCGCGGCGATCCAGGTTGCCTCTTCCTCGCGCATGGACCTGATCTGGCGGAATCCAAGACGCAAGGCGAGACCGCCTTTGCCATCGGGCTCCATCTGGTTGTCCCAGGTAGAGGCATTTATGTCGGGTGGACGTATCTCGACCCCGTGGTCTCGGGCATCGCGCACGATCTGGGCAGGGGCGTAAAACCCCATCGGTTGCGAGTTTAGCAAAGCGCAGGCGAAGATCCCGGGATGATGGCACTTCAGCCAGCTGGAAGCATAGACCAGAAGCGCGAAGCTGGCCGCGTGGCTTTCGGGAAAACCGTAAGAGCCGAAGCCTTCGATCTGATTGAAACAGCGCTCGGCAAAGTCCTGATCGTAACCGTTTTCGCGCATGCCTTTCAGGAATCTTGTGCGAAACTCACTGACGTTGCCGTGTTTCTTGAAGGTGGCAAGTGCGCGCCTTAACCGATCGGCCTCTTCAGGTGAAAAGCCTGCGCCGACAATGGCGATCTGCATCGCCTGTTCCTGGAAAAGCGGTACCCCGAGCGTTTTTCCCAGAACCCTTCCCAATGCATCGGACGGAAATGACACTTTCTCCTCGCCGTTTCTACGCCGCAGGTAGGGATGCACCATGTCCCCCTGGATCGGACCGGGCCGTATGATCGCTGTCTCGATCACAAGATCGTAGAAGCAGCGCGGCTTCATACGCGGCAAAAAGTTCATCTGGGCACGGCTTTCCACCTGGAAGACACCCAGACTGTCCGCCTTGCACAGCATGTCGTAGACGGCGGGATCCTCGGGCGGTAGTGTGGCGAGTGTATAATCGATCTGGTGGTGCTTTCGGATCAGGTCAAACCCCTTACGGATACAGCTCAGCATTCCCAGCGCCAGCACATCGACCTTCAGGATGCCAAGTGCGTCGATATCATCCTTGTCCCAGCAGATCACCGTGCGGTCTTCCATCGTGGCGTTCTCGATCGGCACCAATTCGTCCAACCGCCCTTCGGTGATGATGAACCCGCCGACGTGTTGGGACAGGTGCCGGGGAAAACCCTGGATCTCGAAGATCAGCTCCAGCGTCTGCTTCAACCGCCGGTCATTCGGGTCCAGCCCGATTTCGCGCAGCTGCTTGTCGGCCATTCCGGACGTGTCGAAGAACCCCCACAGCTGGGACGAGATCGCACTGATCGTGTCTTCGCTCAGCCCCATGACCTTGCCTACCTCGCGGATCGCGCGCTTGCCGCGATAGTGGATCACCGTGGCGCAAAGCCCCGCGCGCTGCCGACCGTAGCGCGTGTAGATGTGCTGGATTACTTCCTCGCGCCGCTCATGCTCGAAATCGACGTCGATATCCGGCGGCTCGTCCCGCGCCTCGCTGACGAACCGTTCGAAGACCATAGTACCGACTTCCGGACTGACGCTGGTGACGCCCAGGCAGTAGCAGACTACCGAATTGGCCGCGCTGCCCCGACCCTGGCAGAGGATGTTCCGTGACCGGGCAAAGGCCACCACGTCGCGGACCGTTAGGAAATAGGGCTCGTACTTCAACTTGGCGATCAGCGTCAGTTCATGTTCCAGAAGCTGGCGTACATGGTCTGACGCGCCCGAGGGATAACGCCACTTCAGTCCCTCATAGGCCAGACGCCTCAGCCGCTCCGAGGCGGTCTCTCCTTTTGCAATTTCCGAGGGATATTCATAGCGCAGTTCTTCCAGGGAAAAGGTCAGACTGTCGGCCAGTTCGACTGCCCGATCCAAGGCATCAGAATGAACACCAAGAAAGTATCTCATCTCGTTTTCCGACCTCAGCCGATGCTCGGAATTCGCCAGCGCAGAGCGTCCCAGGTCGTCAACCTTCACGCCGGTGCGGATCGCTGTCAGCACATCCGCCAGCTTGCGGCGAACGCCATGATGCATGCGCGGTGATGCACTGGCCAACGTCTTGATCCCAAGCCGCGCGGCCAGCCTTGTCAGCCGGTCGAAGCGTTCGGGGTCTTGCCCATCGTAATGGGGTGCCATGAGCAGATGACATGCCGGTCCAAAGCGGCGCCGCAACCGTTCCGCCTGTTTCAGCCATGCGGTCCTGTCTTGTCGTGGCGGGTGCAGAAGAAGCGCCAGTCCTTCGCCAAAATCCAGAAGATCTTCCATGTGCAGAAGGCATGACCCCTTTTCGGCCCGAAGCCGCCCACGTGAGATCAACCGGCAGAGCCGTCCCCATCCGACCCGGTCCCTTGGCAGGGCGGTCACGGCAAAACCGGTGTCCAGGACAATCCGCGCGCCGGGGATCAGTCGCGGTACGTTCAGGATTGCAGCGCTTGCGTCCATCGGTGGGGGTGTGATGCGCGTCTCGAAGGCGGCCTTCGGTCCATCCGGGAATGCCTCTACCTCTTCCGGCGCCAGTGTCCCGTTCTTTCGACGTGCCGCTCCGCCGGGATAGCTTTCGTGGATGAAGGGTTTGGGCGCCCAGCCGTTCACCGGCAGAGTCGGTCCGATCAGCTCGGTTTCCTGCCGTTCCTTTACCTGCCGGGCGATTTCCTTGACCCGCGCGTGAGCGCGCACGATACCGGCGACCGAGTTCTCGTCGGTGATCGCAATTGCCTTCAGGCCCAGAATCGCGGCGCGATCCACATACTCCTCCGGATGAGAGGCGCCTGTCAAAAAAGTGAAGTTGGAGGTTATGTCGAGTTCGGCAAAGCCCACCTTCGACGGTTCCTTTTTCTGATCGATACTTGTTCGCGACTCGTCTGACCGACAAGATATTCACGTTTTGTTCTCATTTCCACCCTTCTTGAAAAATCACCTTCACGCAAACGCCCCGGAATTCACGGGCGGCTCACGCAGGACGCTCTACCGTGATTGCGCGAGAGGGGAGCGGTGGCGCAGATTTCAGTGGACGGACGCAAGGCCGTCGAATTGGAAAACAACTTTTCAGACCGTCGGCTGGTGGTGGATCATTTTATCCAATCGCACCCACCGGCCGACAAAAACAAGGCGTAACGAGTGACCCGGTTCGGGGGCGGGGGCGTCGGTCGAACGAGTGGGTGAGTATGATGATGACGCCTCCGCAAGGTCCGGGACGGAGTTTCCGCTGTCCCCATCCCGTGTCTCTCGTCCCGGACTTTGCCCTATTCAACCGTGCAATCTCCGGACCGGTGACACCTTAGCAGGGCGTCCAGATCCGCCTGTTCCAGCACCATCGCATTGCTGCCGCAGGGGCCGATTTCCAGTTCCGGGACATCGCCGGTCAGGCGCAAAGCCCCCAAGATGTCGCGATCCGTGATTGGGCTGCCGCACCATATGGAGAGACATGTTACCCTGACATCGATCTCCTGATCGACGGGGCGTGTGAAGTCATCGGGGCCGAGGAGGTGGCCAGTCAGGCGGGTTCTGGTGGTGGCTTCCTGATCCTCGTGAAGGGTGCCGTCGTTCGGAATCTCGGGAACCTCGATGGGAATTTCGGGGTCGAGGCGGCCGATGAAGATGGCGAAAAGATCTTCGCTTTCAGCGGCTTGAGTATAGAGCCGGACGGCGTCCGGGGGAAGGCAGGAGAGGGCCTGAGCGGGGCCGGCGAGGAGCAGAAGGAAAGCGAGAAGGCGGGTCACGGGGCCAGGCTTTCCCGGAAGGAATCGATCACCTGCCGATAAACGTGGCGCTTGAATGGGACAATGTTTTCAAGAACTTCATCGGGCGTTGACCAGCGCCATCGGGTGAACTCCCTATGGTGTTTCGTGATGTCTATGTCGGCATCGACGCCGCGGAACCGCAGCAGAAACCACTTCTGTTTCTGGCCGCGATATTTGCCTTTCCAGACCTTCCCCAGCAGGTGATCGGGTAAGTCGTAATGAATCCAATCGCTTGTCTCGGCCTCTTCAGAAACGAGGGTTTTGGGCACGCCGGTTTCCTCTTCCAGCTCGCGCAACGCCGCCGCACGGGGGCTTTCGCCTTCGTCAATCCCGCCCTGGGGCATCTGCCAGGCGCCGGGGGTGTCGGCGCGCTCGCCGGTGAAAACAAGGCCCTTCGGGTTGGCAAGGACAACGCCGACGCACGGGCGATAGGGAAGATCATGGTTCATGGGCGCGAAGTGTAGGCTGTTGCGGGGCAGAGGTTAAGGGGGCGTGCGCCGTGGGGCGTTGCGCGCAACGGCGAAAATCGTAAACGCCTTGTTTCATTGGGCAGAGGGCCGGAATCGCAACGTCGGTATCACGTCGGTATTACGTCGGTATTCTGTCGGTGGAAGGGTCGGTTTCAGGGGGTATTCGCCCCCATTCGGGGTGCGTGCGTTAAGGAAGGTTAACGCCGTGGTAAGGGGTTGGTGGTTTTGGATCAGTGTGGGCGTCGAGCCAGCGAATGGCGGCAGATCGCCTGGAACTCGACCACGTCCGTGCCCCCGACGACCAGAGGGTGAAGGAATACTTGTCCGTCGGCGTATTTCACCCCACGCTCAGCAGCAGGCGCACAAGCGCGGTCTGCGTTCTGACCCCGGTTTTTTCGTAAATCCGCGACAGATGGGTTCGTGCGGTGGTCACGCGGATATCCAGGCTTTCCGCCAGACCTTTGAGGCCTTGACCCAGGGCGATCCCGCGCGCCACGCGCACTTGCCCCTCTGACAGGCCGAACACCCGTTTTGCAAACTGAAGCCGGCGTTCGAGGTCTTCGTCTCCGCTGATGCGCACGTACGTCACACAGTCCCGGATCGAAATGTGGACGATGGCGACACCGCCGTCTTCTGTCTGGCCGAGAATGACCGGATAACGTGCAGGTCCCCCGAACTCGTGAGCGGCCTTGTGCGTTTCGAAGAATCCGTGGTGGCCTGCGGCGTCCGCCAGGGCGCTTTGCAGCGACTTGTCCCAATCTGCTCTTCTTGCACGAAGACGCCCGGCAATTATGGTCAGTACCGGATGACTTCTCAGCGCCTCGATCGCCGCCGGACTTGCCCAGGTGACATTTCCCATTCCATTCAGTCCAAGGACATTTCCGCTCGCGCCATCGATCTCGCGTTGAATGAACGCGTTGAAAACGATTTTCCAACGCCCTGAGACGCGTTGCAGAATGCGGACATCAAAGCTTTTCAAGTTCGCGCCGTCGCCTGTTTTCGACCAACTGTCGAACACGGCCCACGCCACATCGCACGATAGATTGATCCGCATGTTCTCCTGACCAAATTCGACAAGCTCGGAAGTAAGCCCGTCGCGGAAGACCCGCTGCATGTGCGCCGCAACGGCCGGCCAGCCTTCCAGAACGCTCAGACCGGCTACAGATGAAACAAGAACGTCATGCGTGTGTTCGTTTGTCACGAAGCAGTCAGACCAGGCATCGAAGTCCCGGCGCTGAAAGGCCAGCGTTTCAGCGCGAATGACTTCCGCGACGGCCTCATGATCGCTCTTCAGGGTATCAAGGTGTTCGGTGGACTCAATCGTCATGAGCCCGAGGTTAACCCAAACCGGCCCCTTGTTGGACACCGAGTTCGGCCATTCGGCCCTTGCAGGCAGTGTCGCGCCGTCTGATCGGACCTGCGTGCCAGACGCGGCGGTCAATCGTTGTAAGTCACCCGAACCGAGTTGAACTGCACGGCGCCGTCAGGAACCGCGCTGACATTGACGACAAGCGAATAAGTCATGTCTCCGACCTTCTGCTCTGCAAGGACATCGTAGGTCTCTCCCGAAGGGCCGGTTGCCAGATCCCGACGATGGATCGTCTTTCCGTAGCTTTCCTCGACCTCTTCGCCATCGATGACTAGACGGTCGACCCTGAGTGAGTTCGTCGTCTCTGCGGCGGTGATGTCAGGTCTGGGATTATGCGTCAGTCCGAGGCAGAGAAAGCCCTCTTCGAATGAATGGTACTGTTCGCAGAAATCGGCAGGCTCAGCCGAGATCACGCATTCTCGCGCCGTGCCGTTGCCATCCAGGATCATGTGCACGGACATGAACCTGCCAGCAGCCGGAGGTTCGGGGCATCCCGCACGTTCAAGATCGACCTCGCCGGCCGCCGCGGATAATGCTCCGGAAACCAATAATATCGGCACACAATTAAGTAGATTGCGGTACCGTGACGTGCGACTGAATTTATGCATGAATGGGCCCTCCACCGGTCAGAATCTTGATCCTGCGAACCGGTAAGAACTCGCGTATTCCATCGTAACGGGTCCAATCGGTACGCGCAGGCGGAACCATGATGCACAACATCGCGGTGTGGGTCTGTCCTCCGAAACTACTACAAATCACGGTTGTTCCCGGGCCGCCTATCCGGCGTGCGGTGCGCTGGTAAGCTGGGACGGGCGCGGAAAGCCCCGTCCTACGGTTTCGCTTTCATCTGGCCCCGGCCCTTGTTATACGCCCACGTCCCGAACCATAGGAGGTCAAAGTGGGCTATCGCGTCGCTGTCGTCGGCGCCACCGGAAACGTGGGCCGCGAAATGCTGAACATCCTGGCCGAGCGCCAGTTCCCTGCCGATGAAGTGGTGGCGCTTGCCAGCCGCAAGTCGCTGGGCACCGAGGTCAGCTATGGTGACAGGACCCTGAAGACCAAGGACCTGGAGACTTTCGATTTCTCGGGCTGGGACATGGCGCTGTTCGCCATCGGTTCGGACGCCACGAAGATCTATGCCCCGAAGGCCGCCAAGGCGGGCTGCGTGGTGATCGACAACTCGTCCTTGTACCGCTACGAGCCGGACATTCCGCTGATCGTGCCCGAGGTGAACCCCGACGCGATCGAGATGGTCCGCAACCGCAACATCATCGCGAACCCCAACTGCTCGACCGCGCAGATGGTGGTGGCGCTGAAGCCCTTGCACGACCGCGCGACGATCAAGCGTGTGGTGGTCAGCACCTACCAGTCGGTCAGCGGCGCGGGCAAGGAAGGCATCGACGAGCTTTGGGACCAGACCAAGGGCTGCTATGTGCCGGGTCAGGAAGTGGCGCCGTCGAAGTTCCAGAAGCAGATCGCCTTCAACGTCATCCCGCATATCGACGTTTTCCTGGACGACGGGTCCACCAAGGAAGAGTGGAAGATGGTCGCCGAGACCAAGAAGATCGTGGACACCAAGATCAAGGTGACGGCGACCTGCGTGAGGGTGCCGGTGTTCGTGGGTCATTCCGAGGCGATCAACATCGAGACGGAAGAGTTCCTGGACGAGGACGAGGCGCGGGACATCCTGCGCGAAAGCCCGGGCATCATGGTGATCGACAAGCGCGAGGCGGGCGGTTACGCGACGCCGCTGGACTGCGTGGGCGACTATGCGACGTTCATCAGCCGGATCCGGCAGGACTCGACGATCGACAACGGGCTGAACCTGTGGTGCGTCAGCGACAACCTGCGGAAAGGGGCGGCTCTGAACGCGGTGCAGATCGCCGAACTGCTGGGGAATCGGGTGCTGCAGAAGGCGTGATGCGCCTTTGATTGCGCGAGATCGGGGCCGTCCTGCCGGGGCGGCCCTTTTTCGATTGTATCGGGTTCGCGCACAAGCCCGGGTGGTACGCCGCGGATTGTTTTCGGGCGCGAAATGGGCGTGTCGGGCGGGTGAAATTTTCCATTCCGTGCCGGCCCGACGGCGCTGCCGGCGGACAAGCCTTGATAGCAAGGGAATTGCGGCCAGAATCCGGCGGCGGACTGTGGACAAACACAGTTCAGGCGCGGTCACGCCACAATTGCGCCTTATTTTGTCACGAATCCTGCCACATTTCGCCCGGAGTTTGGGCGGCGGAAAGCGAGTTATCCCGAGAACCGAAGCATGGCGCGTATATCCGACGACATCGTTCAAAGACTGCGGAGGCGGCTGGGTTCCGATCCCGAAGACGTTGCCGCGACGGGCGGTGCAGGCGCGATGACGGCGCGAATACTGACGTTTCAGCCGCCGCAGGGCAGGATCGGGCCGGAGGCGGAAAAGCCTGCGGACGTGGTGGACCTGTCAGGCGCGCGAAGCCAGCGCCGGAGGGCGCGGACGGTCTCGGGGATTTTTGTCTACGCCGCACGCCTCTAGGCGGCGGTTCTTGTGCCAGTAACCAGTAATCTCGGAGTGTTCCGACATGATCTTCTCAATCTTCTCGTCCAAGTCCGCGCCGTCCAAGTCCCGCGCGGTCGAAAAGAAGCCGGTCACGGCGTCCGTCCCGACGCCGGATCGCAAGCGGGAGACACCTCAGGGGCCTGTCTTCCGCTCGGTCAGGAGCCGCCCGCTGTCCCGGGCCTGAAGGTCAGAAACGTTCCGCGCGCAGCACGCCTGCGTCGGTGACGGAAACCACGCCGATGTGACGCTCGACGACCGCGAAAGCGGCGTCGAGCAGCGCGTCCAGACGGTCGGGCCGGATCAGGCAGACGACCGCGACCATGCCGCTGGCCCTGGAGACCTGTCCTTCCCGGCTCCAGCGGCCCGAGCGACCCGATCCGCCGAGAACGGGCAGAACCGTATAGCCGGTGACGCCCGCGTCGGTCAGCGCGTCGGTCAGACGCCGCTCCAGCGGGGCTTCGATGATGATTTCGACACGTTTGGCCTGATGCATCTCCATGCTGTCAGCCTCCTGCGAATGTGCCGGCCAAGGCGGTATAGACCGGGATTCCGATTGTCAGATTGAACGGGAAGGTCACGCCGAGAGACAGCGTCAGATAGATCGACGGGCGCGCCTCGGGCAATGCCACCCGCATCGCCGCGGGCACGGCGATATAGGAGGCCGAGGCCGAGAGCGTCATCAAAAGCGCCGCGCCGCCCGGCGAGAGGCCGATTGCGAGGGCCGCGAGCAACCCGAAGGCGCTGCCGATCAGCGGCATGACGATGCCGAAGGCGATGGCGCCTCCGCCCAGATCGCCGCGGCTGTCGCGCAACCCGCGACCGGCGACCAGCCCCATGTCCAGCAGGAAAAGGCAGAGGACGCCCTGAAAGGGGGCCACGATGAACGGGGCGATCTTGTCGAGCCCGTCCTGCCCGGTGACGGCCCCGATCAGGAACGAGCCCACGAGAAGGACGATGGACCCGTTGAACAGGATCTCGCGGTAAAGCCCGGCATCCACGTTTGCGTTCCCGTTGCCGCGCGACACCAGCCAGAGCGCCTAAAGGATAGCGGGCGCTTCCATCACGGCCGCCACGGCCACCATGTATCCCTCGGAGTCGAGGCCACGGGACTGGAGTACCGACGTGGCAGCGACGAAGGTGACGATCGAGATCGAGCCATAGTGCGCCGCCACTGCCGCGCGTTCGACAAGCCCCAAGGGGGTCAGGACCCGAAGCAGGTAGAACGCGATGAAGGGCAGCGCGAAGGATAGCGCAAGACCGGCGACAAGCGTTGCCACCAGCGTAGCGTCGACACCGTGAGCCGCGACACCCGCGCCGCCCTTGAAGCCGATGGCGAAGAGCAGATAGATCGACATCCCCTTTGCGACCGCTTCGGGAATGGTCAGGTCGGATCGCGCCAGCGCGGCCACGACGCCCAGGACGAACGACAGGATGATCGGCGAGATCAGGTTGGTCGCGGCAAGAGAAAGGATGTCACCCATGAGGCAGGGATATAGCGGCTTCAGACAGGCTGGAAAGCGTCTTTGTCACTGTCATATTGAAGCAGCCCGCCTTCGCCGATATCGGTCCACAGACCGTGGATGGTCAACTCGTCGTTGTCGACGGCTTCCCGGACGAAAGGAAAGGTCATCAGGTTTTCGAGCGAGATCAGGACGGCCTGCATTTCGAGCGCCTTGATCTGATCCTTCTCGTCCCCGACGCCGGCTACCCGTTCATAGCCGGGCCGCAGGATATCCATCCAGCGGCCGACGAAACTGGACCTCTCTTCCAGCTCGGGCGCCTTTCCCGAGCACATGGCGTGGCATCCCATCACCCCGCCGCAATTGGAATGCCCGATGACGATCAGGTGCGCCACCTTCAGCGAGGTCACGGCATATTCGACCGCCGCCGAGGTGCCGTGCGGCTCGCCATCCGCCTCGTAGGGCGGGACAAGGTTGGCGATGTTGCGGTGAATGAAGAATTCACCCGAATCCGCGCCGAAGATCGAGGTGACGTGCACGCGGCTGTCGCAGCAGGAAACGATCATGGCCCGCGGGCGCTGGCCTTCGCTTGCCAGGCGTTTGTACCAAGCGTGGTTTTCCGAAAACGTCGTCGCGCGCCATCCGTGATAACGCTGGACGAGGTAGCTTGGCAGGGGACGCGCGGTTTTCATCTGAATCCGGAGGTTTCTTTTCAAACTGTTGGCACATTCATTGCCTGTATCAAGCATTTCTTCGTCGGGGGCAATTATCGAGAGAGCGTTCTTTCTGAGGGGAAAGGGGTATCCATGTTGCTGCAGGATGTCGTCATCCTGCATCCGGTCGAGGCCGTCTGTCTCGATACGGGTGCGTTCCAATCGCTTGTTCTGAAATCCGGGGCGGCCCACGCAATGGCCCAGGCCGACGATCTGTTCGAGGAGTTCATCGTCTGTCTTTCCGCGGTCGAGGCCGCGTGGTCGGCGGGCGAGTTCGATCGTCTTGCCAGCCAGGCCGCGATGCTGGCGGTCCTGTCCGAGGATTTGGGTCTTGCCCAGAGCGCGGCGGTCGCGCGGCAGGCCGCGGGTCTGATCGGTGCGGGCGACGATGTGGCGCTTTCCGCCGTCGTGGCGCGGGCCGTTCGGGTGGGCGAGGCCTCGCTGGCGTCGGTTCTGGAATTCGCCTACCGCCGGATCTGAGCGCGGAGGGCCATTTCGCATCGCGCAAGGTTGTCCTAGGGTTCGCATAAGCGATCTGCAGGAGACCAGTGACGTGAGCAAACTGACATTCGCCGCCGCCGACGGCACCTCGCGGCCGTTGTACCTTGTGACCAAGGAGGGGCTGGCGGTTTTCCTGTCGGTCCTGGAGCCTGCGGCCCGGGCCTGGGTGGAAGCGGCGGGCTTCGCGGCCAAGGCGGGCGAGACGGTGCTGATCCCCGGTGCGGACGGTGCGATCATGGCCGCGGCCGGCGGACTTGGCGACGCCAGGGACTGGGAGCGCAAGCGCTTCGCAGTGGCCTTACTGCGGGGCAAGCTGCCCGGCGGGCTGTGGCGGCTGGAGACAGAGCTGGCCGATACCCGGTTGGCCGAGGCGGCGCTGGGCTGGCTGCTGGCCGGGTACCGCTTTGACCGCTACGCCTCGGCGCCGGGTCCGAAGGCGGACCTCGTCGCGCCCGCGGGCGTGGATGCCGGGCGGCTGGAGACGATTGCGGCAGGAGAGGCGCTGGCCCGCGACCTGATCAACACGCCGGCCTCGGATATGGGGCCGGACGAACTGGAGGCGGCTGCACGCGACCTTGCCGGCCGGTTCGGGGCCGCGGTGACGGTGACCGAGGGCGAGGCGCTGCTGGAGGCGAACCTGCCGATGATCCATGCCGTCGGACGCGCCAGCCCGCGGGCGCCGCGCCTGATCGACATGAGCTGGGGCAAGTCGGGTCCGGCGGTGACGCTGGTCGGCAAGGGCGTCTGCTTCGACACCGGCGGGCTGAACCTGAAGCCGGGCGCGTCGATGGGGCTGATGAAGAAGGACATGGGTGGCGCCGCCAACGTTCTGGGTCTGGCGCAGATGCTGATGGCCTCGGGGGCGGCGATGCGGCTGAGGGTGCTGATCCCCGCGGTCGAGAACAGCGTGTCGGGCGCGTCGTTTCGTCCGGGCGACATCCTGACCAGTCGCAAGGGGCTGACGGTCGAGATCAACAACACCGATGCCGAGGGCCGGCTGGTGCTGGCCGATGCGCTGGCGCTGGCGGACGAGGGGTCGCCGGAGCTGATCGTGTCGATGGCGACGCTGACGGGCGCGGCGCGGGTGGCGGTGGGACCCGACCTGGCGCCGTTCTACGCCACCGCCGACATGGATGCCGCGGCGCTGGAGGCTGCGGCGGCTGATGTGCGCGACCCGGTCTGGCGCATGCCGTTCTGGGAGCCTTACGAGACGATGATCGAGCCGGGGATCGCGGATCTCGACAACGCGCCGTCGGGCGGCTTTGCGGGTTCGATCACCGCCGCTCTGTTCCTGCGCCGCTTCGTCACCAACTGCCCGCGCTACATGCACTTCGACATCTACGGCTGGACACCCAAGTCCGAACCGGGCCGGCCCAAGGGCGGCGCCGCGCAAGGGATACGGGCGCTGTTCGAGGCGCTGCCGGGAATGGTGGGGCGGTGAAGACAGCGCTTGCCAACGCCTGGCTCAGATCGGCACCCGACGGGCCGGCCGAACGGCAGGTCCTGTTCGGAGACGACTTCATCGTCGAGCGGACCGAGGCGGGTCACGCTTACGGGCGCACGGTGAAGGACGATTACCCGGGATGCCTGCCGGTCGGCGCGCTGGGGCCTGGGCGGGCGGTGTCGGCCTTCGTCGCGGTTCGCACCACGTGGGCCTATGCCGCGCCCGACATCAAGTCCGAGCCGCTTCTGGACCTTCACCTGACATCGCGTCTTGAACTGCTGGACGGCGGAACAAGGGACTGGCACGCGTTCCGGCTGGGCGACGCCACCGCTTTCGTCCCGTCACGGCACTGCCGGACCTGGGGAGATTTCTTCGACGATCCTGCAACAGTCGCGCGCGCCTATCTGGGAACGCCCTATCTCTGGGCCGGGAACACCGGTTTCGGTCTTGATTGTTCAGGTCTGATCCAGGCGGCCTGCTTGGCCTGCGGGTTTGCCTGTCCTGCCGACAGCCACCAGCAGGAGCTCATGCCGGGCGTGCGGTTGCCGGACGACGCGCCGTTGCAATCCGGCGACCTGATCTTCTGGAAGGGCCACGTGGCCATGGCGACCGGACCCCGGACAATGATCCATGCGAACGCCCATCACATGATGGTGGTCGAAGAACCGATCGCGCCGGCGCTTGACCGGATCTGCGCCGCGGAGACCGGACCCGTCACCAGTCGTCTGCGCCCGGACCGGACGCCGATCCGGGGCATTTGACTGCACGCGGGCTTCTTCTTTTCGGAAATACTCCGGGGTGAGGCGCGTCAGCGCCGAGGGGCAGTGCCCCTTGCGGTCACTCGACCGCGCGGATCAGCTTGCGTTCCAGCACTCGCAACACGGTCTTCAGATCGTGGCCGCGTTTCAGAATCTGCCCGTCCATCCCGATCACCGCGTACATGCCCTGCCGGCCCCGCAGCTTGGGCCGCTTCTCGATCCGGTAGATCGGGTGTTCCGCGGCGCGGCGGAAAATCGAGAAAACCGCCACTTCCTTCAGGAAGGACATGCCGTAGTCGCGCCATTCGCCGGCTGCCACCATGCGCCCGTAAACACCCAGAATCACGGATAATTCCGCACGGTCGAAAGCAACCTGCTCGGGCAACTGCGAAGGCGCGGGAAATGGTGTCGGTGGCTGAACCGTCATGGAATCAGCCTGACAGCGCCCGACACGCAAATCAAGCCCCGCCGCATCTTCGCCACAAAATTACCTTTACGCCGTCCGAAGCGGCCCGTCTTCTCGCCTTAGTTGAGTTGCATCAAGGACTTGTAGCGAAAAGACGCTATCCCCGGTGTCGCGGATTTAACAGCCCCCACCCAGCCTGCGGCACCGGGGAACCCCTATACGGGGTCGAGGGACAAGACCCCTGCCATTGGGCAGGGGTTTTCTTTTTTCCGCAACATCGCGAGCGTCGAGACGCCTTGCCAATTGCCGCGCTGCCGTTAGGGTCAGGTCGACAACCGGAGGGTGTGCGATGGCGGCAGGAACGATGATCGGCGTGATCGGCGGAAGCGGCGTCTATGACATCGATGGGCTGGAAGGGGCCGAGTGGGTCACCGTGGAAAGCCCCTGGGGTACGCCTTCCGATCAAATTCTGACCGGCAGGCTGGACGGCGTGAACATGGCGTTCCTGCCCCGCCACGGGCGCGGCCACGTGCATTCGCCGACAACAGTGCCCTACCGGGCCAACATCGATGCGCTGAAGCGGCTGGGCGTCACGGACGTGATCAGCGTCTCGGCCTGCGGTTCGTTCCGCGAGGAGATGGCGCCGGGCGATTTCGTGATCGTGGACCAATTCATCGACCGCACCTTCGCGCGCGAGAAATCGTTCTTCGGGACGGGTTTCGTCGCCCACGTCAGCGTGGCGCATCCGACCTGTCCGCGCCTTGGCGACGCCTGCAAAGCGGCGGCAAGCGACGCGGGGATCAAGGTGCACCGCGACGGCACCTACCTTGCGATGGAGGGGCCGCAGTTCTCGTCACTGGCGGAATCGAAGATGTATCGTGAAAGCTGGGGCTGCGACGTGATCGGGATGACCAACATGCCCGAGGCCAAGCTCGCCCGCGAAGCCGAGCTTTGCTATGCCTCGGTGGCCATGATCACCGATTACGACAGCTGGCACCCCGACCACGGCGAGGTCGATATCTCGGATATCATCGCGACACTGATGGGCAACGCCGACAAGGGCCGCGCGCTGGTTTCGCGACTGCCCGCGCTTCTGGGGGCGGAACGCGCACCCTGTCCGCACGGCTGCGATCGGGCGCTGGAATACGCGGTTCTGACCGCGCCCGAAAAACGCGACGCGGCGATGGTGGCCAAGCTGGACGCCGTCGCGGGACGGATTTTGCAGAAGTGAGCGAGCGCATGGACAACCGCAGGAAGACCGTCCGGGACTATATCCGCACGATCGTGGATTTCCCGCACGAGGGGATCATGTTCCGCGACGTGACGACGCTGTTCGCGGACGCGCGCGGCTTTCGCATGTGCATCGATCAACTTCTGCACCCCTATGCGGGCGAGCGGATCGACAAGGTGGTGGGGCTGGAGGCGCGGGGGTTCATCCTGGGCGGGGCCATCGCGCATCAGTTGTCGGTCGGTTTCGTGCCAATCCGCAAGAAGGGCAAGCTGCCGGGCGCGACGCTGAGCCAGGAATACAAGCTGGAATACGGCGAGGCGATCATGGAGGTGCATGACGATGCCATCCAGCCGGGCGAGAAGGTGCTGGTGGTCGACGACCTTCTGGCGACCGGGGGCACCTGCGAGGCCGGGATCAAGCTGATCGAGCGGATGGGGGGCGATATCGTCGGGTGCGCGTTCATCATCGATCTGCCCGAATTGGGCGGCCGCAGAAAGCTGGAGGCGCTGGGCATGGACGTTCACACGCTGTGCGAGTTCGATGGCGCCTGAGACCTGCCGCGGCGGCTTTGCGCCTCCGGATATTGTGTCCAAGTTTAACAGAACTTTAGCAATCGGCCCGTATAGCCGGGGGCGTGATTTGTTGATCACGTGTCCCTGACGAGTTTCGGCGCTCCACCCGACCGGTGGGGCGCCGTATTTTCGCACGCTTTCCTTGTAGAGCGACCCGCACGGGTGTATCTGACCGGTCATGACTCGTTTTTTCGACATGGACGACCGCGCGCGCCTGCCTTGGCGCTTTTTCGGCGCGACGATGACGGTGCTGGCGCGACTTGCCTGACCGGCCGTCCGCGCATGACTGCGCGATCATTCTTCATGTCAGTCAGGGATCCATGAAATGACCAAAGCCCGTACGCTCTATGACAAGATCTGGGACGAGCACGTCGCCTACGAAGCCGAAGACGGAACGTGCCACCTTTATATCGACCGCCACCTCGTCCACGAGGTGACCAGCCCTCAGGCATTCGAGGGCCTTCGCATGACCGGACGCACAGTGCGCGCGCCGGACAAGACAATCGCCGTGCCGGACCACAACGTGCCGACCACGCCGGGCCGCGACAATCCCGACCAGATGCCCGAGGACAGCCGCATCCAGGTCGCCGCGCTGGACCAGAACGCCAAGGACTTCGGCATCCACTACTACCCGGTCAGTGATGTCCGCCAGGGCATCGTTCACATCGTCGGTCCCGAACAGGGCTGGACGCTGCCGGGCATGACCGTCGTCTGCGGCGACAGCCACACGGCGACGCACGGTGCCTTCGGGGCGCTCGCCCACGGGATCGGCACGTCGGAGGTCGAGCATGTGCTGGCGACCCAGACGCTGATCCAGAAGAAGTCGAAGAACATGAAGGTCGAGATCACCGGCAAGCTGCTGCCGGGCGTCACGGCCAAGGACATCACGCTGAGCGTCATCGGCGCGACCGGCACCGCCGGGGGCACCGGCTATGTGATAGAGTATTGCGGCGAGGCGATCCGCGATCTGTCGATGGAAGGCCGGATGACGGTTTGCAACATGGCCATCGAGGGCGGCGCGCGCGCGGGCCTGATCGCGCCGGACGAGAAGACCTTCGAGTACGTCAAGGGCCGCCCGCATGCGCCGAAGGGCGCGCAGTGGGAAGCCGCTCTGGCATGGTGGGAGACGCTGTATTCCGACCCGGACGCCCATTGGGACAAGGTCGTGACCATCCGGGGCGAGGACATCGCACCGGTCGTCACCTGGGGCACGTCGCCCGAGGACGTCCTGCCGATCACGGCCACGGTTCCTGCCGCCGAAGACTTCAAGGGCGGCAAGGTGGGCGCAGCGCAGCGCTCGCTGGACTACATGGGGCTGAAGCCCGGACAGAAGCTGACCGACGTCAGGATCGACACGGTCTTCATCGGATCCTGCACCAATGGCCGGATCGAGGATCTGCGGGCCGCCGCCGAGGTGGTGAAGGGCAAGAAGATCGCCGTGAAGCGCGCGATGGTCGTGCCGGGGTCGGGCCTTGTGCGCGCCCAGGCCGAGGAAGAGGGGCTGGCCGACATCTTTCGCGATGCCGGTTTCGAATGGCGGCTTGCCGGATGCTCGATGTGCCTGGCGATGAACCCCGACCAGCTGGCGCCGGAAGAGCGCTGCGCCTCGACCTCGAACCGCAATTTCGAGGGACGGCAGGGCTATAAGGGCCGCACGCACCTGATGTCGCCCGCGATGGCGGCCGCGGCGGCAGTGACCGGTCATCTGACCGATGTACGGGAGATGATGTAATGGAAAAGTTCACCACGCTGACCGGGGTCGCGGCGCCGATGCCGCTGGTCAATATCGACACCGTCATGATCATCCCCAAGCAGTTTCTGAAGACGATCAAGCGGACCGGGCTTGGCGTGAACCTGTTCGACGAAATGCGCTATGACCGGGACGGGGGCGAGATCGAGGATTTCGTACTGAACAAACCCGCCTACCGCGAGGCGGAGATCCTGGTCGCCGGCGACAACTTCGGCTGCGGGTCAAGCCGCGAGCATGCGCCCTGGGCGCTTCTGGATTTCGGCATCCGCTGCGTGATCTCGACCAGTTTCGCCGACATCTTCTACAACAACTGCTTCAAGAACGGGATCCTGCCGGTTGTTCTGACGCCCGAGCAGGTGGACGTGCTGATGAAGGATGCTGATAAGGGTGCGAACGCCCGGATCACGGTGGATCTGGATTCTCAGACAGTGACTTCGGCGGATGGCGAGGTATTTCCTTTCGAGGTCGACAGCTTCAAGAAGCACTGCCTGATGAACGGCCTGGACGATATCGGGCTGACGCTTGAGAACGCGGCGGCATCGATCGACGCATACGAGACGAAAGCGGCGCAAGCGCGACCTTGGGTCTGAACCCGGACACTGACACTAGATGTGGGGCCAATCTTCGGATTGGCCCTTTTTCGTTTCACATTTGATGCATTGTCGCACCAATCCCACCACGAAATTGCCCAGAAATTCATTCAGTTTTCAGAGGTTCTTGCTGGACTGGCTGAAAGAAGGCAAAAATTGGGCAAAAGTATGGCAAACCGTCGACCAAGACGGAACGAGGCAGAAAAGCGGGGCGTAAATGCGCTTCGCGAAAAGAGGCAGGTGCAGTGATTTCGCGGCTGAGTGGCGCAGCTTTTCGCGCATTCCTTGTCGTCATCATGATCGTGACGCCATCGATGCTGCTGCCGGGCACGTCGCCGGATGCGGCGCAGATCGTGATGCTTGTCGCCATTTTCGCCGCCGCCCTGACCTTCTTCGAATATGCCTCGTCCTATCCCGGCCTTGTCGAGTTTCGCGACGCGCCGCCCTTCAACCGCATCCGCTTCGGCTCGCTCTTCGCGACCGTTGTCTGTCTGTCGCTGGTGCTTCAGGGCACCATGGCGCCTACTCCGGTATCGGCCTTCGTCGGACAGATCGGGTCGATGATCGGGCAGGTCATCGATTTCCCCTATTCGCCGGTTCGGCTGGTGGTTCTGATGCTGCCGGCGGATGCCTCGATCGGTCACATCAACCTGGTGCGGGACACGGCGGGCATCGCCTATTTCATCTCGCTATTGACGCTGGCGCTGTTCGTCATCCTGCAACGGGTCAGACGCTGGCCGACGCGGGCAGGTGCGTTCAACGTCTGGGTAAACCTGCCGACGTTCGATCCGACAGCCGGCGGTGACGTTGTCGAAAGGCTGGAACGCGACGCCCGGTTTAACATCGCATTAGGGTTTTTGCTGCCATTCCTGACACCGGCGGTCGTCAAGTCGGCCACGTCGCTGTTCGGCGCAGTCACGCTTGATAATCCGCACACCCTGATCTGGACGGTGGCAGCGTGGGCATTTCTTCCGGCATCGCTTTTCATGCGCGGTATCGCGATGGGCCGGATCGCCGCGCTGATCACGGAAAAGCGCAAGCTGTCCACGCAGGACGAAGGCAACGGCGGGCTGCTGCCGGTCTGATTCTGTGGGCGGTTCTGGTGTGTCAGGCGTTTGCCGCCGACAGCTTGAGAATTGCTTTCTTTCATACGGAATTGTCGCGCGACGGACCCGGACTTCTGCTGCGGGACATCCTGTCGGGCGAGGATGCCCAGGTTGAGGCCGTCACAAGCGTCATACGGGCGGCGCGGCCCGATGTGCTGGTTCTGGCCGGGATCGACTGGGATCTTGAGGGTCACGCACTGGCGGCGCTGGCGGACCGGATCGGCGGCTATCCTCACCGGTTTTCTGCCAGGCCGAACCGGGGGGTGCACAGCGGACTTGACCTCGATGGCGATGGCCGTCCGGGCGGTCCGGACGACGCCTTCGGCTATGCCGAGTTTCCGGGCCAGGAGGGGCTGGCCGTTCTGTCGAAGTGGCCTGTCGATGCCGGGCGGGTGCAGGACTTCACGGCGCTGGACTGGCGCGATTTTCCGGGTGCGCTGTTGCCAGCGGGCGATGATCCGGCGGGGCGTCTGAGCACGACCGGGCACTGGGTTGTGCCGGTGATGCTGCCGGACGGGCAAGGGCTGAGCCTTCTGGTCTGGCACGCGACGCCGCCGGTATTCGATGGGCCGGAGGATCGGAACGGGCGGCGCAACCACGACGAAACGGCGTTCTGGCTGTGGTATCTGGACGGGGCGTTCGGTCCGGTGCCCGAGCGGTTCGTTCTTGCCGGGGCGGCGAACCTCGATCCGGTGGATGGCGATGGCCGGCCCGAGGCGCTGGCGGCCTTGCTGGGCGATCCGCGCGTCGTGGACACGGCGCCGCGAAGCGCGGGCGCCCTGCGGGCCGATGCCAAGGATGGCGGAGTCAATCGGGGGCAGCGGGGCGATCCCGCGCTGGACACGGCGGACTGGCCCGATGAAGAGGGGAAGCCGGGCAATCTTCGCGTCGATTACGTGCTGCCCTCTGCCGGTCTGAGAGTGACGGGCGCGGGGGTATTCTGGCCCGCGCCCGATGCGTTACTCGGCGGCGACGTCGAACTGGCCTCGCGGCACCGGCTGGTCTGGGTGGACATCGCGCTGGACGCCGAGTGACCGGGAGATCGCGGTCAGCGGGTACGTGCCCCGAAACTTGGGCAGCAGCGCGGTCATGCGGGCGCCGTCAAGGCGATGCGGCATGTTCCAGAGATAGCGCATTTCCAGAAGGTGGCGGCCCATTGGCCAGACCGGGGCGGCCAACCGGATCATCCACCAGGGGAAACGGCGAAGACGCATCTTTCGGTCCAGCGCCCGCGCGGTCAGATCCTGCACTTCGCGGAGCGACAGCGTGAAGCCCGGAAACAGCACTTCTTCGAAGGGCGCAAGCCTCTCGCGGCGTTCGGCCAGCATGACGGCGGCGCGCGCCATGTCGGGCAGATAGGCCCAGGCGTGAGGTATCTCCGTGTTGCCGGGCGCGGTGATGACGCCTTTGCGGGCCTTGGCGGTAATGAACCCTTCGAACCAGTTCCCCCCCGCTTCGGTGTCGATGAAATCGCCGGCCCTGAGGATGATCGTCGGCACGCCGGCCGCGCGATAGCGTTCCTCCATCCCGATCCGGACGCGGCCCAGCGGGTTCTGCGCCCGTTTCGGGGTGTCGTCCGACAGCAGAGGGCCTGAGCCCTTGCCGTAGACATAGATGTTGCCGGGGATCAGGACCGTGGCGCCCGAGGCCTTCGCGGCCGCGATGACCTGTTCGGTCAGGCCCGGCACTTCCTGCTGCCACTGGGGATAGGGCGGGTTCCAGGCGTTGACGATGACGTCCGCGCCGGAAGCGGCGGTGATGAGATCGTCGGTCCCGCGCTTGAAGATGCGGACCTTCCATCCGGCGTTCCAGAAGGCTTCGGCGGCATGACGGCCGAAGCGGCCGCTTGCGCCGAGGATAAGGACTGTTCCTGACATTTTTCGTCTCCGTGAATTCTTCTGGGGGCGTATATCCGGTATGCGATAAAGTTTGGATATTGCCGAAATTTCAATCTGTGATATTCATTTTTTTATGGATGCGCTAACGGGAACCGACTGGTCGCTTTTGCAGAGCTTTCTTGCCGTGGCGGAATCCGGCTCTTTGTCGGCGGCCGCGCGGCAACTGGGCAAGACACAGCCAACCATCGGGCGCCACGTGCAGATGCTGGAGCAGGACCTGGGCGTGACGCTGTTCCGACGGCAGGTGCGGGGCATGGCGCTGACCGAGCAGGGCGAGGCGCTGCTGGAGCACGCCCGCGACATGCGCAGCGCTGCAGAAGCGCTTAACCTGACCGCGGCGGGCGGAGCGACCGACCTGAAGGGCAGCGTCCGGATCACCGCCAGCGTTTTCGTTTCGCATCACCTGATGCCGTCGATCCTGGCAGGCATCCGGCAGACATACCCGGAGATTTCGCTGGAACTGGTCGCTTCGGACCGGTCCGAGAACCTTTTGTTCCGCGAGGCCGACATCGCGGTGCGCATGTACCGGCCCCGGCAGCTGGACATGGTCGCATTGCGGCTGGGCGAGATCGAACTGGGGCTTTGGGGGGCCTCCCGGTATCTTGATCGTGTCGGGCGGCCGACGACGATGACCGAAGTGATGGCCTGTGATTTCGTCGGCTACGACCGCGACGAGGATATCATCCGCGGGTTCCGCGAGGCCGGGTTCGCGGTGACGCGCGACTTTTTCGGCACGCGTTGCGACAACCAGACGGTCTATTGGGAACTGGTGCGCGCGGGCTGCGGGCTGGGTTTCGGCGCCTCGATGGCCGGAGGTGCCGACCCGGCGTTGGAGCCCGTGCCGCTTGATATCGAGATTCCGAAACTGGAAGTCTGGCTGACCGCACACGAGGCGGTGCGGCACACCCCCCGAGTGGATGCGGTGTGGCAGATACTGGCGGCCGGGATCGGAGCTGCGTGCACGTCGCCGCCGCCGTCTTCTTGACGCTTCCCAAGCCGCGGGGTAGGGCGCATCCGACAGGAACCCGGAGACGTATCCCATGACCAACCCTTCGCTTCTCATTCTTCCCGGTGACGGCATCGGCCCCGAGGTGATGGCCGAGGTGCGCAAGGTCATCGACTGGTATGGCGCAAAGCGCGGACTGGCCTTCGATGTCAGCGAAGACCTTGTCGGCGGCGCGGCCTACGACGCGCATGGCACGCCCCTGACGGACGAGACGATGGCGAAGGCGCAAGAGGTCGACGCGGTGCTTCTGGGCGCTGTCGGCGGGCCGAAATACGACGTGCTGGATTTCAGCGTGAAGCCCGAGCGGGGCCTGTTGCGGCTGCGCAAGGAGATGGATCTTTATGCCAACCTGCGCCCCGCCCAGTGCTTTGATGCGCTGGCCGAGTTCTCGTCGCTGAAGGCGGACGTTGTCGGCGGGCTGGACATCATGATCATCCGCGAACTGACAAGCGGCGTCTATTTCGGCGAGCCGCGCGGCATCTTCAAGGAAGGCAACGAGCGGGTCGGCATCAACACCCAACGTTATACCGAGAGCGAGATCGCGCGGGTTGCGCGGTCGGCGTTCGAACTGGCGCGCAAGCGGGGCAACAAGGTCTGCTCGATGGAGAAGGCCAACGTGATGGAATCGGGCGTCCTGTGGCGCGAGGTGGTGCAGGAGATCCATGACGCCGACTACCCGGATGTGGAGTTGAGCCACATGTACGCCGATGCGGGCGCGATGCAGCTGACCCGCTGGCCCAAGCAGTTCGACGTGATCGTGACGGACAACCTGTTCGGCGACCTCTTGTCGGACCTGGCGGCGATGCTGACGGGATCGCTGGGCATGCTGCCTTCGGCGTCGCTGGGCGCACCGATGGCGAACGGGCGGCCCAAGGCGCTGTACGAGCCGGTGCACGGTTCGGCGCCCGATATCGCGGGAACCGGCAAGGCCAACCCGATCGCCTGCGTTCTGAGCTTTGCGATGGCGCTGCGCTACAGCTTCGACAAGGGTGACGAGGCGACGCGGCTGGAGGAGGCCGTCAACGCGGTTCTGGCCGATGGGCTGCGCACGGCGGACCTGTTGGGCCAGGATGGCGTCGAGCCGGTTTCGACCAGCCAGATGGGCGATGCGATCGTGGCCAAGCTGGACGCCAGTCTCTGATAAGCGTCGCGGGTTGACAGCAGGAACGCCGCGGCGTCTTGTGGCGCCGCGCTTTCAGACCTTTCGATCATGCACGTTGAACGATCAAACCTTTCCGGCGTACTTTTCGCGCTGACCAGCTTCGCCGTATTTGCGAGCCACGACGCCGTGATCAAGTATCTGGGCGGCAGTTACATGCCGTTCCAGATCCTGTTTTTCAGCGTGCTGCTGAGCTTTCCGCTGGTGACACTGATGCTGATGCGCGACCGCGAGGCCAGCACTTTGCGGCCTGTCCACCCCTGGTGGGTGGCGGCGCGGACCGGGGCCGGGGCGATCACCGGCGCGGCGGCCTTTTATGCCTTCACCGTGCTTCCGCTGGCGCAGGTCTATGCCTTCATCTTCGCGGCGCCCTTGCTGATAACGGTCCTGTCGATTCCGATCCTGGGCGAACGCGTCGGGCTTCATCGCTGGAGCGCGGTGGCGCTGGGGCTGGTCGGCGTGCTGGTCGTCCTGCGGCCCGGCACGACCGAGATTTCGCTGGGGCACATTGCCGCCATCGTGGCCGCCTCGGGGAGCGCCCTGGTCGCGGTCATCACGCGCAAGATCGGAAACGAGGAGCGGACGGCGGTTCTGATGCTGTATCCGATGATGGCGAATTTCGTGCTGATGGGCGCGGCGATGCCGTTCGTCTACAAACCGATGCCGCTGGAGCATCTGGGACTGCTGGCACTGATGTCGGCGCTGGGCTTCCTGGGCGGGACGTTCATGATCGCGGCCTATCGCCGGGGGGACGCGGCCATCGTCGCGCCGATGCAGTATTCGCAGATCATCTGGGCTGCGTTGTTCGGGTTCTTCCTGTTCGACGAATTGCCCGATCTCTTCACGTGGGTCGGCGCCGGGGTGATCATCCTTTCGGGAATCTATGTCGTGCTGCGCGAGACGATGTCGGGCCGGTCCGCGAACCGTCCGGTGACGCGGGCGCGGTCGCGCTCCGAGACCCCGGCGACGCCCAGCATCGCGGCGATGCTGCGGGCCAGGTCGGACCGGGTGCTTCCCGGACACGAGGCCCTTGCAAAAGGGCGCGAAGCCAAGTAATCCGCCCGGCACGGTCGGGCAGTGGCGCAGCCTGGTAGCGCACCTGCTTCGGGAGCAGGGGGTCGGAGGTTCGAATCCTCTCTGCCCGACCAATCATCGGAATGAAACGCGCGGCACCATTGGATGTGCCGCCTAGGCGATCCACTCGCTGACAGGCGCCCTTGCCTCGTTCAGGGGCTGGCTGATGATGTCGACGAGCGAGGGTCCGGGATGGTCGATGGCCGCGCGAAGCGCCGCTTCGAGGTCGTCGGGGTTTTCGACTTTCCATGCCTTCACGCCGAAGGCCTCGGCGACGGCGGCGTGGTCGGTGCGGTCGAAATCAACCGAGAAGTAGCGGCCCCCGAAGGCGGTCTTCTGGCCGGCCTTGATCCAGCCGTAGACCGAATTCGAGAAGACGATGAAGGTGATCGGCAGGCCAAGGCGCGTGACGGTTTCCAGCTCGCCGCAGGTGAAGCCGAAGCTGCCGTCGCCCATCAGCGAGACGACCTTGCGGCCGGGCGCACCGACGGCGGCACCGACCGAGGCGGACATCGCGTATCCAAGCGCGCCGTGGGCGCGGTTCGACCAGAGCGAGCGGCCCGCGGTGCGCAGTTCGTAGAAGGCCGAGATATAGGGGCAGGGCGTGCCGGGGTCGCCGACCAGGATCGCGTCGTCGTCAAGCACGCGGCGGAGCGTTGCGATGGTACGCTCGGGCAGTATCGGGGCCTCGTCGCTGTTGGCGAGATGGTCGAAGGCGGCCCACTTGCGCGACTTGGGATCCTCGACGGCCGCCGCGCCACCGAAGGTCTTGCGGTCGGCGCGGCCGGCAAGTTCGGTCTCGATCGCCTGCAGCGCCAGGCGGGCGTCCGAGACGACGCCGACCTCGGTGCGGTACGAGGCGCCGATCACCTCGGGATCGCTGTCGATGTGGACGATGCGCGTTCCCTTGGCGGGGTAGCGCCATAGCTCGGTCGTGACCGATCCTGCGCGGCACCCGATGAAGACGACCAGATCGGCGGCCTGAACGATCTCGCGCGTTTCCGGCACGCCGCCGTTTGAGCCGACGACGCCGATGCAGTTCGAGTGCGTCTCGGGCAGGGTGCCCTGGCCCGAGATCGTGGTGGCGACCGCGATGTCCAGCGTTTCAACGAAGGTCCGGAAATCGGCCTCGCCGCCGGCCAGGATCACGCCGCCGCCCACGATGACGATCGGAAACTTCGCGGACAGGATCGCGTCGACGGCGGCCGCTATGGCCTCGGGATCGGGGCCGGCGGGATAGGCCGGGAAGGTCTGATGTTTCGGATCGGCCCAGATCGTGTCCGGGTCCGCCCGGCCACGCTGGACGTCGATGGGCAATCCCAGATGCGCCGAGCCTGGGCGGCCGGTGGTCATCTTGCGGAAGGCGGTGCGCACGGTGTCGGGGATTGCGTCGGCGTGCTGGATGACGGCGTTGAACTTGGTAAGTGGGCGCATCAGGCTGTCCTGGTCCAGCTCGGTCAGCGGGTAGTGGCCCTTGGACCGCGTACCCACATCCGAAGTGATGGCCAGCACGGGAATGGAGCTTTCGTTGGATTCGACGAGGCCGGGCAGAATGTAGGTCGCACCGCCGCCGGACGGACCTTCGCAAACGCCGGGTCTGCCGGTAACGCGGGCATAGCCGTCGGCCATGTAGGCGGCCGATCTTTCGTCACGGGTCAGGATGTGCTCGATCCCGTGATCTAGCTGGAAAAGCGCGTCGTAGAAGGGCAGCGACGTGTCGCCGCACAAGCCGAAGATATGCCGGACGCCATGCGCCTGAAGCATGCGCACCATAGCCTCGGCTCCGGTGAGAGTGTTCCCGGTATTGTCTGCTGTCATGGTGGCCCCCTTCTTGTCAGGCGGACCTTAGGCCCCGTTCCAAGGGCCGTGCAAGCGCCTAGCTGTCACGGCGCGCTGACGCGCCGGATCGCCGCGAGCGTGATGGCTGGTCCGACGAGTTCGAAGATCACCGTGCTGGCGATGGTCAACGCCATGATGGATGGCGCCCATTCGGGGAAGGTTTCGCCTGCAACCAGCGCCATGCCGACGGCGACGCCTGCCTGCGGCAGAAGGGCCGGGCCGTAATAGGGCGCTTCGCGGGCAGGAACGGCGGCCAGCCATGCCCCCACGAAACCGCCGAGCATTCGCGCAACGACGCGCAGGATCATATAGAGCGCCCCCATCCATCCCAGTTCCAGAAGCGCCTCGACCTCGAGCGAGGCGCCGGCGAGCAGAAAGAACAGGATCATGAAGGGCCACTGAATATGCTCGATTTCATGAAAGGCGCGGTCATGGTGCCGGGCGAGGTTGGCGATTGCGGCGCCCGAGACCATGCCGGCGATCAGGAAGGACACTTCGAACCAGAGCGCCAGACCCGCGGAAAGAAAGACGATGCCGATCGCCTCGGCCTGAAGCGGTTCGCCCGGTTTGAGGCGGCCCGTCAGGTAGGCCGACGGGATGCCGACCACAAGGCCAAGGACCACGGCGCCGCCGAGGTCGTGCACGGCACCGGTGGCAATGCTGGCCCATCCGTCGTTCTGACCGACGAAGACAAGAATGACGCCGAAGCCGATCAGGCCCCAGACATCGTCGATCGCGACAATCCCCTTCAGCGTGTCGGTAAAGCCGTTCTGGATACCGGACTGCCGGATCACATCGGCCATTGCCGCGGGGGCCGTCGCCGTCGCAATCGCGGACAGGATCAGCGCCAGTCCCGGAGCGATGCCGACCAGTATCAGTCCGGTGGCGACGATGGCGATGGTGCCCAGCGCGACCGCCAGCGATATCGCCATGATCGCCCGCCCGTGTTGTGCGAGGTTCTCCGTCGTCAGCGATCCGCCGAGAAGAAACGCCACCATTGTCAGGGCGACGATCGACAGCGTGTCGAACCAGTGGATCACATCCGCCGGGATGATGTCGAAGCCGGCTCCGCCGAAGAGCAGCCCAAGGAGCAGAAGCATGGTCACTCGAGGCAGCCGGGTGGCGTTGCCGATCTGGTCGGCTGCCAGCCCGCAAAGAAAAAGCGCGCCGAGCGCGATCAGGAGATATGACAGTTCCATCGGTACGCGCTTCGGCCTCGGAATGAACGCATTCCGGGACAGTTAGCATATCGCAAGGTGGTGCGGGAACCTTTCGCGGCGGACATCTCTTGACCTTCCTGTTAATGGAACCTTTATCCTTGCGGCAGGAGGTATCAGCATGAATATCGGGGAAGTGGCCGAAGCCAGCGGTCTGCCGGCCAAGACAATCCGCTACTACGAGGACATCGGGCTTGTCCGTCCGCTGCGCAGCGAGAACGGATATCGCGATTTTCGCGAAGTGGATGTACACAAGCTGGCGTTCCTGAACCGGGCGCGATCGTTGGGATTTTCCATCGAGGATTGCCGCACGCTGTTGTCGCTTTACGAGGATCGGGACCGTGCCAGCGCGGACGTGAAAGCCGTGGCCGAGGAACACCTGGCACGGATCGAGCGGAAGATCGAAGAGCTGCAGAGCCTTCGGTCGACGCTGGTGCACCTGGTATCCAGTTGTCACGGCGACCGCCGGCCCGACTGTCCGATCCTGGACGGCCTTGCCGGCGATGCCGCGGCAGGTCGGACCGGGTTGAAACGGCGCGGAAAGCGTATCTGACGCACAGCCGCCCCATGTCCGGGACAATTCCATGAAAAGTCTTTGTTTCGGTTGACTTATTCCGAGATCCACCCAGACTTGGCCCGGTTTTGTCAATGTGGTCGGTGCGGAGGGCGTCATGCCGCGACTTCACGGAAGTCAGAAGCGGATCCTGGTAACAGGTGGCGCTGGGTTCATAGGGTCTCATCTATGCGAGAGGCTGCTGGCGGCAGGGCATGACGTGCTTTGCGCCGACAACCTGTATTCCAGTTCGAAACGGAATATCGATCACCTGCTGGGCAACCCCTATTTCGAGCATATCCGTCACGACGTGACCTTCCCGCTCTACGTCGAGGTGGACGAAATCTATAACCTGGCCTGCCCGGCGTCTCCGGTGATGTACCAGACCGACCCGGTGCAGACGACGAAGACTTCCGTGCATGGTGCGATCAACATGCTGGGGCTTGCCAAGCGGCTGAAGTGCCGGATTCTTCAGGCGTCGACCAGCGAGGTCTACGGCGATCCGACGATCCATCCGCAGACCGAGGATTACTGGGGCAACGTCAACCCGATCGGGCCGCGGGCCTGTTACGACGAGGGAAAGCGCTGCGCCGAGACGCTGTTCTTCGATTATCACCGCCAGCACGGGTTGGAGATAAAGGTGGCGCGGATCTTCAATACGTACGGACCGCGGATGCATGTCGCGGATGGCCGGGTCGTGTCGAACTTCATCGTTCAGGCGCTGCGGGGCGAGAATGTCACGATCTATGGCGACGGCACGCAGACGCGGTCTTTCTGCTACGTCGACGATCTGGTGACGGCCCTGATCGCCCTGATGGACACGCCGCCCGAGGTAACGGGGCCGATGAACCTGGGTAATCCGGCGGAGTTGCAGATCGGCGCACTTGCCAAGCAGATCATCGAGATGACGGGGTCGTCATCGAAGATCATCACCAAGCCCTTGCCCGAGGATGATCCGGTGCAGCGCCAGCCCGACGCGTCGCTTGCCAGGAAGACCCTTGGCTGGGAAGCGAAGGTGCCGCTTTCCGAAGGTCTGGAAAAGACCATCGCGTATTTCCGGGAGGTTCTTGGGGCACCCTGACCCGCTGGCATCCGCCGCTGCCTTCAGGCGGCTTGCAGGCCCGACGCGGCCGTTCGTCTTCGAGCCATCGTCTCGGCGAGGAACAGGAAGGCCATGACAGGGATGACCCAGGCGATGCGGCCCTGGTATCGGTCGACGGAATACGACAGGCCGCCGAAGATGAAGGCGTTGCCGAGCAGTCCCAGACCCAGCACGACGAACATGTCGACCCAGCGCGATGACATGCCCGCGAATAGTCCCACTCCGGCGATCAGGATCACGCTTGCCAGGGTCGCCAGGGGAATGATGCGGTCGAATGTTCCAAGGAAGTCCACGGTCGGTCCGGCTTCGACATCTATCGGTGCGTAGTCTTCGACAAAGCCGTCGGCCACGTAGATCTGGCTGACGCCGACCCGAACAACCTGAAAGGCGATGTTCGAGAAGAGCGATTTCGACTGCTCAACCGGATAGGACATGAAGGCGCCCAGGACGACTTTCCATTCCTCGCTTCGGACCCTGTCGAACTGATCTTTCGGAAGCGATAGCACGCCCTCGTCCGACCAGAGAAACCAGTAGGTGTCCGATGAAAAACTGTCGCCGTAAATTTCGCAAAGCGCCAGATCGGCTTCCGGGCAGACATCGCGCAGGTACCATAGCGCGGGACCGTCGTTGAGCGACCTGGCCAGAATGATCGGCAGGCGTTGCGGCGTGACGCTGGGCTCTTTCAGAACGGCCGAACTTGCGCCGAGATTGGTGAGCGGCGCGGCCGATACCGCGATCAGGCCCAGGATCAACGGTTTCCAGCCAAGCCTGCCGCGCAGAAGCCGGACGCCGAGCGCTACCATCACGATGCCGAACATCAGCGGGATGTTTCCATAGTGCGCCGCGGCCGAGAAACCGGACAGCGCGAGCAGCAGCAGAAGCGCCCAAATGCCGAACCGGTCGATATCGCGGACGAGCAGGACACCGAACAATATGACAAGGCCGCCGAAAACGTCGGGCATCAGGTAGGAGGAGTAGAAGGGCAGACCGGACAGAGCCGCGATCAGGGCCGCGCCGATGACCAGG
>JAVJUV010000011.1:0-9552 GCA_040220415.1 Silicimonas sp.
GTTGGCATGTTCAGGACAAGGACGCGCTTGATTTCAACGCCGGCCTTGGCGTGGCTGTCCGCGAGTACCAGACAGATATCGGGCCCGCCGACTACGTCCTCTTCGCCGACAGGCAAGCGGTCGGTGTGGTCGAAGCCAAGCCTGACAACTGGGGGGTCCGCCTGACCACCGTCGAGGAGCAATCCGAGGGGTACGCCAACGCCAAGCTGAAATGGGTCACCAACGCCAAACCGCTCCCGTTCCTCTACGAGAGTACTGGCCAGGTCACCCGCTTCACCAACGCCCGCGATCCCAATCCCCGTTCGCGCGAGGTCTTCACCTTTCACCGCCCCGAAACCCTGAAATCCTGGGCACAGGCTCCAAAGAGCCTTCGCGCGGGCATAGCAGCCCTGCCGGGTCTAAACCCGGACGGCCTGCGCGACTGCCAGATCAAGGCGATCACGAACCTTGAGACCTCGCTCAAATCCGACAAGCCCCGCGCCCTCGTCCAGATGGCCACCGGCTCGGGCAAGACCTTCACCGCGATCACACAAGTGTACCGCCTGCTGAAACACGCAGGCGCGCGCCGCATCCTGTTCCTCGTCGACACCAAGAACCTCGGCGAGCAGGCCGAACAGGAGTTCATGGCCTTCATCCCGAACGACGACAACCGCAAGTTCACCGAGCTCTACAACGTCCAGCGCCTCACATCGCCCTCCATCGCGAACGACAGCCAGGTCGTCATCTCGACGATCCAGCGCATGTACGCCACGCTCAAGGGCGAGGAGCTGAACGAAGGCGCGGAAGTCGAAAACCCGGCCGAACAGAAATGGCGCCGCAAGGAACCTCTGCCGGTCGTCTACAACGCCAAGCTGCCGCCGGAATACTTTGACGTCGTGGTCATCGACGAATGCCACCGATCCATCTACAACCTCTGGCGCCAGGTCATCGAGTATTTCGACGCCTACCTCATCGGCCTGACCGCCACGCCAGACAACCGCACCTACGGGTTTTTCCAAAAGAACGTCGTAAGCGAATACACCCATGAGAAGGCCGTCGCCGACAAGGTCAACGTCGGCAACGAAATCTACCTGATCGAGACCCAGATCACCCAAGGCGGCGAGACGCTCAAGGCCGAGCAGCTGATCGAGAAGCGCGAACGCGATACCCGCGCCAAACGTTGGGAGACACAGGACGAAGACGAGGCCTACGCCGCGACCCAGCTGGACCGCTCTGTCGTCAACCCCGACCAGATTCGTACCGTGATCCGCACCTTCCATGAGAAATGGCCCGATATCTTTCCCGGCCGGAAGGAACTGCCGAAGACGCTGATCTTCGCCAAGACCGACAGTCACGCCGACGATATCATCCAGACCGTCCGGCAGGAGTTCGGCGAAGGCAACGACTTCTGCCGCAAGATCACCAACGGGGCCAAGAACCCGAAATCCTCGCTCAGCGCTTTCCGCAACGACTACTACCCGCGCATCGCCGTGACCGTGGACATGATCGCCACCGGCACCGACGTGAAACCGCTTGAATGCCTGATCTTCATGCGCGACGTGAAGTCGAAGAACTACTTCGAACAGATGAAGGGTCGTGGCACCCGCGTTATGAAACCCGACGACCTGAAAAAGGTCTCCCCCTCCGCCCAGGCCAAGACCCATTACGTCATCGTCGATGCCGTTGGCGTCACCAAGTCGCTCAAGACCGCCAGCCAGCCGCTCGACACCAAACCCTCGATCCCCTTCAAGGACCTCGCCATGGGGCTGATGATGGGCGACCGGTCCGAGGAAACCGTCAGCTCCCTCGCCGCCCGCCTCTCGCGGCTCGACAACAAGCTCGGGGCCGAGGATCAGGAGAAGATCACGACTGAGGCCGGGACGTCCCTTACCGCCATCGTGCGTGACCTCTTCGACGCCATCGACCCCGACAAGGTAGAGGCCGACGCCAAGGCCGCCGGCCACCCCGAGCCCGACGACGACGCCATGAACGCCGCGCGCGAGGAACGGATCAAACACGCCGCCAACGTCTTCACCGGGCCGCTCATCAACCTGATGGACACGATCCGTCGCGACAACGAACAGACCATCGACCATGACAACCTCGACACGCTCCTGCGCGCCGAATGGGCGGGCGATGTGGCCGAGAACGCCAAGCAGATCGCGCAGGAATTCGAGGCGTACCTGACCGAGAACCGGGACGAGATCGAGGCACTGTCGATCTACTTCAACACGCCCGCCCGCCGGGCGCAGGTCACCTACGCCATGATCAAGGACGTGCTGAAGAAACTGACCGAGGATCGCCCGCGCCTCGCCCCGCTCACCGTCTGGCGCGCCTATGCGCATCTCGACGACTACAAGGGCAGCAACCCGGCCAGCGACCTGACTGCGCTGGTGGCGCTGATCCGCCGGGTCACGGGGCTGGATGAAACCCTCACCCGCCATTCCGAACGGGTGCGGCGCAACTTCCAGAACTGGGTGCTGAACCGCCATTCGGGTGCGGGCGAGAAGTTCACCGAGGAGCAGATGGACTGGCTGCGCATGATCCGCGACCACCTTGCCACCTCCTTCACCATCGAGCGCGACGATCTGGAAATGGCCCCCTTTGACGGCAAGGGCGGAATGGGTCAGATGTACGCGCTCTTTGGGGACGGTATGGAGAAAGTCATGACCGAGATGAATGAGGCACTCTCGGCATGACCGATTTACCTTCAACGTGGGCTTTGACGCCACTCGAGAACCTGATTGCGCACGATGGTGTTTTTACCGATGGCGATTGGGTTGAGAGCAAAGATCAAGACCCAAATGGCTCAGTTCGCTTGATCCAACTAGCCGATATCGCCGACAATCGCTTTGTCAATAAATCATCGCGTTTTTTAACCCTCGACAAAGCTTTTGAACTAAACTGCACATTCCTGAAGAGGGGTGACATCTTAGTTGCGCGGATGCCCGATCCGCTTGGCCGCAGCTGTCTCTTTCCCCTTGAAGGAGACCAAAGCTTTGTAACCGTCGTCGACGTTTGCGTCATAAGGCTGGGCAGCGTAGCGATCGAACCGAGATATTTGATGAGGGCGATCAATTCTCCGACCGTCCGAGGCCAGATTTCGGATTTACAGTCTGGCTCAACTCGAAAACGTATTTCACGTGGGAATCTCGCGACCGTACCAATTCCAATTGCTCCCACCAACGAACAACGCCGCATCGTGGAGAAGATCGAGGCGATGTTCGACGAGATCGACAAGGGGGTCGAGAGCCTGCACACGGCGCGCACCACCCTCGGCCTCTACCGCCAGTCCCTGCTGAAATCCGCCTTTGAGGGCCGCCTCACCGCCGACTGGCGCGCGCTGAACGCAGAGAAACTGGAAGCCCCCAAAACCCTCCTCGCCCGCATCCAACGCGAACGCGACACCCGCTACAAAGCCGCCCTCGACGCCTGGCAGGACGCCCTCGCCGCGTGGCGCGCGAATGGAGAGAAGGGCAAGAAGCCGGCGAAGCCGAAGCGGCCCAAGGATTTCATTGGCTCGGCCAAGATCCCATCGGGAGTGACGGTTCCCGTCCCAGCGGAATGGCTCATGCCTGCGATGTCCGACCTCGGGCAAACAATGGGGGGCCTGACAAAGAACCAAAAACGAAATGCCCTACCTCTCAAGGCCAAATACCTGCGCGTCGCCAACGTCTATTCAAATCGGCTCGAACTCGACGAGATCATGGAGATCGGCGTCACGGAAGAGGAGCTCTTGAAGACCAGCCTAATCACCGGAGACCTGCTATTTGTGGAAGGCAACGGGTCGATAGAGCAAATCGGGCGCGTCGCCATCTGGGACGGCAGCATCCCGAACATGACCCACCAAAACCACCTTATCCGTTTCAGTGCAGATGGCATCCTGTCATCGCGGTTTGCGCTTTACTTCATGATGTCGCCCGTTGGCCGAAAGCTCATCGAAGCGCAGGCAAGCTCGACCTCTGGTCTCCACACCCTGAGCATCTCCAAGATCGAAGGGCTACCCATCCCAGTCTGCTCCCCCGCCGAACAAACCGAAATCGTCCGCATCCTCGACGAAAAACTCGAAGCCGCCGACGCGCTGGAAGCCGAGATCGACGCCGCCCTCATCCGCGCAAGCGCCTTGCGCCAATCCAACCTGAAAAAAGCCTTCTCCGGCCACCTCGTCCCCCAGGACCCCAACGACGAACCCGCCTCGGCCCTGCTCGAGCGGATCAAGGCCGACCGCGCAAAGACGCCCAAGACAAAAGGACGACAGGTGGACGCATGACCAATTTCCAACGTGACGGCTCGATCAGCAACTCGCATGTCGGCCGGGCGTTCGAACTGCGCGCCCAGAAAATCCTTGCCGCGCATGGCATATCGGTCGAGTTGAACCACAGGGTCCCCTGTGGTCTGCGCAACCTCAAGAAGGATCATGCCTTCGATCTTGGGTCAGAGACACCCAAGGTGATTGTGGAGTGCAAGTCCCAGACATGGACTGCCGGCGGCAATGTACCGAGCGCCAAGATGAAGAATTGGGCCGAGGCCATGTTTTATTTCCACATGGCGCCCCCCGATTACCGAAAAGTATTCTTCGTCGAGCAGAGCGTGCGACCGGGGCGCGGGGAAACGCTGCTGGAGTATTTTCGCCGAACCCAAGCACACATGATCCCCCATGATGTGGAATTCTGGGAGCTTGCCCGTGATAGCGACGAACTCGTAATGCACAAGGATTGACATGAGTACATTCGACAGCACTAAACTCCCGCTTCCCCAAGTTTTGTCAGACGTGACGAGCGGCATGATCCAACTCCCTGATTTCCAACGCGGCTGGGTCTGGGACGATGAGCATGTCAAATCCTTGCTGGTCAGCATTGCCCGGTCTTTTCCGGTCGGCGCGGTGATGATGCTCGATACGGGCGGTGACGTGCGATTCCAGGTCCGGCCGGTCGAGAATGTCGAATTCAAGGGGCCCGTTCCTGAGCCGGAAAAGCTGATCCTCGACGGGCAGCAGCGTCTGACGTCGCTTACCCAGGTCCTATCGCTCGAAAAGCCCGTCAAGACATTCAATGAAAAGGGCAAGGCAATCAGTCGTCATTATTACATCGATATCGCGATGGCGCTGGACGACGACCGGCTCGAAGAGGCATTCATTTCGGTGCCCGAAGACAAGAAGATCAAGACGAATTTCGACCGCGATGTGGTGCTGGATCTTTCGACACGCGAGCAGGAAATCAAGAATTTCCATTTCCCCTGCTCGCAAATCCTGAGTTCGGATGCTTGGGAAGAGGCCTTGCATGAATTCGCACCCAAAAAATTCGGCGACTTCATGGCGTTCCGAAAGAAGGTGCTAACCGCATTCCGGAGCTACCAGCTTCCCGCAATTACGCTCGGCAAGGCTACTTCGAAAGAGGCGGTTTGCCTTGTCTTCGAGAAGGTAAACACGGGCGGAGTCCCGCTGTCAGTGTTCGAGCTGATGACCGCGACCTTCGCTGCAGATGGATTCAATCTGCGCGACGACTGGTATGGCAGCGCATTGCGGAACGTAGAGGGACGCTATCAACGCCTGAGCGAAGAGCCGATCCTGAAGGGGACTGAGGCCGCAGATTTCCTACAGGCGATCTCGATCCTGCAAAGTTCGGAGAGGCGTAAAGCAGATGTCGAGGCTGGCAAGCGAGGCAAGATGATCTCCGCTGTGAGCGCCAAACGTGTTACCGTGCTTTCGCTGACGTTGGAGGACTACGAAAAGTGGGCTCCTCTCGTGGAAGAGGGCTTCAAGCTGGCCGCGAAATTCATGCGCAAGGAGTGCTTCTTCGACGGACGAGAGCTGCCCTATCGTACGCAGCTTGTGCCCCTTGCCGCCGTACTGTCTCAGGTCAAGGAGCGATGGCTCGAACCCAGAGTCCATGATCGTCTTTCACGTTGGTTCTGGTGCGGCGTTCTGGGTGAGCTTTATGGCGGAGCCGTCGAATCGCGGATTGCCAATGATTTCGAAGAGCTGATGCCTTGGCTATTGAGTGATCTTGATGACGAGGCTTATGAACTGATCGACGGCCTTCCAAGGACAATCAGCGAAGCCGCATTTCAGGAAAGCCGACTCGACACGCTTCGGTCTCGCAACAGCGCCGCCTATAAGGCTTTGAATATCCTTGTCCTTCGCGAAGGTGCCCGCGACTTCTTCTGGAAAGCGACGATCAAAGAACTGGATGACGAAGATATCGCACTGGACATACACCACATTTTCCCCAGGGCGTGGTGCGAGGACAATGGGATCAAGGCGAACACCTATAACGCTATCGTCAACAAGACGCCCATTTCCTACAAGGCCAACCGTATGATAGGCCGCAAAGCGCCGTCTGAGTACCTCGCTGCTCTTCAAAAGCATAAGCAGGTCACCCTGAGCGATGCGTCAATGAACGCAATCCTGACGTCGCACCGTATCCCTGCTGAACTGCTTCGTTCCGACGATTTTGATGCCTTCTATTTTGGTCGAAAAGCTGAACTTCTCAGGTTGGTTGAAAGTGCAATGGGCAAAGCTGCGCAACTTGATCAGACAGGCGTTTTCGCGCACGCGGGTGAGGAACAATGAACACCGCCCCCATCGTCTCCAAGGTCTGGAGTTTCTGCACCACGCTGCGTGACGACGGCGTCGGTTATGGCGACTACCTCGAACAGCTGACCTACCTCATCTTCCTCAAAATGGCCGACGAATATGCCAAGCCCCCCTACAACCGCGATGTGGGCATTCCTGATGGCTTCGACTGGACCAGCCTGACCTCGCGACGTGGGGCGGAACTGGAAGCGCACTACGTCATGCTTTTACGCAAACTGGGCGAACAGAAGGGTATGCTCGGCCAGATTTTCACAAAGGCGCAAAACAAGATCACTGATCCCGCCAAGCTATTCCGCCTGATCGACATGGTGGACGGCACGAAGTGGGTCACTCTGGGGGCTGACGTCAAGGGCGACATCTACGAAGGGCTGTTAGAGCGCAACGCCGAGGATACAAAATCGGGCGCAGGTCAGTATTTCACCCCGCGCGCCCTGATCCGCGCGATGGTCGAATGCGTCCGCCCCGAGCCCGGCAAGTCCATTGCCGATCCGGCCTGCGGGACCGGCGGCTTTTTCCTTGCCGCGCATGATTTTCTGACGGACCCGGACAACTACGCACTCGACAAGGGTCAGAAGGCGTTCCTCAAGCACGCTACTTTCTTCGGCAACGAGATAGTCGCGGGGACCAGACGCCTCTGCCTGATGAACATGTTCCTTCACGGGATCGGCGAAATGACCGGGGATACGTTGGTTTCGCCCGCCGACGCGCTGGTCTCGCCGCCGTCGGAAACCTTCGATTACGTTCTCGCAAATCCTCCTTTCGGCAAGAAGAGCTCGATGAGCTTCACCAATGCGGAAGGGGAGCAGGAAACAGACGACCTGACCTACAATCGGCAGGATTTCTGGGCGACCACTTCAAACAAACAGCTGAACTTCGTTCAACATATCCGAACCATGCTGAAGACAACCGGCCGAGCCGCCATGGTTGTGCCGGACAATGTCCTGTTCGAGGGCGGCGCGGGAGAGACCATCCGACGTAAGCTGCTCCAAACGACCGACCTGCACACCATTCTAAGGTTGCCTACAGGCATCTTTTATGCGCAGGGCGTGAAGGCGAATGTGATCTTTTTCGACAACCGCGCGGCCAGCCCGGATCCTCAGACCTCAAAGGTCTGGTACTATGATTATCGGACGAACGTTCATCACACCTTGAAGCAGAAGCCTCTGAAGTATGTACACCTCGAGGACTTCGTGTCCTGCTACAAGCCCGGCAAACGTCATGAACGTAGCCCTACATGGAGCGAAGAAGCCCCTGACGGACGCTGGCGCGCCTTTGACCGCCAAGAGTTGCTGGCACGTGACAAGGCGAGCCTTGATCTCTTCTGGCTGCGCGATGCGTCGATGACTGACCTCGAAAACCTTCCGGAACCCGAGTTGCTGGCAGAGGAAATCATGGAGAACCTTCGATCTGCGCTTGCGAGCTTCGAAACCATGAGCGTTGAATAAGGACTCGTTCATGTCGGGCGAAACCAGACGCAATCTGTGCCGGGGAAAGAAGCTATGAATGTTTGCTTCGCCCGCAGCGCTGTCTTTCTAGCCGCCAACACCATTACGCTTCCACAGCTGTTGTCCGAAGCCAAGTATCGGTCTTCATTTTCGGTCCCGTGATCCAACGCAGGGCCAATCATGATCGTTACACTATTCAAAACCGAGACGTCTTCCCGCGGCGCACACATGTTGCGTACGGCGCTGGGACCTAGCATTGCATCGCCACCATACTTTCGCGCCCCAGCTCCGCCGTCACGGAATCTTACTTTCAAGCGAATGGCGCACTCGTCACGATCTATATTTTGAAATCGCAGAGCAGCATCGGGATACGTCTTATCAACTCCGCCTCCCCCGACCGCCCGCCATGCACCCACCTTGGATGGCTCGGCCCCGCCTTGTGGCCGCCCCTTGCACCATGGACGCGACAGACGCGCCATCCCCTGACGGCAGGGCACTTGCAGCGCTCTCCCGTGGACTTGGCCTTGGCACGGCACCTGGGGGCGTCTCTGAGGCGCTGAACGGGGCTCATGGGGTTATCGTCCCTTTTTGCCACGACCCCCTCCCTCGTGGGTGACACTTCCGACAATGGCCTGTCCACCTTCCCTGACCTCGACCCGTTCGACCCGGACGACCTGCTGTGCCTTGGCGCGGTATTTCTTCAATCCTTCTATCTGGGCCAGGAATGTGCGGTTGAGCCGTGTCAGGGAGCGTTCGTAGGCTTCGCGCAAGTCCGGGCTGTCGGTATAGAGGAACCGCGCCGACATGGACGAAACTGCATAGTGCGTTGCGGCCATCTGGTTGATGAGCATCGCCTCGACGGCATCGCGGGGTTCCATCTCCACCGCCAGGGCCGGGACGATGTCCATGTAGTCCAGTCCCTTCTGGCCGAAGGCGCTGAGGCCGATCTCCATGAGAAGGTTGGCAGCCTGCTGTGTCTTCAAGCCGTAGAGCTGCCTAATCTGGTCGTCGTTCTCGGGCAGGATGGTGACGCTGTTCTCGCCATCCCGTTTCAGCTTCGGGGCGGTTCTCGGCGGTGCCTCTGCATCAGGTTTCAGGTCTTTGCTCATTGTCGGCTTGCCTCGTTCAATGCCCGGTCGTATGTTCATGTATTGTTCTAACATTGATGACGCGAAAAGGGAACGGCCATGCCCGACCGCCGGGGACGAAAAGCCAGCATCGAAGACCTTCTGCCGGAAGACCGCGTGCCGTGGGCGCGGGACATCTGGGCGGACCGCGACGAGGTGGCCAAACTGCAGTCCGGGGCGTGGATGCTGAGAGAGGCGGTGAAAGTGATGGGGCTAGCCGAGGAGGCGGTCGACGAGGCGCTGAGGTCCCAGCGTAAGGAAGGATAGCACAGGTTCCGTGAACGACTGTAAAGGCGGACACACCGGTCATCGTAGGGAAGAAATCAGATGACTGCCTTGAGCCCATTCTTTCATTGCTCCGTCTTTTGGGATGGTCGGACAGCCGCCCGGACACGGACACCCCTAT
>JAVJUV010000012.1:0-42861 GCA_040220415.1 Silicimonas sp.
ACGTCGAATGACACTCAAAAATCCCATGTCGATCACTCCATGTCTCCCCGACAAAACCCGTCAGGGAAAGGTGTTCACATGGGTCAATTCTCAGTGAAAAATTTGAAGCCTACCGGGTCACTTCTCAGCGGAAACTAACAGTCAATCAGCTCGTTGAGCCGGCGCTCATTTTCTTCGTGCGCCCATGGCTCGATCAACTCGCCATGCATAACGGAATTTCGAACGGCTTTCCAAGTCTCAAGCTGCTCTACCGTTATTCCTTCCTTACCTGATAACCCTTTCAAGAAGACAGTGTATGATGTCCTAACTCGGCGCTCTGGCTGTGCTTTCTCGCTCGATGAATTCGACGGGCAGTACGACCGCGTCTTCCAGAGGCCGCCCCCGAAGCGCCTCAATCAGCACTTCCGCCGCGCGGGCGCCCATCTCCTTGGCCGGCGTTTTGATCGTCGTGATCGCCGGGCGGAAATACGAGGCAATTTCGAGGTCGTTGAAACCGATGACAGACAACTTTCCGGGCACGGAAACTCCGAGTTCGGTCGCCTGCTGAATGATTGCAACGGCAACGATGTCATTCACCGCGAACACGGCTGTGGGGCGATCATTTTCGGACAAGGCCGCGCAGACGCAAGACCGGACGGCATCAATCGTGTAGGAGTCGGCGGCCCATTCCGTAACCCGCATTTCCAGGCGTTCCGCTGCCTCCTTGAATGCTCTCGCACGGCGGATCGGACCCGGCCAGTCGGGTTTGACGGTCGCCACGGCGACGGTCCTGTGCCCGAGATCCCAAAAGTGCCTCGCGGCCTTCTCGCCGCCGACTTCATCTTCGGCATAAACGGCACAGCACCCTTCACTCCTTGTATTCTCCTGCAATAGAACCAGCGGAACACGTTCTGTGGCCGCGACGTTCTGAATCCTGGCAAGCTGTTCGGACGTCATCGCTTCTGAGCTGAATATCAAACCATCCGCTCGCCCCTCGCGAACAAGATGTGCGGCGTGGTCTTCGGCTTCACCATGCCATGCCAGAACCGTGGTGACATAGAATTCGTGCTCGCGGGCCTTCATGGTCGCCCCTTGGAGGAATAGCGTGTGCAATGGCTCCCATCCTTCACGGAGGGAGGTTTCGTTCTTGTCGACAACATCTTCAAATATCATGCCCAGAATATTCGACTGCCTGAGTCGAAGGGCTCGGGCGGCGGCACTGGGCCTGTAGTTCAGCTTGTGGATCGCCTGTTGAATGCGTTCCAGATTTTTCCCACGGGGCTGTGTTCGCCCCGTGAGGTAGTTCGATATCGTCTGGGCGGAAACGCCGGCTTCTCGGGCGACATCCTTTAACGTCGGGGGGCTGTAGCGATCTGGTTTCACGATGACCGGGCCTCCCTTCCTCATTCTGCGGTGCGTCTGACTTGATTACTACGCAAGCCGCCCGTAGAACAGCCTCTTCGACTGATCGCTGACACGGAAATCCGGCGTTTCCGCGTATGTCAGTACGGCGGTTACCCTCGCTTGGGGCCCTTCAACCGATGTAACCCGGTGCAGGGCGTCGTGCCCCTTGAAGATCGAGAGAACCCCGGCTTCGCAGGGCGATTTCCGAACGCCCTCATCGCTACCAAGAAGTACGTCTCGTACTTTGTCGTAGTTCTGATCCTGCGCGTTTCGGGTGAACGGTACGAATTCGAAGACACCGCCGGTTTCCGGTGCCTGGATCTGAAGCGTTACGGAAAACTCCGAACTGTCGAAATGCCACCCCAGTTCGTCACCGTCCTTGATGTAGGCCAGGTTGCATGCCGCCAGAGGATCCGCGCTGCGGTATAGCGTCGCCTTGCCCATCACATCGGCAATGAAGTTTGTCAGCTCGTCGGATTCGTAAAACACCCTGAGCGCTGCCGCCGGCGGGATCAGATCCCAGGCGACGGCCGCTTGGGCCGTGCGCTGCATAAGTCGCCGGGGGTGATCTTCCGGCAAGTCGTCGGGAACCTCATCCCCGATATAGGCGGTGAACTGATCGTTCTGCTGATAGGCTTCGCCGCTTAGGGCAGCCGCTTCCGAGGCCATACGCTCGATCGCCTCTGGCTTCACGAAGCCGTTCAGCCTCAGGGCCCCCTTTTCCACGAGGGATGCTTGGCAACGGGCGATAAGGTCTTCGTACTCGGGGGAGCCGACGGATGTGATCGGATAATGCGTGAGATCGACAATCTCGCCGAGCTTGAGCGATTGCTCATTCATGATGTTCCTCCTTAAAGCTTGGTCTGAGATTTTTTGCTTATCGGGCGCGGCGAGCGGCGCTGATCACGCGAACCACCAACGCTCTGCGCATCGTGCGCCGTCGCCCGCCAGGTTCGAGGCCAGCCCGTCATAGCGGACCCTGCTATTGGCGGCATCAAGGATATTGGTGAAAATCGGTATGATGGACCCGGCGTCATCGCGGCAGAGCAATTGCATCTCGTGGTACATCGCCGCGCGCTTGCCTTCGTCCAGCTCGGCCCGGGCATTGACCAGCAACTCGTTGAAACGTGGGTTTTTCCAGCGTGCTTCGTTCCACGGCGCCTCGGCTGCGTAAGCCTGGGTGAACATCCAGTCCGCAGTCGGTCGGCCCGCCCAGAACCCTTCGAACCAAGGTTTCTCGAGCCAGACATTGCTCCAGTAGCCATCGGAGGGATTGCGCCGAATATTGACGTTGATCCCTGCCTTCGACGCACTTTCCTTGAGCAGAACAGCCAGGTCGACCCCAAAGCCAAGCACCGCGTCCGACGCGTCCAGCGTCAGGTCGATTGTGTCATGTCCGGACTTCTGAAGGAGATATTTCGCCTTCTCCGGATCATAGGCGCGCATGGGGATGTCATCGGCATAGTACCGGTTGACTGGCGCGATGGGGTGATCGTTGCCAAGGGTCCCGTGCCCACCGAGGACAGCCTCAAGAATATGTTCGCGGTCAATGGCGTACTTCAGCGCGAGACGCAGATCCAGATTATCGAATGGAGGGGTGTCCATGCGCATCGGCAACACGACATGTTGTGTGCTGGGCACTTCGATCAGTTGCAGATCATCCTTCCGCGCCATTGGCCCGGCGGCATCGTATCCCACCTGGATGATCGCATCGACCGCATCGCTCAACAGCGCGTTGATCCGGGCGGTCGCGTCCGAGATCGCAATGGTTTCGACTGCGTCGAAATGGGCCCGGCCGTCTTTCCAGTAGTTAGGATTGCGACGAGCACGGGTGACTACGCCGGGTTTGAACGCTTCCAGGACATACCCGCCGGTGCCCATCCCGTCACTGAAATCGGTGGTTCCGTCCGGCACAATCACCAGGTGGTAGTCGGCTAAGACATAGGGGAAATCCACGTTGGCGTTCTCAAGTGAAAATACGACCCATTGGCCGTCTTCGACCCGGATGTCGGTCACTGCATCCAGCAGCGCCTTGGCGCCCGAGGTGCTGTCAGGTCCGCGATGCAGGTTGATGGAGTATACCACATCCTCAGCAGTAAGAGGCTTGCCGTTGTGAAATTCGACGCCCGTTCGGATTTTGAATGCCCAGGATTTGCCGTTGTCGCGCGGTTGGAATTCCTCTGCCAGTTCGGGCAGCAGGGACATGTTGGGACCGATCTCGACGAGGCAGTTCCGCAGTTGCAGGTTGATGTGCGCCATATAGGTCGTGTTCGTCGTCCGCGGGTCGAGAGTGTCCGTCGTCTCGCCTTCGATCATTCCCAGACGAAAGACCCCGCCTTTGTCTGGCGCGTCGCTGGCGTATGCGCCCGCCCCGCGCAGTGCTAGCGCCCCCGCTAGGCCAAAGCCCGCGCCGGACGCCATGAAACGGCGGCGGTCAAGGTTAAGCCCCCTATTGAAATTCTTCTGTCGTGATCCCGTCATTGCAGTAACTCCCTTGTTGGCTGGTTTTGCTTCTCCGTTTCAAAACGGCTTGAGTTTATATCGTTAAATCTATATTTATATCGTTATAAATTCTGTGTCTAGAGTATTTTTCGAAGAAGCCGCCAAGAGAAACTATACGAAGGAAACGAGGAGGAACGACTATGCATCGGGCAAGAAGCAGCGAAAGCGCCTGGTACCGGACTCAAACGATGGACGACGATGTCACACTCATCGAAGAGCCGTTCATCAAGGCCTTCTTCCGGTGCAACATCTGGCATGTGCGCGGGCGCGACCGCGATCTGCTGGTCGATAGCGGAATGGGCGTTGTTAGCCTGCGTGAACACATCCCCTTGGTTACGGAAAAGTCGGTTGTGGCGGTTGCCAGCCATACGCATTTCGACCATATCGGCTGCCATCACGAATTCGAGGACCGCTGCGTTCACGCGGCGGAGGCAGGCCAAATGGCGCACCCGACACGCCGCAACACCCTTGCCGACCCCTATGTCACCGACGAGATATTCACACGATTGCCGCCCGCGCCCTATATCTCTGCGGAATATGCTGTAAGGTCGGCGCCCGCGACCCGCTTGCTGTCAGATGGCGACGTAGTCGATCTTGGCGACCGGCAGTTCGATGTGATCCACACGCCGGGGCATTCGCCAGGCGGTATAATGCTGTTTGAGAGGGCCAGCGGTATCCTGTTTTCCGGCGATATCGTGTACGACGGGCCGCTGATCGACGACGCCTATCATTCGAACCTCGAGGACTACGTAACGACCATGAAGCGGATTTACGATCTGCAGCCCCGCGTGGTCCATGGCGGCCACTTTCCTTCTTTCGACGGGGAGCGCTACCGGGCGCTGATCAGGGCGTTCCTAAAGGAAAAGGGCGCCTGACGCACCCGGCCCTTGATCCTAAACGGGACCGAACGTTCAATCATGCCCTCTCGCCCTGCTATGGGTGAGACCGCTTGGCAGCAGAAAAATCCGAGCGCGCCCAGCTCCGACTCGCTCGGAAGGCGTTAACACATCAACTCGACGGTGGGCGAGGTAGCCGATATTTGTACCTGAATGAGCAAGATTTCTTACTCCCGCCACCGATTTCCATCGTCAATAATCCAACGGGCGGTCTGGCTCTCTTCTCGCTTTCCGCTCAGCGTTCGGGATGTCGAAGAAATGCTCGCAGAGCGCGGGATCGATGTCAGCTATGAAACCATCCGCCGCTGGATACTGAAATTCGGACCGGCGATCGCGGAAAAGGTCAGGTCTCGCAGAGTTCAGCCTTCGGGAACCTGGCATCTTGATGAGGTTTTTGTCCGTATCCGTGGTAAGCGGGTTTACCTGTGGCGCGCCGTTGACGACGAAGGCGAGGTTCTTGAAGTCCTCGCCCAATCACGCCGAAACAAGCGCGCAGCCCTGAAACTTATGCGCAAACTCCTGAAAAAGCAGGGCTACGTCCCGGACTAGATCGTCACCGACAAGCTTGGTTCTTATTCCGCAGCGCTTCGAGAGCTCGGCCTGAAACACCTTCATGTCACAGGAGGTCGATCGAACAATCGGGCTGAAGTCTCACATCAACCAACACGCCGACGAGAAAGGCGAATGGGTCGATTTAAATCACCCTGCTCGATGCAGCGGTTTGTGTCCGTCCATGCTGCCATTTACAATCAATTCAACCTGCAACGCCACCTGATCTCCCGCCGCACCCTCCGTCAGACGCGCGCCAAAGCGATGGCCGGGTGGCACCAAATCGTTGCCGCTTGAAACCGGATCTTAGCCATTTCTCGGGCAACCCGAAGTAACCGTGACAACGCCTTGCGCAGGCCTGTTAATGCCGCCCGGGTCGTATGCGGCAGCCAGCCGAGCTTTTCGCTGATCGTAGCCACATCTGCCCCGGCTTTATGACTCAGCAACTGAATGAGTCCTTCTTTCTTGGTCTTGGGTTTGGATTTCTGGATCACGTATTCTTCTCCTTTTCAGATCAGCAGGTCAGAAATGACCCTGCTACTGACCAAAGCCCGTAGGTCAAGGTGGAGAATACGGCACGTGGTTACAGATGCGTCGCAAAGAGACTAGCGCTCTCTCCGACAGCGAAGACCAGTGGAAATTCCTTGAATTCTATGAATTCAATGGGGCAATCAAGCGCTCATCTGTTGAATGCCGGCTCACAACCAGTTCGCATCTGTCTGACAGGCCCATTCCATGACAGGTCCAATCCTACCTTGCTACTATCGCATGCCGCCCGCCATTTTCTTAGCATCGGGCCTTGTCCTGAGCGCCAGCATAGCCGGAACGCCCAACAGCGGTCCGAGGGCCAAAATCGCGAAGCTCCAGCGCCACGATCCCAGCCAATCCGCGACCTGCGGAACCAGCCAGACGGTGAACATCGTGATCGCGAACCCCACGCTCATTTGAAAGGCCAACGCCGAACCCACGTATTTCGGGTCGGCAAGCTCGCTGACGGCCGCGGAGAACTGCGCGCTGTCGGACACGACGGTGAAGCCCCAGATGAAGGCCAGCGCCGCGAAGAGCCATGCCGGGCCATCAAAAGCAAACCCGATCACTAGCGCTGAGAGACCTGAAACGGTCATAGCAAGTGAAGTAGTGGTCGCGCGCCCGATACGATCGGCCAGCCACCCCGCAACCACGCAGCTGGGACTCCCGAGCGCAATCACCGCAAAGGCCAGCAGCGAGGCGTTTCCGATCTCCATGCCGGTGGCCTGGGCCGCCAGCACGTAGGCGAGAAACCAACCCCACATCGCGTAGAGCTCCCACATGTGGCCGAAGTAACCGAGATTCGCGAGCATCACTGAGCGATTGCGCAAGATCGCACCAAACTGCTTGACATCGGCGCGCACTCGCGGAAATTCGTGCGGCCCCTCGCGCAGTACGAGACCAAAGATCAGCGCGGCCACAAGGCAAAGCGCCGAGCTAAGATAGACGACCAGCTTCCAATCAGTATCCGCCTCGAAAGTACGCATCAGGTGCGGCGCCGCAGAACCGAGCGTCAGCGCACCCACCATCGTACCCATCGCCAGCCCGCGTCCGGTACGGAACCACGTGGCGATGAACTTCATCGAGACCGGATAGACCATCGCTAGGGCCATGCCAGTGGCAAACCGGGACGCCAGTAGCATTTCTGGGTTAGGCGCAGCGCTTATCAACAAGTTGGCGCCCCCGGCCGCTAAGCTCGCAAAGGTCATGACCCGAAGTGCCGGCCAAAAATCGACCAGCGACAATATGCTCGATGCGAATGCACTGATCACGAACCCGGCCTGAACCGCGTTGACCAGCCATGCCGCCTCACTGTCCGTCAACATGAATTCTGCAGTCAGCTCCGATGCGACAGCGGAGGCCGAGAACCATGTGGTCAGAGACATGACCACGGCTAGCGCGGACCACGCCAACGCTGTCCATTTGTTGAGGGGGCCGAACGTCATCCGAGCCCCGTCAGCGGCATGGAGTAGGTTGTTGCTGCGCCCTCAGCACACACTTCGACGACCTCGTAGATGATGGCTACCTCGAACGCGCGAACTGGTTTGAGGTCACGCAGTTTCACAACTTCGACCCAGCTGGTGATGCTCCCCTGACGCCTTCTTGAAATTGAGGTTCATGATCAGGAGAACGGCACCCAGACCGGGCAGGTGATCTGCAACACAGCCGATTAGGACGCCCGTGACCATGCCGCCATGCAAGATTAACTTTCCTAAGGCCGTCCTTCTGGCGAGGACTTTGTCATGCTGCACTGGATTTCAAACTCCGGTCATTTCCGCAAAGAAGTTGATGGTGTTCATTGTGGGCATTCGGGAGCGTTCTCTCGACCGCACCAATCTCGGCGTGCCAATGATCACACCGGACCAGAAATCTTTTGGGCAGGACACTGCTACTCTCCGTTGTCGTACGACTTTTGAACGTCGCGTCATTTGAACTGGCTTGAGCGCCTAGAATTGCCGATCCAGCTTGTCCCCATTACTAAGCGTAACCTATATACCCACGCCGACCTTATGAAAAACTCGGCGCCACCTTATCCGAGTAGTGGAAATCCGGTCGGGCACCAAGCTCAGCAAGTCTGTCCTCGATGCGAAAAGGTCACGCACGACAGTCCTTTAAATCGATCATGCCCGTTCCTCTGTAAAACCGAGCAAACTTTCAACTTATTAACCCTGCAGTAGGTTGCCTCAAGTCGCTTCCTAAGGTGGTCCTATCTCTCGGCGAAGTTATCCTCCCTTCTAAGCTTATTGAGGATCTACTTGACTATTTCACGTGACCCGACCGCCTCATGTCTTAGTCGCATTTTGTCTACCTTCCCGATTGGTAGAAGGGGCAAACGGTCGACAAACACGAACCGTTTGGGAACCTTGTAGTTCGCTAGCCGCTCCTTTGCCCAAGACTTGATCGTGTCGGCATCCGGCGACCGACCGGGGGCGCGTTCGACCCAGGCCCAGCCGACTTCGCCGAACATCTCATCCGGGACGCCGACGACCGCGCAGGCGTCGATATCGGGATGGTCGGCCAGCGCCAATTCGATTTCCCGCGGATACACGTTGTAGCCGCCAGATTTGAACATTTCGCTCAATCGCCCGACGAATTCAAGATAACCGTCATCGCGCACCGCAGCCTGGTCCCCAGTGTGCAGCCATCCATCCTCGGTAAAAACCTGCTTCGTCGCGTCGGGCCGGCCAAGATACGCGCACATGCAATAGTCGCGGCGGACCTGGATCTCTCCGCTTTCGCCGGGGCCGCAGATATTTCCATCGCTATCCGCCACACGCACGTCACCTTCGGGTGTGGGGCGGCCGATCGAGTTCAATAGGACGTCAAGCGAGGCTTCGCTCTTGCGGGCATAGGTTACGGAGCCGCAGGTTTCGCTCATGCCGTAGGTCACGCCGACCTGACATTTCGCAGCGATCAGCATCTCGACGAGCGGCTGCGGCAGGACGCCACCGGAATAGACGACGAGGTCGAGCCGGTCGAGCAAGGCCGGGGTGAAATCGGGATGCTCTGCGATCATCTGGAACATCGTGGGCAGGGTGTTGATGGCGTTGATCTTACCCGAAGTTATCGCCTCGATGAATTCGTCGGTGCTGAACCGTTCGCTGAGGTAAAGCGTGCCGCCGCCGACGAAGGTGTAGAAACTGAGGTAATGCATGCCGCCGATATGGTTGATCGGCAGGGGGTTCAGCAGTCTCGGACAGGGCGTCACGGGAAACATTCGGTTCTGTACCCGGCTGCGGAAGATCAGTTCGCGCTGTCGCAGCAGAACTCCTTTGGGCCGGCCGCTCGACCCGGACGTGTACACAAGCATCGAGGCGCAGTGCGCATCAACCTTGTCCCTCCGCCGCGCGAGGCTTTCATCAGCCTCTCCCGCCGTCCAGGCGGCAAAGGTGACCTCGCCCGCCTGAGCGTTCTCGAACCAGATAACGCGGCCCGGATCGGATAGTTTCCCGCGCAGAACAGCCACTTCTTCGGAGAAATCCCGCCCCTCCAGCCCATCGACCGTGATGAGGATCGTAGGTTGGGCATCATCGACAAGATAGGACAGTTCCGGCAGCTTGTACTTGGGATTGAGACCAAGCCAGATAGCGCCGATGCGGGAGGCCGCGAGAAACGTGACCATCACCTCGAACCGTTGCGGGGCCAGAACGGCCACGCGGTCACCGAGCTTCACGCCGTCGCGTAGCATGGCTGCGGCACAGCGGTCGACGGCCTCGCGCAGTTGGGCGTAGGTCAACGCGCCGCGCCGGTCAACCACAGCCAGACGCCCAGGGTTCTGCCGGGCCCAACCATCGAGCAGGTCTCCGGTACAGGCATTGGTCTGGCAGTCCTGCAGATCCGGGAGCGTCATGTCTTTTTTTCCTTCAGGCTGTTGATGATCTCCTCGCGCGCGGCGCTGCCTTCCTCGTCCTGAAGCGCGAGAACGAGATCGTCGGGGTCGCGATGGCTCGTGGCCATCATCAGAGACTCGGACTGGCGCGTGATCGACTGCTTGATCAATCGCGCGGCCAGGATCGGGGCGGCGCAGACCTCCTGCGCCATGTCGAGCGCCGAGGCCAGTGCCATGCCCGGTTCGGCAAGCGTGTCGGCAAGGCCCCAGGCCACGCATTCGGCGGCCTGGTGACGCCGCGCGAGCAGGGCAATCGTTTTTGCCCTGGCCGGCCCCACCAGCGCCGTCATTCGCGGCAGCGTGTTCCAGCCGAAGTTCAGGCCAAGGCGCACCTCGGGAACATGAACCCACGCGCCTTCGGCCATGACGCGCCAGTCGCAGCACAGCGCGATCGACAGGCCGCCGCCAATCGCCGGCCCTTCGATCGCCGCGATGGTGGGCTGAGGCAGAGACGACCATTCCGCACACATGCGATTGCCCTCTTCGGCCATGCGGCGGGCCGCGACCGGGGTCGGGGCATCCTGCAACGCCCTGAACATGCCCAAGTCGCCGCCTGCGGAGAAAACGCTGTCCCCGCCGGTGAGGATGACCGCCTTCACATCGTCACGGTCGCGCAGGTAGCGGGCCGCCTGGCACAGCCCCGAGACGAGCGACGCGTTGAGCGCGTTCTTGCGTTCCGGCCTGTTCAGCCGAACGATGGCGACCGCCTGTTTGACCTCGATACGCACGAGGCCGCCATCAATGTCCACGCTGTCTTTCGTCATCGCATCATCGTCTCCGGCAGCCACAGGATGATTTGCGGAAATGCTATCAGGGCAATGATCAGCAGGATATGAGCCAGTACATGCGGCCAGACGCCTGCGAAGACAGCCTCGACCGGCTGTCCAGTCTTCTTCGCGACGATGAAGACGTTCAGGCCGACAGGAGGCGTGACCATTCCGACCTCGGCGATGAGGATCACGACAATACCGAACCAGATCGGGTCGAAGCCAAGCGATGTCATGACCGGAAGAACAATCGGGATGGTCAGGATGAGAATAGAAATCTGATCCAGAAAGCAGCCCAGGACGAGGTAGAGCAGAACGACGAAGCCGACGATGACGAATACGGGGAGCTCCAGCCCGGACACGAAACCGACAAGGTTCTGGGTGATCTGGGTGACCGTGACGAAGTACCCGAAGATTTGCGCGCAGACGACAATCAGTCCGATCATCGCGGATGTGACCGCGGCATTGATCAGGCTTTGCATCATTGATCTGAACGTGAGCCGTCTGGCGATCATGGCGAAGACCATGGCGCCCAAGGCCCCAAGAGCGGACGCCTCCACCGGTGTCGCGATCCCGAGATAGATCAAGCCGGTCACGAGCATAAACAAACCGGCAAACGGCCCCGCCACCCCCAGGGACTGAACCTTTTCCTTGAACGACGAATGCGCGCGTTGAGGTGCGAGGGCAGGGTCGCGCCAGAGCATGACCCAGATGGTGAAAACGACCACGAGCGCCACGAGCATGCCCGGCAAAATGCCGGCGATGAGAAGCCGGGCCACGCTTGTGCCACTGAGTAGCCCGTAGAAAATGATAGCGACGCTGGGCGGTATCAACATGGCCAGCGTACCGGAGATTGAGGCGATGCCGCTGGCAAAGCGGGGGTCGTAGCCGTGCCGGATCATGGATGGCACCGAGGTCGTCGACAATGTCGCCGCCGCCGCGGTACTGGAACCGCTGATGGCACCGAAGGCAGCACCAGTCAGCGCGGTCGCCACGCCCAGCCCGCCGGGCACGCGCCCTGTCCAAGTGGCGATTGAATTGAACAGCGTGCTCGAAATCCCGCTGACAATCATGAATTCCGCCATCAGGAGGAACATAGGGATCGTAACGAATTCGTAGGTGTCGATCGCCGAGGAGGGCGCCGTTCCGAGGATGCCCATCATGATCGGCATGCCACCGAAAGCATAGAGACCCACGGCCCCCGCGATGCCAAGGCTCAAGGCGACCGGAACGCCCACCGCCAAAAGAAGCAGAAGAATGCCGACGCAGATTGCAACGATCACAGGCGTTCCTCCTCGAGCTCTTGATGGGGATGGCCAAGCAGGACGGGCTTGTTGGCCGGGTCGATCGCCACCAGCCCGTTGGCAATCGCAAGGTGCACACAGCGCATTGCAAGTGGCGCGAGGCCAAGTGGGACGACGATATCAGACAGCCACGCGGGCCACGGAACCACGCCGAAAAAGACATCGTTGTTCTGCCAAGCACTGAATGTCTCGTGTGCGCCGAACCAAGCTGCAAAGCCGAAGAGCGCGGCCCCAAGCATGGCACCGACGAACTGAAACAGGTGGTAAACACGGCCATTGAGGAACCGTGCGAAGAAGTCGACGCATATGTGATGGCCGGCGCTCAGGCACCAAGCAAAACCGAAGAGGAACGCCGTCCGCAGCAGATAATGCACGATCAGGTCGTACGCCCATGAAAGTGGCGAGTTGAATGCATACCGCATCAGCACGTCGACCGACGTGACTAGCATCATCGTGAAGACCGAAAGCGCTGCCCCGACGACGAGCGCATACTCCAATCGGGACAGCCATTGATCAGTTCTTGTCACAAAAGCGATCAAGGGTTCATTCGCCCAGTGCAGCCTGGAAGGCGTTCAGAACTTCGGTTCCCGGCTGGCCACGCTCGTCGAGCGTCTCGGCCCAGTTAACCTGCACCGCCGAGAGTTTTTCCCGAAGCGCGTCGAGTTCGCCGTCTTTCATAGTGTTCGGCGCCATACCCTTGCCTTCCAGCCGCGCGATCACGTCCTGCTCTGCCGTATCGACGTACTCGCAGTGGTTTTGCGATGCGTATTCCCCGGCCTCGACAAGTATCTCGCGGGTTGCGTCGTCGAGCTTTTCCCACGTGGCATCGCTTATCGCATAGACGGTGACGAAGCTGCCCATGCTGACGTCTGTGGTCATGTGATTGAGTTCCGTTTGAAGGTCGAACGGTTCCACGCTGAGAAGCGGCCAGAGCGCCCCGTCCAACGTGCCGCGCGACAGAGACGACAGAACGTCGGGCCCAGGCATTCGCACGGAGACGGCATCAACTTGCCGCGCCGTCATATCCATGGCGCCGCCCGCTGTCCGGAGCTTCAGCCCTTTCATGTCGGAAACCTCGTCCACCATCTGGTCGACGGTGATGATCTTGTAGGGCGCATAGGTCGCACCTGCGAGAACCCGAATGCCCAACGGGCCGAATTCATGCTCTGCCAGGGCGCCATTGCTTGTGGCCACGTCCATGAGCGCGTTGGAGCCTTCGCAGGCCGTGCTGAACATGGCAGGCAGTTCGGCGACGCTTGAAAGCGAGAACTTGTCACTGATGTAAGCGGGCGAGACATTGGCCACATCGGCCACGTTCGATTGCAGAAGGCTGAGCGCGTCCTTGCCCTTGCCCAGCTGCTCGCCGGGGAAGTACTCGAACTGAATCCGCCCATCCGACAGCTCCGTGGCCTTTTCCATGAAGGGTTCCGCCATATTGGGGACGGTGTAATGGCTTCTGGCCTGCCAGTCGGCGAAGCGAAGCGTGACGGTCTCCTGCGCGTAGACCGGCGATAGCAGCCCGGCCGCGAGCAGCCAAAGCGCGACACCTCTCAGGTTTAATGTATTCATAGTTTCCTCCCTTGGTTGATTACTATGTCCTGGTTCGGCTCAACACCTCCCCCAGGTGGTTCGCGTGCTCGTCGATGATGCAGTCACCGACGGAATCCGCCGCCGCTTTCAATGCGGGCACAATCTCCTCCAACTGGCCCGATCGAAAACGTGACGCCGGCCCGCTGAGGCCGATGCTCAGATAGGGTTCGACTGGCAGGACAATGACCGGCAGGGCGACGCTGTAGATGCCGGCCTCAATATCCCCGTCACAGATGGCAAAGCCCTTCTCGCGCACGGCGCGCAATTCGGGTTCGGCCAGCGAGCCCGCAAGCCGCCCCTCGAGCGCGTCTTCGCGGAAGGCGAGGATCGCCTTCGAGGACGAACAGACATCGAGCGGGCGTGGCCCGAGGCCGGGAAAGACATGCGACCGATAGGCATCGGTCGGCGCCGCGGCCTCGACGATGCTGACAACGCTTCCGTCGAACTTGGCCAGAAAGGCGGTTTCACCGAAACGATTGGCAAGGTTGCTCAGAAGTCGGCGGTAGCGGCCCGTCTCGTTTTCGGTGGCGAGGTAGCGGCCGAAGACTTCACGAAGCGCGGGCCCGATGCGGAACGCGCCATCTTCGCTTTCGCTGAGAAACTTCTCGTCCTGCAGGGCGGCCGTCAGGCGATGCACCGTGCTTTTCGGCATTCCGGTCAGGCGCACGATTTCCGCAAAGCCAATCCCGCCGCTCGAAGCTACGGCCTTCAACACAGCGTAGTATCTCTGCAAGAGTTGAGACGCCACATTCCCCCCTGATTTAGCGCGTCCCGTTTTACGGAACTTGAGTTCCAATTTATGGGAATCACCTACGCATGTCAACGATCTTGTCGGGATGGCTTTGGCTTGTTGGGTTCAGGATGATGAGCTTGCGACCGTGGAAAGCTGCCCCCTTGTATGTTTCCATCACCTTCAATCTGGATGAGTTTGTTGGTCGCCCAGATGGGAAGGCCATCCCACCTGGGCGTTCGACTTGGGTCGTCGGCCCCCTGGCGTTTTGCGCCGCAGGGTAGCTTGACCGGGTCGACATATGGAAAACCGATCTGAACAGATGAAAGGGAATCCCAGATGTCCCGCATACAAGGAAAGACCGTTTCACCCCAGTTTGCCACAGCCCAAGTATACGTTGGTGTCGACGTGAGTAAATTGCGCCTCGACGTATATCTTCACCCGATTGGTCTGTCGCAGAGCGTAACAAATGACAAAATGTCTAACGTCAGCACCTACCGGACAGATTTAGGTGTTTGAGGAACGGAGGATTTCTGGTTCATCGAAGCCATAATGGAGCGAAGATGAACAAGAGATCCGGAACATCCAAGGATGCTGCTGACAAGCTTGTCAGGGGTATCAAGCGTAAGACCCGTAAGCACTACTCGGCGGAGGAGAAGATCCGCATCGTGCTTGCCGGGATGCGGGGCGAAGAAAGCATAGCGGCCCTGTGCCGTCGTGAAGGGATCGCCGAGAGCCTTTGTTACAGCTGGTCGAAGGAATTTCTTGAGGCTGGGAAGAACCGGCTGGCGGGTGACACGGCCCGTCAGGCGACAGCTCCCGAGGTCAAGGGACTGCGCTCTGAGGCAGCCGCGCTGAAAGAAGTGGTCGCGGATCTGACACTGGAGAACAGGCTGCTCAAAAAAAGCAAGTTCGGGGATGGGGAGGACGACGTATGAGATACCCAGCCTCGGAGAAGCTCGAGATCATCCGCACGGTCGAGGCGGCGCATCTGCCGACCCGGCAAACCCTGAAGATGCTCGGTATCCCTAGCAGCACCTATTACGACTGGTACGCGCGCTGGAGCGATGGCGGCCTCGATGCGCTTGCCGATCGCTCACCCCGGCCCAGGTCGGTCTGGAACCGCATCCCGGACAAGGTGCGCGAGGATGTCGTCGATTTTGCGCTGGAGTACGAGGACCTGACGCCCCGGGAACTGGCGGTCAAATACACCGATGAGAAGCGCTACTTCGTCTCGGAATCCTCCGTGTACCGCATCCTCAGCGCCGAGGACCTGACCCCCGGCCCGGCTCACGTGGTGATCCGGGCGGCTGATGAGTTCCGCGACAAGACCAGCCGGCCGAACGAGTTGTGGCAGACCGACTTCACCTATCTCAAGGTGATCGGCTGGGGCTGGTTTTACCTCAGTAAGATCCTCGACGACTACAGCCGCCACATCATCGCCTGGAAGCTCTGCACGACGATGAAGGCCGGTGACGTGACCGACACGCTGGAACTGGCGCTGGACGCTTCGGGCTGCAGCGACGCGATCGTGATGCACAAGCCGAGGCTGCTCAGCGATAACGGCGCATCCTATGTCGCGGCCGAGCTGGCAGAATACCTCGACGGGAAAGGCATGGATCACGTCCGTGGTGCCCCGCACCATCCCCAAACACAGGGCAAGATCGAGCGCTGGCACCAGACCATGAAGAACCGGGTTCTGCTGGAAAACTACTTCCTACCCGGCGACCTGGAACGCCAGATTGGCGCCTTCGTCGACCACTACAACAACCTCCGCTATCATGAGAGCCTGGCAAACCTGACCCCGGCCGACGTCTACCACGGTCGCGGCGCGAAGATCCTGAAGATGAGAGAGGAGATCAAGAAGCAGACAATCCGACAACGACGGTTGCAGCACCAAGCCGCAGCTGCCTAAACTCAAACAGAAACCGAACCAGAGCCTCCGTTAAAAAAAGGCCCGCGAAGTCCGAAAAACTCTGAAGACGGACACAACCAGGCCGTGCCGACGGACCAATCGTTTTCCAAGCCGGTTTTCGACGCGGTGTCCCAGCTCTGGTATACCGTGACTTCGTCGGTTACGTAAGGTAGGCGTCCATAATACGACAGCCATCACGCTGATGCTGTGGCGCAGAAAACTTCGATACTCGTCCTCGGACATTTCTCCCGAGGGAAAGGCAAACTCAGAAAGTTTGGTAGTGCCACGGCCGCCAACGTGGCCCTTAATCCTCAAGTTGAATGGCGGGTCAGTTGCGACCAGATCAGCGTGTTGTTCTGCCCATAGAGCCGTCGCAGCCTTGGCGTTTCGAGGGTCACCACAGAGCACTCGATGACGGCCTAAATGCCAGACGTCTCCGGGCCGCGAGACCGTAGTATCCTCGACGAGCGCTTAGGGCGACACGAGAACTTGACAGATCCGCAGCGCCTCAGGCTGGGTGCATATACGCCCACAAATGACTGTACCAAGTCACTGGTGACGAACTGGATTGATTAGCGGCGGTAAGCACCGGAGGTCTCGCTACTACGTCTGCCAAGAAGGAACTCGGCGGCGCGTGCCGGGGACCGGCTGCGCCGCCGCAATGGCTTTAGAAGGCTTCCGTCGGTGTAAGAGTCGTCCGATGCATCATCCGGCGATGCTCGGAGGAATAACCGCCAGTGCCCCTGTGCTGTGTGGCCCAGTTATCCCACATTACGAGGTCGCCTTCGTTCCAAACGTGGCGGTATTGGAAATCGGGGCGCTTGCAGTGCTCGAACAGCTCGTCGAGCAGCGCGCGGCTTTCCTCTTCCGGCATGTCGACGATATGCGAGGTGAAGCCTTCGTTGACGAATATGCTCTTGCGCCTGGTCACCGGGTGCACGTGGACGACCGGGTGAACCACGTCGGGGACCTTTGACTTCTGATCGTCGTTCAACTCGCTGGTTCCGCCGCGTTCCTTGCGGACCTTCTCGTAGGCCATGCCGTAGCGGTGTACCGCCTGGAGGTTCTCGATACGCTCCTTCATCTCGTCGGACAGCGCATCATAGGCGTCGGTCATCGAGGCGAACATCGTGTCGCCAAGCGGCTTGCCGTTTTCCCGAGGCACTTCGACCGCGTAGAGCAGCGAGCCACGGCTGGGCTGTTTCACGTAGGACAGGTCGGTGTGCCAGAACTCGCCGCTGCCGCCGATCCGCTTGCCGTTCTCGACGATGTTGGAGACCCGGAAGATCTCGGGATACCCGGGCAGGAGGTACTGCTCCATCACGTGGACCTCGAGCCCGCCGAAGCGGCGGCTGAACTCAATGTGATCTTCCGGCGAGATGTCCTGATCGCGGAACACGATCACCGAGCACTCGTTGAACAGCTTCTCGATCTCGGCAAAGCAGTCGTCCGACACTTTCTTCGACAGGTCGATGCCTGTGATTTCCGTGCCGAGAGGGATCGGCCCCTGCTTGACCTCGAAGCTGGTATTGACGTCATCCATGGTGTCTTGCTGTGACATTTTCCGTCACCTCCTTGGTTTGCTCATTTCCATGAAACTGTCCGGAGATTGTAGAATGCGTAGCCGCGCTGCGGCTCCCATTCGATCCCGGCATTCTTACCGAAGACATAGAACATCTCGGAGATGAGAACCGAGTGACCGGTCTCACGAAGGATTTTCCCGATATCGCGGAATAGCTTGTCGCGCTCTTCGGGGTCGGACGCAGCGTTGGTCTTCTCGATCAGCGCCTCGACCTCGTCGTTCTCGTAATCCGACCACGTGCCGGCCTTGCTGGCCGTTCCGAAGATGGGGGTAATCGGGTCGTTGATGGCGTTGGAATACTGCATGATCGTCATCGGGCCCGACTTGTGGGTGTTGTTCAGGCGCGCCCAGGCCGAGTAGTCCATGATCTGCAGTTCGGCGTTGATGCCGATGGCCGACCAGAAAGCGACGACGGCCTGTGCGACGTCCTTGGAATAGGAAGTCGGGCACAGAAGCTTGGTGTCGAACCCGTTGGGATAGCCGGCTTCGGCCAAGAGTTGCCGGGCCTTTTCCGGGTCGTAGCCATAAGGTTCGAGCTCGGGGTCGACGCCCACTGGATAGTATTTCGAGATGAAGGACGACAACGGTTCGCCCACGCCATGCATGACGCTTTCGATAATCGCGTTCTCGTCGACCGCGTAGTTGAGCGCGAGCCGTACCTTCGGATCGCTGATCGGGGAGTCGGGGTCGTTGGCGTAGAGCCGCACGTGCAGGGGACTGCCGGTGGGCACGGGCAGAACGTCGATGCCTTCAGTGGTTTCCAGCCGTTTCACATCGGCCGCGTCGATCTTGTCGGCCATGTCCACCTCGCCGGTGAGCAGAGCGTTGACGCGGGTGCTGCTGTCGGAGATGAATTTGAAGACCAGCGTCTTGATGCCGGGCTTTTCACCGTAATAATCGTCGAACCGTTCCAGCGTCAGCGACTGGCCGACATTGAGCTCGACGAACTTGTAGGGCCCCGCGCCGACGGGATGGCGGGCGAATTCGTCGGGAGAGCCGAGCGATTCCGTGTATTCCCTCGGCACGATGGCGATGAAGGCCGCGGCCTTGTTCATGAAGACGGCATCGGGTTTGGCCATATTCACGACGACAGTGGAAGGGTCGGTGACCTCGACGCTGTCGATCGTGTTGGCAAAGTACGGGCGGCGCGTGCTCTGGACCTCGGGATCGAGGATGCGCTCGATCGAGTATTTCACGTCTTCCGCCGTCAGGGCCGCACCGTTGTGAAAGATCACGTCGTCGCGTATCTTGAACGTGTAGGTGAGGCCATCGTCGGAACGCTCGAAGCTTTCGGCGATCTGCGGGGTCAGGCGGCCGTTCTGGTCGAAGGTGTAGAGGTTGTCGAAGAGCTGCCAGTGGTAGCGGTCCGAGTTGCCGGTATTGTCGACCTGCGCATCGAGGATCGCGATGTTGCGGTCGGTGGCGAAGACGATCGTGTCCTTGTCGACGGCCGGTTCGGTGGCATGAACCCCACCTGCAAGCGCCACCGACGCCAGCAGGCCCGTGGCCGCCGATCTGAGGGCCCTCAGCCCCTTGTTTTTCAGAATGTTCATTGTTTACTCCTCCTCCTTGTTGGAACTGTCATCTGCCCACCGCCCCGGTTGCGAAGGTGGCGCAGGTGCCGGCCGGTTTTCCGGCACGGATGTCCTTTGCGAAATGGCAGGCGCTGAACTGGCCGGCGGGGCCAGCCTCGAGCTCGGGCTGCGTGGTTGCGCAAATCTGCTGGCTGAACGGGCAGCGCGTGTGGAATGGGCAGCCGGATGGCGGGCTGAGCGGAGAGGGGATTTCCCCTGAAATCGGCAGCGCGGCGCCCTCGTCGGTGGAGGCCGCGCTTTTCAGGATCATCGTGTAGGGGTGGGAACTTCGGCGCAGAACCTCGTCTTTCGGGCCGATTTCCATGAAGCGGCCGAGATACATGACGCCGATGGCGTCGCTCATGAAGGAGACCACGCTGAGATCGTGCGAGATCAGCAGGTAGGTCAGCTTGAACTCGCTTTGCAGGTCCTTCAGCAGGTTCAGGATCTGGGCCTGGATCGAGACGTCGAGCGCCGAGACCGGCTCGTCGAGAACGAGGAAGCGCGGTTTCGGGGCGATGGCGCGGGCGATGGCCACCCTTTGGCGCTGGCCGCCGCTGAGCTCGTTCGGGTAGCGGCGGGCGGCGTCCTGCGGCAGGCCGACCATGTCGAGCAATTCGCCGACGCGCTGTGCCAAGGCGCGCTCTCCGCTGAGCAGTTTCTGGGTTCTGAGCGGCTCGTCGATGACATGGCCCACGCACATCCGCGGGCTGAGCGAGGTGTAGGGATCCTGCAGCACCGGCTGCATCATGCGGCGCAGGACCGGGTCGACGCGGCCCTTGTCGTTCATCAGCGGCTTGCCGTCGATCTTGACCCAGCCGCTGGTCGCGGGCTCGGCGCCGAGGATCATGCGGGCGGTCGTGGTCTTGCCCGAGCCGGATTCGCCGACGAGGCCGAAGGTCTTGCCCTCGCCGATGTCGAAGGAGATGTCGGACACCGCGGTCAGGGTCGCCTTCTTGCCGAGGAAGCCCGTGACGACCGGGTATTCCTTGGTGAGTTCGCGGACGGATACGAAGGCGTGTGTCATGCGATCCTCTGCTTCATCTGCCAACAGGCGACGCGGCGGTCCTGTCCGAGGCGGTACCATTCGGGATATTCCGAGGCGCATTGCCCGAGGCTGACCGGGCAGCGGGGCTCGAACCGGCAGCCACCGGGCAGGTTGTGCATGGTGGGCGGGTTGCCGGGGATCAGCGCCAAGCGTTCGGCGTCCTGGTCGAGGGTCGGCACGGCGTCGAGCAAACCCTGGGTGTAGGGATGTTCGGGGGCGTTGAAGACCTTGCTCACGGGGCCGGCCTCGACGATGCGGCCGGCGTACATGATCGCGACATCGTCGCAGAAGCGCGAGACGAGATGCAGGTCGTGGGTGACAAGGATCATGCCCATGCCGGTGTCGCTCTGGATCTGCCTGAGCAGTTCGAGAATCTGGAGCTGGACCGTCACGTCGAGCGCCGTCGTCGGTTCGTCGGCGATCAGCAGGCGGGGCGACGAGGCCAGGTTGATGGCGATGGCCACGCGCTGGCGCATACCGCCGCTGAACTGGTGGGGATAGGCCCCCAGCCGCTTGTCGGGGGCCGGGATCCGGACCTTGCGCAACACGTCGATGACGCGGTCGCGGATTTCCGCCTTACTCAGCTTCTCGCGCCGGAACGCCTCGGCGACCTGGTCGCCGATGGTGAAGAGCGGGTTGAGCGCCGTCATCGGATCCTGAAGGATCATGCCGATCTGCGAACCGCGGATGCGCTCCATCTCGCGCGGGGTCTTGGCCAGGAGATTCTCGCCCTTGAACTCGATCCGCCCGGCGCCGATCTTGCCGCTTTCCGGCAAGAGGCCCATGACCGACAGGCAGGTCATGCTCTTGCCCGAGCCGGATTCGCCCACCAGCGCCAGCGTGCGGCCGGAGTCGACGGAAAAGGACACGTCGTCGACTGCCGAGATCACGCCCTTGGGCGAGGCGATCCAGGTGACGAGGTTTTCGACGTTGAGAAGCGGGCTCATGGCATCACCATTTCGTGGAAAGTGTCGGTGAAAGGCGGTCGCGCGCCGCGTCGCCGAGGATATTGCCCGACAGGACCGTCAGGATCAGCACGACGCCCGGGAAGATCGAGATCCACCACGCCTGTTCGAGGAAGGCGCGGCCATCGGCGATCATCGTGCCCCAGGAAGGATAGGGCGGCTGAACGCCCAGCCCGAGGAAACTGAGGGTTGCCTCGAGGATGATGATGATCCCGATATCGAGCGTGGCGAGCACGATGAAGGTGCTCATGACGTTGGGCAGGATGTGGCGGAGCACGATGCGCGTGGTCGAGGCGTCGCTGAGCTTGGCCAGCTCGACGAAGCCGCGTTCGCGCAGGGAGAGGGTTTCGCTTCTCAGCACGCGGGCGAAGCGGGCCCAGTTGGCGAGGCTGAGGACGATCACCAGGTTGAACAGGCTCGAGCCCACCGCGCCCACGAGGACGAGGGCGAGGATGACCGCCGGCAGGGCGAACTGCACGTCGGCGAGGCGCATGGCCACCGCGTCGAACACGCCGCCGACATAGCCCGCGATGACCCCGACCAGCCCGCCGATCACGCCGGCGAGGAAGACCGCCGTGAAGGCGACCAGGAGCGAGACCTGCCCGCCCTTCATGATGCGCGACAGGATATCGCGGCCCAGCTGATCAGTGCCCAGCCAGTGCTCGGCCGAGGGCGGCTGGAGGGTGGCGCCCAGCGAGATGGCGATGGGGTCGTAGGGCGCAAGGACATCGCTGAGCGCGCAGGCGACGATCACCACGAGGACGACGCACAGCGCGAAGCCGACCTGCAGCTTCTTCAGCCGGAACGTGGAGCGCTGGCCCGCCTTCACGGCGACACTCGTGTCGGTCACCCCGGTTGCAACCGGAACGTCGACATGCCGGGGCCGATCCTCGGTTTCGTCAACCAAGGCGGATTCTCGGGTCGATGATTGCATAGAGGATATCCACTGCGAGGTTGAGGCCGACGAAGATCAGCGCCGAGACGGTCACGGCGGCCTGGACGACGGCGTAGTCGAGGTTGGAAATCGAATCGAGGATGAGCTTGCCCACGCCGGGCCAGGCGAAAATCGCCTCGATCGCGACGGCGCCGCCCATGAGGATGCCGAACTGGAGGGCCATGAAGGTGAGGACCGGCAGGGAGGCATTCTTCAGGGCGTGCTTGTAGATAACGACATGCGCCGGAAGGCCCTTGATGCGCGCCATCTTGACGTATTCCGAGCCCAACACCTCGAGCATGCTGGAGCGGGTCAGGCGCAGGATGCCCGCGGCGGAGTACCACCCGAGCGCAAGCGCCGGCAGGATGAGGTTGCTGAAGCTGCCATACCCGCTGGTGGGAAGCCATCGCAGCTCGACCGAGAACAGCCGGACGAGAAGCAGCGCCAGCAGGAAGGGCGGCGCCGCCTGGCCAAAGATCGCGACGCCCTTGGCGAGAATGTCGACGACGGTGTCGCGCCGGACGGCCGAGGCCACGCCGAGCGGAATGCCGACAAGTGTGCCGACGCCGAGGGACAGGCTGGTGAGCAGGAGGGTTGCGCCGAGGCGTTCCATCACCACGTCGAGCGCAGGCCGGCGGAAGCGATAGGACGTGCCCATGTCGCCTTGAATGAGATCGCCGACGAAGCGCAGGTATTGGATCGGTATCGGATCCGAGAGACCCATTTCGTCGCGCAGCAGTTCGCGGTCGGCCTCTGTTGCCTCGGGCGGCAGCATGAGGTGCGTCGGATCACCGACGAGGCGGATTATGACGAAGATGATCGCCGTGACGAGGAACACGGTCACCAAAGCCTGCTGGAATCGGAAAAAGACAAAGCGTGTCATGGCGTGGTGACCGATGCGCCCATACGGACCCTGTTACGCCGCCGCCCGGCGATATGGTCACTGGAGAACGTCGTCAAACTGCAGCACGCGGGTACAGACATGAACTCGTCAGAATCCAACTCAATCAAAACGCAAATCCTCCCACTTGGGAGAGCGACTCCGTTGCGGCGCCCGATCAGGGACGCGCCGGACAGACGGCTCTCTCAAAACCGCGCACCGAATACGGTTATTCGACGCAAAGTGTATTACAATTTACTGATGCAATTTGCACCAATTGTCAAAAATTTTATTGTAGCAAATTACGCACCATGAATTGCCTGGGATCGAGACGCAAGGGGAGAACAAACTCAAGACGCTGAAATAAAATAAAATAATTGACCCGATTCCTGTCCCTGTGCGGACCCTCTGCCCGGTGAAGAGCAGTTTGACACTAGGGGTGCAATGACCGGAACGGTGAATCGACGACCAATTTCGGGAATCATTACGAAGGAGAAATGGAACATTGCTACAATCGAATTTGATACAATTTTGCGATCCTAGCCGCTTGCCCCTTATCCATGCCAACTGAGAGACTGCCATTCGGCTGTAGCACCCTTGCCGTCGAGGCGGGACGTCCCCTGTCCGCCTATTTTAGGGAACTGGCACAACGGATCTTACCGAGCTTGCTGGACGGATGGGAGACCGTGATGCAGGTTGCCCAGGCAGGCCCGGCTGGATTAAGAACATACTCCAAATTGAAGAGGTTTGCCGACCAATGAGGCAAGAAGGGCAATGGTACGAGGCAATCGCAAGCCGTAAGGGTCCGCGGTACACTGCAATTGTCGAGGCACTTTCCGAAGCGATTCAGTCCGGGCATCTCAACCCCGGCGACAGGGTGCCGCCGCAGCGAGAACTGGCGAAGCTGATCGGCGTGACGCCCGGGACCACGGCACGCGCTTACGCAATCGCCTCAAACCGCGGCCTAATATCGGGAGAAACGGGCCGCGGCACGCATGTCATCGGACATGCCAACTTCCCGCGACTCTTCGAGAAGTCCAATACGTCACCACCGGTGGTAGCCGTCGGGCAATCCGTTCTGTCTCCGCCGCGAAACAGTCTGCAGGGCGAGCTTGCGAACCTCGCCCTGCCCCGGGCGCCGGCCGAAAGCGTTCAACAGGTGATGAGCGAGGGGTTGGCCAAGATTGCGTCCGATGCTGCCGTCCGGTCTACGGATTACCGGCGGTATCTGACCGACTTCGCCCCGCGGCATTGTGATATCGGGGCTGAGTGGCTGAGGCAGTTGGGATTCAAGGCATCGGCCGAGGACGTGATGCTAACTGCAGGCGCGCATATCGGCATCTTCCTCATCCTAACGTTCCAGAACCTTCAGACGATGCCCATCCTGACATCTGGCGTCACCTATGGCGGCATGCGGCACCTGCAGTCGATCACCGATCGGCAGATGATCGAGATCGAACATGACGACGAGGGTCTGACCCCCAGATCGTTGGAAGCGGCGTGCCGGCGGGGCATGGGAAAGATGCTGTTTGTCCAGACGGCTGTGCACAATCCGCTCAGCATCGTAACGCCGCCCCACCGACGCGAGGAGATCGCTGCCATTGCCCGGCGTTACGACCTTATCGTGATCGAGGATAACGCGGCGCTCGTCGCTCCGCCTGACGATGGCCCCGCGATAGCCGAACTGATACCGGAACGGACGTTCCTGATATCGAGCACATCCAAGAGTCTGACTCCCTCCGCCCCGCTCGGCATCGTGATGACGCCTCCAGGTTGGGCGAACCAGTTGGTGACATCGATGCGCATGCACCACCTTTACCCGTCGGTTCTGAACTATGCGCTGATCGAGCACCTACTTCAGGAAGACCTTGTCAGGCCCGTCTGGCAGGAGAACGCGGATATTGTGAACCGGCGGGCGGAAATCGCCCAAGGGATATTTGGGCGGGAGGATTTTCGTCCGGGGCGTCTTTCGCACTATGGCTGGTTGGGCCTGCCCAAGGGATGGCATCCAGATTCGTTCACCACGGCTGCGCGGCATGCGGGAATAGAAGTCGGTGCGTCTCTTGAATTCACCCTGATCGGAGCCAAGCACGCGCAACAAGGCATTCGGCTGTCACTCACGGGACCAGAAACTGACGAGGACCTCTCGAAACACCTGCATACGCTGAAAACGGTTCTGTCACGTTAAGCGGATCCATACCCCTTCCCTCATTTTCGTCTATTGTAATAGCCGAGAATGGGGAAAGGACATTCCTATACCAGTGTTCCTAACAAGAACTGAATCTGTCCGATGCGTCTTGCGCTATAGGAGCGGCCCCTCAACTCTTGCTTCCCGCATTACGTCCAGACAATAGAAGCATGGCAACGCCGAACGCGATAGAAATCACTAGTAGAACTGACGCCACCGCCGCCACCGCGGGTGTCACGGTCTCCTGCAGATAGCTAAACATCAGCGCCGGCAGTGTGGCTGGCGCAACTGGCCCCACGAAAACGGCCGCAACAATTTCATCCCACGAGAAAATGAAGACCAGCAGCGCCGCCGATACGACGCTGGGCCAGATAGTCCGCAGGATGACCCGAAATAAGACCTGCCGGGGTGACGCTCCCAGCGTGGCAGCCGCGCTCCAGACCAGCGGGTCAATGGCTTCAAGCGCACTGATGAAGAGCAGCAAAGCCAAAGGCAGGGCAAATGCCGCATGCACCACAGCAAGCACGGCCGAGCTTTCGAGCAGCCCCAACTTGAGTAGAACCGTGAAAAGCCCGGTCGAAACAACCGAATGCGGCACCACGATTGGCAGAAGCAGGTACATCCGCTGGGAACTAGACACCGCACGGAAGCGAACGCTGGCAATCGCTGCAAGAAGAGCCAGCGGCACCGCCAGAAGCACGGCGCCCATCGCAACCTTGAACGACAGCCACGCGCTATCTTGCCAGCGATCATCGAAGATCAGACGCTCATACCACCGAAGCGAATACTCCTCAGGCGGAAAAACAAGCTGCTCGCCCGCGGAAAAGCTGGCCGGCACGATGATCAGCACCGGCAGGATCAAAAACGCAGCCAACACAAGAACGAAGACAGAGCCAGAGGCCCGTTTGATCGCCCGCCACGACATCACGCGCCCCCCTCGCCCACCAGCCGATTGAACGGGAGCCGGGTCAGGCGCACGATGACGCCGGTCACGATCAGCATGATTACCATCAGCATGAAGGCGTTGGCAGAGGCCATCTCGATGTTGAAGCTGTGCAACTGGCTTTCCATTAACATCACGATCAACCGATCGTTGGGCCCGCCCAGCAGCGCGGGCGTCACGAAGAACCCCATCGACACGATAAAGGTCAGCAGCCATGCCGACAGAACGCTGTACTTGATTTGCGGCCAGTATGCTTTTCGAAACGCCTGCCACGGTGTCGCTCCCAGCACCCCAGCGGCCAGCACGATATCGCGGTCAACCTGGCGTGAAGCTGGCAGGATCATGAGGGTCGCGTAGGGGATCATGATCTGCACCATACAGGCAATCACTGCGCCCCGCGTATAAAGCATCTGGGGCACAGCATCAGGCCCCAGAACGGCCTCGAGTGTCAGCCCGATCGGCCCGAGCCGCGCCAGCAGAACGTTCCACGCGAAGGTTCGCACGAGGATCGAGATCCAGAAAGACACCAACACGCAGCCTACGAAGATTTTCAGAATCGCCCCACCGCGATCGACCGCGATGACGCTCGCCGGCAGCACCAACAGAACCGCACCTGTCGCCACCGTGCCCGCCACGATGAGAGTTGTGATCATGATTTCAAGGTTCGGCGGCTCAGTGAAAAAGGCCGAGATATGCATCAATGTGAACATGCCGTCTTCGCGAAAGGCCGAAAAGAAAGCGGGTACCATCGGCACGAAGACAATCGCGGTGACTAACAGGTAGGACGGCCACGCCAATAGAACGGCCGGGCGCAGCCACGCCACCAGTGACCTCAAGACCCCCTGTTTCGGGTACGGTACGTCTGTCAACCTGCTCCTCCCTCGCCCGTTTCCGGCCGATCGAACATGTACATGCACACCCAGTTCGAACAGCCCACGACATCGCCCTCGTTGCGGCTGACGACAACCACCCGGCCCGACCATACCCCCCAACCGGGCCGCGAGCGGCTTTCCCTCTCACCGGGGTCGTAGATCTCAGCATGAACGGTCTCGCCGATCTGGACGGGCCGGAAAAACGACCACTCGTTATACCGATTCACCAGCGAGGAATGGGGTTGTCTCACGATGTTTTTTCGCCCCATAAACCCCGAGACGGTCGAAGCCAGCAACGGCCATGGCACAAGGTCAGGCGGGGCAAGGTCCACATCAGGCAATGATCTCGATATCCACCAGTCGAAAGCTTCTCGATCTCCAGACGTGATCGTGCGCCCCTTGGTCCGCAGGCAGTCGTCCGAACGGTCGGGCGCCAGTTCGCCATCTTGATCGAAGGCGATGCGCAGCGCGCGCTGCCCCTCGACCGACACCTGCAGATCGGTATTCGCACCGCGCCGGGCCAATTCGATATCGATACAGTCGCCCAACTTCACCGCCGAATCGAACGACATCGCCGCCCGCCGGGGTGCCTGCCAGCCTTGCTCGCCCATATGTTCCGCAACGCTAAGACTGACCAGCGCGATGCCCGAGATAATGCGCGCGCCGTACTCGGTCTTTGCTGCGTACAAATCATTGGAATGTAGTTCGTCCCCGGCCCCTTCCCAGATGGAGTTCACCACGAAATCCCGGTTCTGAATCCGGTAGCTTCGTTTCGTCACGAGAGCGGGCGCCGAGGTATGCAGTTTTCGCGCCATCGGTCAGGACAGTTCCGCCACGGCGGCAGCGTGGGCCGGCCAGAAACAACGGATGCGCGCCCCCTGCTCCGGCGCAGCGTCGCGGCCCGATATCTCAACGCTGATCTCGGTGCCGTCAAGGCACCGAAGGATCACGCTCTGGCGCGCCCCGAGGAACGCCGAAAGCAGGACTGTCCCCTCGACAGTGACCCCCTCCTCGGGCTTCTCCTCCTCATTCATCACCCTGCCTTCCTCCGGCCGCAACACTAGCCCCAGCACGCCCTCCGACGCGCCAAGCCCGTGCACATCCGTGCAGACTCCCTCGGCGCCCGTGCCTGCAACCGCGATCCGGTCGCCTGTTTCCGATCCGGTGCACTGTACCTCGAGGATGCAGGCGCTGCCGAGGAACCGGGCCGACCACACCGTCCTTGGATGGTGATAGAGCGACTTCGGGTTGTCGTCGGCCACGATCCGGCCTTCATGGATCAGCACGATCCTGTCGGCGAGGTGCATCGCCTCTTCCTGGTCGTGGGTCACGTAGATGCTGGGCACCCCGGCCGACCGCTGGATTCGGCGGATTTCGACCTGAAGCCCAGTGCGAAGCTGGCGATCCAGAGCGCCAAGCGGCTCGTCCATCAGCAACACCCGCGGCGTAAAGACCAGCGCACGCGCTAGAGCGACCCGCTGCGCCTGTCCGCCCGACAGGGCGGCCGGGTACCTCTCGCAATGCTGCGACAGGCCCACAAGCTCCAGTATTTCGGTCACGCTGCGCCGGATCTCCACGTCCGGCCGGTTCCGGATCCGAAGTGGAAATGCGAGGTTCTCGAACACCGTCTGGTTCGGAAAAAGGGCGTAACGCTGGAACACCATACCAATGTCCCGCTTGTGCGTCGGCACGTCGTTCATCCGGTGGCCGTCGAACAATACATCGCCCGCATCCGCCTCGATGAAGCCGGCTAGTATCCCCAGCATCGTCGATTTGCCCGATCCGCTCGGCCCGAGAATGGCGACGGATTCATCGGCGCGCACCGTTAGCGTTGCGTCGATCAACGCATCAACCGACCCGTAAGACTTGCTCACCCCGCGCAGTTCGACCTGCCCTTTGTTCACTTGCTCATGCCTCATGTGTCACCACGTAACGGCGCCCGTCCGGGCGCAATTGGGCCAGCGCGACAAGCCGTTCGGCGCCCTCCTCCGTCATCGGGATCTCGACCGCCTCGTCAGCCACCGGTTCAAACTGCCGAAGAAGTTCCAGCGTCTCGGCGATGTGCGCACTGCTCTTGGCATAGCATCCCCGCAGCACCAATTCCTTCGCCAAAAAACTCGGGTAGTAGCGCGGCAGCAGCGCCTTATCGCCCTCGGGCAGACCCACGCAGACAAGGCATCCCCGCGCCCGCAGCCCCCGGCTGGCCAGCGCGATAGCATGCGAGTCATCCGTCGCCACGATGGCCACGCCTGCCCCCCGCCCGGCAAGGTCCTCGGCCACCCACGCATCGTAGGTATCCGGCGTCATCGCCTGCGCGGCCCCCAGTCGCCGCGCCACCTCCAACCGCACGGGGTCGGTGTCGATCACGTGAACCTCCGTCGCGCCCCAGAGTCGCGCCAGCGTCACGCCATGCATTCCGACATTTCCTGCACCGATGATGGCCACCCGGTCACGCTTCTCGGTCGACTCCCACCCCATGTGCAGCGCGTTCGTCATCACGGCGATCTCCGTGACAAGCATCACGAGGCCCGTATCGACATCGTCAGCCACCGGAAAGATCCGGCGCTCGTCGACCCGGAATAGCTCTGCAAAGGTGCCATCCACATGGATACCCGCCAATTGCCGGTCGATACAGATATTGTCATGCCCGCTTGTGCAGAACGCGCACTGCCCGCAAGTGATCACGTTGCTCACATACACCCGGTCTCCCTGCCTGACCCGCCCTGACCCGCCGGCATCCTCAACCGTGGCAAGCGCTGCCCCGCCTATGGTCAGCGGATAGGTAAAGCCACGGTCCACCACCTGTGCGGCCCGCCCGAGAATGGCGCGGCGCGTTCCGGCCGTGAACAGCCCCTTCTCGAAAAACAGGCGCACCTCGCCCACCCGCGGCTCCGGCGGCGCCACGTCCTTGCACGCCAGCGTCAACGGCCCCTCCGTCACCATAGCCTTCATCACGGGCACCTCAGATCAACAAAACAGGGCCGCCCGCCCGGCCACGCCGCCAGTGTGTCCATGAATTGCCGCGGCGCATCGCCGACACACACTCGCTTGGGGTCGGGAATATCCAGTTTCATGCCGTTCTCCATCAGGTCTATCGCCACTCGGAAACTAGCCGTGCCCTTACTGGCAGACGACACCAGTTTCAGCTCCCGTTCCATCACCAGCCGGGTAAAATCACCGATCTCCGCGTCAGGGCTGTCCTTGTTCGGCGTCCCCAAAAGGCCCACCGTCCCTTGCGCCCGCGTCAACCGGCAGCACGCCTCGATCGTGGCAAGATAACTGTTGCAGTGAATGGCCACGTCATAGTCGCCATGACCGTCCGCGTCGGCGACACATGTGTCGGCCCCGGCCGCCAATGTCGCGGCTTGCGCCCTATCCGACGGGTCCACGCCCAGGATCGTACTAGCCCCCATCGCCCGCGCTACCTGCACCGTCAGCAGCCCGTGGCGACCACAGCCGACGACCGCGATCGACCGACCGCGCCCGAACCCGACGCGCCGCAGCAGGTGAACCGCCGTCGCCACCTCCGAAACGTAGCACCCTTCCTCGTCTCCGATCGTATCGGGTAGAGGCAGAGCCCGCCGTGCCGGCACGTCAAGCCGCTCGCGCATCATGCCTTGGCAGGTCGTGTCGATCCCGGCAAGGCTGCGACCATTTTCGCATTGGGTTTCGTCCTCGGCCTTGCAGGCGGCACAGTGTCCGCAGGTACCATATGGCGTGACCACCACTCGCTGTCCGACGGCAAGGTCCGATCCGCCGGGATCTTCGACGACACCGACCCCTGCAAAGCCGAAGATAAATGGATGATCACGATCCACCACCTGCCCCATGAGCTGGATACGGTGCCCTTCGAGCGCCCGCACTTCGGCCACCCCAATGGGCGAGAGAGACATTCTCACGCGAACGTCCCCCTCCTTCAATACGCCCACGTCCGGAACCTCGAGAACAGCTGGAGCACTGAAACTGGTCTGACCAACGGCTTTCATTTCCCGGATTCCGTCCTTTGCTTACTGCGCCCGCCACTTGTTCCAGCGGTCGGTCGCATCCTCGATGTTTGCGGTCCACCAATCCTGGTCATAAACCACGTGCTTGCCGTCGAGATGGGCCGAAGCCAGCACATCGGTAACCTCCTCCGGTAGCAGGTCGAACGCGGCCTTGCTGGCGCCGAGGTACTGGGTCATCTCCGCCTGTTTTGCCTGCCCTTCCGGGTTCTGCATGTACCGCAAGAGTGCCACCGCGTTGCGCTGGTTCGGCGCGCCTTCCAGCACTACATTCCAGCCGACCTGGAACAGGTGGCCCACCCATGATGTCGCGATCGGGTCGCCGGCCATCGTGCGGGCAGAGACCCGTCCGTTGAATGCCGAAGAGGCCACAATCTCGCCGTTCAGAATCCCCTGCACCGGCTGGTCACCCGCTTTCCACCAGAACAGGATCTCTGGCTTGATCTCATCCATTTTGGCAAAAGCTCGGTCATAGTCGATTGGGTAGATATCTTCGGGTGCCACACCGTCCGCCAACAGCGCATGCACAAGGCTGCGCGGATCGTCGTGCAGTGACCGTTTTCCAGGATAGGTTTCCGTATCCCAGAAATCCGACCAACCGTTCTCGCCGAATCCCTCGTCAAGCGATGTCGAATAGGCTAGCACATGCGAGAAGGTCGAGTTCCATGCCCCATATTGCGACATACCCTCGTCGATCATCTGGTCGGAGATCCCCTCCCAGAAGTTGTCAGGAAGCTTGGCGTAGATACCCTTTTCGATCCCAAGCGGGAACTCGTAGCCAAGGCTGCTGCCCATGTCATACTGGTAGTGCCCAGCCTCGTGCATCTCGACCAACTGGTCAAAGGTCCGCCGGCTCGATACCGGGATGACGTCGACGCCGCATTCTTCCTCGAAGGGTTTGAAATATGCAGCCTCCAGCGCCTCACCATAGGTGCCGCCGGTGGAATAATACTTCACCTCGCCAGAAAGAGGCTCGCCATCGAGGCTGCAATTGTCCTGCGCCGAAGCCGGCGCAACGTGAAGCGCGACTACGACGCACGCCCCCAGACCTCTGGTAAACCGGCGTCGCCAGTTTCCCTGTAACGACCTCCGCGTTCCCTTCGTGCTTGCTGGCATATTAAGCATGATTCTCTCCCTGTTGCCCGGGCATCCTTGCCCATTTATGACTTCAATGTCATATATGACACGCCTGTCATTTTTACTGAAAGGCTGCCGCGAGTCAAGGCGTGCTCGAGGCTGCCCCTTCGCCGGGAGGCACTGCCGGGAGCGCGCCAGGATGGCGAGCTGGCGCCGCCTCCGGCCGAAAAACGGCACGGAACCTGCTCCTGCTGCCAAGCGAAATTGGCTTAAGCTAGGGGGTGTTTTCCTGAGGGTTCAGCGTCGGAAGGATCCTGTCGATGCCCTCGGGATGCGCCCCGTAAACAGCGCGATACCAGACGATCGAAAGCACCTCGGCAACGGCCTCTTCATCGGTCGCGTAATCGGCGAACGCGGGCGATCGATAGACATAGGCCTCCCTCAGCAACTCGTCCGCCATGCCCAGAACGGCGCGAATCGCGAGCAATGCCCGCGAATCGTCGATCGTGCCTTCATGGCCGCACCGGTGCTTTGCGTCCGACAGCACCGCCTTGGCCCACCTGTCGTTCCAAAAATCTCGTTTGCGCGCCTGGTCTGGCCGGTCCCGCACCAGCGACTCTACGCCCGCCAAAAGTGTGGCGTTGCGCGAATATGTCAGCACGTAGAACCGATTCATTTGTAGGATCGCGTCGTAACGACCAAGCCGGCCCGCGCCACGGGGCCGGCGGGTGCGGATCAAGGCCCGATAGGCCCGCATGACCGCCGCCGCTGCATCGGACCGGTTGGTGAAATATAGATAAAACGTTCCCCGCGCCAGGCGCGCGCGCCGGACAATGTTGTTGATCGTCAGGCCCTCGTAGCCGACACGCTCCATCTCTTGCGCTGTGGCGGCAACGATCAGGTAGCGCGTACGTGTCCGCTTCGGCAAATCAAGCGCATTCTCGCTCCTGCGCTCAAGTTCCGTGGCAAGATGAAATGGGGTCATTGCGGCTCGGCAGGTATGGCTTGATTGACAAGCGCTACATTTATGGCATATGTGTCAGTTATGACGGTAGTGTCATTTATTAGCGTACACCTTGCTTCCTCAGAAAGCAAATCCCTGACTACCGAATGGAACGGAATGTGCGCAACACTGTAGCCTGCGGTTTTGCCTCGGTGAAGGGCTGCCAAGGGCCCGTTTCGATCGAGAAGCCGAATGGATGACCCCATGCCTGACACAGTGCCCCCCGGCGACCGCCCCGACCTTGCGGAAATGACCCGCTGTCAGGAGATGACAGACGCCCCCGGCCGCCCCGAAACATTGGGCGATCTCATCGCCGAACGTGCCGCCACGCTTGGCGACAAGGTTGCCTGCAACTGGTTCCAGGACGAGCGCACGCTCTCCTTCAAAGATCTGCACCGGCAGGCCGACCGCCTCGCTCACTCTCTCAGCGCGCTCGGTATCCGCAAGGGCGCCCATGTCGCGGTGATGCTGCCCAACGTGCCCGAGACGATGATCACCTGGACGGCGATCGGCCGCCTCGGCGCGGTTATGGTGCCCATCAACACGGCTTACACCGCAACCGAACTCAGCTTCGTGCTGAACGACGCCGACGCACAGTTTATCGTAATCGACGAAAACTTCGTCGACCTTCTCGACGAGATGCCCGACCGTCCCGATCTTCTGACGACCCAGAACGTCATAGTTCACGGCCAGCCTCGCGAAGGCGAACAAGCACTCACCGAACTGATCCGCGACGGCGCGCACCCGTTTGAGCCGCCGACACCCGTCTTCGGCTCAGACCTGCTCAACATCCAGTACACCTCGGGCACGACGGGCTTTCCCAAAGGATGCATGCTGACCCACGACTACTGGATGCGTACTGGCTACACGCTCGCTATCACCCGCGGGCCCGAAGAGGGCATCCGCAACGTTCTGGTCTGGGCGCCATTCTTCTACATGGACGGCATGTGGCAGATCCTCTCCGCCTTCTACCTGTCGGCCACCACTTACGTCGCCCGCAAAATGAGCATCAGTCATTTCTTCGACTGGCTACACGCATTCGACATCAACACATGCACCTTCCCGGAAATCGCGCTGAAGGCCCACCCGGCCTCCGACGACGACGCCAGGCTGAACCTCCAATACATCTACAGCTTCGGCTGGCGCCCCGAGTCGAAACGCGAAGCCGAACGCCGCTTCGGCTGCGCTGCTCGCGACGCCTATGGCATGACCGAACTCGGCACCGCCACCGCCACTCCCTTCAGCGCGGGCGAGTGGAACTTCCAGCGCACCTGCGGCCTGCCGATGCCCGACCGGCAACTCAAGATCGTCGACGAAAACGGCGACCCGTTAAGACAGGGCGCTGACGGCGAACTCTGGGTCACCGGCCCCGGCATCATGTGGGGCTATTACAAGCGGCCCGCGGCAAACGCCGGTGTTTTCAACGGGCGCTGGTTCCGAACCGGCGACATATTCCGGCAGGACGAGAATGGTTATTACCACATCGTCGGTCGCATGAAGGACATGGTGAAGCGCTCGGGCGAGAATATCGCCGCGCGCGAGGTTGAGGCAGTGCTCAACGGCATCGACGGCATCCTAGAATCCGCCATCCTGCCCGTGCCAGACCCTAAGCGCGGCGAAGAGGTGAAAGCTTACCTCCGACTGGACGAAGGCTGGACCGCGGAAAAACTGCCGCCGCAGGACATCCTGAACGCCTGCAAGGCCCACCTCGCGGCGTTCAAGATCCCCCGTTATGTTGCCTATGTCGACGACTTCCCGCGCACCCCTACCGGCAAGATCGCCAAAGAGCGCATGAAGGCCGAAATCGACGATCTGACGGCGGGAGCCTATGACCGGGTCGACGACACATGGCGCTAACAATCGCGAAAGGAGCACACCCATGATCCGTTTGGACGGAAAGACCGTTCTGGTAACCGGCGGCTCCCGCGGGATCGGCGCAGCCACGATCCGCCGGGTGATCGAGACCGGCGGCAAGGCAATCATCCATTTCGGCACCAATCGCACCGCAGCCGATGCCCTCGCCCGCGAGGTGGGCGAAGACAAGGTCATGCTCTGCCAAGCCGATCTCCTGTCGACCGACGACACCGAACGCCTCTGGGACGAGGCTGTAGCCTGGCAGGGACGCATCGACGTGCTGATAAACAATGCCGGCGTCTACGAGGAAAACCCGCTCGACCTCGACACCGCCAATTGGCTTTCCGGCTGGGACAGAAGCCTACGCATCAACCTCCTCTCCGCCGCACAGCTATGCCGCCGCGCTGTTCAGCATTTCCGGGCAAAGGGTGGAGGCACCTTGATCAACGTCGCCAGCCGCGCGGCCCATCGCGGCGACAGCATCAACCATCTGCAATACGGCGCCTCCAAGGCCGGCATGCTTGCCCTCAATCGCTCCATCGCCCGAAATTGCGCGCAGGAAAACATCCTCTCCTACGGCATCGCGCCGGGCTTCGTCATGACCGACATGGTCAGCGGCGTCGTGGAAAAGCAGGGGCTGGAGAAGATGGCCGCCCTCTACCCCACCGGCAAGATCACCACGCCTGACGAGGTCGCGTCCGTCGCCGTCTTCCTCGCCAGCGGCCTCGCGCCGCAGACAACCGGCGATACGATCGACCTCAGCGGCGGCGCAGACCTGCGCTGAGGCTCCAATGATTATCGATTACGCCAGCTCCCCGCCACTCCCCGCCTTCCGGCCGAAACAGCGCGGACATCTGACGAATTATGACAGGGTTTATGCCAACAGCCAGCAGGGCATCGGCCCGCAAGGCAACAAGCACGATCTCGAAGATTATCTTTCCCAATGCGCAGCGGCAGGGCTCGATCGCGTGATCCTGCACGCCCGCGACGTCGAAACCACGTTCGGACTAAAGGTCAGCAACGAGGATGTCGCCGCCTTCTGCCGGGACCACGGCCCGCGGTTCCTGGGTTTCGCCGGGGTCGACCCCCACAAGGGCGTTCATGCCGTCGACGAACTCGATCACGCCGTGCGTGAGCTTGGGCTACTCGGTCTCAACATCCAGTGTTTTGAAAGCCGCCTGCCCCTCAACGACCCGAAGCTCTACCCACTTTTCGAGAAGTGCATCGCGCTCAACATTCCGGTGAACCTGCATGTCGGCATGAACTTCTCACTCGACTCGCTGATCGAATATGGCCGCCCGCTCCTGCTCGACCGCGTGCTGGCCGACTTTCCCGATCTCAAGATTATCGCCGCACCGCCCGGCTGGCCCTGGGTGCAGGAACTGATCGCCGTGGCTTGGCGTCACCGCAACCTCTACATCGGCATGGTTGCAGTGCGCCCAAAATACCTCGCCGTGGCCGAGTCCGGCTACGGCCCCCTTCTGCAATATGGCAAGAGCCTGCTGCAGAACCAGATCATCTTTGGCTCCGCCTATCCGCTGCAACCGGTCGCGCGCGCCTACGAGGAGGTGCGCGCACTCGGCCTGACCGGCGACGTTGTGGCAAAGTGGCTGGGCGGCAATCTCAGCACCCTGCTGAAGATCGACGACGTTTGAATCGGCGCGCGTCCGGCTGCCGCGCTGAGTTTCCACTTCGGCAGGCACTGGCGGGAGGATCTTATGTACCTGAAAGACAAGACCGTAATCGTCACGGGCGGTGCCAGCGGCATCGGGGCGGCGATGGCGTCCCGCTTCGCCGCCGAAGGCGCTCGCGTCACCGTGGCCGATCTCGACGTTGACGCGGCAAAGGCCCTGGCCGACAGCTTCGGCGGGCTGGGCCTAGCCTGCGACGTCACGCTGGAACCTGACATACAGACACTCGTGCGCACCACCGAGGCCACGTTCGGCCCGATCGATCTCTTTTGTTCCAACGCCGGACTCGCTATGGGCGAACCCTCTCACGCTGCCTCCGCCGGCAACGACGTTTGGACGCGTCTATGGGAGGTTCATGTAATGGCGCATGTCTATGCTGCCCGCGCCGTCCTGCCCGGCATGATCGAACGTGGTTCCGGATATCTTCTGCAAATGGCTTCCGCCGCCGGCCTACTGAACCAGATCGGCGACGCCGCTTATTCGACCACCAAACATGCCGCCGTGGGATTTGCCGAATCCCTCGCCATCACCCATGGACGCGACGGCATCCGCGTCTCGGTCATTTGCCCGCAATATGTGGCAACACCTTTGCTGGGCTACGACGATCCCAAGCAGGCGAGCGGTACGTCCGGCCTGCTGAAACCGAACGATGTTGCAGAGTCGGTCGTCGAAGGCATAGACCGGGAAAGCTTTCTGATCCTGCCGCATCCAGACGTAGCTCGATTCATTCAGTTCAAATCATCCGATTACGACAAGTGGCTGAACGTGATGCGAGACCTGCGTGGTCGAATTTTGGACGAAGTCGGCACCACAAGACTCAGTGAAATGCACTCATTTGTATAACAGTTCTCTAGTACAGGCTTAGCGCTAGATGCTGAGCAGGTTGCCGCGGTGAACTGGCCCCGGAAGCACGGACAGTTGACTGAAGTGTATCCCGAACCTTGTCATGCGACCTTTCGGGTTCGTGATCCAGTGTTGTGGGGCAAACTGAAACCAACCATCATATATACACCACATCCGGCACGCCCACGTACTTGTACGCTAGTGCCTGAATGATGGAATCGACCTGATCATCATGGCGACCGGCCGGGAACGCCAGGATTTCGGCCTCGAGATCAGACAACCAGGGAGCTGAAGACGGAAATAGGACTCGTCGCGACTCGAACTTGGACGTTTGGTAGTGAGCTCTTGTCTCTTTGGGCTGCGTTGGATTGACCCCGACAGCATCGAGGCCTTCATTCCTCAGCTCTTCCAGCAGACCTGTGCCAACGCCCGTGTCTTCGACGAGTATCACCCAAGGGTCGTACCGACCTGCCATTTGGATCATTTTGGCCGTCAAGTCCGGGTAGTTTAGTTTTTCTCGGAAGACATCCAGAAGGTAGTAGTAACCCTCCATGTAGAGCCACGTGGTGCAAACAGACCAATCGTTCTCCAACTTAGTCTTCGATGCGGTGTCCCAGCTCTGGAATACCATGGCTTCGTCGGTTACGTCAGGTAGGCGTTCATAATACGACAGCCACTCCCGCTTAATCATGTTGCCGCCTGGCGGTACCGGTTGTTGTTGGTACTGGGCCTCAAAAGCCTCCCCACCGATACGTGATCTAAGCTCATCAAGCACGGCTTGGTCTTCGCGCTCTACATGAAGTAGGTCGCCTTTCTGCCGGACGTGATAGCGGTCATTCTCGATTTGGACAATTTGTTCCTCAGGCGCAATGGCAGGCAGGTTCAGCACCGTGTAGGTTTCGTCAAACTCGGTGACATGGCCTACAAGGTCGTCGACATGAAGCCGCTGCGTGACAATTACGATGGCCCCAACTTTCTTCTGATTGAGCCTGGAGAGTAATGTGCCGCCGTACCAGGTATTCACCGCGGTTCTGCGCGCTTCCGACATGGCCTCATCGGGTTTCAGGGGGTCATCGATGATGATAATATCTGCCCCTCTCCCGGTTAAGACGCCGCTCACAGACGTCGAGAAGCGATTACCACGCTTCGTGAGCCGGACTTCCTGCTCGGTGTCCTTGCGGGAGTCTATGCGCGTGCCGCGGAACATGTCTCGGTACCACTCGGATGAGACAATAGAGCGGTAGTCGTTGTGGAGACTCGAGGCGAGGTTCTGGGCGTAGGAGACGGTGATGATTTGTTTTGTCGGATCATGGCCGTGCACAAAAGCAGGGAAGGCCACGGAGGCCGATATGGATTTGGCCGACCTCGGCGGCATGGTGATGATCAAGCGCTTGATCTTGCCGCGCCGCACCTGCTCAAGGTGCCAGGCGATCGCGTCAATGTGCCAGTTCGGAAGATATGCCGTGCCGGGATTCAACACCCGGAAGCACTTTTCGATGAACAAGGAAAAGTCGGACCTCAGGAGTTCATTGAACACTAGTCTTTTGTTCTTGCTCATCCATTGAATCATCGCTTCATCCAATTTCACGTTACTCGTCATCGATACCCTCCTCGCCTTCAGGGGCACGCGGCATGCGCTGGTTTCCTTCTGCATCCGCGGGCGGGGCGCTTGCAGCGCCTTGCGCATCAGTGTCGTCTTCCGAAGCCGATGGATCGGAACTATCCCGCCCCATGAGCTCCGATAGCATCCGGTCGAACATGGCCTGGTCCTCGGGCGACAAGCTGCTTTGATCGATTGTGTTCGTATCAGCATGTTCGGGCGAGATAAGGAGATTGAGGACAAAGGCCACGGCCTTCAAATCGCCCTTGGCCGCCTTGTTGGCGAGATTGCGCAGGATCACCTGCTGGAGTGGCAACCTCTTTGTTTGTCCGCCTTCGGAGATAGGTATTTTCCGCGCGAGCACGTCTTGCATCTGTGCCTGGACGGATTTGGGCTTGCGTTTTCTGCCTTTGCTATTGCCGCTTTGGCCCTGCTTGAATTGAGTTTCCTTGGGGGGGCGGCAATACCCGACCTCGTAACCCGGCTTTCGAGTTTCGCCATCGTCGCGATGCGTCATTTCTCCGCCTCCTCTTTCGAACAGTCGCTAGCGCGCAACTCATCGAAGCTGGAGCCTATGCCCGCGGCTGCCTCACCTTGGCGGTGCGCCAGCAGGGCGTCCTTGCCTGTCATCTCCTGCCAGCGCCGGATGGCGACATCGACATACCGGGGCTCGTACTCGACGCCATAACACTTTCGTCCGACCTTCTCTGCGGCAAGAAGCGTGGTCCCGGAACCCAGAAAGGGGTCGAATACGGCTTCGCCGCGCCCGGAGGCATCCTTGATCGCCTCTGAGATCATCGCCACGGGCTTTACCGTCGGATGGAGTGCCAGATCGCCGCCCTTCCCAGCTTGGAAAGTGTTAACGCCGGGATAGGACCAGACATTTGTTCGGTTTCGCCCGTACCGGCCGAGCTGCACGTTGTTTGTGGTCGGTTGCCCGGGCTTGGCAAAAACCGCCACGAGTTCATGCGCCGAGCGATAAAAGGACCCCTGCCCCGGCGTGGTTTTGTTCCAGACACAGATATTCTTGAGAGAGAGGCCAAGCTCGCGCCCGACGGAAAGCAACAGTTCGATGTGACGCCAGTCCATAAAGAGGTACAGCAACGCACCATCTTTCGAATGGTCTGCCATCACGCCGATGCTGTCGCGCAGAAACTTTCGATACTCGTCGTCGGACATTTCACCCGAAGCGAAGGCAAACTCGGAATGTTTGGTCTTGCCACGGCCACCGACATGGCCTTGCACTCTCACGTTGAATGGCGGATCAGTGATGATCAGGTCAGCACGTTCTCCTGCCCAAAGCGCCGCGACGCCCTCGGGGTTTCGTACATCGCCGCACAGCACCCTGTGAGGACCCATTTGCCAAATGTCCCCGTGGCGCGAGACGGCTGTTTCGGAGGGCGTGGGAACGTCGTCTTCTTTGTCAGGCGATGACTCCGGATCTTCGAAATCCGTCAAGATGATGTCGATCTCGCCGGTGTCGAAACCGGTGAGTTCGAGATCCAGATCGATTTCGGGTAAGAGCGCAGCCAAGTCGCCAAGCTCTGCAGCCAGCAACTCTCCATCCCACCCTGCATTGAGGGCGATCTTATTGTCAGCCAGAACGTAGGCACGTTTTTCCGCGTCGCTCAGGTGGCTGAGGCACACCACAGGCACCTCAGGGATCCCGAGATCTTTCGCTGCCAGCAATCGGCCGTGTCCCGCGATAACCTCATAGGAATCATCGACCAATATCGGGTTGTTGAAACCGAACTGCCGCACGCTTTCAGCAATCTGGCGGATCTGCCTTTTCGAATGGGTGCGAGCATTGCGCGCATTGGGCGTGAGCTTCACCGTGGCAACGTATTCCAGATGCCTGGGGATCGCTAACGTTCCGGGAGGCTTTCCTGAAATGTCGCCGTTTTCTTGAAGCGCGTGGCTTTGTTCACTTTGTTGATTTTGCCTCTTGGCATGGTCTTTCGCCATGGATCAAACCTTTCTCGAAACGCCGAGGAATCGGCCGTCCGGTCGAGAAAACCAAGATCTGAGGCATGATAATATTCAGCAGTGGGGCTTTGTTAGTTCTGTATAGAAAGGAGTGCGCGGAGACGTTTACTTTCCCGGCGGCCCGGCCTTCTGAGCAAGGCGATTTACATAATTTGGATACTTTTTGGAAAAGCCGTCCTGAAGCCTGCGAAGGATGCTGTCATCAGACGAATTTCTGCGCCTTGGCGCTTGTTTCATTACGGCTAGTGCCGCCTGGCGAACACTGAACACCTCACCCTGGTCGAGGAGCGTCTTCATTTCCTCAACCAAAGCTGCATCTTGTTCTTGAAATGACCCGTGTGGTCCAACCCTTGAGGTCGAGGGGATTGTGCGTTTGATTTGGACGTTGCTATATCTGGGAGTTCCAAGCCTGCCCGTTAGCACGCTGTCCTGTATATTGAGACCGGCGACTTCCGAGAGCCCGGACACCGGTAACATTCGCTGCTCGGCGAAGCCATCATCGCTAGGCCGACAATAGACTTCGAACTGAGGCGATTTTATTTCTTTGATCATGCGGAGCAGCCTGCTTCGGATGCTGTTCCCACAGTTGCGAATGACGGCGATGAAAAATTCCCGGCACTTATCTTGATCACGATCCGACAAGGCCTGCGCGCCATCTGCCGCCGCCAGTGGGTTCTTGTTCGACCAGTCTTCAAGATCGGGAATGAGTTGGTCAGTGAAGAGTGGAAACTTCCCAAAATCCCTGTTTCGGAACTTGACGGCCACCATGTTGTCATCAAACTCAAATTCCAGATCATTGGCCCATGATGGCGGTTGAAGACCCGGATCTATGCAACTCGGAAAGTCCGTTACTTCGCCAGGATGGTACAGGCGCAACCTGATCTCTGCTTCCAGGTCCGCATGCCAATCATTGCATCCTGGGAAGAGTACAGACCAGTAATGCTTCCAAGCGTCGTTGAGGCGCAGTTTGCGATTTCGGTTTGTCCCCGCCACCTAGTACACCTCACGGTTTGTCCATATCCCAACAATGCGTAACTTCGAGGAGGTGAATTTCCCTGTAAACGCAAATTATTTCCCTGCTCCGATGTTTAGGGAATTTGCCATATAAGGCATTGAATTATAACAATGAAACCCAGAAAAGCATTCCGCAAATACGCCGGATTTCACGGATTTCCCTGCTATTTTCCCTGTTATCAGGGAAAATTTGCCCAGACTGGATAGCCCGAGACTGGCTGCACAGCCACGCACTCCCCGGGGTTCTGCACGCGATAGATCGACCCCGGTTCGTGGCGATCAAGGTCGTCGGCATGAAGCCCCATAACGATTGCGATGCCCTTCGGTTTTTGATCTCAGCAGCACTACGCCGGCGTAGCCAGCGACGCCGAAACTAAAGGCGAGGGCTTGCAAGGTCCTGAACGAGAAGACCCGCTTCAATCCGCCGCTCTCAATCCAAGCATGGCGCGCGCTTCGGATGGCGTGGCGACGGGACGGCCGTACTTGCCGCACAGCTCAACCGTGCGCTTCACGAGCGCGGCGTTGGAGGGCGCCAGCGTGTCGCGGTCGAGGCGCACGTTGTCCTCGAGCCCGGTGCGGGTATGGCCGCCCGCGGCGATGGCCCATTCGTTCACGACGATCTGGTTCGGCCCGATCCCGGCGGCGCACCATTGCGCCTCGGGCGCGCGGCGCCTGACCGTTTCGACGTAGAAATCAAAGACCTCCCTGTCGGCAGGCATGGCGTTCTTCACACCCATGACGAACTGCACGTAA
>JAVJUV010000013.1:0-10482 GCA_040220415.1 Silicimonas sp.
TTCGGAGCGAAGCCTCTACAGCAGACAGAATTTCAAACGGAACCGAGCCGCTGCTCTCGCAGAGTGGCGTCAACTCTGCGTCGCATAAAGGGCAGCGTTACTGTCCAAGGCGAGACGAGTTCGAATCCGTCTGACAGCACCCCCTGGACCAGTCGTCGGGCCGCGCCTTTCGTCGCGCCATGTCCGAGACGCTTGCCGCGGCAAAGGCCGGCGAAGACAAGGTGGTCGGCATCCAACTCCATCGCGTGACCGGTACCGGCACAGTGTCCTCGCTGGCCTGCGCCTTGCCCGCCCGGGAAGCCGACCCGCCAGATGCGCCCGCCCTCGCGCTGTTTCTCGCCGCCCCGGAACGCCGTAGCCGCGCGCCGGAAACACTGTTGATGGAGCTTTTCGGCCTGACCCCGACCGAGGCACGTGTCGCAGGAGCATTGGCCAACGGCGCCCGCACCGTCGATGTCGCGGAAGAACTGGACGTCTCGCAAACCACAATCGCGTTCCATATGCGCAACCTGTTTCAGAAGACCGGCACGAACCGCCAAACCGACCTGATTGCACTGTTTCTCGCCGGCCCCATGATAATCAAATCATAGTATTGGGCAGGCGTAATAGTGACCGTGCAAAGGCCGCTCAATTTCCGGTTTTCTGCCCCTCGTTCACGTCTACGGCAGCTCCGAAGAATTCCCGCGCAATCTTTTGAAGCTGTTGAACGGAGAGGGGCTTTTCAAGCGCGAAGTTCGCGCCGGCGGCCTCGAGCTCGGCGCATTCCGTTCCCATGGTCGACGCCGTGATTCCGACAATCGGGATCTTTTTGTCGACCTGGCGTATCTGCCGAATGAACTCCGACCCGAGCATCCCGGGAAGAAGTTGATCGACCAGCAAAAGGTCGGGCCGATGCTCGGAAAACGCGATCAGTGCCTCGTCGGCGCGCTCGGCCCAGATCGATTTCTCGAACAGCCGCCGCATGCGCGCGAGAGTTATGTCCCCCACGATCTGGTTGTCTTCCACCAGGAGGGCGGACTTGCCGGGATATACAACCTGGGTTTCTGTCACGGGGTCATGCTCCATGGTTGCGTATTTCGAATGCTTTGCCAAACGCGCAGGGTGCTTCAAAACGAACGTTGCACCGGGACCGGAAACTGTTGTGTCACCCTCTTCTTCCTTGGGCGACATTGAAAACCGTGGCATCCGCCTTGGAACGATACCAAATTCACTTGTCTTTCGGAGACTTAATTCTCCTCCCATCGCACGGATGGCCCTTTGGGCCGTATACAACCCAAGGCCTGTCCTGTCTTCTCCCTCATTTCTACCATCGGTGTCAAACGGCCGGAAGACCGTCTTGGTTCTTTCGGGCGATATCCCGCGTCCGTCATCGCTGACCTGCCATGTGATGATCGCGCCACCGCCGCTTTGACGGGTCAGGAACGCGCTGATGGTTATCTCGGTGCCCCGGGAATGTATGATGGCATTGTGAACCAGCTTGGAAAGCGCGATGAAAACGCGCCCGTAGTCGCTTTCGATCAGTGTGTCGCCCTGCTGGGACAGCGCGAGGATAAGCGCGATACCGTTCGCCTGGGCCGGCCCGGTATAGGTTTCCTGCAGGTGAAAAGCCATTTCGCGCAGGGTGAACTTGGTCTTCAACAACTGGATATTGTCGCCATGCGACCGGACGCGCAGGTCATCCAGGATCTCGGTGATCCGTCCGTTCGCCTTGCGAAAACTCGGGGCCACTTCAGACCACGGGGTGCCGGCGTCGAGTTCCTCCGACAACATCGACAGGATCGACATGGGCGTGCGCATCTCGTGCGCGGCCACGGAGAGAAGGCGTTCTTCCCGCAGCTGCATTTCGGCCAAGGCTTCCTCGGCGGCCTCGGCCCGTCTGACAAGATCGGAATTGGAGGCGAGGTTGATGACGCCTAGCCAGACCATGCTGCCGGATTTCCCAAGGAGGTGGACGTGGTGTGGCTCGGGGGCCCCGGCTGCATCTGCGCGGCGACTGCCGAAAGGGTCCGAGTTCAGATCCAGAGAAAACGGGCGATCAAAGACCTCCCCGTCTTTCCGGTTCATGGCATCGACAAGCTTCAACAGGTCGGTTGACCGACTGCCCGAGAAGAACTCGGCGAAACCCAGGGCGGATCGTTCGCCTCTCTCGGCGTCGACGGAGCGGATCAGCTTGTGTTCCAGATCGGCCTGCAGCAGGCGGCCGGCGCCATGACGCCCCAGGCGGGCGCGCATGCGGCTCAACTTGCGGCCCGTGAGCAGCATGTCTTGAGCGGCGATGGTGCGGCTGTTGAGCAATGCGATTACCACCAGGGCAGCGGATGCGATAAAGGGGGTGAGCCCGGCAACCGGTTCGGCGATTTCGGATTGAGACGTTGCGATCAGGCCAGTTAGTCCGGGTGTTGCCATCGCCACCACGACCAGCCCAGCCCATGCAACCAGCGCGGTGCGAAACAGGCCGTAGAGAATGCAAACCACCGTCACGGCGACGAGGGCAGCCACGGGGGTGACCACGACGTCGGAATATGGGTTCAGAAGCACGACGCCGGCGCCCATCGCGACGGCCGCAACCTGGTAGATGCGGCCACGGGACCCGTGCGGGTCGAAGGCGTGATGCGCGAGCTGAAAGATCAGAAGCGCCAGGGCGGCGGCCAGGGCCGCGTGTCCGGCCAGGTCCCCTGTATCCCCGATCTCCATCAGGCCCATGCGCCCAACGAGCATCACGGCAGCAAGGATGCCGACAGCGATGAAGACGAAAACTGCCAGAACACCTTCCGGACGCTGCAAGACTGCTGGCCCCATCCCCGAGAGGCGAGGCCGGAAAAGGCGGAGCCGGGTGACGAGTAACACCCCGCTCGCCCCGAGGACCGCGCCGAGGGAGATCACCAGGGCGGGAAGCGCCAGGGGAGAACCGGTGGCCGCCCCGTGCAGGCCGGGCCAGACCAGCGGAGGCGCGACGGCGGCAATGGCAACCAGTATCGCAGTGACTGCGAGGGGCCGGCCGAGGCGACCGCCATGTTTATCGAGGCTCAGCAGGGACAGCGAGGCGGCGATCGTCGCGAGCGGAAACAGGAAGCGGGAGGGCATGCCGGCTGAGCTGGGGTCGAGCAGGAGCAACGCCGCAAGGCCAAGCACCCACAGGCTTGGCCCCGGCCCGAGGCGCCAGTTTGCGCGACTTTCGGCGTCGCCGCTGTTTTCGTTGCGCCCTGTTTCGGGGCCGTGGTCCGTCATGCCGGTGACACGTTTCGCAAACATCCCTCAAAAACTCGTCAGGATCGTGTAGACCGCGGGTGCCAGCATCAGAAGCAGGAAGGGCGGGACGGTGAACAGCATCGTGCCGAGGGTCATTTTCGTGGGCAGAACGTTCGCCTGCTCCTCGATACGGCGCATGCGCCGGGTTCTGAGCTCGGCCGCGAAGACGCGGAAGGTTTCCGCAACCGGCGTGCCCATCGCGGAGGATTGAAGCACCACCCGCGCGAAGGCCTCGAGATCGGGATTCTCGGTTTCCGTGGCCAGCCTTTCGAATGCGCTGGCCCGGTCTTCGCCGGCTTTCAGGGCATCGGCCGTGGCCGAAAACCGCTCAGCCAGTTCCGGGTGCAAGTTCCGCATCAGGCGCGAGACCCGCACAAGGCTCATATCCAGTGACTGCCCGGCTTCGACACAGACCAGCATCAAGTCAAGCGCGTCCGGTAGGCCCTTGGCGATCCTGTCGACATATCGTTGCGCCCAGCTGGACACCAGCACGCCTGGTAACGAGTAGCCGATAATGAAGGCCAGGACGAGAAAGGTCAGCCATTGCAAGGGCCCCCCGGCCTGAAACGCCGGGAAGGTCGCAAGGACTGCGCCCATTACGACGATTCCGACAGCGCCCGTCCCGAGTTTGCTGAGCGCAAAGAGGTAAGGTGTCTGGGGGCCGGTGAACCCGGCCTGAAACAGGCGCCGGCGCAGGGCCTCCTGGCGTTTCGCGTCGTTTTCGCCGAGAAGCCGCAGAAGACTGGAATGAAAAAGGGAGTTTTTGTTCGCGACCTTGCTCAATGATCGGGCCGGCTGGTCGGCGCCTTGGCCGGCTGTGCCGCCCACGACCATCAGGCCCACGGCGAACAGCAGCGTGCCGACACCAAGTGCCAGAAGCACTGCCAGGAAGAAGGAAAGGGTCAGCCCAGCCACGTTCGAATCCCTCCCCTAATCCCGCAGGACAAGCATGCGGCGCATGAAAAGGATGTTGGCGACAAGCAGAGCACCAACCACGGTCAGCAGCGCCGGAAAGAAATCGGCTTTCGATACCTCGTCGAAATAGTTCGGGCTCAACAGCGTGATGCCGAGCACGGCGATGATGGGAAAAATCGACAGGACATTGCCCGACCAGCGCGCCTCGGACGTCAGGGATCTGACTTTCAGGGCCAGCGCCTGGCGGCCGCGGCAGATTTTCGAGATCCGCTCGAGCAGTTCGGCGAGGTTGCCGCCGCTGGTTTGCTGAATGGCCGCCCCTGCCGCCAGAAAGCGCAGATCCTGATTGTCGCAACGTTCCGCAAGATCATGCAGGGCGACGACCAGATCCTGTCCGAAATTCACCTCCTGGATCGTTGCTGTGAACTCCTCCGCGATAGGGCCTTCCATGCTTTTGCCGACAAGGGTTATGGCGCTGGAAAACGGTGAGCCCACCCGGAGCGCGCGCACCATCACGTCGATCGCCTCGGGCACCTTTTCGGCGATCGCCTCGTGGCGTTTCTGCCGCCGATATCGTGTTACGATCGACCAGAACGCCACGCCCAGGACAAGCGTGGCCACCGCCGACAGGATCAAGGGCACCCCGATCAAGAAGGTAAAGCCCGCGATCAGCATGCCACAGACGAACCCGTATAGCAGCCACTGGGCGTAGCTGAGCGAGCCGAGCCATTTGAGGAAAAGCCGAACATGTGCCCGGACAGTGCTGTTCTTTCCCCAGGTCGCCCAGGAAACCAGCCCATCCTCGCGGCGCAGCGACCTGCCCCCGGGCTCGGGCAGGGTGGAGGCAATGGTCGTGTCGGTTGCGAGGCTGAACCGGTTGCGCAGGCGATCCAGCCGCTGGGTGGCCTGCGACCACAGCCGAAGCAGCACGGCCGCCAGCAACAGGACCGTGCCGGAAAACATCAGTATGGCGAGGATAGCGGCGACACTCATGGCAAATCGCTCTGGTAGATGCTGGCCGGCAGTTCATGACCCCAACGCTTGAACCTGTCGGTGAAATGCGACCGGACGCCCGTGCTGATGAAATGCCCTTCGACGCGCTCGTCGGGTGATATCCCGGTGTGCTCGAACGCGAAGATCTCCTGCATCGAAAGCACGTCGTTCTCGCAGCCGGTAATCTCGGTGATGGAGGTAACCCGGCGGGTGCCGTCCTGCATCCTGCTGATCTGGACCACGAGATTCACCGCGCTGGCGATCTGGCGTCTCAGGGCAGTCAGGGGAATCTCGATCCCGGCGAGTGCGACCATGTTTTCCAGCCGGCTGGTGGCGTCGCGTGCCGAGTTGGCGTGAATGGTTGTCATCGAGCCGTCATGGCCGGTGTTCATGGCCTGCAGCATGTCGATGACTTCGTTGCCGCGCGCCTCGCCGACGATGATGCGGTCGGGGCGCATCCGCAGAGCGTTCCTGAGGCAATCCCGTTGGGTCACCTCGCCGCGGCCGTCGATGTTCGGCGGACGGCTCTCCATGCGGCCGACGTGATCCTGTTGCAGGTTGAGCTCGGCCGTATCCTCGACCGTGATGACCCGCTCGCGCGACCCGATATAGGACGATAGGGCATTCAGAAGCGTGGTCTTGCCAGCGCCCGTCCCACCGGAGATCACGATATTGAGGCGGCATCGCACCGCCGCCTTCAGATATTCCGCCATGTTGGGAGACAACGCGCCGTAAACGACCAGTTGCTGCATACTCAGGGAATCCTTGCGGAACTTTCGGATCGAAACCATCGTTCCGTCGACCGAGATCGGCGCGATCATCGCGTTGAGCCGCGAGCCATCCGGAAGCCGGGCGTCGACGTAAGGATTCATCTCGTCGACGCGGCGCCCGACGGCAGAGACAATCTTCTGCAAAATTCGGCGCAAATGCATCTCGTCGGAGAACTGGACATCGGTTTTCTGCAGGATGCCGTCCTGTTCGATATAGACCTTTTCAGGCCCGTTGATGAGGATATCGGAGATCCGGTCATCCTTGATCAACACCTCGAGGGGGCCATAGCCGGTCACCTCGTAGTAGATCTGGTCTATGATCCGGTCACGTTCGGTGCGAGAGAGCGCGATGGGCTGATTTGGCGCAATCTCCTTCACCATGTCACTAATTTCTTTTCGGATATCGTCTTCGCTCGCATGATCGAGCGCCGAAAGGTCGAGCGTTTCCAGCAATTGCCGGTGCACGAGATTTCGAATCTTGGCGAGCACGAGACGGCGTGTCTTGCCGCCCTCGACGTCGGGCGGCGAGATTTCGATATCGGGGGGCGCGTCGGTGTAATGCTGCGCGCCTGTGGCCGGAGGATCCTCGTGCTCCGCCTCCGGGCCATCGTGACCCGTCACGGCAAGCCGATTTCTGCGGTACTTGTCAAACATGGGCCGCATCCTTTGCGGGGCTCATGTCGACCTGTGTCTGCAGAGACCTCCTCAACGCATTCCGGGGGGCGAGCTTGAGCAGTGGGCTGCCCATATCGCAGGCGATCCCGACATCGCTTCCGCCATCGGGAAAGAGATGGCTGACCTTCTGGCCGAGGCCAAGTTCGAAATGCTTCAGCTTATCCCACCATTCCTGATCCGGATCGGAGGGGCAGCGGTTGAGGGCATATACGAAATGGCCAATATCGACGCTGCTTTCCAAGAGTTGATCCCTAACCTTGCGAGCGTTGCGAACGCTGCGCACGTCCTGCTGGGCCACGCAGACGACAGCATCGGCTGCATTGAATATCTCTTCGCTCCAGTCGGTCAGGACATGGGGCATGTCGATAATGACGAGCGGCGCGCATTGCCTTGTCAGGTTAATGAGTTTTGTCCCTTCGCCTCGGGCCAGGGCATCGACGGGAAGCACCTCTCGCGGGCCGGCGAAGACCCGCAGTTTGGGGCCGAAATTCCGCAGGCACTCTTCGAAACTGTCATTATCCAACGCCGCGATCGATTGATAGGCATCTCCGATCTGATCGGTTTCCTCGATGGACAGGTAGCTTGCAATTGCGGCGAACTGCAAATTCAGGTCTAGCAGGCATACCCCCGGCACGCTCTTCTCACCAGCGAGTTCGACCGCGAGATTCGTCGCCAGCGTTGTCGTCCCGGCGCCGCCGGACATGCCCTGAAACACGATGACCCCCGAGCGTCGGGCCAACACCTTGTTCAAGACGCTGTTTTGATCGTGTTGGTCGCGATCCTCCCGGTCATTACGGAAGATTGTCTTGAGTTTGTTGAGGAATTTTCCCTTTGAGCGTGCCGGCCTGTCCGACGTATCGTGCAACGCCGTCGCGGGGCCGTCGCCTTTGGACCCTGGCCACTTCGCCTCGCCCTGGAGTTTCATGACACGGTTGGGGAGCAGTTTTGCCAGGGTTCTGGCCGCGTCCGGCTCAATCACGATAGCGGACGACGGCAGCTTGAGCCCGCGTGCGGCACTGGCGGGCGCGATGACCACGAGGACCGCGGGAAGCGCGATTGCCGCGTTGATCACCTCCTGCGCCATGATTGGAAGGCCATCAACAGATTCGCCGACAGCCAGTATCAACAGGTCGAAACTGGGCCCGGTCAGATCGTCGGCCAACATCGACGCGGCCTCGAAGTACCCCAGATCGGTACGATCATGCGGAGGCAGGTCGTTCAGGGCGTCAGCCACATGCAGGACACCGATGGCATCATCGCAGACGGTGCATACCCTCGGTTTGTCTGCAGAATCGATCCCCGAGGGGATATCCAGAAGCTGCTGGTTCAACACGGCACCTCGACCATGGAGCGCGAGGCGGATCTGACCACCATGAGTTGGCACCGTTTCGGCGAGAACTCGAGCGGCAGGCTGACCCGTTCCCACTGCGATGGCGGTTCCGAGTCGGAGGGCGCATCCGAGGTGCGCGCCGGCTCGCTTTCTTGTGCACCGGCATCGTCCATCTCGACGACCGGGCGGGATGTCAGGCTCTCGTCGTCATAGGATTCGTTACGGCCGCCCGAGACGACACTGCTGTTAGCCGGCAACACGAAATGTTCGCCGCGTCCCTCTGACTGCACCAGCAGTGCGATTTCAGAGGCCGGTCCGACTAGCACGATCTTGTCCTTCTCGGCCTCGCCGCGCGGGTTTGCGGCTTCGGCCGGTGCGGCGGTGTCGTTCGTCGAGGCACCGGGTTCTTCGGCCGGCTGATCATGCAACTGCGCGACGGACAGATTGGAGCCGATCAGGCGCGTGTGCGTTTCACCACCCTGCCCCTCGTCGGTCATGCGCCAAAGGATATCCACCCGATCGCCGGGGCTGAACGGTTGCGCGAACTCATCGGCGTTGGCGGCGGAAACCGCGATGGCCGCGTATCCGAAAGGCACCATGACGCCGGCCGAAGAGATGGTCTGCGGGCGGGTCAGTTGCGACAGGAGAAGGAAGCTGTCGGCTTGCAGATCATGTGCCGCACTCAGCTTGCCATCCGCAACACTCATTGCCTGCGCCAGATCGACGACCACGTCGTCCGGAAGATGGTCGGCCGAAATCTTTACCGTGGTGAATGCATCGGCGTCGAGGATGGTGCCCTGAGCCACGTCGCGCGCCAATACGGGAATGGAGAGCGTTTCGACTTCCGACAGTCTCGCGATTTCGGCCCTGGCCTCTCGGAGGTCTTGTTCCAATGACTTGACGTAGAAGTAAGTTCCGCCGCTTGCCGTGGCCGTGACCACAAGTCCGGCAACAAGGAACGTGGGGATTTTACCGCGCAACCGCATCCGCTTACCTCGTGTTGGCGTTTGCATGATCTGCATCCGCATTTGCCTTTGAATCGTCAACAGTCTTGACATCTGAACTTTAGATTGTGTCAAAAATACTATCGTTAAGCGCCGAATTGTGGGCATTTTGCACCGCTCGGCGCACGGCGGACGTGCGGATCTGCAAGAGTGATGGCGCCGCTCCTCGCCGCCAATCCCGGTCACGGCCGTTCTTCGAAACCTGCACAAGATTCCAGTCGCCGCCGCGGTCGCACAGTGTGTGCGGTCCGCGCCGGCAACCGTTGTCCTGCGTCAGATCGACAGGAAAATCACTCGGATTTCAGGAGTCGCGTACAGTCGTTACCGGAACGTGCCGGAGGAGAACATGGACCAATCGCTCAGACGACTTCGGCCGACTCCTGCGCGTGTTCCTCCGCCCACCGTTCTTCCCGCCACGCAACGAAGCGGGCATTGTTCTGGTGGCCGGCCTGGATCGCTTCGCGCATACGCCCTGCCGAAACCGGGGCTCGCAGCGTCGCATCGCATGCCATCATCCGCTCTGCGGTGAAATCGTCGTTCGACACTTCGCTCGCAACCAGAATCAGTGTCACGTCGGGGGACGAGTTCCGGACATAGAGACAAAGGTCGATTGCCTCGCCAACATCTCCGAAGGAGTCCACGTCGACGATAACGAAATCCACCTCGCCGGGAAAGCGCAGCAGCGCCTCGACCATGGCTTCCGGGGTTTCGAGAAGCCCAAGATTGCCGCCGGACTGGGCCACCCACATGCGGTAGATCTCGGCCGTGCTGTCCACGGCCCCGCAATAGAACGAAAGGCCTTTGGGGCAAATGGACTTGCCTTCGACCTTTTCCATCGCGGTGCTGAGATTGAGCGCGCCCAGATCATCCAGCAATTCGCTGGTGTCCTTGCCACGCTCCTTGTTGGTAATGGGCTCGACGCCCTTCAGCTCCTGGTCGGGAAACATGCCCTTTTGCATCGACATCGTGATACTCCTTGTACCAAAGCGCCCCCGCACCTTGCGGTGATAAATACATACTTTTGATATTTGCGCAATGCTTTAGTTTTATCCAAGTTCGAAGATGTGCTTGTCGAGCCTACGGACGGGCAAAATCACCAGAGAATACAGCGCTCTAATGCGTACTGCCGCCTTGGGGCGGCAGTACAGTAAGATATGCGGGCTCGCGAAATGCGTATGCCCTGAGTCGGCCAGACCTAGCCGAGCAGGCCGCCCTCCCCGCCGGTCAGACCGCCCAGCAGGCCGTCCTCTCCGGTCACGCCGTCGAGCAGACCACCTTCGCCGCCGAGCAGGCCGCCGACGATGCCGTCCTCACCGAGAACCGGGTCAAGCAGGCCGCCCTCGCCGCCGGTCAGACCGCCCAGCAGGCCGTCCTCTCCGGTCACGCCGTCGAGCAACCCTCCTTCGCCGCCGAGCAGGCCGCCGACGATGCCCTCCTCACCGAGGACCGGATCGAGCAGGCCGCCCTCCCCGCCGGTCAGACCGCCCAGCAGGCCGTCCTCTCCGGTCACGCCGTCGAGCAGACCACCTTCGCCGCCGAGCAGGCC
>JAVJUV010000014.1:0-46518 GCA_040220415.1 Silicimonas sp.
CATGCAAACCACAACACTTTCCTTTGGGAACATGCACGCACATGGTGCCCTGTTCACAGATATCCTGCGCGCCCGAAGGGAATCTTTCATCGTACACCGGAAGTGGGATCTTCCCGAGGTCGATGGCATGGAATTCGATCAATACGACACGCCGCAATCCCGGTGGATTGCGGTTCATCAGTTGGGCGAGGTGCTTGCCGGAATCCGGATGACCCCCACGATGGCGCGCTGCGGGATCTACACCTACATGATCCGCGATGCGCAGCTTGGACTGCTTGAATCGATTCCCACAAATCTCCTTTACGAAGCGGCGCCGGTAAGCCCCCACGTCTGGGAAGCCAGCCGCGTCTTCATTTCAAAGAATGTACCCGCCAAGCTGCGTCTCAGCGTTCAGGCGAACCTGATGCAGCAGATGGTCAAGACCGCGCGCGACGAGGGCGCCACCCAGATCATCGGCCTTTGCCCGCGCGCATGGATGCGCTGGATGCGCCGGCTGGGCTATCAGACCGAACATGTCGGACCCAGCCTGGATATCGAAGGTTCCGACAACCAGGCCATCCTGATGCACCTGCGGTCGAACATGCACTAGGAATCGTCCTTCACCTGCGATCCCGGTAGCTGTAGTTCTTGACGAGTGGCAGACTTGTTCGACACCTCCCCGCCCGACGTCACGCCGGGCGGGGCCGGTCACAGACCGCTGGCGGACCGGCTCAGGCCGGCCCGGCTGGAAGACGTGATCGGACAGGATCAGATCCTGGGCCCCGACGCGCCGCTGGGCGCGATGGTGGCGTCCGGCAACCTGTCGTCGCTGATCCTCTGGGGTCCGCCGGGCGTCGGCAAGACCACGATCGCGCGGCTTCTGGCCAACGCGGTCGATCTGTCCTTCGTGCAGATCAGCGCCATCTTCACCGGCGTGGCCGATCTGAAGAAGGTTTTCGAGGCCGCAAGGCTTCGGTATCGGAACGGGCAGGGCACGCTTCTGTTCGTCGACGAGATCCACCGGTTCAACAAGGCGCAGCAGGACGGCTTCCTGCCGCACATGGAAGACGGCACCATCCTTCTTGTCGGCGCGACCACCGAGAACCCGTCGTTCGAGTTGAACGCCGCGCTTCTCAGCCGCGCGCAGGTCCTGGTGCTGGAGCGGCTGTCGCTCGCCGATCTGGAACGGCTGGCCCAGCGTGCCGAGCATGAACTGGGCAAGGCGCTGCCGCTGGACGGCCCAGCACGCGAGGCGCTGCTGGAGATGGCCGATGGCGACGGTCGCGCGCTTCTGAACCTGATCGAGCAGGTCGCGGGCTGGAAGACCGAGAGCAAGCTGGACATCGAGGCGCTGACCAGGCGGCTGACGCGCCGCGCCGCGAAATACGACAAGTCGGGCGACGAGCACTACAACCTGATCTCGGCCCTGCACAAATCCGTCCGCGGATCGGACCCCGACGCCGCGCTTTACTGGTTCGCCCGGATGCTGGCCGGCGGCGAGGACCCGCGCTACCTGGCGCGGCGGATCACGCGGATGGCGGTCGAGGATATCGGCCTGGCCGACCCGCAGGCGAACGCGGTCTGCCTGGACGCCTGGAACACCTACGAGCGGCTGGGCAGTCCCGAAGGCGAGCTGGCGCTGGCTCAGGCGGTGACCTACCTGGCGCTGGCGCCCAAATCGAACGCCGCCTACACCGCCTACAAGGCCGCACAGAAGGCGGCCCGCGACACCGGGTCCGAACCGCCGCCCAAGCATATCCTGAACGCGCCGACCAGGATGATGAAAGAGCAGGGCTATGGCGAAGGCTATGCCTACGACCATGACGCCGAGGACGGTTTCTCGGGCCAGAACTATTTTCCCGACGGCATGAAACGCGGCGTCTACTACCAGCCGGTCGAGCGCGGCTTCGAGCGCGAATTGAAGCGACGGCTGGATTTCTTCGTCAAGCTGCGCGGCAAGCGGCAGAGTTGACATCCCCCACCCATCAAGACAGATCCGCGCCATGTTCGGCAACCTGATCTCTGTGGCGCTTGGCGGCGCCATCGGCGCCTCGCTCCGGTACCTGACGGGGATCGGCATGGTCCGCCTGTTGGGGCACACGCCTTTTCCGGTCGCGATCATTCTGGTGAACGTCCTGGGATCGTTCCTGATGGGCGTTTTCGTCGTCGCGGCGGCACATCGCGGCCTGACGCATCTGTCGCCGCTGGTCATGACGGGGTTTCTGGGCGGGTTCACGACCTTCTCGGCCTTCTCGCTGGAAGCGGTCACGCTGTACGAGCGCGGCGATGTCGGGCAGGCGGCGCTTTACGTGGCGCTGTCGGTCGTCCTGTCCATCGGCGGGCTGGTGGCGGGCCTCTGGTTCGCAAGGGCGGTGCTGGCATGACGGGCGTGCAGACACTGACCGTCGGTCCCGACGAGGGCGCCCAGCGGCTGGACCGCTGGTTCCGCCGGCATTTCCCGCAGGTCTCGCAGGGCAGGATCGAGAAGATGTGCCGCAAGGGCGAGATCCGCGTCGATGGCGGCCGGGTCAAGGCCGCCAGCCGGATCGAGGCGGGGCAAAGCATCCGCATCCCGCCCTTGCCCGACGACGCACCACCGCCCAGGCCCAGAACCAGCGTCAGCGACGCCGACGCCGCGATGATCCGCGATGCGGTGATCTACCGCGACGACCATATCATCGCGCTGAACAAGCCGCCGGGACTGCCGACCCAGGGCGGATCGAAACAGACCCGGCACGTCGACGGGTTGGCCGAGGCGCTGAAATTCGGGCTCGAGGAAAAGCCGCGCCTGGTGCACCGGCTGGACAAGGATACGTCCGGCATCCTGCTTCTGGCCCGCACCCGAAGCGTCGCCAGTGCCCTGACCGAGGCGTTCCGCCACCGTGATACGCGCAAGATCTACTGGGCCGTCGTCGCGGGCACGCCGCATCCGCGCATGGGCACTGTCCGGTTCGGCCTGGTCAAGGCGGCCGGCCACGGCGCGAAGGGCGAGGGCGAGAAGATGCTGGCCGTCCATCCGCGTGACATCGACACGACGCCCGGCGCGAAACGCGCGACCACCGACTATGCCGTTCTGTCGTCGCTGGGCACCCGCGCGTCCTGGGTCGCGCTGGTGCCTGTCACCGGACGCACCCACCAATTGCGCGCCCACATGGCCGAGATCGGCCACCCCATCGTGGGCGACGGCTGGGGAGCACAGCTTGGCGGTGAAATCAGCCGCAAGCTGCACCTTCATGCGCGCAGCATCAGCCTGACGCATCCCGTCACCGGCAACCGCCTGATGCTGACCGCACCGCTGCCGCCCCACATGGCGCGCACCTGGAAGATGCTGGACTGGAACGCCGCCGATGTTCCGGCCGACCCTTTCGAGGATCCCGAATGAGCGAATGGTCCCCCAGGCGCTTCTACAAGACCGCCACCGTTCAGCCCGAAGGCGACGGGTTTTCGGTGCGTCTGGACGATCGCCCGATTCGCACCCCCGGAAAGCGGCCGCTGATCCTGCCGACCGAAGTCATGGCGCGGCGCGTTGCCGACGAATGGCTGGCGCAAGAGGCGCAGATCGACCCGCGCACCATGCCCTGGACACGCTCGGCCAACAGCGCGCTCGACAAGGTCGCGCCGCAGCGGGCCGAGGTAATGGCGCACCTGATCGGCTACGCGGGAACCGATCTTGTGTGCTACCGGGCCGAGGGGCCGCCGTCGCTGACGGACCGGCAGCGGGCGGGCTGGGACCCGATCCTGGATTGGGTGACGCAACGTTACGATCTCCGGCTTCGCGTCACCGTCGGCGTCATGCCAGTTGAACAGGACGGCGATGTCCTGCCCCGGCTTTTCCGCACGATGGATCCGATGTCGGACTTTCATCTGATGGGATTCCACGAGCTGGTGACGCTTTCGGGCTCTTTCGTCCTGGCGCTGGCGGCAATCGAGTCCCTGCAAACCGCCGGGGATCTCTGGGAAATTTCCCGGATCGACGAGGTCTGGCAGGCCGAGCAATGGGGCGAAGACGAAGAGGCGGCCGAGGCGGCCGGCATCAAGCGCGCCTCGTTCATGCACGGCTTCGAATTCTTCCGGTCTGCCTAGGTTTCGTGCAGCGAACGTGGAAAGTGGCTGAAAAAACAGGGCCTTTCCAAGATTCCGGATTTGAACGCTTTTTGAGCCGTTGCCCTTGACCTGTGGTGTGGATTACGACCAAAATCATTGCGTTCGGCGAGTTTTCGCCAACTCTATAAGTATAGGGTTCAAAAGGAACCCAGAAGGCCATCAGCGATGGTGGTCACTCAGGAAGAGGTAAAAATGAAAAAATCCGTATTTTTTGGCGCAATGACCGCGGCGGTTCTCGCAGGCGGTGTGGCTGGCGCCGCCACGCTCGATGACGTGAAGGCCCGCGGCAAGCTGAACTGCGGCGTGACGACCGGTGTGCCGGGCTTCGCCGAGCCGGACGCGAACGGCGTGTGGCAGGGCTTCGACGTTGCCGTGTGCCGCGCCGTCGCGGCCGCCGTTCTCGGCGACCCGACCGCCGTCGAGTTCGTCCCGACAACCGGCAAGACGCGCTTCACGGCACTGGCGTCGGGCGAAATCGACATGCTGGCCCGGAACACGACCTGGACGTTCAGCCGCGACGTCGATCTCAAGTTCGAATTCACCGGCGTGAACTACTATGACGGCCAGGGCTTCATGGTTCCGAAGGAACTGGGCGTGTCTTCGGCCAAGGATCTGGACGGCGCGACCGTCTGCATCCAGACCGGCACCACGACCGAACTGAACCTGGCGGACTTCTTCCGCAAGAACGGCATCAGCTATGAACCGGTTCCGATCGAAACCGGTGCCGAGGCCATCCAGCAGTACACGGCAGGGGCATGTGACGCTTACACCACTGACGCCTCGGCCCTGGCCGCCCAGCGTGCGAACCTGGAAGATCCGACGGCGCACGCGATTCTGCCCGAAATCATCTCGAAAGAGCCGCTTGGCCCGCTTGTGCGCCACGGCGACAGCGAGTGGGGTGATATCGTTCGCTGGACGCTGAACGCCCTGATCACCGCCGAAGAGCTTGGCGTGACCTCGGTCAACCTCGAAGAGATGGCGGCCGGAACCGACAACCCGGAAATCAATCGCCTTCTGGGGAACGAAGGTGACCTGGGCGCGATGCTGGGTCTGGACAAGGACTGGGCAAAGCGCGCCATCGGCGTCGCCGGCAACTTCGGCGAAATCTTCGAGAAGAACATCGGTGAATCCACGCCGATCGGTCTGGCCCGCGGCCTGAACGCTCAGTGGACCGACGGCGGCCTGATCTACTCGCCGCCGTTCCGGTAAAAGCTTAGGGGATAGGGCGCGGACATTCCGCGCCCTTTTCTTATCTGCTTGACGCAAGCGGATCCTGAAACAGGCGCGCACCACAAAGAGTGCATCCATAAACGCCAAATCGACGGGGAACGTCTGATATGACGACACTTGCCGACCAGCCGGTCACGGCTAATACCGGGTCGTTCAAGCTCTCCATGCTCTTGAACGATACACGCTACAGATCGCTGACATTTCAGTTCATCGCTCTTGTCGCCATCATCGCCTTCATGGCGTTCGTCGGCGGCAACCTGGTGCGCAACCTGGCCGCGGCCGGCCTGAACATCTCGTATGATTTCCTGGCGGAACCTGCCGGCTACGACATCAACCAGCGCCCTATCGAATACGACTCGCAGTCGTCGCACGGACGCGCGGCGCTCGTCGGTCTTCTGAACACGCTGATCGTCGCGTTCCTGGCCTGTATCACGGCGACGATCTTCGGCGTCATCGCGGGTGTGCTGCGGTTGTCCAACAACTGGATCGTCTCGAAGCTGATGGCGTTCTACGTCGAGATCTTCCGCAACGTTCCGGTCCTGATCTGGATCCTGATCATCTTCTCGCTGATGATCAACGCAGCGCCGGCGCCACGGGATTTCCGGGGCGACGATGCGGTGGCGTCGATGATGCTGTTCGACAGTATCGCCGTCACGAACCGGGGCGTGTACCTGCCCAAGCCGGTGTTCGGCGACGGCTCGATGATCGTGCTGATCGTGTTCGCCCTGTCGATCATCGGCATATTCGCCTACCGGTCCTACGCGCGGAAGCAGCTTTTCGATCATGGCCGCCTGATCCCGACCTTCTGGCCTTCCATCGGCCTGTTCTTTCTTCCCGCGATCCTTACGCAACTTGTGCTGGGGAACCCGATCACGCTGGAATACCCCGAGCTTGCCGGCTTCAACTTCCGCGGCGGCGTCACGATCCTCGGCTCTCTCATCGCGCTCTGGTTCGCCCTGGCGATCTATACCGGCGCCTTCATCGCCGAGAACGTACGCGCCGGCATCCAGGCGATCAGCAAGGGCCAGACCGAGGCCGCCGCCGCACTGGGTCTGCGTCCGAACCGGATCATGAGCCTTGTGATCCTGCCGCAGGCGCTTCGGGTCATCATCCCGCCGCTGATCTCGCAATATCTGAACATCACCAAGAACTCGTCGCTCGCCATCGCCGTCGGCTACATGGACGTGACCGGAACGCTGGGCGGCATCACGCTTCTGCAGACCGGGCGCGCGATCGAGACCATCCTGCTTCTGATGCTGTTCTACCTGACTGTATCGTTGTTGATTTCGCTCTTCATGAACATCTTCAACAACCGCATGAAACTGAGGGAGCGGTAACATGTCCGAGATGCACGCACATTCCGTTGCCTTCGTTCGCGAAACGCAGATTCCGCCCGCGCCGCCGCCAGCCCTTGAATCCGGCATCATCAAGTGGATGCGCGAGAACCTGTTCTCGAACTGGTTCAACTCGATCCTGACAATCGTTGCGCTTTACTTCGTCGTCCGCCTGGTCTGGGGTGCCGCACCCTGGTTCCTGAACGGCGTCTGGGACGCCGGATCGATCAAGGAATGCCGCGATATCCTGATAGCGGCCGGCAAGGAAACCGGCGCCTGCTTCGCGGTGCTGGTGGACAGGTGGGATCACCTGCTGTTCGGGTTCAAGTATCCGCAGGACGCCTATTGGCGGCCCCTCTTGGCCCTGGTTCTGCTGCTGGTCGCCGCCGCGCCCGCCCTGTTCTACATGTATGTGCCGCGCCGCATGCTGATCCTGACGGCGCTTTATCCCTTCTTCGCCTACTGGCTGATCTGGGGCGGCACGCTGTGGCTTCCGCTGTGCGTCCTTGCGGCGATCCTGATCACCGGGTTCGTGTTCCGCTTCGTCGAAAGCATGGACATCGGCCTGCGCCGCATCCTCGCCGGCATCGTCGGCATCGCCGCGGGAATCGGGCTGGGATACCTTCTGTATCTGGGCGCGGGCGAACTTGTGTTCATCGCCAACAACGTCGGGACAGCGGGGTTGAACATCATTCCCTACGTCCTGTTCTGGGTGGCGGGCATTTTCACCTACGTCTTCTTCATCCCGATGGGCATCTTCATCGGCTACTCGATCTACCAAAGCGCCGAGGACGGCGATCTCGTGACCTTGGTGACGGCGCTGCTGGCGATCTACCTGATGCTGTCCTACGCGCTGGGCCCGGTCTCGGGCGCGCTGAACAGCATCATCCCGATCGAGCTTCAGGCGGTGCCGTCGCGCGACATGGGCGGCTTCATGCTGTGCCTGATCCTGGGAACGGTCTGCGTGTCGCTGTCGATCCCGCTTGGGATCGTGCTGGCGCTTGGCCGCCAGTCCAGCATGCCGCTGATCAAGGGCGTCTGCGTCGTCTTCATCGAATTCGTCCGGGGCGTCCCGCTGATCACGCTTCTGTTCGTGGCGAACGTGATGCTGGCCTATTTCATGCCGCCGCAGACCAACTTCGACCTGATCCTGCGCGTGATCATCATGATCACGATGTTCTCGTCGGCCTATATCGCCGAGGTGATCCGGGGTGGCCTGGCCGCCCTGCCCAAGGGCCAGTACGAGGCGGCCGACAGCCTGGGGCTGAACTATACCCAGGCCACGCGGCTGATCATCCTGCCGCAGGCGCTGAAGATCTCGATCCCCGGCATCGTCAACGTGGCCGTGGGCCTGTTCAAGGACACGACGCTGGTCTCGGTCATCTCGATGTTCGACATCGTGGGCATGATCCGCGGCCCGATCCAGCAGTCCACCGACTGGATCAGCGTCTACTGGGAAGTCTACGGCTTTGCGGCCCTGTGCTTCTTCGTCGTCTGCTACGGCATTTCGCAATATTCGCAGTGGCTGGAACGCCAGCTGCGCACAGATCATCATTAAGGAGCGCGACACATGGCTGAAGCTGCGCAATTGAAAGTCTCTGACGAAGTCGCCATTTCAATCCAGAAGATGAACAAGTGGTACGGTCAGTTCCACGTTCTTCGCGACATCGACCTGACCGTTTACCGGGGCGAGCGGATCGTGATCTGCGGCCCTTCCGGGTCCGGCAAGTCGACGCTGATCCGCTGCATCAACGCGCTGGAGGAACACCAGGCCGGGTCGATCGAGGTGGATGGAACGCTTCTGTCGTCGGACCTGAAGAACATCGACAAGATCCGCTCCGAGGTGGGGATGTGCTTTCAGCATTTCAACCTCTTCCCGCATCTGACGATCCTCGAGAACTGCACGCTGGCGCCGATCTGGGTTCGCAAGATCCCCAAGAAGGAAGCCGAGGAAACGGCGATGCACTTCCTGGCCAAGGTGAAGATCCCCGAGCAGGCCGACAAGTATCCCGGCCAGTTGTCCGGCGGCCAGCAGCAGCGCGTTGCCATCGCCCGGTCCCTGTGCATGCGGCCCCGGATCATGCTGTTCGACGAGCCGACATCGGCCCTTGACCCCGAGATGATCAAGGAAGTGCTGGATACCATGATCGAGCTGGCCGAAGAGGGCATGACGATGCTCTGCGTGACCCACGAGATGGGCTTCGCGCGCCAGGTCGCCAACCGCGTCATCTTCATGGATGCCGGCCAGATCGTCGAGCAGAACGAACCCGAAGAATTCTTCAACAACCCGAAATCCGACCGGACCAAGCTGTTCCTCAGCCAGATCCTGGGTCACTGATTCCGATCGTCGGAACGAACGCTCGCCCGTCCCGAAAGGGGCGGGCGTTTCCGTGTGGGCCTACAGGTCGCGCGGAACCACGAAATCCACCAGCCGGCCCTTGCCCCAGCCGATATCGCTCCAGGACGGTGAGTCGAAATGGATGATCGTGGTCGCGCCGGTCGGGTATTTCGGAAACTTCTCGTTCTCTGGCGGGATTTGCAGGATACGGTCGGCGAAATCGGCGATTCCGGGGTTATGGCCGATCAGCATGATCACCGGCGACTTGCGGGCGCGCAGGACGTTCAGGATCATGTCGGCGCTGGCATGGTACAGCGCCGGCACGCTCTCCATCGTCGAGGTCGCGGGCATGATGTCCGACATCCGGCCCCAGGTCTCGACCGTCCGCCGCGCACCCGAGACCAGCACGGTATCCGGCAGATAGCCCTGCGACACCAGCCAATGACCGATCTTCAGCGCCGATGACCGTCCCCGGCCGTTCAACGGCCGCTCGAAGTCGTCCAGCGCCGGATCGTCCCAGGCCGACTTCGCGTGCCGCGTCAGGATCAGTGTCAGCGCCATGGGTGAAAATACCTCATGTGGAATGCCGATTGCCCGTTCAGGCGTCCATAATTCTGCGATACCGGGCAAGCCTGGCGAACTTCGCATCCTTTCAATAGGTTGGTGCGACCCGCCTCGGTGTCAAGAAAAGCGTGACAGGCCGTTACGTCATACCCCTGAGCCGTCAGGGCGCGCGGGGGGCAGGCCGTCAGGCAGGGCTTGTCCGCGCAACTGTCGCAAGGCCTGGGTCCGGGCGTCGACGCCTGATGATCTTCAGGCAGCAAAATCGCCCCCCGGTAAGACACCATCAGCCCCGCGGTGTCATGCACCAGCAGCACCACCGGCGACTGCCAGGCCCGGCCCGAACGAAGCGCCCAGGATATGAAGGGCCGCACCGGTTCGCCGAACGGAAAAAACGCTGTGCCGCCGACGTCGGCGGCGATGCCCGCGATCACCCGCGCCGACCACCTGTCCAGGGGATGCTCTTCGCCGCCGGTAAACTCCGGCTGGGTCGTCACGTGATCCCAGAAACCCGGCTCGCGGGGGCCCAGAAGCACCAGCGTGCCGTCCCCGATGCCGTCCTCGGGCGGGGCGGCAAGATTGCCGAAAACCTCCAGCGCGTGTTCCGAGGCCCGCGCCGCCAGGGCCGCCAGGCTCATCTTATGGGACGGATCATGCTGCCGGCGCCCTGCTCGGTGTACAATTCCAGCAGGCAGGCGTTGTCCACGCGGCCATCCAGGATCACCACGGCCCGCACGCCGCCCTCGATGGCCGCAAGCGCGGTCTCGGTCTTGGGGATCATGCCGCCCGCGATCACGCCGTCATCGGTCATCTTGCGCACCGTCTCGGGCGTCAGTTCGGTGACGACCTCGCCCTCGGCGTTCTTCACGCCGGCCACGTCGGTCAGCAGCAGCAGCCGGTCGGCCTTCAGGCTGGCCGCGATGGCGCCCGCCGCGGTGTCGCCGTTGACGTTCATCGTGGCGCCGTCCCGGCTGACGCCAAGAGGCGCGATCACCGGAATCATCTCCGAGGCCATAAGCGTCTTGATGACGGCCGGGTTCATCTCGGCCGGCTCGCCCACGAAGCCCAGTTCGGGATCGGCATAATCGCAGATCATCAGGTTCGCGTCCTTGCCCGAGATGCCCACGGCCTTGCCGCCCTGCGCGTTGATGGCCTGCACGATCCGCTTGTTCACCAGCCCCGACAGAACCGCCTCGACGACCTCGACCGTGGCCTTGTCCGTCACCCGCTTGCCGCGCACGAATTCGCTTTTTATGCCCAGCTTGCCCAGCATTTCGTTGATCATCGGGCCGCCGCCATGCACCACGACGGGGTTTACGCCCACCAGCCGCATCAGCACGATGTCGCGGGCGAAGGACGCCATCGCCTCGTCGTCGCCCATGGCGTTGCCGCCGAATTTCACGACGACCGTCGCGCCGTCGTACCGCTGAAGCATCGGCAAGGCGTAGTTCAGCGTGGCCGCCGTGGCTGCAAAGTCGCGTTCCATGAAATCCTGCCGTCTCATCCTGCAAGTCCCTGACCCTTGGCCTTGTTACGGCCTTGACGGCGCGCTCTCAAGCCAAGGTTGCGATGATCGCGCGCAAGACGTCGATCCCGTCGCCCTTCTCGGACGACGTGACGACGATCTCGGGAAAGGCCGCCGGGTGTTTCGCCAGCGCGCCGCGCACCTGCGCCAGAACCTTGTCGCGCTCGGCCCCCTTCACCTTGTCGGCCTTGGTCAGCACGACCTGAAACGTCACCGCCGAGGTGTCCAGCAGGCGCAGAATCTCCTCGTCCACCGCCTTGATCCCGTGCCGGGTGTCGATCAGAACGAAGGCCCGCCGCAGGGTCTGGCGACCGGCAAGATATGCCTTCAGCAGCCGCTGCCACTTCTCGACCACGGCAACCGGCGCATTGGCGAAACCATAGCCCGGCAGGTCCACAAGGTAGTGATCCTCGCCCAAGGTGAAGAAGTTGATTTCCTGCGTGCGCCCCGGCGTGTTCGAGGCCCGCGCCAGCGCCTTGCGCCCCGTCACCGCGTTGATCAGCGTCGACTTGCCCACGTTCGAGCGTCCGGCAAAGCAGACCTCCAGCCGGTCGGCGGGCGGCAACCCGTCCATGGCGACGACGCCTTTCAGAAACTCGGTCTGCCCCGCGAACAGCTTGCGCCCGGTCTCAAGCGCCTCGGGCGACGGTTCGGCGATGGGAAAGGCCAGGGTCATGCTGCCGCGACCCGGTCATCCCGCGCGATCTCGCCGCCCTCGACCACCTCGGCATAGACGCCGAATTCCTGGTGGCCCAGTTCGTCCAGCAGCGCCAGCGTATCGGCGTCGCGCCGCCCGGTCTCGGGGTTGGCCATCGTCGCCTTGCAGCGGGTGATCGGTTGCTTGACCTCCAGCACGGCGCTGCCGACGGCGATCCGCCGTCCGATCCAGTCGAACTCCTGCCACGGCGCCAGGCCGTCGACCCACAGATTGCCGCGCCAGCGGTGCGGCGACAGCGTCTGTCCGGCACGCTGCGACAGCGCCTTCAGGGACGCCAGCGAGTTCAGCGACACCCAGGCATCCGGCACGTCGGTCAGATGCGCGCCCCGCGCCCGATAAACCTGCGTCGGGCGTGGCAGTTCCGGATTCCAGATGCTGCCGATCCAGTCCAGGAACGGCGCTGCGTCGCGGTCGGGGTGAAAGCTGATCTCGCCCGCGTCGGGATGGCTCAGCGTCAGGCCCAGGGCGGTTTCGTTCAGGCGGCAGGTGATCGCCATCAGCGCCGGGTCGGTCACGCCACGCAGGAAGTTCACCTTCTTGGCCCAGCCGTCGCCCTCGATCTTCGATTTTTCGTGCGCCACCGCCCAAAGCCGGTCGAAAGGCAGCCAGTCGCCGGCAGTCAGCGTGACGCGGTCGATCTCTTCCCGCCCGATCGCCTTGAGCGGATGGCGGAAGATATGCGCCAGGCGGCCGGTCATTTCTTCGGTTTCGTCTTTGGCTTGTCGTCCTTGTTGGCGGTTGCCGGCACGGGCTTGTTCTTGCCCCGGATGTTGCCCCAAAGATCGGGATGATAGCCGTGGCTGCGCATGATCAGGTACTGCTGCGTGAACGTGATCGTGTTGTTCGCGATCCAGTAGATGACCAGGCCGCTGGCGAAGCCGCCCAGCATGAACATGAAGACCCAGGGCATCCAGGCGAAGATCATCGCCTGCGTCGGGTCGGTCGGTGCCGGGTTCAGCTTCTGTTGCAGCCACATCGAGATGCCCAGCAGGATCGGCAGGATGCCGATGAAGATCAGCGCCAGGATGCTGGTCGGTTCGGGCGCCGCGATGGGCAACAGGCCGAACAGGTTCATGATCGATGTCGGGTCAGGCGCGCTGAGGTCCTGGAACGGTCCGAAGAAGGGCGCGTGACGCAACTCGATGGTCACGAAGATCACCTTGTAGAGGCTGAAGAAGATCGGAATCTGCAGAAGGATCGGCAGACAGCCCGAGGCCGGGTTCACCTTTTCCTTCTTGTAGAGGTTCATCATCTCGACCTGAAGCTTCTGCCGGTCGTCGCCCGCGCGCTCCTTGATCTTCTCCATCTCGGGCTGAAGCTCTTTCATCTTCGCCATCGAGACGTAGGATTTGCGTGCCAGCGGGAACAGCAGCGCCTTGATGATCAGCGTCAGCGCGATGATCGCGATGCCCATGTTGCCGATCAGCTGGTTCAGTTCGTGCAGCCCGAAGAAGATCGGCTTGGTCAGGAAATAGAACCAGCCCCAGTCGATCGCGTCGATGAAGCCGTCGATCACGCTTTCGCCGCCGAAGCCCAGGAAATAGCTGATCGACGGGCCGAAGCCCCTGATCTCCTGGCCGGCCTCGTAGTTGCGGATCGTCTCCCACTCCTTGGCGCCGGTGAAGACCTGCGTCGTCGACTGGGCCGTCTGGCCTGGGGCCACGTCGACGGCCGGCATCCGCGCGGTCGAGCGGTAGACATCCGCGCCCGGCACGTATTGCAGGACCGAGGTGAACGGCTGGCCCGGTTCGGGCACCAGGATCGTCATCCAGTAATGGTCGGTGAAGCCGATCCAGCCGCTTTCGGCGGCCTCCTTCACATCCGCCGAGGCGCCCCAGACCGGATCGTCGCGCAGATCCGGCATGTCGGCATAGTCGATCTCTTCCAGTTCGCCGTCGGTGCGGCGGATCGCGCCTTCGTGGATGATGAAGAAACCGGCCAGGTCCTGCGGCTCGCCGTGGCGCGCGACAAGGCCATAAGGCGCAAGGCGCACCGGCTGGGACGTCGTGTTCTCGACGGCTTGGGTGACGGTGAACATGAACTTGTCGTCGACCGAAACCGTCCGGCGGAAGATCAGCCCCGAGGGGCTGTCCCAGCGCAGCACTACGGGCGTGTCGGGGCCAAGCGTGCTGCCGCTTTCCAGCGACCAGACCGTGTCGGGCGAGGGTACATCCTCGGCGGCAAGCGTGCCGCCCGGCGCCCAGCCGAAGACCGAATAATAGGGCTGCGCCGTCCCGATCGGGGCCAGGACCTCGACCTCGTCGGCGCCCGCGTCCAGCGAGGTGCGATAGTTCTTCAGAAGGATCGTGTCGATACGGCCGCCTGCCAGCGACAGCGAGCCCGAGAGGCTGGGCGTGTCGATCGCGACGCGCGCAACGTCGTCGGCGGCGGCCGGCTGGTCGGCGGGGGCCGTGCCCGCCTCGCCCGGTGTCGCGTCGGCGCCGGGTACGGCGGTTGCGGGATCGGCACCCGTCGCGGTGACGTTCGTGCCCTCGGCGGGGGCCGGTTCCTCGGGCGGCGGGAACAGAACGAACCAGATGACGAGCACCAGAGAGCTCAGCACCATCGCCATGATAAGGTTCTTGTTCTGATCGTCCATTTGCCGTCACCAACCGTCGTATTCGGATTGCCGAGGTTCAATCGTTCACAGCCCGAAAGGTCAAGGTGTTTTCCCCGGGCGAATGGTCACGTTTCGACCCGAAAGGTCCACTCCTTGCGATCCGCCGGCCGAAACCCCGCCATTCCGCCCGGGTCAGAGACCTGCGCGGCCACCAGTATTCCCCGGGGCATCGCCGATTGGCGCACATCCGGCCCGCCGCCGAAGGTTCCGGCGGGCGCGGGCCGACCCGGTTTCGGCCGGTCGGGCAAAGACGGGGCGGGGGGCTTGTCCGACGACGGCGTCGGGTTGCGGTGCGGCGGGGACGTTCAAGTGCAGCGAGCGCAAGCGCCCGGGCCGCGCTTTCAGGCGGATTCGGCCGTCGACGCGGGATTTTCCGCCGCCCGCCCCGAACGGTCCTCAAGCCACAGCAGCGTCTCGCCCAGCGGCATCGGTCTTGCGGCGACATAGCCCTGGATATGCGGGCACCCCATCTCGCGCAGCATGTCGCGCTCGCGCTCGGTCTCGACCCCCTCGGCCAGCGCCTCGATGCCCAGTTTCGCGCTGAAAGACAGCAGCGCCGAGACCATGCGCCGCTGTTCGGCGTCCTTGTCCAGCTTTGCGATCAGGCAACGGTCGATCTTGATACGCGAGACGTTGAAGCGCCGGATGTTGATGATGCTGGTAAAGCCGGTCCCGAAATCGTCCAGGTCGATCTTGCACCCCGCCAGCGACAGCATCTTCAGCGTGCGGGTGATCGCATCCTCGTGCTTTTCCGCGATCACGCTTTCCAGCACCTCGATGACAAGCCGCTCGGGCCTCAGGTCGAACCGGTCGAGTTCCCACATCACATAGTCGGCCAGCCGGGGATTGCGCAGTTCCTCGCCCGAGAAGTTGACCGAGACGCAGGGCACGTCGAACCCGGCGGCGTCCCAGGCGTTCAATGCCGTAAGCGCCTGCTTCAGAATGACTTCGGCCAGTCGCTGCGACAGGCCGGATTTCTGGATATCCGGCAGGAAGGCGCCCGGCTGGATCATGCCGTGATCCGGACGGTCCCAGCGCGCCAGCGCCTCGAAGCCGATGACCTTCCGCCCGTCCGAGGACATCTGCGGCTGAAACCACGCAAAGATCTCGCCGGTCTCAAGGGCGTTCGACAGGTTCTGCGCGCGCTGCCGCTCCTCTTCCTTCTCGCTGGACAGCCCTTCGGTGTAGGTGCGCACCGAACCGGGCCCCGAGGAGGTGGCGAAATCGCCAGCGCGCTCCGCCGCCCAGACCAGGGCTTCGGCCGAGGCCCCCGGTGCGTGCAATTCGGCGGCGATGCCGACCGACACCGTGCAGTAAATGCGGGCGGGCTTCGCCGAAAAGGGTTCGTCGCAGATGCCCTGCAGGCGACGTGCCAGGCGCAAAAGGTTCTCGGTTTCGGGCGGGCGCACATTGCGCAGCCCGAAGGCGATGATCCGGTCGTCCAGCGTGGCGACCGCGTCCTCCTGCCTCAGCACGTCCTGCAGACGGCGCACCATTTCGCGCCCGACCGCGCGGCGCGCGTCGCGCCCGAACCGGGCCTCCAGCGCGTCGATATCGTCGATCATCAGGGTCAGCACCGCGAATTGCCCCGTTCTGACGCCGCGCCTGGACATCGCCGTGCCCAGCCAGGCGACCAGTTCGTCGCGGACCAGAAACCGTGATGTGTCGTCCGCACCGGCCCGCCGTGCCGCCGATCGCGCGCCCCTTCCCAAAATCGCGGCCACAACGGGAACGGCGATGGCCGACACGATCAGCGCGGGCTCGCCAAGGGCCCAGAAGCCGCACAGCAACGCCATCGGAAGGATGGCGACCAGCCGCGGCGCCGGAAGCGTCAGCCGAAACGCGGCCGCCCATCTCCCAACCATTTCTGAAACCGCCGCCTGCATTGCGAACCGCCTCGTCTTCAGCCACGCATCCGCCGAGTTTTTTCAGGTAGCCGTCTATATTGCGTTAATGCGCCCCGTCTTCGTCTTGCGAGGTCCGGGTCAGGCCCTGGAAGTCGAACAACTTCGGGTCCAGAAGATGCGAGGGCCGCACGTTCATCAGCGCGCGGAACATCACCTGCCGGCGGCCGGGGTTGTTCTTCTCCCACCCGTCCAGGATCGCCTTGACCTGCTGGCGCTGCAAGCCGTCCTGCGATCCGCAAAGATCGCAGGGGATGATCGGATAGTTCATCGCGCGGGCGAACCGCTCGCAATCGGCCTCGGCGACATGCGCGAGCGGACGGTAGACGAACAGATCGCCCTCCTCGTTCACCAGCTTCGGCGGCATCGTGGCCAGCCGCCCGCCGTGGAAGAGGTTCATGAAGAAGGTCTCAAGTATGTCGTCCCGGTGGTGGCCCAGCACGACCGCGCTGCAGCCTTCCTCGCGCGCGATGCGGTAGAGGTTCCCGCGTCTCAGGCGGGAACACAGCGCGCAATAGGTCCGCCCCGCCGGCACCTTGTCGACGACGATGGAATAGGTGTCCTGGTACTCGATCCGGTGCGGCACGCCCATGCGCTCAAGAAACTCGGGCAGCACCGTCGCCGGAAAACCTGGCTGTCCCTGGTCCAGGTTGCAGGCCAGGATATCGACCGGCAGCAGCCCCCGCCATTTCAGCTCGTGCAGCGCCGCCAGCAGCGTATAGCTGTCCTTGCCGCCCGACAGGCAGACCAGCCAGCGCGGCGTCTGACCGCCCCGGGCATCCGCCTCGACCATCCCGTATTGCTCGACCGCCTCGCGCACGTTGCGGATGATCCGCTTGCGCAGCTTCCTGAACTCCGTCGTCTGCGGAGCGCCGTGGAACAGGGGATGGATGTCGTCGGCATCATCGAGCATGCGCCGCCATATGCCAGAAACCCGCGCCCGGTGAAAGCGCGCTCTGTCATCCGCCCGGCGTCCCCGCGCGTAGAACGAACGGAAGGAAACATCATCATGCGACAACTTCTCATCGGCGCCGTCCTGTTCCTGGCGGCCTGCACCGGCAAGCCCTCGCTGGACGACCCGGCTCTCGGCGACCGGGACCTGAACCTCGAGGAGTTCTTCCAGGGCGAAACCGTCGCCAAGGGCCAGTTCCAGGACATCTTCGGCACTGTTCGCCGCCGCTTCGACGTCACCATCGACGGCGACTGGGACGGGCGCACCCTGACCCTGACCGAGGATTTCGTCTACGAGGACGGCTCGACCGAGCGCCGCGTCTGGTCGCTGGTCAAGACCGGCCCCGACACCTGGAAGGGCGCGGCCCCGGGCGTGATCGGCACCGCATCGGGCACCGAGAAGGGCGACACGTTCAACTGGAAATACACCATCGACCTGCCGATCCCCTCGGCCGACGGCCCGCCCGAGACGATGCGCGTCGCCTTCGACGACTGGATGTGGCTTCTCTCCGACGACCGGCTTCTGAACCGGGCCTACGTGCGGCGCTTCGGCCTCGACATCGGCGAGGTCATCATCTGGTTCGAAAAAACCTGATCTCGCGCCAGCGCGGGCGGCGGTCGGGCCTCGGCGCGGCCGACCACCGGCCCAGCCGCAGCGTCATCAGCACGATCTCGTCGTAATAGGTCATCGGGCGCACCTCCTGTCGCCCCAAGTGTCGCGCATCCCTGCTGACACCCCGATGTCAGGGGGGTGTGCTAGAATGTCAGCAGCGACAGGAGGCCCAGGTGCAGCGAATTCCCCGGATGTTCGAAGTGATCCAGCTACTGCGCGCGGCGCGGCATCCCGTTCCGGCGCAGGTTCTCGCCCGCCGGCTCGAGGTTTCGACGCGCACGATCTACCGCGACATCGCGGCGCTTCAGGCGATGCGCATTCCCATCGAGGGCGAGGCGGGGCTCGGCTACATGATGCGGCGCGGCTACGACCTGCCGCCGCTCAACTTCGACCGCGACGAGATCGAGGCGCTGCGCGTCGGCCTCTTGATGCTGACCCGGACCGGCGACAGCGCGCTCCAGCGGGCGGCGAAACGGATCACCGCCAAGATCGACGCCCTGGGCGACGAGGAGGACTGGCTTCAGGTCGCCCCCTGGGGCGCGCCGCTCGACGATCCGGAAAAAGGCTGTGTCTCGCTCGCCGATATCCGCCAGGCGATCCGGTCGGCGCGCAAACTGAACCTCGTCTACCGCGACGAGGCCGGCACCGAGACCACGCGGACGGTCCGGCCGGTGGGGCTGATCTACCATATCGACTGCGTGATGGTCGCGGCCTGGTGCGAGATGCGGGGCGCGTTCCGGCACTTCCGGACCGACCGGGTCTGGTGCTGCGAGATCCTCGAGGCGACCTTCGCCGACCAGGCGCCGGCGCTTCGCAAGCTCTGGGCCGAGCAGGAGAGTTTCGACGACTACGCCGCGCTCGGGGCCTAGTCGGGCACGTTGTCGATGCCGCTGCCGCCCCAGGGATGACACCGCGCGATCCGCCGCGCGGCCAGCCACGACCCCTTGACCGCGCCGTGCTTCTCCAGCGCTTCCAGCGCATAGGCCGAACAGGTCGGATGATACCGGCAGCCGTGCCCGACCCAGGGGCTCAGCACCAGACGGTAGGCCCGGACGGGCAGGGCGACGATATGGGCCAACGGGCTCACGGGTGCGCCTTTCTCAGCGCGCGCTCCAGATCGGCGCGCATCTCGGCGAAGTCGCGCTGGGCGGTCACGTCGCGCCGCCCGATCAGCACATAGTCGAAGCCGTCGCGCCCGTGAACCGGCAGAACCAGCCGCGCGATCTCGCGCAGCCGCCGCTTGGCCCGGTTCCGGGCGACCGCGTTGCCGACCTTTTTCGAGCAGGTAAATCCCACGCGGATACCCTCGGCCTCGCCGGCGCCGCGTTCGCGGTATTGCAGCGTGAAACCGGGCGTCGACACCCGCTGCCCCCGCGCGGCGGCCAGGAAATCGGCCCGTTTGGCCAGTATGGTGACTCCGTCGAACCGCATCTGGACAATCTAGCTCGAATTCCGCTTCTTCTTTTCGGAAAATACTCCGGGGGTGAGGCCGAAGGCCGAGGGGGCCGGCCCCCTTGTGCCCGGGGCCATAAACGACAAAACCGCCGTCGGTCCCCCGCGGCGGTCCATCGTTCGAAAGGGCCGGGCGTCAGGCGCTCAGCTTCTTCCTGCCCTGTGCACGGCGTGCGTTCAGGATCTTGCGGCCGGCCTTGGTCGCCATGCGCGCGCGGAAACCGTGCCGCCGCTTGCGGACCAGGTTCGAGGGTTGAAATGTGCGCTTCGACATCGCCTGTCTCCGATCTTTCACCCTGAATCCCAGACGGATTCGGGGCCAATTCGTTCCGAAGCCCGGTCTCTAAGGGGATCGGCATCCCAAGTCAACGCCCGCAAACCGCGTTTCTGCAACATTCCGGGCCGGCGGCGGCGGCAAATGTTACAGTGACGGGGAACTGCCTCGCTTTTGGCCGCGAAATCCTCACCGGCCATCAACCGGACGTGATCCGCCTGACAAATGACAGCATTGCTTCACATGTTCTGCCACAACACGATCCAGGCACATGGGACAAACCGGAAATGGCTGACATGACCGAAACACCGGACGCAGCGGGCGGGCTGGCAAGACGCCTTCCGCTGATCGCGATCCTTGCCGTCGCGGCGGTCGGGGCGTTCACGCTGCGCGACTATCTCGGCTTCCAGACACTGGCCGACAACCGCGATGCGCTGATCGCCTTCCGCGACGCGAACTACCCGCTGACGGTGCTGGCCTTCATGGCGGCCTATATCGTGATCGTCGCCTTCTCGCTTCCCGGCGCCACCATCGCCACGCTGACCGGCGGGTTCCTTTTCGCGACCTTCCCGGGCGTCCTTTTCAACATCACCGCCGCAACCATCGGCGCAACGATCATCTTCCTGGCCGCCCGTTCGGGGCTGGGCGACCGCCTTGCCGCAAGGATGGAGGCCTCCGAAGGCACGGTGAAAAGGATCAAGGACGGCATCGACGACAACCAGTGGTCCATGCTGTTCCTGATCCGGCTGGTCCCGGCGGTACCCTTCTTCGTGGCCAACCTCGTGCCCGCCCTCGTCGGCGTTCCGCTCTACCGCTTCGTCGTCTCGACCTTCCTCGGCATCATTCCCGGCGGCCTGGTCTATACCTCGGTCGGCGCGGGGCTGGGCGAGGTCTTCGCCCGCGGCGAGACCCCGAACCTCGGCATCATCTTCCAGCCGCACATCCTGTTGCCCATCCTCGGCCTCTGCGCGCTGGCGGCGCTGCCCATCGTGATCAGGGCTCTGCGCGGAAAGGGCGTCTGACATGAACCGCATCAAGACGGACATCCTTGTCATCGGCGCGGGTTCCGGGGGGCTTTCGGTCGCCGCGGGGGCGGTCCAGATGGGCGCGAAGGTGGTGCTTCTCGAAGGCCACAAGATGGGCGGCGACTGCCTGAACTTCGGCTGCGTGCCGTCAAAGGCGCTGCTGTCCGAAGCGAAACGCGCCCACGCGATGGGCGGCGGGGTCGACTACGCCGACGCCAAGGATCATGTCCACCGCGTGATCGAGACCATCGCGCCCGTCGACAGCCAGGAGCGGTTCGAGGGCCTGGGCGTCCACGTCATCCGCGAATACGGCCGCTTCATCAGCCCGACCGAGGTGCAGGCGGGCGATACCGTCATCACCGCGCGCCGCATCGTGATCGCCACCGGCTCGGGCCCGCTGGTGCCGCCGATCCCCGGCATCGGCGACGTGACCCATTATACCAACGAGACGATCTTCGACCTGCGGACACGCCCCGACCACCTGCTGATCGTCGGCGGCGGGCCTATCGGCATGGAAATGGCGCAGGCCCATGTCCGCCTCGGCTCGAAGGTCACCGTGATCGAAGGACTGAAAGCGCTGGGCAAGGACGACCCCGAGGCCGCCGCCATCGTATTGCAGAAGCTGCGCGACGAGGGCGTCGAGATCGTCGAAGACGCCCAGGCCCGGAAGATCAGCGAGGCGGACGGCCGCATCACGGTCGAGACCTCGAACGGCACGTTCACCGGCTCGCATCTTCTGATGGCGGTCGGCCGCAAGGTGAACATCGACAGGCTGGACCTCGACCGCGGCAACGTCGCGCATGACCGCGCGGTCAAGGTCGGCGCCGATCTGCGGTCCGTCACCAATAAACGTGTCTACGCCGTCGGCGACGCCGCGGGTGGCCTGCAGTTCACCCACGTCGCGGGCTATCACGCCGGCGTCATCATCCGGTCGATGCTGTTCGGCCTGCCGTCGAAGGCCAAGACCGCGCATATCCCCTGGGTCACCTACACCGACCCAGAACTGGCCCAGGTCGGCCTAACCGAAGCGCAGGCGATCAAGACGCACGGGCGCCACGCCGTCACCGTCGCCCGTTTCGACACCCACGAAAACGATCGCGCCATCGCCACCGGCAAGACCGCCGGCTTCATCAAGGTCATGGTCGTCAGGGGCAGACCCGTCGGCGCCACGATCGTCGGCGAAAGCGCGGGCGAGCTGATCGGCATGTGGGCGTTGGCGATCGCCAACGGGCTGAAGATGTCGGCCGTCGCCAACACCGTGCTGCCCTACCCCACGCTTTCCGAGATCAACAAGCGCGCGGCAGGGGCCTATTTCTCGCCGAAACTCTTTGATAGTCCTGTGGTGAAAAAGGTGGTCGGCTTCGTGCAGAATTACCTGCCATAGACCAGCGAAACAGAGGCGACATGTTCCTGAACTCGCTTTCCGGACGGTTCCTGGCCCTCACGATCCTCTTCGTGATGCTGGCGGAAATATTCATCTTCGTCCCCTCGGTCGCCCGGTTCCGGCAGGATTACATGGTCAACCGTCTCGAGCGGGCGCAGATCGCCTCTCTGTCGCTTCTGGCCAACGACATGATCGACCCCGAGCTGGAGTACGAGCTTCTGAAGAACGCCGGCGTCTACAACGTGGTTCTTCGCCGTGACGAGGTGCGCCAGCTGATGCTGTCCTCGGACATGCCCTCGCCGGTCGCGGCCACGTTTGACCTGCGCGATCCCTCGCCCGGCAGCCTGATCGTCGACGCGATGCGGCAGATCGTGACGACCGAACCCCAGGTCGTCCGGGTGATCGGCAACCCGGTGCAGGACGCGGGCCTGCTGATCGAGGTCACGATGCCGACCGAACCCCTGCGTGACGCCATGATCGACTATGGCCTGCGCATCCTGCTTCTGTCGGCGGTGATCTCGGTCTTCACCGCGACGCTGCTTTTCTTCGCCGTGCGCCGCCTTCTGGTCGCGCCGATCAAGGGCGTTGTCGCCGCCATGAAATCCTATGCCGAAGCACCCGAGGATGCGCGCCGCATCATCCAGCCCAAGGCCAGCGTGCGCGAACTGAACGATGCCGAACTGGCACTCAGGTCCATGCAGACCGACCTGACCTCGATGCTGCGCCAGCGCGAACGCCTGGCCGCGCTGGGCAGCGCGGTGGCAAAGGTTTCCCACGATCTTCGCAACATCCTGACTTCGGCCCAGCTGTTCGCCGACAGGATCGAATCCTCGGAAGACCCGGTCGTGGCCCGGCTGGCGCCGAAACTGATGAACTCGATCACGCGGGCCGTCAGCCTGTGCGAATCCACGCTCGCCTTCGGCAAGGCCGAAGAGCCGGCGCCGACGCTGAACATCGTGAACCTGTCCGGCATCGTCCGCGACGTGTTCGACGCCGAACAGCTTGCAGTGACCGACGATCTCGTGACCTTCGAGAACGAGGTGCCGCCGGGCCTGATGGTCCGGGCGGATTCCGAGCAGTTGTACCGCGTGCTCTCGAACCTCACGCGGAACGCGCGCCAGGCCATCGAAGCGTCGAAGAAACCGGGACGGGTTCTTGTCGCCGCGGGCGACGACGAAAGCTCGTGGTGGATTCGCGTGACCGACACGGGTCCGGGACTTCCTGCCAAGGCGAAAGATCACCTCTTCACACCGTTTCAGGGCGGTGCGCGCAAGGGCGGCTCGGGTCTGGGTCTGGCGATTTCGGCTGAACTGGTCCGTGGCCACGGCGGCCGGCTGTCACTGACCAGCACCGGACCGGAAGGCACGGTCTTCACCGTGACGCTTCCCAAGTCGGTCGTCGGTGCCGATCAGGCGGCAGAGTAGGAAGCCGGTCGCCCGGCTTCGCCAGGTTTCGATCAGGGATTGAACCCCGACCAGTCGCCATCAGCGCCGTTGTCGTTGAAATAGTCGCTGACCGCGCTTTGCGTCGACGGCGGCTGACTGGAATAGTTGTCCTGGGTGATCCCCAGAGAGTTCAACCGGTCCCATTTGCTGGTGAACTGGTTGTTGTTGTCCGGCGGCGTGTCCGACGGCCCATCGGGCGAGTCAGGCGTTCCGGCCGTCGGGGTCGGGTCGCCATCGTCGAACGGCGATCCGCCGCCGCTGGGAACGTGGGGCGGCAGGCCGAAGGGCCCCCTGCCGAACCGGGCCGGCGCCACGGCGGGCTTGGCCGAACCGACGGCAATCCCGTCGCCGCAGTCCATCTGGCGCTGAAGGTCGATCGGAATGTCGGTCTTCAGTTTCGGGCACCAGATCGTCGCCGTCTCGGACGCCATGTTGCCGACCCTGGCATCCTTGACACCGGCGGTTCCATAGCCGCCGGCAAGTGCCATCCCGGGCAGCGTCACGATAGCTGCGAGGAATACGGTCTTTCCGAAAGTGGTCATCTTGTCCTCCTTACGTGGAGATGATTTTTAACGCCCAAACACACAGGCCAATACCATCGCTGGCGCGAATGCCGCGACCAGTCAAGGTCCGGGGGTGATTCTGTGTCTTCGGCGAAGATTTTGTGGCTCGATCATGTTCAATGGCAGCATCGTGTGAAAGATTGTATCCTGATTTGCAATCTGCTGTCGATATTTCCCGCGAGTCGGCCACGATTCTGTCACGATGTAGCCACTATTAGGTAAACGAGATCTTTCACCCGCCGTTCTTGTCCGCGCGGTGAATCTGTGTGATTTCTGGTCGGTGGCATCAGAACAGGCTGAAAATGGTGGATAATCCCGGCGATGCCGAGCTGATTTCGATCATCGACCAGGCGAAGACCATCGCCATCGTCGGCGCGTCGAACAACCCGGTCAAACCATCCCTTTTCGTCGCGACCTATTTCGCCAGCCGCGGCAAGCGGATCATACCGGTCAATCCCGGCAGGGCAGGCGACATCCTGCTGGGCGAAACCATCCTGGCCGATCTCTCCGAGATCCCCGAAGGCACCCGGGTCGACATGATCGACATCTTCCGCCGCTCGGAATTCGCGCCCGGGATCGTCGATCAGGCGATCCGGCTTTTCGTCCCCGGTCTGCAGACGATCTGGATGCAGTACGGCGTGCGCAACGACGAGGCGGCGGCCAGGGCCCGCGCCGCAGGGCTGAACGTCGTGCAGGACAGGTGCCCCAAGGTCGAACACATGCGCCTGTCGGGTGCGCCCAACCCGTTCGGCCTGCGCGGTTCGGTATCGTCGCGGTTGCGCTAGCCGGTCTCCGGCGCCTCGGCGTCCGGCGGTTCGGGCCGGATGCCCATGTCCATGATCGCCTGCGCATAGGCCCAGTGCTCATGAAGCGCCAGCCGCCGCCCGTCCAGTTCGGCGCTGCCTTCCTCCGGGCGCCGCCTGTCCTCGGCCGCTTTCGCGATCGCCTCCAGCATGTCGATCTCCAGCGCGACATGCTCGGCGATCTTCAACTGGACATAGGTTTCCAGCACCCGGTTGATCCGTGCCTGGTACCCGCCGCCCATCGCGCGGAACATCCGGGCGACGGACCGGTCCAGGTACAGCGTCACCTTCTCCTTGGGCGCGGTGGTCTCGATGTCCAGTTCCAGCGTCTTCCATGCCTCCGGTATCGCGCGCCGCGCGCGCTCCAGAAAGGCGGTGTCGTCCTCGCACGAGGCAAGGAACAGCAACTGACGCAGCCGCGCCTCGGCAAGACGTTTGGTTTTTGGGCCCTTGGTGGGCGCCCATCCGGCGGACATGGGCACGGTCTCCTCTGGCGGCGCGCCTGCAGACTGCCGGCAAGGGATGAACCGGCCGCGAACGCACCGTTCGCAGGCACCCGCGCGATGCACTTTCCGGAATTCGGTCTTGCAAAGCCCCGCCGCTATGGCTAAATCCGCCACACCCCGCGCGCTGGTAGCTCAGTTGGATAGAGTACTTGACTACGAATCAAGGGGTCGGGGGTTCGAATCCTCCCCAGCGCGCCATTCTTTTCAATACGTTAGACTTAACATCGGACGTAAGATTGCCGATGAGCGTTTCGGGCGCGGTGCTGTCGTCTTCGATCGTGACCTCGCGGAAGTTCCTTGGCCGGGTGGCCTGAACGGCGGCGCCAATTCAATCCTCTCGGGCACCAGGCCTTGAACGGGGCAGCCCGGCGTGGGCTTGTCGCGGTCTTTCGGCGGTCACCCGATCCGCAAAAACAGCCGAAGGCGGAACAAACCCGGCCGGTCAGAGCCGGTCTTCAACATCTTCGGATTTCTTCAGTACCACCAGCAAGTTGTCATCGAACGGCAAGCGGATGAAGTTGGTCAGTGAAAAGTCAAACTCCGTTTGGCCGGCGAGACGCTTCAATGTGTGCCGATCAAAGTAATTCACGTGGTCGGGAAAGCGAAAACCACACCACCTCCGGCCCAGCACACGTCTATTGATCGACCCAAAATTCGGGACGCGCACATATACGTGCCCGCCTGGCTTCAACGCTCGGTTGGCGCCCTGCATGACGTTCACGATGTCTTTCTCGTGCTCCAGATAGGAATGCATGAGAATCCCGTCAAAGTGACTTTCGGGAAAATCCCAGATCCGCTCGGCACCGGCGCCATGAAGGCAATACCCGCCCGCATCCCGCATCCGCCGGTCCGCCAACGCATGCAACTCCACAGACAACTCTATGCCAAATGGCGTTATCGGCGGCTTGAGCCGATGACCGGGTCCGCACCCGATATCAAGCACCGCTCCGTTGCCGAACAGGCGATGAAAGAAATCGTCATTGCCACGGAAAGGGCGAAGAAGGTTTCTTGCCTTTCGCGCCGCCGGACTGAGAAAAGTCGATCCTTTCCGATTTTCCTTCTTCTTCTCCCGGCTTGTCTTCTCCCAGGCATATTCCTCTTCCAGCAACGTGTAATCGGGAGGGTTCCCCAGGTAGACGAGACTGCAGCGCTGGCACCTGACATTGATCCAACCGTCCTTGCTGTAATTCGGCAGCTGCGTTGCCTTGTCATGACCACAGAGCGGGCAATGCCTTAATCTCTTCTCGTCCATGTAAAGTTACCCTGTCGAGTTCCAGATCACCTGTTTTCGAGCCGCATGTCAGAGGGTCATTTCGCGAACGGCGTCCCGTATTCTTCGAATGCGGGCGGGCGTGACGGAAATTGTCGATGAAACCTTCCGGACTGAGAACATCCATTGAATGTCTAGACTCGGCACCGTTCACGGCAACCCCAAAACCGAGAACATCGACGTATCATGCGCCGGTTTCCCAAAGGCACGTCGCAGCTTGCGCCCGCGTCACCGCAAGGGGATCGGGCGCTGTTCCTCGATCGCTTCCATGGCGAAATACGAGGTCACGGTCTCCAGCTCGATATTCTCGATCAGGCGCTTGTAGACGTCGTCGTACCCGGCCATGTCGCGGACGACGATTTTCAGAAGATAGTCGTATTCGCCGCCGATCCGGAAGAAGTCGATCACCTCGGGGATGGCCGAGACATGCTTGCGGAACAGCCGCAGCCAGTCGGCCGAGTGGTGCCGCGTCTTGATCAGCGAAAAGACCACGAAGCCGCCGCCCAGCCTTTCGCGGTCGATCACCACGGTTCGGCTGCGGATCGCGCCGGAGGCCTCCAGCGCCTTCAGCCTGCGCCAGCAGGCGTTTTGCGACAAGCCGACCTTGTCCGCAAGTGCGCGCTGAGACTGTGCCGCGTCACGCTGAAGCTCTTCCAGGATGCGGCTATCGAAATGATCCAGATTATGTGCCATTGTTCGATCATATGATCGAAAATCAGGAAATCAACGGCAAAGAACTGTGAAGATCTTTGCTTATTTTGCGTCATACTCAGCGCGTCAATTTCGGGGACGACATGACTGCGCTCGACGACTTCAAGGCAATTCTCGCAGGCGCCGGCGTTCGCGACCGGGTCCGAAAGGGGCTGATCGGAGAGGACGCCCTGATCGAGGGGCCTTTCGGGACGCGGCCGCTTGTCTACGCGGATTACGTCGCATCGGGGCGCGCGCTGACGCAGGTCGAGGATTTCATCCGCGACAAGGTCCTGCCCTACTATGCCAACACACACACTCAAGCGTCCTTCTGCGGCGAATACATGACCCGCCTGCGCGAGGCCGCCCGGTTCGAGATCGCGCGCCTGACGGGGGCCGGGCAGGGAATGAGCGTGGTGTTCACCGGGGCGGGTTCCACCGCCGGCCTCAACCGCATCGTCGGGCTCTTGGACCTGGCCGGGCTGGTGCGCGACGGGCAGCGCGTCGTCGTGCTGACCGGCCCTTACGAGCACCATTCGAACATCCTGCCCTGGCGCGAAACGGGTGCCGAAGTGGTCGAGATCGCCGAGGCGCCGGAAGGCGGCGTCGACATGGACGATCTGGCGCGCGCGCTGAACGCCGCACAGGGCGCGGCGCAAGTTGTCGGCACCTTCTCGGCGGCCTCCAATGTGACAGGCATTCTCTCCGACGTGGACGCGGTGACGCGGGTTCTGCGCGCTCACGGCGCACTGGCGATCTGGGACTACGGCTGTGCCGGTCCTTATTGCGCGATGGACATGAAGCAGGGAACGGATGCGCAGAAGGACGCGATCGTGTTCTCGGCTCACAAGTTTCCGGGCGGTCCGGGCGCAAGCGGTGTCGCGGTCATCCGCGACGCGATCGCCGGCCGCGCCACGCCGACCCTCCCGGGCGGCGGCACCGTCAGCTTCGTGTCGCCCTGGGGTCACGTCTACTCGGACGATCTTGCGGCGCGCGAAGAGGGTGGCACCCCCAACGTGACCGGCGATATCCGCGCGGCTCTGGCGATGCTGATCAAAGAGGCTCTGGGGCAGGACTGGCTGGATGCGCGGCAGGCGGAACTGCGCGCCCGGGCGCTGAAGGTCTGGTCCCGCAACGATCGCATCGAGCTTCTGGGCAAGAAGGGCGCCCCGGCCCTGCCGATTTTCTCCTTTCGGGTTCTCGACGGACGGAAAGACATCGTGCATCACCAGTTCTTCACGCGACTGCTCAGCGATCTGACCGGGGTGCAGGCGCGCGGCGGCTGTGCGTGCGCGGGGCCCTACGGCCACCGGCTGCTTGGGCTGGGCCGGGCCGAATCGGATGCCACCATCGCCGCGCTCCGTCGCGGCGAGGAAACCGCCAAGCCCGGCTGGATCCGGCTGAATTTTTCCGCATTGATGACCGACGAGAAGGCGGATTTCATCGTGGATGCGGTGGACAATCTGGCGCGCGTCGCTCCAGACTATGCAAAATACTATCACGTCGATACAAACACTGCCCGGTTCCATGCCCGCAGTCTTCCGAAGGGTTCACTAGCCTCATGACCGCAACCCGGATCAGTCCAATCGCCAATCCGGCTTTCCGGACGCTCTTTGCCGCACAGTTATTCTCGCTCCTCGCGATCGGGCTGATGACCGTGGCGATGTCGCTTGCCGCCTACCGGATCGGCGGCGCGGCGGCGGCGGGTCAGATCCTGGGCTTCCTGCTGGCGGTCAAGATGGTGGCCTACGTCGGCATCTCGCCTCTGGCCGAGGCCCTTTTCGCGGGCCGCCGGCGCAAGCGTGTGATGGTCGGACTGGACCTGGCGCGCATGGTCCTGTTGCTGCCGATGGCCTTCGCGACCCAGACCTGGCAGATCGCGGTGCTGGCGCTTCTGTTCTTCGCTGTCTCGTCGGGCTTCACGCCGATCTTCCAGTCGGTGATCCCGGACGTTCTGGCGGACGAGCGCGTCTACAGCCGCGCATTGGTCTGGTCGCGCCTCGCCTATACGCTGGAATCCGTGCTGTCGCCGATCATCGCGGCGCTGGTGCTGCAACTGATCGCGGCCGAGTTCCTGTTCTGGGTGGCGGCCCTGGCCTTCGTGGGCTCGATCGCGGCGCTGCTGGTCACGCGCTTCCCGGCCGAGGCCGGCGACCGGCGCAAGGGGCCCTTCCTGAAACGCGCGCTGAACGGGCTGCGCATCTACCGCAAGACGCCGCGACTGCGCGGGCTGTTCCTGCTTAATTTCGCCCTGTCGCTCAGCATGGCCTGGGTCCTGGTGAATTCGGTGGTGCTCGCGGGCGCGCGCCTGGGCGATCCCGAACGGAATTTCCCGATCCTCATGGCCTTCTACGGTCTGGGCGCCGTCATTGGCGCCCTGGTGGTGCCGCGTCTGGTCGAGCGTCTGGACGAACGCCGCGTGATGCTGGCGGGCGCCGTCATGCATGCCGTCGTGGCCCTCGGGATCGCGCTGCCGCTGGGTCATTCGGGGTATATGGCGCTTTGGGTCTGCTTCGGTCTGGCCGCGTCGCTGGTACTGACGCCCGGCGGGCTGGTGATCGCGCGCTCGGCCCATGCGTCGGACCGGCCCGCGCTTTTCGCGGCGCAGTTCTCGTTGTCCCACGCGGGCTGGCTGGTGGCCTATCCGCTGGCCGGCGAACTGGCGGCGCGCGTCGGGCTGGAACCGGCGCTATTGATCCTGTCGGGGCTGACCCTGGGCATGGCCGCCCTGGCATCCCGCGTCTGGCCCGCCGAGGATCCGCTGACCCGCGAACACGAGCATCCCGAACTGCCCGAGGACCATCCGCATCTGCGCGAGGCCCCGCCGCAAGGCCCGCGACACCGGCACGCCCATGCCTTCCACATTGACGACCTCCACCCGGACTGGCACGCAAGCCGCTCTGCCTGACCAGGCCGGGATCGACCGAAGACCCACAGGAACGAAAGCATGACACATGACACCGCTTCCCCGATCGACGGCCAGGGCCTGCCTGCCCTCGAGGCGCGTCTGCGAGAGGATCTGAATTTTCTCTGCTGGCCGGGCAAGGACTGGGTGCCGGCGCGCGAAGGTGTCACCGACGTCGTGATCATCGGCGGCGGCATGTGCGGCATGGTGGCGTGGCTGGCGCTGAAGACCGGCGGCATTCATGACATGCGGGTTCTCGACCGCAGCGCGCAGGGCCTGGAAGGCCCCTGGCTGACCTACGCGCGGATGGAGACCCTGCGGTCTCCGAAGGAACTGACCGGCCCGGCCTATGGGCATGGCGCGCTGAGTTTCCAGGCGTGGTATCGCGCCCAGTTCGGCACCGCGAAGTGGAACGCGCTCGACAAGATACCGCGCCCGATGTGGATGGACTACCTGCAATGGTACCGCGGCGTGCTGGGCATCCCCGTCGAGAACGGCGTGTCGGTCGACCTGGTGGAACCCGAGGGCGATCTTCTGCGGCTTCACCTGTCGGGCGCGCAGCAAGGCTCGATCCTTTGCCGCAAGCTGATCTTCGCAACGGGCCGCGACGGCACCGGGCAGCCGAATGTTCCCGCCTTCGTCGACGGGCTGGACCGGAAGTTCTGGGCGCACAGCGCCGACGAAATCGACTTCGCCGCACTGAAGGACAAGCGCGTGGCGGTGGTGGGCGTCGGCGCCTCGGCCGTGGACAACGCCGCCGAGGCGCTCGAGCACGGCGCCGCCGAGGTCCGCCACCTGATCCGCCGGAACCAGATGCCGACCATCAACAAGATGATGGGGATCGGCTCGTTCGGGTTCACCGCCGGCTATGCCAGCCTTCCGGACGAATGGCGCTGGCGCTTCATGCAATATTCCTTCGCCACCCAGACACCGCCTCCGCACGGCTCGACCAACCGCGTCAGCCGTCATCCGAACGCCTATTTCCACTTCGGAAAGGCGGTGGAATCCACGGTGGAACGCGATGGTGCCGTGGACGTCGGCTTTGCCGACGGCACCGCGTATCGGGCGGATTTCGTGATCCTCGGCACCGGCTTCACCATCGATCCCATGTCGCGGACCGAATTCGGCGAGGCGGCGGGCGACATCCTGCTCTGGCAGGACGTCTACACGCCACCCAGGGACGAGCCGTCGCGCGATCTGGGCCGCTTCCCCTACCTGAACGACGATTTCACCTTCCGCGAGAAAGCGCCCGGCCAGGCCCCGTGGCTGTCGAACGTCTACTGCTTCAACTACGGCGCATCGGCCAGCCTGGGCAAGGTCAGCGGCGACATTCCCGGCATCTCGGAAGGCGCGGGCTGGCTGGCGCGCGAGGTTGCGGCGAAGCTCTACGCCGAGGATGTGGCGCTGCACTGGCAGGCGATGCTCGACTACGACAAACCGGAACTGGACGGCAGCGAATGGACGCCGTCCGACCTGGTCTGCGACGACAGGAAAGGGAAAGTGGCCTGATGGCACTGGATACGACAGCATTGAGCATCGCCGCCGCCGGGATCAGCGCCGCCGTAATGGCCCGCGCCAACATCTTCGAGATGACCCAGGCCGCGGAAGATGCGGTTCTCTGCCCGAAGGACGAAGGTCCGTGGCCGCATGCGCTGCGCGCAGCACTGGCCGCACGGATCGCGGTGCTGAACGACGAGACAGACCTGGCCGCGCATTATGTGTCCCAAGCGGCGGATTTCGCGGCGCTGGCCGACCCGGCGTCCGACGGGTCGGGGCAGGGTCTGGCTGTCGTGGTGTCGTTCATGGACAAGGTGGCCGCTGACACGCGCAACGTGTCGGCGCAGGATATCGCCGGGCTGCAGGCGGCGGGCGTGGCCGATGCCGACATCGTGCGGCTGGCCGAGCTGAACGCGTTCCTCGCCTATCAGATCCGCGTCATCGCCGGCCTGCGCCTGATGAAGGGACTGACCGCATGACGAAGGTGATCACCAGGTTCACCCGCAACGTCCCGCATTGGCAGCCTCGCGTGACGCCGGTCGACCTCGGCCAGGCGACCGACGAGCAGCTCGACGCGCTCAAGGTAACGCCGTCCAACACGAAGGTTTCCGACTACGTGCTGACCCTCGCGCATGACGTGGAAAGCCTGAAGGTGCGCTCGCCGCTGTTCAACGCCATCATGTACGACAAGGGCGGGATGAGTCGGGCCGAGCGGGAACTGGGCGCTCTGGCGGCCTCGATGGTCAACCACTGCATCTTCTGTGCCGCTGTCCACGCCGCGCGGCACGCGCAGCTCGAGAAATCGACCGAGGTCACGGACAACCTGTTCCGCGACGGCATCGCCGCCGATCTGGGCCCACGGGACCGGGCGATCTTCGATTTCGCCGTGGCGTTGTCCAAGTGCCCTTCGCAGGCGGGACCAGAGCACGTTCAGGCTCTGAAGGCCGCCGGGCTGGACGAAGCCGAGGTGCTGGACCTTGTCCTGTCGGCGTCGCTTTTCGGATGGGCCAACAGGCTGATGCATGTCCTGGGCGATCCTGTTCGCCCGCCGGACGGCGCGGCATGAGCGGCAAGCGTGAAGGAGACGATGTGAGCAAGACGGTAGGACTGGCGGGCGCGGGATCGATCGCCTTCGGAACGGCGGCGGTGCTGCATCAGGCGGGGCACGACCCGATGCTGTGGTCGCCCTCCGGCGAAGGAACCGCCGACCTCGCGGGCGGCGCGGCGCTGACGGCGACCGGCGCGGTCGAATGCACCCTGACACCCCGCATCGCCGACAGCGCCCGCACCCTCGCGCGGGACAACGACGTGCTGATCATCGCGCTGCCGGGCTACGGCCACAAGGCGGTGCTGGACGCGCTGGCCCCGCATGTCGAGGCGCGGCACCACGTCATCGTCTCGTCCCACGCGTCGCTGGGCGCGATCTACCTGATGCAGCTTCTGGCGGACCGCGGCGTGACCGTTCCGGTCACCGCCTGGGGCACGACCATCTGCACCGGGCGGCGTCAATCGGGCACCGAGGTCAGGGTGAACACCGTGCGCAGCCGCGTCGATCTCTGCACCGTGCCGCAAGACCGCTCCGATCAGGCGCTGACGCTCTGCCGCGCGCTTTTCGGCGACCGGTTCCAGCCACGCGACGGGCTCTTGGCGATCTCGCTGTCGAACCTGAACCCCCAGAACCACATGGGCATCGCGCTTGGAAACATCACCCGCATGGAACGGGGCGAGACCTGGTCGCAGGGCCAGAACGTCACCCCGACCGTCGGCCGCCTCTTGGAACAGCTGGACCTCGAAAGGCTGGAGATAGCCCGGGCGCTGGGGCTGGAGGTCAAGACCATCTTCGAGCATTTCCACCTGTCCTTCCACGTGCCGGTCGCGTCGATCTCGGAGATGAACCAGCAGATGCACGCAATGGGCAACGGCGGCACCGGACCGGCCACCGCCGACAGCCGCTATGTCACCGAAGACGTGCCCTACGGTCTGGTGCTGACCGCCGCTCTGGGACGGCTGACGGGGCATCCCGCACCGCTGCACGAGGCGGGCATCCGGATCTTTTCCGCGATGTACGGGCGCGATTTCCAGGCCGAGAACGAAATCCTGAAAGCGCTGGATCTGGACCGCTACAGCCTCGACGATCTCAAACGGGCGGCACGGACCGGACTGTTGCGCCAGCCCGCCAGCGCCTGAAAAGTCATAACCAAGAAGAAGCAGACCAAAACAACCAACAAGGAGACCGAACATGTCGAAACTGATCTTCAATCGCCGCCGCTTCCTGGGTACCGCCGCCGCCACCGGCGCGGCACTCGCCTCGCCCGTCTACCTGCGCCGCGCGTCCGCGCAGTCGGGCGGAGAGGTGAACATCTGGACCTACAACGACTTCGTTCCCGAAAGCTTCAAGGACCAGTTCGAGGCCGAGACGGGCATCAAGGTGAACATCCGCCTCGTCGACGACCAGGGCAAGCAGTTCAACCTCCTGGCCGCCGAACAGCCGAACCCGACGGTGGACATCATGACCGTCGCCGGCCACCGCTTCCTGCAGTTCATCGACAGCAATCTGCTGGCGCCGCTGGACACCGACCGGCTGACCAACTGGGACAAGATCAACCCGACCTTCTCGGAAAGCGACTGGTCGACGATCAACGGCAACAAGTGGGGCGCGCCGATCCTGTCGGGCATGGAAGTGCTGTCCTACAACTCCGAGGTCGTCAGCGAGGAAGAAGCGCTGACCTGGGACACGCTGTTCAGCGAGAAATACAAGGGCCAGACCGCCTATATCATCCAGGACATGATGTCGATCGTGATGCTGATGAAGGGCTATGACGGCAACATGGTCGAATATATGGACGACCCCGAGAAGGCCGCCCAGATCGTCGAGGAAGCCAAGCAGTTCCTGATCGAGAAGAAGCCCCTTGTGCGCAAGTACTATGACGGCGGCGCCGAATTCCAGCAGATGATGGTCAACCAGGACATCGTGCTGGGCCACTCGTGGAACGGTCCCGCAGCGGCGCTGATCAATGACGGCTTCCCGCTGGGTATGGCGATCCCGCGCGAAGGCTCATACGGCTTCGTCTACACCTACAACATCGCCAACAACGCGCCCAACGCCGACAATGCCTACACCTTCCTCGACGCGATCCTGGCCTCGCCCGAGATCGGCGCGGCGATGACCAAGGCGTCGGGCTTCATCTCGACCTACAAGGACGCCTCGCAGTACCTGAGCGATCTCGAGAAGAAGTCGACCTCGTTCCCGGACGAGCAGCTGGCCAACCTCCAGTTCTTCCGGGCCGAGGCGAACGAGCTGAAGTATGGTCTCGTCGACCCGGCGGTCGAGGCGATCAAGGCCGCCTGACGCGGCGCTTTCACGGCCTGTTCCTGTCCCGCACCGCGCGGGGCAGGAAATCCGACATCCTGAAAAGGTGACCGAATGACCTATGACGCATCCGCAGAGCGGGACGGGAGAACCAGGGCGAAAACGGCCTCGGACCCGACATTCTGGGGCCGTCTGGTCGGGTGGGGGCCGTATCACGCGCTGATGCGTCTGGCTACGGCCTCGCCCCGGCGCCAGTTCGTGATCCTCGCCGCACTCCCGATCCTCTGGGTGCTGACGCAGCACCTTGGCCCGATGCTGCAGATGCTGCGGGTGTCGCTGACCGACGCCTACCCGGTCGCGCCCGGCGTCGAACAGAATTTCACGCTCGAGAATTACGCCCGCTTCTTCGGGGACAGCATCTTCTGGATGCCGTTCTTCCGCACGCTGATCTTTGCCGGGGTGTTCACCTTCTGCACACTGATCCTCACCTACCCGGTGGCGTATTTCCTGGCCCGCCATGTCAGCCGCAAGAACCAGATGCTGTTCCTGCTGCTTCTGCTGATCCCGTTCTGGGTGGGCGAGATCGTGCGCACCTACGCGATCATGATCCTTCTGGGCAATACCGGCGCGGTGAACCTTCTGCTGAAGACGCTCGGCCTGATCGACCGTCCGATCCCGTTCATGTACACCAGTTTCTCGATGGGCGTCGGCATCGTCTACCTGACGGCGCTCTACATGCTGCTGCCGCTCTATTCGGCGCTCGAGAAGCTGCCCAAAAGCATGAACGAGGCCGCCGCCGATCTGGGCGCGGGGGCCTGGACCCGGTTCCGCCGAATTTCGCTGCCGCTGACGATCGAGGGCATTTCCTCGGGCTGCACGCTGGTCTTCCTGATCTCGACCGGCTTTTACGCGACGCCTGTGCTGCTGGGCGGACCTTCGACGACGGTATTCGCCGAGACCATCGCGGGTTTCTTCCACGTGGCCGGTGATCAATGGCCCACCGGCGCCGCCTTCGCCACCATAATGTTCATGGCCGCGCTGGTCATCACGGTCGTCTTCCAGAAGGCGATGAACGCGCTCCGCAAGGGAGAGATCAAATGAACGACCGGGTGGAACTGTTCCGCGGCAACCGGATCTTCCTCAGCTGCGTCTACTGGGCCTTCGTGCTGTATGTTTTCGTGCCGCTGATCCTGATGGTGTTGATGGGCTTCAAGGATTCCAAATTCATCGGCTTCCCGATCCGGTCCTGGACGCTCGATTGGTATGTCGGCGTCTTCTCCGATGCCCAGGTGCTGTCGACATTCGGCTATTCACTGGCCATCGCGGTTCTGTCGACCCTGATCTCGATCTTCGTCGGCACCTGGATCGCGGTCCTGCTCGAAGGGCGCAAGTTCGTCGGCCGCGCGGCGATGTTCGGCCTGACCGTCATGCCGGCGCTGGTGCCGGGAATCATCTCGGCCATCGCTTTCCGCATCTATGCCCGCCTGCTGGGGATCGAACCGGGAATGGGCGCGATCGTCTGGGCGCACGCGGTTCACAACGTGCCTTTCGTGGCGCTTGTCGTCATGGCCCGGTTGTCGACCCTTCCCAGAAGCCAGATCGAGGCGGCCCGCGACCTGGGCGCCGACCCGCTGATCGCCTTCGTCCGCATCACGCTGCCCTATCTGGTGCCCGCCATTCTAGGCGCGTCGATCTTCTGCCTGCTGCTGTCCTTCGACGACTTCGTGCGCTCGTTCTTCCTGGGCGGGTACGAACCGACGCTGCCGGTCCTGATCTTCGCCAAGCTCCGTTCGGGCATGAGCCCGGAAATCAACGCCATCGCGACCATCGCGCTGATCCTGACCGCGGCCATCGGCATCTGGGCCGAACGCTTTACCCGCCGCATGAACAAGGAATCCTGAGCCATGACCGACCAGACACCGCTTGTCCGTATCGAGGGTCTGTCGAAGCATTTCGGCGACACCGTCGCGCTTGACAACCTGACGCTGGACATCGCGCGCGGCGAGTTCGTCACCTTCCTCGGCCCGTCCGGCTGCGGCAAGTCCACGACGCTGCGCATCCTCGGCGGGTTCGAGCGCCCGACCGCGGGACGGGTGATCCTCGAGGGCGAGGACGTGACCAACCAGCCGCCCGAAAAGCGGCATGTGAACATGGTGTTCCAGGATTACGCGCTGTTCCCGCACATGACCGTGGCGCAGAACATATCCTTCGGTCTTGAGTTGAAGGGCATGGGCAAGTCCGACATCAAGCGCCGCTCGGACGAGATCATGTCGTTCCTCGAACTCGAAGCCTATGGCGGCCGCTATCCGGTCCAGTTGTCCGGCGGCCAGCGGCAGCGGGTGGCGTTGGCGCGCGCGCTTGCGCCCGATCCGGCGCTATTGCTGCTGGACGAGCCGCTGGGCGCGCTGGACGCCAAGCTGCGCGGTCAGGTCCAGCAGGAACTGAAGTCGATTCAGCGCCGCACCGACAAGACCTTCTTCTTCGTGACCCACGATCAGGAAGAGGCGCTGACCATGTCCGATCGCATCGTGGTCCTGAACCACGGCCGCGTCGAGCAGGACGGCACGCCGGAAGAGCTCTATTTCCATCCGGCCAGCCGCTTCGTGGCCGAGTTCATCGGCGAGACCAACCTTCTGTCCGGCAGGATGCGCGGAACAGAAGGCGGCAACGTCGTGATGGACTGGCAGGGCACCACCCTTTTCGGCAGGGCGCCCGCCGGCCTGCCGGGCGAAGGTGAGACGATCACCGCCTCGGTCCGTCTGGAGAAGCTCGGCTTTCACGCCGAACGGCCCCAGACCGCCAACGCGGTGCAGGGGCGCGTGGTGGGCAAGACCTTCCTCGGCTCGCGCGTCGCGGTGCAGATCGCCGTGGGCGACAGAGGGGACGCGCTGCTCAGGGCCTATGTGGATGCCGGGACCGGCCAGTCGGTCGGCAGCGATCCGGTCTGGATCGGCTGGGACGCGGACAACATGGCGGTTCTGAACGACTGACCCGTCCGGGCAATCCGCCTTCGCCGCTGTGCTGACGCCGGGCCCTCCGGCCCGCGTTTTCTTCATATTCCTTCCGATCCGATAACCGTGACCGGTGCGCCGTGCTCATGCCGGCGCCACAGCGCTTGACTGCACGTTATTGAGTTTTTATGACTGAGATTGATCATTTGGGGGGAATCGGCACATGATTCGATCAATTGCACGCAAAAACTTGCAATGATGGGCGGAACGCGCCTTGGCGCCGTCCGTCGGCGCAGGATCGTCGACCTTGTCGAAGGACGCGGGTCCGTCGCGGTCAGGGAACTCTCCAGGGAACTCGGTGTCTCCGAAGCGACCATCAGGCGTGACCTGCGCGAACTTGGCGATTCCGGCGCGGTAACGCGGACCCACGGCGGTGTCGTGAACAATGCCAGCGCCTTCGTCGATCTGCCTAACGAAGAGCGGATGCTGGTCGGATCGGAAGAAAAGAAGCGGATCGGCCGCGCCGCCATCGAACTGCTCGCCGGGGACGAGATCGTCTTTCTCGACGCCGGAACCACCGCCCTGGCCGTCGCCGAGAATGCGCACCTCAAGCCCGACTGCCGCTATGTCACGACCTGCCTGCGGATCGCCTCGCGCCTGCGCGACCAGCAGATCCCGAACTTCTACCTGATCGGCGGGGCCTATATCGGGGTGAACGACTCCTTCGGCGGCAGCCTCGCCATCTCGGCCATACGCACCCTGTCGTTCGACGTGTCGTTCCTCTGCTGCTCGGCCATCGACCTCGACCGCGGGTCGATCTCGATCGGCGACGAGGGCTACAGCCAGGTCCACTCCGAAGTCGTCGCGGCGACCCGCCGAAACATGGTCGTCGCCCATCACGAAAAGCTCGACGCCTGCGGCTTCATCCGCACCGCCTCCTTTCATGACATCGACTGCCTGATCACCGACAGCAGCCTGGACGCGGACAGACGGATGCGCCTACAGGATGCCGGTATCGAAGTGGTGCTGGCATGAAGAATGCGGGCGTTTCCCTCGAAGTCGTCAACCTCAGGAAAAGCTGGGGCGCGGTCGAGGTTCTCTCGGACGTGAACTTCGAGGTCGAGCCGGGCGGCTTCCTGACGCTGCTCGGCCCATCGGGATGCGGCAAGAGCACGGTATTGCGGCTTGTCTCGGGACTGGACGAGCTCAGCGGCGGCCAGATCCTGATCGGCGGCAATGACGTGGCGCGGAAACCGGCGGCCGAGCGCAACATCGGCATGGTCTTCCAGAACTACGCCCTGTTCCCGCACATGACGATCGAGCAGAACATCTCCTACGGCCTGAAAGTGCGCAAGGTCGCCAGGGCGGACAAGGAGAAAGCCATCGCGCGGGTCGCCGACCTCATGGCGCTCGGGCATCTCCTCGACCGCAAGCCGGCGCAGCTGTCGGGCGGCCAGCAGCAACGCGTCGCCCTGGCGCGCGTCCTCGTCTCGGACCGTCCCCTTGTCCTGATGGACGAGCCGCTGTCGAACCTGGACGCCAAGCTCAGGGTCGAGATCCGCAGCGAAATCCGGTCGCTGAACAAGCGTCTCGGCATCACCGTCGTCTACGTCACCCACGACCAGAGCGAGGCGCTGTCGATGTCCGACAAGGTCGTGCTGATGAACGCCGGGCAGGTGTCGCAATGCGGCACCCCGCAACAGCTTTACCAGGAACCTGCCAACATCTTCGCGGCCAGCTTCATCGGAACGCCGCCGATGAACCTGCTGCCGTCAGGCGCCGTGACCTGTCCGGGCACGCTGAAACCCGCCGGTTCGGTCGGCCGGACCGAAGCGATCTTCGGCGTCCGACCAGAGAACATGACGCTGGGCGCGGACCAGGCCGAGTTCTCGGTGACAGCAAGAGTCGAAAGCATCGAATACGAGGGCAAGGTTTTCCTTGTCCATCTGAAGACGCCCTCGGGTGACGGTTTCGTGGTGTCGCATGCCGGGGAGACCGCTCCGGAGGAGGGCGACGAAATCCGCGTCGGATGGACGGGCGCGGCAACGCACCTGTTCGCCAGGTCCGACGGGGAACGCGTGGAATTCAGCCTTTAGGCCCGGTCGTCAAGGCCGCCGGGAATGGCATCAACAAGGAGGAGGAGACGACATGAAGACCTGCAACAGGACGGCACTGCCGCTTGTCATGGGGGCGGCGATCGCTTGTGCCGCGCCGATGGCGAATGCCGCGGATCTGGAATTCTATTTCCCGGTCGGCGTGAACGCGCCCGCCGTGGCGACGATCGAACAGATGACCAACGCCTGGGCCGCACAGAACCCGCAGCACACCGTGAAGGCGGTCTATGCCGGCAACTACGAGGAAACGACGACCAAGGCGCTGACCGCCGCACAGGCCGGAGACCCGCCGCAGGTCGCCGTTCTGCTGGCCATCGACATCTTCACGCTGATCGAGGAAGACGTGATCATGCCGATCTCGGACATCGCGACCTCGGCGGAAGATCAGGCGTGGATCGGCAGCTTCTACGAAGGCTTCATGGTCGACACGCGCTTCGACGGAAAGACCTACTCGATCCCGTTCCAGCGCTCGACGCCGGTCTTCTACTACAACAAGGACGCCTTCCGCGCGGCTGGTCTCGATCCCGAAGTCACGCCCAAGACGTGGGACGAGATGATCGAGACGGGCAAGAAACTCACCGTCAAGGACGCCAATGGCAACGTGACCCAGTGGGGCACGCGTATTCCCAACCTCGGCCTTGCAGGCGCATGGCTCTTCGGCGGTCTCGTGGTCTCGAAGGGCGACGTTCTGTCGACCGACACCGGCACCGAGGCGCGTTTCGACACCGAGGCGGCGAAGGCCTCGCTCGAGTTCATGCTGAAGCTGGCTGAAGAAGAGGTCATGGCGCCGGGCGGGATCACCTGGGGCGACACGCCCAAGGCGTTCCTCGAAGGTCAGGCGGCGTCGATCTGGACATCGACCGGCAACCTTGCCTTCATCAACGAGAACGCCGAGTTCGACTGGGGCGTGGGCTTCCTTCCGGGCGGTGACGGACCCGGCGCACCCGCCGGCGGCGGCAACTTCTACATCTTCAAGGACATCACCGACGAAGAGCGTGAAGCGGCCCTCGATTTCGTCAAGTTCATGACGACGCCCGAGAACCAGGCGATCTGGAGCATGGCCACCGGCTATGTCGCCCCCAGCGCTGCCGCGTGGGAAACGCCCGAGATGAAGGCCTATGCCGAAGAGCTGCCGCAGGCGCTCGTCGCTCTCGACCAGTTGCCCTACGCCTATCGCGAATTCGCGACATTCCAGCGGGCGCGCGTGACGCAGTTCCTGGTCGAAGCCATCGAAAGCGTCGTCACCGGGGGCTCCGAACCGGCATCCGCGCTGGCCAAGGCCCAGGAAGAGGCGGACAAGGTTCTCGGCGAATACCGCTGAAACCCGTATCTGTCAGGTCTGCGCGCCATGCCTCCCGTGGCGCGCAGGCATTCAGCCCCAGGCCCAAGGTGATCTGAAGAATGAATATGCGCTTATCAATCGGGATGGGGTTCATTCTGCTGGTTGTGCCCTGTTCCCTGCTGGTGGCCTTCACGCATTATCCCGCCCTCAAGGCGCTTCTGAACTCGTTCTGGAACAACGGCACGTCCTTCCGTCCCTCGCGCTTCGTGGGCGCCGACAACTACCGGACGCTGCTCGAGGACGAGAAACTGGCGCAGGTCGTGACCAACAGTTTCATCTACGCGATCGGAACCGTGCCCGTGGCGATCGCGCTGGCGATCGGGATGGCGCTTCTGGTCAACTCCAAACTGCCGGCCACCGGCCTGATGCGGCTTTCGTTCTTCCTTCCCACCATGCTCCCGATGGTGGCGGTCGCGAACATCTGGCTGTTCTTCTACGCGCCGGGCATCGGCCTTGCCTCGCAGATCCTGAACGCTTTCGGCTTTCCCTCGGTCAACTTCCTCGGAAGCACGGACACCTCGCTGGCATCCATGATGGTGGTGGCGGTCTGGAAAGAGGCGGGTCTGTTCATGATCTTCTACCTTGCGGCGCTGCAATCCATTCCGACGAACCTGAAAGACGCCGCGCGGCTTGAAGGCGCGGGGTCCGTCCGCATCTTCTTCGACGTGGTGCTGCCGCTTCTGCGTCCGACGACGATCTTCGTCGCGGTCAACGCGCTGATCAACGCCTTCCGGCTGGTCGATCATATCGTCGTCATGACGCGCGGCGGGCCCAGCAACTCCAGCTCGCTCTTGCTGTACTACATCTACGAAGTCACCTTCGGCTTCCGCGACTTCGCCTACGGCGCGACGCTGACCGTCCTGATGGTGGTGATCCTCGGCATCATGGCCGCCATTCAGTTCTGGGTCCTCGACAGAAAGGCGCACTACCAATGAGCCAGGGCATGAACAGGATCGCCTTCGCGACGCTGGCCTTCGCGCTGGCCGCGGTTTGGGGCCTGCCGTTCATCTATTCGGTCTGGACGGCGTTTCACCCCGAAAAGTATTCGGCCAACTTCGTCTGGAACGCGCCGCTGACGCTGTCGAATTTCACCGAGGCCTGGCAGGCTGCGCCCTTCGCGCTCTACTTCCTGAACACGGTCATCCTGATCGTCACCGTGCTGGCCGCGAACCTGATCCTCTGCACGCTGGTGGCCTATGCCTTCGTCAGGTACCGGTTCCGCTGGGCCGGTTATCTCTTCAGCCTCGTCATGGTCCAGCTTCTCATCTCGCCGGAAATCCTGATCGTCGAGAATTACCTCACGCTGTCGACCATCGGCCTGACCGACACGATCATCGGCATCGCGCTTCCCTACCTCACCTCGGCCTTCGGGATCTTCCTGCTTCGGCAGACATTCAAGACCGTACCCAAATCCCTGGACGAAGCGGCACAGATCGAAGGCGCGGGCGCATGGCGCGTGCTCTGGACGGTCTACGTGCCGCTCGCCCGCCCGGTCTACCTGGCTTACGGGCTGGTCTCGATCAGTTTCCACTGGAACAATTTCCTCTGGCCGCTGATCGTCACCAACTCGCCCGAGGTGCGCCCCGTCACCGTGGGCCTCAGCGTCTTCGCGACGGTGGAAAGCGGGATCGAATGGTCGCTGGTCAACGCCGCGACGCTGATGACGACCGCGCCTCTGATCATCGCCTTCCTTATCTTCCAGCGCCAGTTCGTCGCCAACTTCATGCGCGCGGGCATCAAATGAACGGGTCGCATCCGACAGGCTTGATCCGGCCCCAGGTGCGCACATGAGGCTGGCGCATATCTCCGACCTGCATCTTCTGTCGCCCGAGCACGAGCACGAGCCCGAGCACGAGACAGCGGGCAACGGGTTCGGTTCGACCGAAATGGCGATGGCCATCGCCGACGACCTGATCGCGATCTCGGACGGGCTGGATCTTGTCATCGTCTCGGGCGACCTGACCGACCGCGCCGATGCCGCGTCCTTCGCGACCATCGAGCGGATACTCGGCCAGATCGACCTGCCCGTGCTTGTCGTGCCGGGCAACCACGACGGACCGTCCGGCATGATCGACTACCTGCGCCACGCCACGACGCTCGCCGACTGGGACCTGTCCAATCGCGCGGTCCGGATCGGCGCATTCAAGTTCATCGGGCTCAACACCAGCGTCGACGGGCTGACGCAGGGCGCGCTCGACGACGCGGCGCTTGCCTTCGTGGAACGGCACGTTGCGCAGGACAGGGACCGGCAACTGGCGATCGTGATGCATCATCCGCCCCTTCTGCTCGGGCTCGATCAGTTCGACGGGTTCTGCCAGATCGAGAACGGCGCCGACTTCCTGCGCATTCTGGCCGGTGCAGGCCGGGAAACGCTGGTGTTCTCGGGGCATGTCCACAGGCCCTACACCGTCCGGAACGGCAACGTGGCGTGCCATGTCGCGGGTAGCATGATCGCGCCGTACGATTCCGCGCATCCGTTCGGTGCCGATCCGATCCGGCCCGCCGCGCTTCAGGATTTCTATTTCATCCACGATATCGACCCCGGCGGCCGCCATGTCGTGACACCCCAGCGTGTTCGCGGTCTGGCCGACCGCTTGCGGCATCCGCAATGACCGGACCCGCCGGATCATGACGCTTGGCGCAAGGCAGATAGACGACCTGGTCGAGGTCGTCCGGCAGGCCGGCGCCACCCATATCATGCCAAGGTTCAGGCGTCTCTCGCGCGACCAGATCGACACCAAGTCGAACGCCAGGGATCTCGTGACAATCGCCGACCGTGCGTCCGAAGACGCCATCAGGCGCGATGTCGAAAGGATACTTCCGGGTGCCGCCTTCGTGGGCGAGGAAGCCGTCGCAGCCGATCCCCGCCTTCTGGACGCCATCGGCGCGGCCGAGACCTGCGTGGTCGTCGATCCCATCGACGGAACCGGCAACTACGTCGCCGGACTGGCCGTCTTCGGAACGATTCTGGCGGTGATCCACAAGGGCCAGACCGTGTTCGGCCTGCTCTACGATCCGCTGGTGGACGACTGGATGTTCGCGGCGCGCGGCGAGGGCGCGTGGTTTCACCGGCGCGACGGCGACTGCGTGCCGCTTCGGACAAGGGCCGATTGCGACCTTGCCGACGCGTCCGGGTTTCTGGCGTTCGAGGATCACCGGCTGGACGAGCGCGAGACGCTGCTGCGCGGCTTCGGCGCCGCGTTCCATGTCCGCGATATCCGGTGCTCGTGTCACGAATACCGGCTTCTCGCCTCGGGTGGCGCCGATTTCCTGCGGTCGTTCTCGCTCAAGCCCTGGGATCATGCCGCCGGGCTGCTTCTTCTGGCCGAAGCGGGCGGCTGGGCCGCGGTGAACGGCGAAACCCCCTATTCCCCCGTCCATCACGAAGGCCGGATCGTCGCGGCAAGTTGCGAACCGATGGGACGGCGCATTGCGGAACTCGCCTCGGCGCTGCCCTGATACCCTTGATGACACCGCGCACCGCCGGTTCGACCCGGCCTGGCGCGGCTGACGTTCAATCTCGCCGCATCTCCGCCAAGGTCCCCCGGCTTCAGCTTTCCGGCAAAAGAACCGGTCCCTTCTCGGCGAACGACATGCGCACGTTCACCCCCATCTCAAGCGGATCGTCGACATCTTCCTGCACCGCAAAGACCTGGCCGAAATCGCCGGTCAGCGTGTATTCCATCCTGACGCCGACATAGGTCGCCTTCGCCACGGTCGCCGCGATCCCCTCGTCCGCGCCGATGATCAGGCGCGAGGGCCGGATCGCCAGCATCGCCGGGCCGACGCCAAGACCGCGCGCGGGAAGCCTGTGGCGGTATCCCTCGATCTCGATCGTGGCCATGTCGCCGTCGACCTCGACGATCCGGCAGGACAACAGGTTCGCCTCGCCGATGAAGTCGGCCACGAAGCGGTCGTTCGGCGCGTCGTACAACTGGCGCGGGGTGCCGATCTGCGCGATGGCGGCATTCCGCATCACGACGATCTCGTCGGACACGGCCAGCGCCTCTTCCTGGTCATGGGTCACATAGACCACGGTCAGGCCAAGATCCTTCTGGATCGCGCGGATGTCCTCGCGCACCTGGCGGCGCAGCTTGGCGTCCAGGTTCGACAGCGGCTCGTCGAACAGCAGCACCTGCGGCTCCAGCACCAGCGCGCGGGCGACGGCGACGCGCTGCTGCTGCCCGCCCGACAACTCCGACGGCAGGCGGCTGTCGAAACCCTTCAGGCCGACAAGCTCCAGCCCGGCCAGCGCGCGCTGGCGCGCCTCGGCCTTGACGAACCCCGAGAAGGTCAGCCCGTACATGACGTTCTCCAGCACGCTCATGTGCGGAAACAGCGCGTAGGACTGGAAAACCATCGACACGTCGCGGTCGGTGGCCGGCAGTTTCGTCACGTCGCGGTCGCCGATCAGGATACGCCCCGAGGTCGCCATCTCCAGCCCCGCGATCATCCGCAGCGTCGTCGTCTTGCCGCAGCCCGAAGGGCCCAGCAGCGTGACAAGCTGGCCGGCTTCGACGTTCAGGTCGATGCTGTCGACCGCGACGACATTCTTGCCGAAAACCTTCGAGACGCCCTCGAAACGCACGGGCGCCGCCTTCGAGCCGAGTTTCGTTCCGGTCATGTGGTCTTCTCCGTTCCGTGGTGTGTGCGCCGTCCGATCTGGACCCGGCCCACCAGGAGTTGCAGCAGGCCCACCGCCGCCAGCATCACGAAGATCAGCGTCGTGGAATAGGCGATGGCAAGGCCATAGTCGTTATTCTCGACCCGCCCGATGATATAGCTGGTGGCCATGTCGTACTCGGCCGAGACAAGGAAGATCACCGCGCTGATCGCCGTCATCGCCCGGACGAAGCTGTAGACCAGCGCCGCCAGGATCGCGGGACGCAAAAGCGGCAGGATCACCCGGCGGAAGGTCTGCCAGCTGTTCGCGCCCAGAGTCAGCGACGATTCGTCCAGGCTTCGGTCCAGCTGCGACATGCTGGCGATCCCCGCCCGCACGCCCACCGGCATGTTCCTGAAGATGAAACTGACGACCAGGATGATGCCGGTGCCGGTGATCTCGATCGGCGGCACGTTGAAGGCCAGGATATAGCTGACGCCGATGACG
>JAVJUV010000015.1:0-30752 GCA_040220415.1 Silicimonas sp.
GCTCGCCGCGATGATTGAACGATCTGCATCACGTCCGGCGATCGGCGCGCTATCAGATTTAGACATGAGCAGGAAGCGTCGCATGACAGAAATTAGCCGCAGACAGCCGCGACAACCAACCTGACAAGAGTTCCTCCGGAATCAATGCGGCGGTTTTGGGATGTAGATGCTGTGTCTCATCCCGATCTTTAGAGTTTTCGCGCGGGGTGTATTCATCAGGTCCGATAACTCAGCATCCGTCGCGCCAATTGAGCACGTGCCGTTCGTCCAAGACAAAGACTGATCTCACAGCCTCCGCGAGCGGGATGCCGAGCACAGTGTAACCGTGCAGGACAGCTATGCGGGTGTCACTGTTCCCTTAATTCTTGGACGCTGATGTATGTGACCGTTCAGAACCGCGGGGTCATGCTGCCCTGAGCAAGGGTGGTGTAGGCGGCGGGAAGTCGATAGCCGCGCGGTTGTGAGGACCGCGCTCGAACAGCGGAAGTTGGTTGCCGAGGCGTTAAACAGAACCGCGGCCGCGCGGCACGGCAAGGTTCAGCCGAAGCGGTGCGACGACCTCCGGGACACGGGCACGCTCCGTGGTGTCGACTCCAGCAAACCGGTGCCTTTTGTTGAGGACAACGAATGAGCTGGAGCCAAAATGACGAACGATCACCCTCATCTGACCGCCGACGCGGCGGCCCTGCTGTCTGAACCCGAGGCAGGACGCATTCGCGCCATCAGGTCCCGCCGTTGGGTTCTCTACCCTCGCGCGAAGCAAGCGCTCAATCGACTCGAGGTGCTCCTTGATCATCCGAGAGGCCCCCGCATGCCGTCTGTCGCAATCTACGGAGACAGCGGGATGGGCAAGACCATGATCATGCAGCGTTTCCGCGATCAGCATCCGCCACGTCTTGATCGCCGGACCGGGGTTCTGAAGACACCGGTCCTGGCCATGGAAATGGTCAGCCGCCCCGGAGAACGGCGGTTCTATGGTGAACTGCTTTCCCTCCTCGGCGCGCCCCAGGCACCGCGGGCCGATATTGCTCAGATGGAACAGGCGACGCTGCGGATCATGAAGGCCATCGGCACCCAGGTTCTGGTCATCGACGAGGTCCACAACATCCTTGCCGGGACCTATCGAGAGCAACGTATCGTGCTCAACATGTTGCGCTTTCTCAGCAATCGGCTCCAAATCTCACTGGTCTGCTTCGGCGTGAACGACGCCCGGGAAGCCATCGGCGGTGACGTTCAACTTGCGCGCCGCTTCGAGCAACTCACCCTGAACCGTTGGGCCGCCAACGAAGACTTCGAGACTCTGATCGCGTCGATCCTGCGCAATACGCCGTTGCGGCGACCCTCTGTGCTGACGCCGAAATCCCTGCGGCGCATTCTGCAGATTACGGACGGCATCACGGCCAACATCTTCCAGATGCTGGGCAGTCTTGCGATCGAGGCTATCGAAAGCGGGACCGAACACATCTCCGACGGCGCCGTCGAGGCCTGGGTGCCTGCATTTGATGCCGAGGCGGCCTTCGCATGACGGGACCCCTGCCCGTCACCTTGCCACCCCTGCGCGGCGAACTTCTTTCATCCTGGATCAGTCGCCACGCGGACTTCTATGGGGTTACGCCGTCGACCATGTTACGCCATGGATTGCCGGAGGCGATATCGCTTGAGGCAATCGATCTTTCTCTGACGAAAGCCCAGGCGGACCGGATTGCGGGGATGTTCGGCGTTAGCCCGAAACTTGTACGCAGCCTTAGCTTCGCAGGTGCCCCGAAGGTCGCTCACCGGTTCATCGCCAAGAGGCCGATGCAGCGTTGCGCGCGTTGCACTCAAACCGATGTCAGCCCTTCGCCAGTCCTTCGAAGCGAATTGCAAGGATGGCGGATCACTTGTCCGCACTGTGGGGAATCCTACCAGGACAAGACCACTTGCGATGGCGATCGGACGCTTGCACCATATCGTGCGGCAGCACGCCGCGGTGAGACCTTGCTGCACAACCACGCAGTACGCGGTGTGGAAACGTGGCTGCCACCTCTGGAGATAGCGCGACTCCTGCTCATGCGCCGCATCCCTTGGCCGCCCCCGCGCGACGGCAATCTCTGGCGCTGCCGTCTTCTCGGCGCCATCGTTCCCGATTTCGATGACATACTGACCAAGGAGACTTCGTTTCCATACTCACCAAAACACCCCATCCTGCCACTCAAAATCCGTCCTGCGCTGCTAGCAGGCGTGGCGATCATCGACCGCGCAGGACCACCGATGCTAAAGATGCTGCACGGGCACATGATGGGCGAGAACAGAAAGCGCTTTGTCATGGCAACCGATCATTTGGTCACGCCAGCACTTGAGTGGGGACCGCCCCGGCAGTTCCAATTGATATGAAATCTGGACTCGATGATTCTCAGATTAAAGTGCCAAAAATCTTCAAAACGGGCGCATTCTCACATTTAAGTGCTAAGTGACAGATGCGGAAGCGATTGCCGAGGCGGTCCAGCGACCGAACATGCGGATGGTGGCGGTGAAGAGCGCCGCGCAGCAAGCCCGCGCGATGCTCTTCCGCACCCGCGATCTGCTCGTTGGTCAGCGCACCCAGCTGGTCAACGCACTGCGTGGCCATCTCGCCGAACAAGGCATCGTTCTGGGCAAGGGCATGGGCAACGTCGAGCGCCTCGCCCTTCGCCTGGAAGAGGATGATCTGCCGGACCTGGCGCGGCTCTATCTCGATCAGATCGCACGACTGGCGGCCGAGATCGAAAAGCTGGACAAACGCATCGTTGCGGCCGCGAAGGAAAACGGGGTGGCCCGAAGGCTTCAGACCATGCCCGGAATCGGTCCGGTCTGCGCGATGGCGATTACGGCCTTCGCCCCGGACATGCGTGAGTTCCGAAGGGGGCATGACTTCGCCGCCTGGCTGGGTCTTGTGCCGCGACAGCATTCGAGTGGCGGCAAGCAAAAGCTGGGCCGGACCTCAAAGATGGGACAACGCGACGTCCGACGCCTGCTGATCGTGGGGGCGATGTCGATCGGCCATTGGCGAGGTCGCGACGGAGGCCGGCCGGGATCATGGCTCGCGCGCATGCTGGCCCGAAAGCCGCGCATGCTGGTGGCTATCGCGCTGGCCAACAAGATGGCCCGCATGCTCTGGGCCATGCTCGTGCGAGAAGAGGACTACCGAGATCCGACCGGCGCGGTTCAGTCTGCTGACCGCGGCGGTACGGAGCGTCGGCGATGTGAGGAGAGCGATGACCCGTATGGGCAAATGATCGAACAGATCCGGGTCGGGTAAACCAGTGGCATGCAACGAGCCCAGAGCTCGCAATTTTGATCTGGTTCCCGATCCGCGCATCACCATACCGGCCCCCGGCATGTCTTGGCCGCACATGAGAGGCCTGAAACATGACCGCACTCGATCACGCGTTCAGAAGGTCAGAGAAAATCCTTGCATCGAAGGGGGCATCCAAACATGCATGTCTGTTCACATCTATCCGCTAAGGGAAGAGACGTTTTTGAGATTCAGCAGATCGTGAATCAGGGCGTCCGTTCTCTCTTCATCAATCTGGGCACTGACGGCAATTGCACTAATGGCGAGGAAAGGTTGACCCGCCGAGTTTGCAATGCCGACGGAAATGGTGGTGATGCCGCGTGCGAAATGCCCCTGGTCCAGCGCATACCCGTCTTCCCTGACCCGGACCAACTGGCTGAACCAGTCCTCGAAGTCCATCGGTGTCGCCAACCGGATGCGGTTGTAGCGGCGCTGCAGCTCTGACTTGGCCATGCCGCTCTGCACCGCCATGCACCGTCCAAGGGCGCCGGCGAGCAAGGGCAACCGCTGTCCGATGCGCATCGATATCTGAACCGGCGTATTAGGCTCGGCCCGATCGACCAGCAACACACGGTTGTCATCGACGACCTGCCAGAGATTCATCGCGACACTGTGCGACACCGCTAGCCGTTGCAATTCCGGGTGTAGAACCCGGATATGGTTCTGACGGTCCAGTGCTGACTGGGCCAGCGACACGACACCCATGGACAAAGTGTATGTTTTTGTTGTCTGGTCGAAACTTGCCAGACCTTCATGCACCAGTGTCCTGAGAATGTTGAAACAGGTTGAGGGGTTGATGCTGAGATCGCGCGCGACATGCGTTACACCCACCCCGTTTCTGGCACGCTGCAGATACCGCAGGACAGCCAGCCCGTTCACCAAGGCTCCGACCAGTTTTTCCTGTGGTGGATTGTTCATACGGCTCCCAAACTAAAAAATTCTATTCGTTACCCCGAATACTGCGCATCGGCCAGAGCTGTAAAGCGGGGATTGCCCGCGCGACCAGGCCCAAGTCCGCAGTTATTCATCCCAATCCGCCGTAGACCCCCCAATCTCCGGCCACGAGATAACCACAGTCAACCGGCAGGACGACACCCGTAATGGCCGAGGCGTCGGGCCCGGCGAGAAATCGGATCGCGTTCGCGATTTCTTCTGCCTCGACAAGGCGGCCAAGGGCCGCCCCAGCTGCCAGCCGGTTCCCGGACAGGGCCCCGACGGACAGGCCCCGGTCCAGTGCCGGCGTCGATGTAAAACCCGGCGCGACGCTGTTGACGCGTACGCCTTTCGGGCCCATTCGGCGGCCAGGCTCTTGGACATATGCGCGATGGCGGCCTTGGCGGGTCCGTAGGCATGGAGCGGGCCGGTGGCTATCCCCGCGACGGAGGAGACTGTCACGATGGCGCCCGCTCCGCGTACCGCCATCCTGCTGCCGAAACTCTTGCAACAGGCGAAGGTGCCCCGCTGGTGGATGGCGGTGACGCGATCCCATTCGGCCCACGAAATCTGCTCCGGCGGATCCATGCGTTGCAGAATACCGGCACAGGTCACGAGTACTGTCGGCGGAGCGCCCGCTTCCAGGCCTGCGGCACAGGTTTCGATTGCTTCGGCGTCCGGCACGTCGAGGCGAATGAATTCCGCGCCGATCCCCGCCGCGATATCCGCACCGTCCCGGCGAAGATCAAGGATCGTGACGGTCGCACCGTGCCCCCGGAAAAGCTGAGCGTGGCCAGGCCGATACCGCTGGCGCCGCCTGTTATGACCGCGTGAGCGATCAGTTCGGATCTCATTGTCCTATCCTCTCGTGGCAGGCGCAGAGGTACCGGTTGTTCGAATTCGCCGCTGGCCCACGTCAGAACAGGCCGCGAACCAGCCTAGCATAGCCCGTGATGGCGGACTCGGGTATCTCCGTTCCCTTGCCGTAATTCATCGCCACATAGGCCCGCGCACCAAGCAGCGCAAAGACGATGGCGTCCAGTTCCTCGCCGTCGAACTTTTTCATGTCGCCACACTCGATCGACCGAAGAAAAGACCGCCGCAACCCCTCAGACATCCGCTTCATGTGATCGGCATGCGCCTTCGGTGCAAAGATTTCCGCCTCGTACAGGATGCGGTAAAAACCGGGGTTTCGGCCGAGAAAATGGCAATAGGCGCGGAACCGTTCGACCTCCCGTTTCCATCCCTGCGCCGCGCGCGGAACCTCGGCGGCGATCTCGTGGATCATGTTGGTCCCGACATAGGGCAGCAGGCTGTCAAAAAGCGCCTGGCGATCATCGAAATAGTTGTAGAAGGTGCCTTGGCTGACACCTGCCATCTCAGTTACCTTGGCAATGGAGGTGGCGGCATACCCGCGCGCGCCCACCAACTCGGCCGCCGAGGCCATCAGGGCTTCGTGGGTCTGTTTGGACTTCTCTTCTCGCGTCAGCTTTTTTCTTTTTACAGATGCAGGCACCGGCGCAGATTCCCTTTTCTCATCAGCCGCGTCGAGTAGCAGCGGCCACCGTTTCGCGTAAAACCCTTTTCAATATCTTCCCCGATGGATTGCGGGGCAAGCTTTCAACGACCACCAGGTCCTTGGGGCATTTGAATCCCGCCAGATGTTTTCGACAATGGCGCATCATGTCGTCGAATGTCACCGCCGCGCCCGGTTCGACCACAATAACGGCCACGGGGACCTCGCCCCATTTCTCGTCCTCGCGCGCGACCACGGCCGCCTCGAACACCCCGTCCAACGTGTAGAGCACCCGCTCGACCTCGCTCGACGCCACGTTTTCGCCACCCGATATGATCAGGTCCTTCTTGCGGTCTGTCAGGAAAAGATAGCCATCCGGGTCCATGTACCCCACATCGCCGGAACGAAAAAAACCATCATCGAAAAAGGCGGCCGCGGTCTTCTCGGGGTCTTTCCAATACCCCGAAGTCACCTTCGGCCCCCGCATGCAGATCTCCCCTTCGGCCATTGCCGGCAGATGTGCGCCGTCCTCATCCCGGATCTGTAGTTCCAGATGGGGCACCGGCACGCCGACCGATCCGATCTTGTCGATCTCCCGCCCCGCCACCATGAACGTATCGCCGCCCACGGTTTCCGTCATACCATAGGCATCTACATATCGGCCATTCGGGAAAACCTCCGAAAAGCTGCGAATGCGATGCTCGGGTGTCTTTTCGCCGCCACCGATGCACCATCGCAGCGTCGCTGTATCGTGACTGGTGGGCGTGGAGAGCATCGTCGAAGTCATGACAGGGGCCAGCCAGATGCCGGTGATCCGCTCTTCCTCGATCGCGCGGAACGTCGCCTCGGCGTCGAAATCCCGCAAGATGACCATCGTGCCACCACAGAGGTGGATGCCCAGGCCCGGGAGGTCGCATGCACCGACATGGTAGAGCGGTCCGACCACCAGCAGGCGGTCCTGAAGGCTAAGGTCCAAAGCCACATTGTGATCGGCGGATTTCCAATAGAAGTTGTCATAGGTCTGTGTAACCCCTTTGGGCCGGTCCGTTGTGCCCGAGGTATACATCAACCGGAACAGGTCTGCCCCATGCCGTGGTGCAGCCTTTACGCAAGACCCGCAGGCCTCAAAGATGCGCGTCGAGTCAGACTGGGCCGCCCTGTCGAGGAACCGGACCGGCAGGTCTCTGCCGGAAAACACCGTGCCGAACTCCTCATCGGCAAGGATCAGCGTGGCTCCGGCGTGGGTCGCGATGTAATCGACCTCTTCCCCGGACAGCCGATAGTTGATCGGCAATGCCACGCCGCCCACATGGCTGATCGCATAGAGCAGCTCGATGAAGGCGGCGCTGTTCTTCATGTAAAGCGCCACGATGGTATCCGGACCGACCCCGGCCGCGTTCAGGCCGGCGGCGGTACTGCGTACCCGGTCCTGTAGCGCTGACCAGTCGAGCCGCACGTCGTCATAGACCAGCGCCTCGGCCCCGGGTCTCTGGGCGATGTGAAAATCAAGCGAGCGGGTGAGGTTCAGCATTACATGGTCCTCAATAGGAGCGTGGCAATCCTAGGTTCGCCATCGCGATGTAGTTCAGGATCATCTGTTCGGACACCGGCGCGAACCGGAACAGGCGCGCATCGCGCCAGAGCCGTTCGACATGCATTTCCTTGGAATATCCCATGCCGCCCATGATCTGCATCGAGTGCTCTGCAACGGCCGAGGCCGCCTGGCTGGCGATCAGCTTGGCCGCGTTGCTTTCCGAGCCGTAGGGCGCGCCGGTATCCCCCAGCCACGCCGCCTTGAGATTCAGCAACTTGGCCGCTTCCAGTTCCGCCCAGTGCTGGGCCATCGGAAATTGCAAGGACTGGTACGTGCCAATCGGCGCGCCACCAAAGACCTTTCGGTCCTTGGCATAGTCCGCGCCCAGCCTGATCGCCAGCCGCCCGGTCCCGATCAAGCCGGCCGTCGTCACGATGCGTTCCGCGTTCAACACGTCCAGAAGCTGATGCCAGCCGCCGTCCACGTCGCCAATGAGTTCGTGCGGTTCGACCCGCACGTTGTCGAAAAAGACCTGGTTGGAGGGCAAGGTGTTCGTCCCTAGCTTGTCGATCGGGGTGTAACTCAATCCCTCGCGATCCCGGTCGATCATGAACAAGCTCATGCCGTGCGTCTTTTTCTGGCCTTCCGCGACCGGGCTGGTCCGTGCGACGACCAGCATCTTGTCAGCCTCACCGACTGCCGTGATCCAGATCTTCTGGCCAGTCACGCGCCAGCCGTCGCCGTCCGGCCGGGCCACCGTGGAAATCTCGAGCGAATTGGTGCCGGCGTCGGGTTCGGTCAGCGCCATGCAGAATTGCATCTCGCCCGAGCACAGCTTGGGCAGCCACTCCTTTCGCATCTGGTCGGTCCCGTATTTCGAGATGGCGACGCCGCCGAACACAGGGTTGAGCATGAAGATCTGCGACACCGTTGCGCCTCCGCCTGCCGCGCAGAGTTCCTCCACGATCAGCGCCGTCTCAACCAGACCCAGACCACCGCCGCCATATTCCTCGCGTAGCATCGCGCCAGCCAGCCCCGCGTCGCAGATCGCCTGCCAGCATTCCGAAGGATAGGCCTTTTCGGCATCCTTCTTGCGCCAGTATTCCAGCCCGAACGCCTCTCCGACCTTTCGGGAGGTGTCGATGATCATCTGTTGTTCTTCACTCAGGGAAAACTGCATGGTTTGGTCTCCGGTCAGGGGCGTTTGGGGGTGCGCAGCAGGCGGATAGGCTGTTCGATCACGCCAACTAGATGGGCCAGGAAGCGGGCGGCATCCGCCCCGTCGATTATTCGGTGGTCCGCCGCCAACGTCAGGGTCAACTCATGGCGCAGGGTGGGGGCACCATCGGCACCCGGCCGGAACAGCTTTCGGTCCGCCCCGACACCGATGATCATGGCATTGGGCGGGTTGATGATGGGCGTCATGCTCGATACGCCGAACATACCGACGTTGGAAATCGCGATCGCGCTGTCGCCCACGTCTTCGGCCGCCAGCGCCCCGCTCCGGGCCCGGTCCGCTGCGGCAGCCGCCACTTTGGCGATTTCGTCCAGTCCCCGGCCGCCGACATCGCGCACGACCGGGATGCGGAGGCCCTCGGGCGTTTCCACCACCATGCCGACATCGACACGGTCAAAGGCCACGATCCGGTCATTGGACCATATCCGGTTCAATACGGGCAGTTCTGCCAATGCGACACCGACCGCCCGGATCAGCATATGCGTGACCGAGATCCGCGCCCTCTCGCTGTCGGTATTCAACCCCTGGCGCAGTTCGGTCAGGGCCGAAAGTTCTGCCTCATGGGTCATGTAGAAATGCGGAATATCTCGTTTCGACGCCGAGACGCGACGGGCCGTGGACAACCGTGCGGGACTGGCTGCTATCTCTGTGGCGCCGCTCGGCGCGATCACCGCGGATTGTGCGGCGGGTCGGGCCGCTCGCGCAGCCGCTGTCTCGACATCCGCCGCCTTGATCCGGCCGCGCGCACCGGATCCGACAATCTCTTCCAGCGCCACGCCCTCAATCGCGCCGATCCGTTTGGCCAGCGGAGTGGCGATGACACGCAAGACGTCCTCTTTCATCACCCGGCCATCGCGCCCGGAAGCGTCCACGGCCCCGCGCGACAGCCCATGTTCGGCCATCAATTTACGGGCGGCGGGCGCGTCCTGAACATCACGCTCTTCTGCAGGCGTCGCGAGGCTTGCCCCGGGCACTTCGGTCTCGCCCGCTAGATCGGAAATCCGTGCCACGGGAGTTCCCACAGGCACTGTTTCACCTTCGGAGACGAGGATTTCCGACAAGGTTCCGTCGATCTCCGCCTCGACCTCGTTGGCGACCTTCTCTGTTTCAACAGTGTAAAGAAGCTGACCGGCGCAGAACGCTTCGCCGGGGCCGACGTGCCATTCGGACAACAGCCCTTCGGTCATCGTCAGTCCGAACTTCGGCATCAGAAGATTGGCCATTCACTTTCCCTCGAAACGGGCGTCGCGTTTTTCAAGGAATGCCGTGCAGCCCTCGTGCGCGTCGGCACTATCCAGAACGAGGCCGATCATCGCCTGTTCATGGCGCAGCGCAGAAACTAGCGGCATGTCGCCGCCATCGACCAGCGTGCGTTTGAGCAGCTTGAGGACCAGCGGCGATTTTCCCGCGATCTTGGTCGCGGTGGCCATCGCCTCATCCATCAGGCTGTCATGCGGCACGACCCGGTTTGCGAGGCCCAGCGAGACGGCCTCATCGGGCGACAGCATGTCGCCGGTGAACATGATCTCTTTTGCTCGGCATAGCGGAAGTTGGCGGATGATCCTCTGGGTGCCACCCGCACCGGGAAACAGGCCAAGGGTGATCTCGGGCAGGCCCAGTTTCGCCTTGTCCGAAAGGATGCGGATGTCCAGCGCGAGGATCAGCTCGGTCCCGCCGCCGAGGGCAAAGCCGTTGACCGCGCCGATCGTCGGCTTGTCCAGCGTCTCGATCCGGCGAAACAGCCGGTGGATGTCCTCTGCGAATTCCTGATAATGCGGCAGCCCCTGGCGGGAGTTCAGATCCGCGATATCGCCGCCCGCTATGAACGCGCGCCCCGCGCCGGTAAAGACGATCACGCGAATCTCGGGATCGCTTTCCAATTCGTCCAGCGCACGGTTCATCGCCGCTATGGTGAATATGTCCACCGCATTCAGCGTGTCGGGGCGGTTGATCGTGAGGGTGGCAACGCCACCGTCGCGGGCCAAAAGTATTGTATCATCGGTCATGATCAGTCCTCTTCAATCGAGTGTGCGCCGGATTGCGGCAACGATGTTGTTTGCAGTGGGTCGGTAGGCGGCCTCCAGCGTCTTGCCGAACGGCGAGGGCGCAAAGGGCGCTCCGACCCGAACAATGGGACCGTCCAGTTCGTCGAAGCCGATATCCGCCATCCGGGCGGCGATCTCGGCGCCGATGCCAAAGGCTTCCACGGCCTCGTGGGCGATCACCAGGTTATGGGTATTCGACAGGCTCGCCAGCACGGCCGCTTCGTCCCAGGGCTGCAGCGAACGAAGATCAAGGACCTCCACATCGATACCCTCGGGGGCCAGCGTTTCCGCCGCATCCAGCGCCCATTGAACCGCGGCGCCGTAGGACACGACGGTTGCTGTGGTGCCGGCGCGCGCCAGTCGGGCCTTGCCGAGGACGGGGATTTCCGGCCTGTCCGGCAGATCACCCTTGGCGGCATAGAGCGCCTTGTTTTCAATGAAGATCACCGGGTCCGGATCGTCGATGGCCGCGCGCAGCAGGCCATAGGCATCCGCCGGGGTCGCAGGGCAGACCACCTTCAGCCCCGGCACATGTGCAAACCAGGCCTCCAGGCATTGCGAATGCTGCGGGCCCGCGTTCAGCCCGCCTCCATGCGGCGTGCGCAACACCATCGGGACGGATCCCTGCCCCCCGAACATCGAGCGCGCTTTGGCCGCCTGATTGACCAGCATATCCATCGTCAGGGTGACGAAATCCATGAACATGATCTCGACCACCGGGCGCGCGCCGGTCAGCGCAGCACCGACCGCCATGCCGGCAATTGCCGCTTCGGAGATCGGCGTGTCATAGACCCGCTCCGACCCGAATGTATCCAACAGGTCGCGGGTCACCTTGAACGACCCGCCTGCCGCGCCGATATCCTCCCCCATCAAGATGACCGAAGGGTCGGCCTCCATCGCATCCGACAGGGCCTGATTGACGGCCTTCATGAATCGGACTTCGGTCATGCGCGGACCTCCTCTGTGGTATAGACGTCGGCGGTGATGTCAGAAATATCGGGCAACGGGGCCTCTTTGGCGGCGGCAATGGCGGCGGCGACCTCGGCCTCCACCTCCCGCGCGATGGTGTCGAACCAGGCGGCATCGACGTCCGTCATCGCGCGCTGCGCCAGCAGCAGCGGATCGCGCGCGTCCAGACCGGCAACCTCCTCGGCCTCACGGTAGTCCTGCCGGTCGCCTTCGAAATGGCCCCTGACCCGGGTCGTGGCACATTCGAGGACCGTGGGCGCTGGCGTCTTCCGCATCCTGTCGATCAGCTTGCCGGCACTGTCGGCGACCTCGGTCACCACATTGCCATCGACAGCCGCGTATCGGATGCCATAGGCCTTGGCGAGTGCCTGAAGCTTGAAGGACACCTGGTTGGCGGTCGGGCTGAATTCAGACCAGCCGTTGTTCTCGCATACGAACAGGACCGGAAGACCCCAGAGCGCCGCGATGTTGAAACATTCGTGCAGGAGCCCTTCGGCCAGCGCCCCGTCACCGAAATAGACGACCGCGATGTCGCCTTTCCCCCGGATCTTGAGCGCCAACGCGCTTCCGGTGGTGATCGGCAGGCCGGCTCCGACGATCCCGTTGGCCCCGAGCATCCCCCTGGAAAGGTCCGCCACATGCATTGACCCGCCGCGCCCCTTGCAGAGCCCGGTCGCCCGCCCCAGAACCTCTGCGAAGAAGGCCGACGGATCGACCCCCTTGGCGATGGTATGGCCATGTCCGCGGTGATTGGAGGATACGGTATCGCTGTCGCGCAGATGACTGGACACGCCGACAGGCACCGCCTCCTGGCCGATTGATAGATGCACGAAACCCGGAATGTGGCCGTCCGCGAAAAGCTGGCGCAGCGCCTCTTCGATCCTGCGGATCAGCAGCATATTGCGATAAAGTGTTTTTCGGTCGTCAGGTGTCATCCGAACAGGTCCTCCGCCCGCCATCAATCGGCATGTGCCGGAGTGGCAGAAATTTGACTAGTGATTCATTATTCATATACGTGGGCCAACGTTGATGCAACTGGCTTCTGCCGGTCGTTTTGACGTGCCCCCGACCTCAGACCGCCAGATATCGGCTCAGGTGGGGTGCTTGATCTGCGTCGCGATTCCGCCGAGCGTGTGGCCAGTGAAATCGGCGAAAATGCCCTGGCGCTGGCTGCCGATGTCACCTCGCGCGCCGAAATGGATGCGGCCGTGCAGAAGATGGTCGATAGCTTCGGTGTGCCCAATGTCTTCGTCGACAATGCCGGATGGACCCACAGAAACAAACCGATGCTCGACGTGACCGAAGACGAGTTCGACAAGGTCTATGCGATCAATGTGAAGGCGATCTATCACGCAACCAACATCATTGTCCCGCTGATGAGGGAGATTGGCGGCGGCTCGATCGTGAACATCGGTTCGGTGGCGGGTATTCGTCCGCGCCCGGGGTTGACCTGGTATAATTCGACCAAGGGCGCCGTTAATATCCTGTCGCGATCCATGGCGGTGGAACTGGCGTCCGACAATATCCGCGTCAACGCGATTTGCCCCGTGATGGGCGAAACCGGCCTGCTGGAAGAATTCATGGGCGTGCCCGACACACCGGAGAACCGGGCGAAATTCGTGGCCACCATTCCGATGGGTCGGATGTCGCGGCCCGACGATATTGCGCGGGCGACACTCTATCTCGCGTCCGATGACGCCGAGTTCATTACCGGGATTCTGATGCCTGTGGATGGTGGACGCACGGTTTGACGACGTCGCGCGAGCGCCCGTGTGATCGGCGGCACGCGAATATTATGATTTTCGACTCATTATTCATTTATTAGGGCTCTGTTGCACAAATCGGCTGAACGCCGAGGTTCCCCTTTCCCCGGACAGACTTATCCCACAGCTTCCGTGACGGGGGTGTAGCCGTTCAGGACAGCGATGCGGACCTGGAGCTCGGCGACCTGTCGGTCGAAGTCTCGCGCCATGAGCCGCTGGCCCAGCAGTTTCACACAATGCATCTTGGTCTCGACGCGGCTCCTTCGGTGGTATCCGCTCCATCCACTGCCCGGCAGGCGCATGCGAAGCATGCTGCCGAGAGGGGTCGCCAGAGGGCCCGGCCGAGGTATTTCGCGGCGCGCAGGGCCTCGTTTCGTGCGGCCGCGCCAGCTGTGATCACCTTCCACGGCTTGGCGTTCCTGCGGGGCGGGATGACGGCATGGGCACCGCGGTCAGCGATGGCATCGTGGCACTTGCGGGTGTCGTAGGCACCGTCTGCCGTAACACTGCCGATCTGTTGCTCATCCGGGATCTGGCTGAGAAGGTCGGGTAAGACCGGCGCATCGCCGATGTGGCTCCCGGTGATCTCAACGGCCCGAACCTCCAGCGTTTCCTCGTCGATTCCGAGGTGGATCTTGCGCTAGACGCGACGTTTCGGGCCACCATGCTTGCGGGCGTGCCACTCGCCTTCGCCCTCGACCTTGATGCCGGTGCTGTCCGCTGCCCGGCAGGGCATTGCGTCGCAATGTCCCGACAGGGGATCAGCAGGTGCAGCGGGCCTTTCGATCCACGGTATGGAATGTTGACGGCCAGGGTCTTCTGGCGGCGCGACAGCGTGCTGAAGTCGGGCACCGTCCAGTCGAGGCCAACCAGTCGCAGCAGACTTTCGACGAACCCGGTCGTCTGCCGGAGCGCCATGCCGAACAAAACCTTCATCGAAAGGCACGTCTGTATAGCGGCATCGCTGTAGGTCTGCTGTCGGCCACGCCGGCCTGTCGGTGCGCCATCCCAGCTCATCTCAGGGTCAAACCAGATCGTCAGCGAGCCCCGGCGCTTGAGCGCTTCATTGTAGGCCGGCCAGTTCCTGGTTCTGTAGGTTGGGGGTGTGGGTCTGCTCATGCATCCCAGCTACCACGCTGGATTCACGAGATGAATCCCTCACACGATTTATGCAACAGGGCCATTTATTAGGGTGAAGCGAATGAGGGGAAGATTCGCGTGTACGGGCGGAGAACACTGGCAGAGCGGGATTGCGAGGCATCCAGACCAGGGCCAAAGTGAGGCGGAGAATGGAACAGAACACTGAGAAAGGCGCAGCGCCGAAATTTCGTAAAGCGCCTCGAACCCCCTCTCGCGGCCGTGGCCCGATTTCTTCACGCCGCCGAACGGCAGTTCCACACCGCCCCCGGCCCCATAGGCATTCACATAGACCTGCCCGACCTGTAGCCGCCGCGCAACGCGCACGCGTTGTCGTTGGTCCATACGCCGGCGATGAGCCCGTATTCGGTGCCGTTGGCTAGCGCCAGTGCATCGGCCTCACCCTCTAAGATCAGCGCCGATAGCACCGGGCCGAAGACCTCTTCGCACGCCAGCTCGGCATCGCGCGGCACCGGGCCGAAATGTATCGGGCCGCTCAGAGAAGCCGGATATACGTCAGCAATCATGATCGACCCACCAGACCAAACCAGACCGTTGCAATCAGGCGGGGTCCATATGTCCACAAATGGCAATGCCCGTCTGGTCAGACATTTTTGGCTTTTGCAACGACAGGGTTCCCCCACGACATGATCGCCGGGGGGGAAGATGACACTCATTCCACGGTGAACTTCTCGGAGCTTTCCCTGATCACCTCCCACACCACGTCGAGGTAGTCGGCGCTCCAGTCGGTCAGGGGAACCCAAGTCTTACCGTTCCATTGCTCGATACGGGTTTTTCCGCCCCCACCGTGATCCTTGGGGCTCAACGTGACGGGGGACATGATGCCGCCGGCATCGTAGTTATTGATCGACTCGTAGCCTGCCTTCATGCTCTCGGATGTGAGCGGCCAACCATTCTGCTCGATCGCAATGCGCGCAGCTTCGATCGCTACGGAGTAAACCGCAAGCCCCTTATTGTAGTGGACGTCCCGCACATGTTTTTCCGGTCCGCTGCCTTCGCCGTTTGCATAAAGCGTCTCGAGCATGGCTTGAACCAGAGGGATGTCCTGGCCGCCGGCCACGTTGGTCCCACGCAGGATGCCCGTGGCCGCCCCGGTACCTATGTTGGAGATGTCAACTTCGTTGATCCAGTCGACCGAGATATACTGATCAATCGGGAAGCCGTTGCGCGCCATCTCCTTGGAGGCGACGACATGAGCCCCACCAAGCATCCATGAGATCACGTAATCGGGCTTGTCACGGCGGATCCTGCTCCAGGCCCCGGACTGGTCTGTTCCCGGAAGCGGAACCGGATACAGCTCGAGCTCGAAACCTTCCTTCTCTTCCAGGGTTTCGAGGATTTCGATCGGTTCCTGCCCGAAGGGGTAGTCCAGATAGATGTACCCGATCTTCGCATCGCTCAGATCACCACCCATCTGCTCCTTGATGAAAGCGACATCGTTTGCGGCCTGTTGCCAGTAGGTCGGGCCAACCGGGAATACCCATTCGAACACATCGCCATCCACCGCGTCGGCTCTGCCCGAGAAGGATTGCATCAGGATGTTCTTGTCGCGCATCACTCGCGGCAGGACGGCATTGGTTACCGGCGTCGAAAGCATGTAGAAGATGAACACACCTTCGCGCTTGAGCTGCTCATAGCATTCCACACCGCGCTGGGGCGCGTTGCCGTGATCGCGTATGATCATCTCGACCGGATGGCCGTCGATGCCACCATTCAGGTTGGTGTACTTCGCCAGGTCCTGCGCTGCCTGCGCCACCTGGGGCGAAATGAATGTGTAGGACTGGCTGAGGTCAAAGCACAGTCCGAATTTCACCGGCTCTTTTTCTTGCGCCGAGATTTCGCTGGCGACCGATGCCACGATGGCGGCCAGGACGACCGCGGTAAGATTGGAAAAGAGTTTCACTTCGTCCCTCCTTGGTTGTGATGTTGTCCGGTCTTTCGCCGGTCTCCAACGATTGTTTGTGAATCCATGCCTCGTTTCCGCTGCGCCGTAGAAAGGCGATCTGTGCCCTTCTACGGGATCGACAGGTCATTGCTTCCGAACAGTTCAGAATTTCGCGACAATCATGGATAAACCTCCGCCTGCCGCGCGAGGCCGTGAACCCGACCTTGGCGGGCCCGACGCAGTCACGCTGTTCGGGGCGGCGGGGCCGTGGATGAAGGCCACGCATGGTAATCGTCAGGGTTCGTCAGGCCGCTCCTTTCGCCTTCTTGTCGTACTGAAGCGCCACCCGCCCGGCCCTTTCGCGGGCGATCACCAGCTTTTGGACCTGCGCCGTGCCGTCGCCAAGTTGAAGGCCGAGGACGTCGTTGTTACGCTGGTGGTGCGGCAGGTCGGTGGTGTAGCCGTAATGCCCGTGCAGGATCAGGCACTGGTGCAGGATCTCGCAGGCAGTCTTGGGCAAATACCATTTGCACATTGCCGCCTCGGAGGTGTGGGGCAGGCCACGGTCGCGCAAATCCAGCGTGTAGTAGCAAAGCTGGCGCATCATGGTCAGCTGGGTTTCAGCTTCGGCCAGCGGGAAGCTGACGCCCTGGTATTGCACGATAGGTGCGCCGAAGGCCTCGCGTTCCTGCACATAGGCCCAGGTTTCATCCACCGAGGCCTGCGCCGCGCCCAGACATTCCAGCCCGATCAGCGCGCGAGAATAGTCAAACCCTGCCATGCATGTGCCGAAAGCGCGGTCTTGCTCGGCCATCATGTTTTCCGCCGGTACATATACATCGTCAAAAAACAGCGACCCGCGTCCGACAGGCCGGGTGCCGATATCTTCGAAGTGGGTGCGCTTGATGCCGTCCTGGTCCAGATCGACGAAAAAGGCGCTGACCCCGCGCGCTCCGCTGTCAGGTGCCCCGGTGCGGGCAAAGACCACCGCCGCGTCGGCCTGTTCGGCAAAGCTGATCGAGGTTTTCTCACCATTCAGCACCCATCCGTTGCCGGATTTCTCGGCCTTCAGGATCAGGTTCGCCGCATCCGAGCCGCCGCGCGGCTCGGTCAGGCCGATGCCGATGATCGCATCGCCCGACACCACCCTTGGAAGCCATTCCAATGCGATGTCCTCAGAGGCATGTTCGGCCACCATGCCGCCCATGAGCGAGCCAACAAGCTGCACATAGCTGACACTGAAGTCGCCGCGGGCGATTTCCTCGGTGACAATCCCGGCCGTCACGAAGCTTTCGCCAAGACCGCCATATTTTTCTGGCAGGTCCGGGGCGATCAAGCCGAGCGCGCCCATTTCCTTGATAAGCGCGCGATCGAACCGGTGTTCGCGGGACCGCTTCAAATAGCCGGGCGCAAGTTTTTCGTCCGCGAATCTTTTTGCGGTTTCAAGAAACGCTTTTTGATCTTCTGTTGGTTGAAATTGCATCAGCATCCTCTCTCTTTCTTGAGTGAAAAAGAATCGTTAATGGAAAACCTAACGTTTGTAAGGTGGAGCTGGCAAGCCATATACAGCGCGATGAAAGAAAATATAAATCGATGTAGATGTGATATTTAAACTGAAATACGGCAGACGTATTTAGTTGCCAAAAGCGCTACTTTTGGCTCCGTGTATTTTGAACCAAGCCAATTCCAATTTGGAAATGGCTTGGTTTTCGCCGCAATTCAATAAGGTAGCCTTACCAAAGCAGCATTCTCTGAGTTAATCGCGGCCTATTCGCTAAAAGGCAGTGACGAATAACCCATTTCTTCCAGACCGGACACGGCAGCGTCATGCCACGGCACCGGAGGCGTTGCGCCGGCCACGAATTCCTTCGTCGTGTTTGTGACGATCGGATGGACTTCGCTGGCGCGATCCATGTTTCCCAGGAACCGGGTCAGGATCTGCGTCACCACAGCGTCAGTCAGGTCGGCCCGCGCCATGATCCAGATCGGCACACCGAAGGTTTGCACATCGCTGTCCTGGCCCGCGTAGGTGCCTGCCTTGATAATGGCCGGAACCACCGCACCTGGAGGGTTCATCTCCATGACGCTCTGCAGCGTGTCGGGCGCCATCGAAATCCAACGCACATCGCGACTGGTGGCCAGATCCTGAAGCGCGGGCGCTCCGGCGCCCATCACGATGGACAGCACGTCGAGATTGCCATCTCGGACCCCGGCGACCTGTTCTGTCAGGCTGTTGGGACGCGCATCATAATCCCCGTCCTTCACACCTTCGGCTTCCATTGCTTGCCGCACATAAGTGTTGGCAGAAGAGCCCGGCTCGCCGAGGCCAACGCGTTTGCCTTTCAGATCGCCGGGGCGCGTCGCCTCCGTGTCTGCTGGCACAACGATCTGAACCAGCGAGGCATAGATCGGAAGAATGGCGCGCAGGTCGGTCGCGGCCGAGGGATACCTCCCCTCGCCCCGATAGGAGTCATACGCTTCCCCCCCGGTGTGCAGAATCAATTGTGCTTCGTCACCGCGCAGCAAGCGGTCGTTTTCAACGACGCCCGCACTCGGAAACGGCGTGATCTTCAGATCTTCGCTGTCCTCATTCACAACAGTGGCCACGGAAACGGCATACATGTAGCCGGTGCCGCCGCTGGCCGAAGTTGCAAAACCCAGCTCCGTTCTGTCTTGCGCAAACGCAGCCGTGCCAAGTGTTGACGCCATCGCCAAGCCCAGCAGGCCAGTTTTCAGGCTTCCTCTCTTTGATTTCGTGGTCATCTTATCCTCCTTTGATGGTTCAAGTGAAAGTTGTCTTCCCTAGTGTCGTCGTTCAGTTTGTGACTGCCCGTCGCCGTGTGAACTCGCCTATGGCGATGGCCAGCGCGATCAGCGATGCGCCCAGCAGGTCGGTCAGGTGATCGGGGGCAAAAGCCATCAGCGCCCCGCACAAGAACAGGCCACGGCGCGGCAGGCTGACGCGGCCGCGGAAATAGCCAACCGTTGCCGCCGAAAGGCCAATCACAGCGATCGTCGCATTAAACAGCGGCACGATCACTGCGAGAAAATCGCCCTGAAACAGCAGGCCGGGCTGATAGACGAAGATATACGGCATCAGAAAGGCTGGCAGCGCGATTTGTAGGGAAGTGATTGAGGTCCCCAGGGGCGGCGCGCCAGCGATACCGGCGGCGGTAAAAGACCCAAGCGCGACCGGCGGTGTGATTGCCGACAGCGTCCCGAAATAGAACACGAACATATGCGCTGCCAGCGGCGGCACGCCCAGCCGCACCATCACCGGCGCAATGATCAGGGCAAGGATGATGTAGCAGGCGACCGTCGGAAGCCCCATCCCCAGTATGATCGAGCTTATCATCGTCAGGATCAGCAGGAGCAGCAACGAGTTTTCGGCCACCTGGGTCATGATCGTTGTCAGGTTCAGCCCCAGCCCGGTGGTTTCGACCACACCCACGACGATCCCGGCCACGGCCACCGCCACGGCCACGGGCGCCACGCTTGTCATGCCGTCGACCAGCGCGTTGACCATGGCAATAAACGATAGCCGATGGCGCGATTGCAGCATGTTGAGCACCAGCAACAGCGCCAGCGACAACAACGCGGCATAGCGCGGCGAATACTGCATCATCACCATGCCGAACAGCACGGCCAGCGGCGCCATCAGGTATCCGGAATCCTGCAGGAGTTCGCGGGCCTTTCCCTTTTCAAAGCTGTCGAGCCCTCGCAGGCCCATCTTGCCCGCTTCCAGATCCACGATCAGAAACAGGTTCAGGTAATAGATGATCGCAGGGAACAAGGCTGCCAGAATGATCGTACTGTAACCGATCTGAAGCATATCGGCCATGATGAACACCGCCGCTCCCATGACCGGCGGCATCAGCTGGCTCCCGGAAGAGGCAACCGCTTCGACGGCACCGGCGAATTTCGGTGAATAGCCCACGCGCTTCATCATCGGAATGGTGAAGGTGCCGCTGGCCGCCACATTGGCCACGGCCGACCCCGAAATACTGCCCAGCAGCCCGCTGCCGACCACTGCGATCTTGGCCGGCCCGCCGCGCATCCGACCCACCATCAATTGCGACAGACGCACGAATGTGTCCGAGGCCCCGGTGGCCGCCAGAAAGGACGAGAACAGAAGAAAATACAGAACAACGTCAGCCACAACGCCCAGCGGCACGCCCAGAACGCCCTTGGTGGTCAGGTAGTTTCCGGCTGCCAGAGAGCTCCATTTCAGCCCGCGATGCGACAGGATATCAGGCATTTCCCGCCCGAACAGCGCATAGAGCAGGAAGCAGATCGCGATGATCGGCAGCGCCGGGCCAAAGGAAAGCCAGGTGGCAAACAGCAGCGTCACGATCATGATCGTCGCCAGCACCACTTCGGTCTGGCCAAAGAAGCCCGAGCTTTCGGCAATGGCCTGGAAATTCACCACGATAAAGCCCAGCGTAACCACGCTGCACAGCGTGGCCAGGTAAAGCGTCAGAAACAGCACCTTGTTTTTCACGCCGTCCGCCGGGATGCTCTGCAAGCGACCGAGAAAGACCAGACACATCGCCGACCCCAACAGGATCGAGCGCTGGACCAGCGCGGGATAGCTGCCGTACCAAGCGGTGTAGATAAAGAAGGCGGCAGTGGCGATGGCGATAAGAATTGTCATCACACGGGGAACCGCCCGCATATGCCGGTTCGATCTTTCGGCGGCGTCGTCCGTCATGTCTGTCCTCCCCTCGACGCCCGCATGTATCCCGGACGCCGGTCAGTCGTGTCGGAATGCGATGTCACAGTTCTTGCACGCCGGCCAACTTCTGTCTTTCGGTGTCCTGCGCATCGCGCGGCGGCGCCTCCCCGCCCAGCCTTTCCTGTGCCGGCAACAGCCGATGCAGGGACAGGGCATCCAAGGCAACGAAGCGCCCGTCGCGGGTCAGGGCCAGCGGGTTGATTTCTATTTCCTCGATCGAGGAGTCGGCGGCAAAGGCGTTTCCAAGATCGGCCAACGATTGCGCCAGCGCCTTCAAATCGCCCTTGGCGCCACCCCTATACCCCTCGAACAGAGGTGCCGTGGCCAGCCCGCGCAACATCGAAAGAACGGCGTCGCCGGTGAGCGGCAGGTAGGCCATCTTGCTGTCGGGGCGCAGTTCCACTTCAACCCCGCCGCGTCCGATCAGCAACAGCGGGCCAAACACCGGGTCACGCTTGAACCCAACGATCAATTCCTGCGCCACCGACGACATTTCCTGTACCAGGATGCCATCCAGCCGCAGCCCGCTTTTATCGGCGATCTCCAGCATGTCCTGAACCGTGCTCTTCAACGTCTCGGGATCGGCAATGCCCAATCGAACCCCGCCATGATCGCTTTTGTGCGGCATGTCCGGGCTTTGCAGTTTCACCACCAGCGGTGTCGACAAGGTGGTGAGCCCGTTTGCGGCCTCCTCCGCCGTCCCGACCAGAAGCTGCTCGGGGAAGGCGAGGTTGGAATGGGCGCGGATGAAGTCCTGCGCCCGTATCTCAGAACGGGTTTCAAGCGTGTCGGCAACGGGCAGGGGGGCAAACCACTCGGTGCCGTCAAGCTGCTGCGCCTTTTCACGGGCGGCGCTGAACTGGCGCGCGATCTTCATCGCCTGAACAGCCTCGGGGATATCCGCAAAGACCGGCAGGCCATGGGACTCAAGCTCCTGCACAACCTCGGCCGGGGCACCGATCCAGACCACCGCCACCTGTTTGCCACGATTGGCAAAGGCACGAACGAGACTGTCGGACAGATCCTTGGAAATGCTGACCATCAGGCCAATGAACAATACAAAGCTGTCATGATCCGAGGCGCTGCCAAGGGCATCCAGAACCCGGCTGAAAATGCCGCTGTCTCCGGCAACGCTGCCGGTCACATCCAGCGGATTGTTGGCCGAGACAAAGCCGGGCAATGCGTCATTCGCCCGGGCCCGGGTGTCGGCGTCAAAGGGCGGGACGGAGAAGCCCGCCTCGTCCAGATCATCGGCAAGCATAACGCCTGCACCGCCGGATACGCTGATAACGCCGATGTTGGAGCCGCTGGCAGGGGGCTGCATCAGGATCAGCCGCGCGACCGCGACCATTTCCGACAGCGAATTCACCCGAACAATGCCGATCTGGTCGAACAGCGCCTGATATCTTGCGTCCTCACCCGCCAGCGCCCCGGTGTGCGATGCCGCCGCCGCCGCGCCGGTTTGGGACCGGCCCGATTTGATCAAAACAATGGGTTTGCCTGCCGAGATCGCGGCCAAGGCGGCGTCGCGGAACGCAGGACCGTCCTTGATATCCTCTATGTAGCAGCCGATCAGCCGCGTATCGGGATCGTTGGCGAGGTGATGGATGGCATCCGAAACGTCGATCCCGGCCTCGTTTCCGGTGGCGATCCAGGATGACACACCGATGCCCCGCTGAAAGACCATATCGAGCCAATAGGCCCCCAGCGCCCCGCTTTGCGAGACAAAGCCGAAGCCGCCTTCGATCAGATCGTGATCTTCCATCGCGGTGGTGAAGGACGCGATAACATGGTTGCGAATATTGATGGCGCCAAGGCAGTTTGGCCCCAGCAGCAGCACCCCGGCGTCATGGCACATCTGGCCGAGGCGGGCCTGAATCTCGGTGCCCTCTGCCGAATACTCGCCAAAGCCCGACGAAAAGACAACAAACGCCTTCACCCCCGCTGCGATCCCGTCGCGCAGGATATCCTCAACCGAGGCAGCGGCGGCGGCAACGATGGCCAGATCAACCGGCGCACCAATGGCCGAGATCGACGGATAGGCCTGTAGCCCCTGCACGATTTCGGCCTTCGGGTTGATCGGATAGATATCGCCCGCATAGCCAAGCTTTTTCATATAGGCGATGGGCCGCCCGCCAACCTTCATCGGGTTTGACGACGCCCCAACCACCGCAATCGAGCGCGGGTTCAGCAAGACATCCAGGTTCTTGAACGTGGAACTCATAGTCGCGCACTTCCCTTTATGACAGGCTCGCCATCCTGGTTTTCCACCCATACAGACAGGCCGCCTTCTTCATCCGGCTGGTGCCGGGCGGTCAGATGGTCGTTGATCCGCACAGGTTTGATAAACCGGACATCCAGCTGAGCACCTGCGCACCGCGCCGCGCCAAAATCGCGCCGCAACGCTTGCCAGATCAGCGCCAGCGACATGGTGCCATGGGCGATCACGCCTTTCATTGGCGTGGTCGCGGCAAACTCCGGGTCTGTGTGGATCGGATTGTAATCGTTGGTGATGTCGGCATATTTGCCGATCACCTCTGAAGTAATATCCAGGGTGCCGGGGGTGCTGCCTTCGGCGGGCTTCGTCTGGTCTTTCACGCTGCCCATATCAACCTCATTGCGCCAGAGAACAGGAAATTGCCGGCCTCGTCATGGCTCCGGGTTTTCAGATTTAGCCAGCGGCGGCCCTTGCGCAGCTCCTTGCTGGCACAGGTGATGGTGGTGTTCACCGTCTCCCCAAGCTTTGGCAGCCGCTCCAGCGTAAAGGTCTGCCCCGCATGGACATTGCCCGGCGGACGCGGCGCGATCAGCTCCATGTAGGCGTTCATCACCAAAACGGCGGTCATGCCTTCGGGCATGTCCGGAGCGCAGGCGGCATCCCCGGGGAACAGGGCCGTCCATTTGCCGAACAGTTCGTCGTCGAGCGTGACGGGCGCCGTGCCAAAAACGTGGCCGGGCTGGAAATCTTCGAATGTAATCATGCCGGGCTCCTTTGCACCTGGGGCATCTTGAACCCGTCGTCACCGCGCGGCTCGAACACAACCCGCACAGGATCACCGATCTGCGTGTCGAGCCGGTCTTCACCGATCACGTTCAGCATAAGGCGCACACCTTCCGCCATATCCACGAGGGCCAGCACATAAGGAAGGTGATCGCGGAACGCCTTGGTCGGCGCGCGGTGAACAACGGAAAAGCTGGCAATCTTGCCGATCCCGCTGCTGTCGCGCCAGGTCAGGTTGGCGGAATGGCAGGTGCCGCAATAGCTGCGCGGAATGGCCTGCCGCGCGCCGCAGTCAGCGCAATGCTGAAGCACCAGCCTTTCTTGCTGCGCGGCCTCCCAATAGGGGCGGGTATCGGCGTTCGGTCTGGGGATGGGAAGGTTCATTTGCGTTACTCCTGTCCCAGTACGAGGCTGCAATGCGCCGACAGGATGCCGCCATCGCCATGCACAAACGACAGTTGCGCCCCCGGCACCTGGCGGGCGTCGGCTTCGCCGCGCAACTGGTGAACGGCTTCGACGATATGAAATGCGCCGCCGGCGGCGCCGGAGTGTCCGTAGCTCATCAATCCGCCGTGGGTGTTTGTGGGCAAACGTCCGCCCAAAGAAATGTCGCCCGCCAGCGCGGCCTTGCCGGCCTCGCCCTTCTCAAAAAATCCAATGGATTCCAGCTCGGCGAGCAGGGTGATGGTGAAACTGTCGTAAATCTCGGCCACGTCGATGTCTTGCGCGGTCACACCCGCCTGAGAAAAGGCCATGGCCGACGAGGCCTTGCAGCCAAAGTCGGTAAGCGACGGGGCGGCCATGATATGCTCATGGGTGTGGCCCTGCCCGCTGCCCAGAACCCGCACAGGGTTTCGGGTATCGCGGGCCGCGTCTGCGGCGCTGACGATCACTGCGGCGCCGCCATCCGAAATCAGGCAGCAATCCAGCAGGCGCAGCGGCGAAGCGATGACCCGGCTGTCGCTGACATCGGCCAGCGTGAGCGGATCGCGCTTGGTGGACTTGGGGTGCAGCGCCGCATGTTTGCGGGCCGAAACGGCAATGGCAGACAACTCGTCCCGCGTGATGCCGTAACGGTGTAGATAGGCCTGCGCCACCAGCGCATAAGAGGCCGGAACCGACATGCCATACGGCTGCTCAAACTCGGGATGGCCGACGGTTGCCAGGGCCGCCACCGCGCCGTCCCGTGTCATCCCGGTCAGGCGGTTGTCCCCGGTGACACACAGCACATGGCGGCAGGCCCCGGATTCCACCAGTGCCACGGCATTGGCCAGCATGATGCAGGCCGTCGCCCCACCCGCCTGAATGGCGGTGTTGAAGCTGGGGCTGATCCCGTAATACTCGCTGAAGACGGAACTCAGCATCAGATGCGGCACGGTCATCGAATAGCCGCACAAGACGCCGTCGATATCCTGCGCCTCCAGCCCGGCGTCCTTAAGGGCAGCGTTGGTGGCTTCGGCGTGCAGGCCCAGCGCGGTCGATCCGGCCAGTTCACCCATTGCGGTATCGGCAACGCCGGTGATGCGGGCGGTATGTTGTTTACGCGACATCAGCGTACCGCGTCTTTTTGGGCCATCTTGTCCCAGTCGAACTCAAGTGGCTTTTTGTCGAGAAAGCGCTGGACCGCATCCTTGTGGTAGTCCGAGGCGAGGCACAGCGTCTGAGCCATCGCTTCCATATCCGCCAGCGCACGCTGGTCGGTATGAAGCGCCTGATTCAGGATCACCTTTGCCATCCCGGCCGCCAGCCGCGAAGAGCCGTCAAAACGCTTGGCAAAAGCCAGCGCCGCATCCAGCAGCGAGTCCGGTTCATGGATTTCAAGCACGATCCCCATTTCCTTCGCCTCGGCCGCAGAGATCGACCGGGCGGTCATCACCAGCTCCTTTGCGCGGGCCAGCCCCACGATGCGGGGCAGCAGGAAGAAGCCGCCCAGATCGGGCACCAGGCCAATCCGTCCGAACACCGCGCAGAACCGTGCGCGCGGGGTGGCCAGAACGAAATCCGCCACCAGCGCAAGGTTGAAACCCGCGCCAAAGGCGGGGCCATCGACCGCAGCGATCACCGGCAACTCCAGGTTCGACAGTTCGGTGAACCATGTGTGCAGCTTGGCGATGCGTTCGCGGTTCACGTCAACAGGGCGGTCCTCCTCGCTGAGCGATTTTAGATCGCCACCGGAACAAAAGGCACCACCGCTTCCGGTGATGATCAACGCGCGCAGGTTTCGATCCGCCCGGATGTCTGGCAGCAGGGCCGAGATCTCTTCGCGCATGGCAATGTCCAAGCTGTGCCTGACCTCGGGTCGCGTGAAGGTTATGATCCCGGTCTGACCTCTTGTTTCGTAGGTCAGCGTCTGGGGCGATCCGGGCATAGGACTTCCTCATTTCGTCGCATTAGGAAATAACATTTTGCATCGAGAATGCTGATGGCAAAAAAGTGACGTGTCAATCATTTTCGGGTTCGTTGAACCACAACTTGCGCAACAGATCCGGTGACACTTGTCCATGCGGTTACCTCCCGGCGCCAACAATGGCACCGGATGGGTCGTTTTCACGGATTGAGGGCCAAAGGCGAGGGAGCTAGAGTTCCAGAGCGCGCGAAATAAGGTTGCGCTGCACTTCTGATGTGCCTTCGCCAATAACATAGACCAGCGCATCGCGGTGAATCCGGCCCACGGAATAGTCCCGCATGATCCCGGCCCCTCCGTGAATGCGAATGGCCTGTTCGGATGCGCGCACCGCCACTTCCGAGGCAAAGAGCTTCACCTTGGCGGCCATGGGTGCCGTGAGCTTTCCCTGATCGACCAGCCAGGCGCCATGATACACCAGCCAGCGGGCCGCCTCGATATCGGTATCCATATCCGCGATCTTGTGGGCGATGGCCTGATACTGGCCCACGCGCTTGCCGGCCACTTCTCGGTCCCGCGCATAGGCGATCGACGCATCCCTAGCCGCGCGCGCCATGCCCAGGGCATTCGCCGCCACACCAACGCGGTTTTCCGAAAGGGAATCAAGGATGATCGGATATGTGCCTGTTTCATTGCCAAGCAACGCCTCGTCGGGCACCTCCAGCCCGTCGATATGAATCAGCCCGGTTTCCGATGCGCGAATTCCCTCCTTGTCGAGTTTGTGGATGACCACGGCGGGATTTGGCAGATCGATGATGAACAGGCTGATCGCATGGGGCTTCAATTCGGGCGAAGTCCGGGCCGCCAGCAGCATGAAATCCGCGAACGGAGAATTGCTGATATAGGTTTTGGCGCCGGAGATGCGCCACCCTCCGTCGATCTTTTCCGCCTTGGTGGATAGCGCGCGTATATTCGATCCGCCGCCTGGCTCGGAAAGGCCGAAAGCACTGATCTTTCTGCCCGAGAAAGCTCCCGGAAGATACTTCGCCTTTTGTTCGGGGGTGCCCGCTTTCCAGATGGGCCAGATGCCAAGATGAGTGTGCGCCGACCAGGTCGAGGCAAAAGACTGGCTGGCATAGCTCAACTCTTCCCGCACGATGCAGTCGCTGATCTTGTCCATGCCCGAGCCGCCGTCTTCGGCCGGATAGCGCACGCTCAGAAGGCCCAGATCGCCCCATTTGCGAAACATGTCTTTCGGAAACGTCTCGTTGTCGTCGTGCTGTCGAGCGATTGGCGCAATTTCCGCAGCGGCAAAGCGCCGGACGGTGTCGCGGACGCGTTCGTGTTCCTCAGTGAAGGCGAAATCCATGTTCCCTCTTTCTCTTCATTCCCTAGGGTGGAATGTTCAATCCACGAAATCGGACGCGCGACAACAGACCCGCCGACCTCACGATTTCGGGAAAATTCCCATTTTCTTCGCGATGATCTGCAACATCACCTCGTTCGCACCGCCGCCCACGGCTGTCTGGCGGGCCTCGCGGTACACGCGGGTAATGAAGTTCTCGTTCATGAAGCCTTGGCCACCCCAGAATTGCGTCAGCTCCACGGGGATCTCCATTGAGAGCCTCCCGATCAGATACTTCGCCATCGAGGCAAGTTTGGTCACGTCTTCTCCGCTCAGAAGAGCTTCGAGCGCGCGGTAAAGCAGCGCCCGGACGGATTCGATCTGGGCCTGCATTTCGGCCAGCTTGTAGTAAATGTACTGGTTGTCGAGCAGCGGCCGACCAAAGGCCTTGCGCTGGCGCAGATAGTCGATGGTTTCCTCAATCGCGATATCAAGGAACCGCCAAGACCGGGCCACCACAAATAGCCGCTCTTCCTGAAACTGCCCCATCTGATAGCGGAAACCTTGACCTTCCTCGCCTATCAGGTTGGCCTGCGGGATCCGCACGTCGTCAAAGAACAACAGCGCGGTATCCGAGGACCGATAGCCGACCTTGTCCAGCTTCTTGCCAACGCTGATGCCGGGGGTGTCGAGCGGCAAAGCGATCAGGGACTTGTTGCGGTGCGGGCCATTTTCCGTGTCGGTGTTGACCAGCAGGCAAATCCAGTCGCCTTGAACCCCATTCGTGATCCACATCTTCGAGCCGTTGATGATGTAGTCGCCGCCATCCTTGCGCGCCGAGGTCTTCAGCTGCGCCACATCCGATCCGGCCCCCGCCTCGCTAACCCCGATACAGCCGACCAAGTCTCCGGCGACGGTGGGGCGCAGGAATTCCTCTTTCAACTGGTCGCTGCCATAGAGTGCAAGCGCGGGGGTGCACATGTTGGTCTGCACCCCGATGGCCGAGCAGATGCCCATGGTGCGGATGTTGCCCAGTTCCTCGGCGAAGGCGATCTCGAACGAGAAATCGAGGTCCATGCCGCCCCATTTCTCGGCCTTGCCGATCCCCAGCAGCCCGGCATCACCAAAGGCTTTCATCACCTGCCGGGCCGGGAAAATTCCCTCTTCCTCCCACTGGTCAACGAAGGGATTCACATGGGTGTCGATCACCGCATTGGTGGTGCGGCGCAGCTCGTCGTGTTCCTGGGTCCAGATCATGCCGTTTCCTTCGGTTTCGGGCGCTGGCGCACAAGCAGATGCGCCTCTCCGATCTGCGAAACTCTTCCGTCCGGGTCGATGATGCGCACTTCCAGAACAACGGTGCCACTCCCGCGTGTGGCGGCCCCGCGGCCGATCACGGTTGCGTCGGCGGTCAGGCGATCGCCCACGAAGGCCGGACACAGAAACCGCCATGGACCAAGCTGGCTCATCGCGACCAGGCTATCGGGCAGAAGATTTCCGACAGACGCCATGGCCTGGGCCACCGGGTGCGGCCCGTGCGTGATGGCGCGGCCAAAGCGGTTGTCCGAACTGGTGTTGATCGGATGATAGGCATCAAAAAGCTCCGAGTGCCGGGCAATCCGCGCTTTGCTGCAATCGATATCAGGAAGCGACAGCACCTTGCCGGGCGACAAGGTTTCGTACCAGTGATCCTTGGATGATTCCATCTGGGTCCTCCCTTTTGCGGGAAGTTAACCTATATGACTTCTGAATCACAAGTCATTCTTCGCCTACCATCCTCTGTGATCGGCGGTCTTGCCAAGTCTCAGCATGTCGCGACTGAGACATTCCAGCTTGGCATCGTCGATCTGTCCGGAAATTCCGATGGCTCTGACCGCCGGAAAGGTTTGATCCGTAGAATCCGCCAAGGCGATGGCGACGGTTGTGATGCCAATGGCCAAATTGCCGCGATCCACCGCAAGGCCCACTTCGCACGTAACCGCCCGATTGAAGCCGCCTGCCTGACGGCGGGGTTCTGAGCTAAGACACGTGCATAACGACGTCCTTAACGACATGGTGTGATTGCGGCGGTCGCTCTCCGGTGGCGAACGAGGTCCGGTATGGTGGCCTCATGGATATTAGCCGTGAGGAGAACGACCTTGGAACATTATGCTGGTTTCGACGTGTCGCTGAAAGAGATTTCAATCTGTGTCGTGGACAGGGACGGCCGGACGGTGGCGCGTGGCACGTGTCCCGCCGATCCCGAGGGCGTCGCGGCCTGGTTTCGCAACCGGTCGCTCGAGCCGAACCGCATCGTGCATGAGAGCGGGATGTTGTCGATCTGCTTGCAGCGCGGTCTCGAGCGCATTGGCTTGGCAGTCTGCTGCATCGATGCCCGGAAGGCGCACAAGAGCCTGTTAGCGCGTCTCAACAAGTCCGATTCAGGCGACGCCGAAGGTCTGGCGCAGCTGGCGCGCACGGGCTGGTTCACACCCGTTCATATTCGCACTGAAGCGTCCGACCGGCTGCGCGCCTTGATCGGCGCGCGCGAACGGTTGTTCCGGTTGCGCAGGGACTTGGAGGGACACATTCGCGGCATTCTGAAAACCTTTGGCATCCGCATGACCGGGATCAGTCAAGGGCGGCAGCGCCAGGCGTTCCCCGATCAGCTCGCCGAGGCGGGCGAAACAGACCCGGTGCTGCGCGTCATCGCGGACGGGTTCATCGCCGCCCACGCGACCCTCTGCCAGGCCGCGGCTGACCTCGATGCCGCCTTGAAACGAAAGGCGCGAGTTCATTCCGTCGCGCGCCGGCTGATGACCATTCCGGGCGTTGGCCCAGTGAATGCGCTCAGCTTCATCGCCGGCTCTGTTGCACAAATCGGCTGAACGCCGAGGTTCCCCTTTCCCCGGACAGACTTATCCCACAGCTTCCGTGACGGGGGTGTAGCCGTTCAGGACAGCGATGCGGACCTGGAGCTCGGCGACCTGTCGGT
>JAVJUV010000016.1:0-15889 GCA_040220415.1 Silicimonas sp.
CAAACACCCCGGATTCGGTCCAGAATATCGCCGCTTCCGTCTACCAGAAAACCGACCCACATATCGCAATGGCCGCAGAACGAAACGTTGCGGCGCATCTGGAGAAGCTGTTGTCTGAGTCGCGGGTGGTACAAGATGGCGGGGTCTGGAAATTAACATAAGAGTTATTATGCGCCAAATAGTTGAAATGAAATCCACATATTTTCAATAGGTTTCGTCCTCTACCACCTCCCTGTGGGCGAACCTCTGGCGGCACCGACGCGGTCGGTGTCGCCTCTTTCACTGGGTTGGGATTGGGATCGGCCGGACTGCGGCGGTAGAACCTTTCAGCCGAAAAGAACATGAACTCAAAAATTGTGAAGGCGATTAAGAACCAGTGAATTTTGATAAGGAAGAAGCAGCTCCGGTCGCTCGACTCATACGCAGTCCCGAAGGCCAGACTGTTGGCTGGGTCTATCAATGGAACACATCCGAGCTGTCCATACTCTGGCTCGGCGCAAGCCGCGCGGCCGACCAAATCGATCCACCTCTGAGCAAGGACATGCTCGCTGCTGCGAAGGCAGTTGCCAACGAGGCGGTCACAGATCTCCTTGAAAGGTTGTCACGCGGGCGATCGATCTCACCGGATCTGCCCTAAACCGGAAACGGCGAGACACAAATTGCGTCAGATTGACATCCATACAATAATATACTATTGATGGACTGACCATACGCCCCCTTGCCGACTGAGATCCTCTTAATGAGCAGTTTTCTTCGTCATTTCACCTTCGCAACGATTGTGAGCACGGCTTCCCTCTTCGGCGCCTCGAGCAAGGCTTCGGCTCAGACCTACCCGATCGATTGCGCGATCCTGCTCTGCCTCTCCGGCGGCTGGCCGGCGTCAGAGCCCTGCTCCAGGGCGCGCGCAGAGTTCATCCGCCGGATTACGCCTTGGCCTGTCGAGCCCCCGCTGCAAATCTGGCGTTGCCCTATGGGGGCCTCTTTCGAACTTGAGGACAGTTCCGGTCGTGCCCCGCGTGTCCTTGACATCCTGTTCTCCGGCAAGTCTCCCCTGCCCCAGAGCCTCGCGGAATCTGATCCCGAGAACGCTGGCGCCCTCCTGCCTGCCGTCGTGCGGACGCGAGGTATCTCCACTCTACCCCGTCCTGACGGGTTCGCATTACATCTGATCCAGGACCGCGCCGACATCGACATCAGTGGACCGGAGTTCAACTTCGTCCGCTCGATCCGAGTCTTCGATGTCCGGTACGCGCGTCAAAGCGAGTCCCGTGACAGCGATTGCAGTCGCTACGAATCTATACTTATCGGCACCTACGGAACCCAAGGCAATTTTTCCTGGTCCCGTTCGTCCGTCACGGCGCTACCTGAGGCCCATGCCGGCTTGGAACGTTGGGGCGATCATTGTCCGTCCATCTATCACCGCTCGGTTTTCGTCGACTGGCGAGACTACGAGGGCAATTACGGGTTCGAGCAGGTGAACTACTAAGACGTTGTCCTCTTCACCAAACCTGCATTAGAGACCGTGGATCGCAGCGTCCCATAACAATCCGTTGTTATCATTTCCCTTCGGTCCCACCGAGGCTTGATTTCGTCACACCATCCGAGGCGACAGCCCTTCGCCTCGTCTTAAATCCGGTGATCGAGTTCCGTCGCCGCCTCGGCCGCTGCCAGTAGCGTAACCGCATCGATCTGCAGAGCACGCGCGAGTACGATCAACTCGACCACGTCGACCCTACGCTCTCCGCTCTCCAGCCGAGCGACGAAGGACTGGTGGCATCTGAGACGTAAAGCGAGCTCGGCCTGCGTTAAGCCAGCCGCTTTCCGCGCCGCAATCAAAGCGTCGCGAAGTGCCTCATGTCCCGAACTCCTGATCGTTTTCGCCACGTGTCACAAACCTCTTGTGACAGGGCTAATCTACTTTATGGATTTTCTAAAAAGTGGATAGTGGGCGTTTACATGATGATAGAGACTCCGAACTGCACGCCGCCGATACGGCCAGATTTCACAAGACGGCGGCCCTTCGAAAAGGTCGCGGTTACATCAATCGCCCATCAATTCCAGGAAACGTCCGTAGTCCTGGCTCACCTCGCGCGCCTCTTCGAACGCCCGCGCGCACTCAACTTCAAGGCACCGAAAGTAGCTCTGGATGTCCCGGATGTAGAGCTCGAAGTCGCTGCGGATGAGATCGGCATAGTCCCGCGCGGCTTCAGAATCGCTTGGCACGAACGGCCTGGGCGGCGGCAAACAGGACGCGGCGGAGACTTCGCCTGCCAGGCACGCGACCAGAAGTATAGCTTGTGCCATGATCGACACGCACAACCTGAAGGCGTCTAAACCCCTTATTTTCTTGATCAAATGCATGGGAACCGTCTATTCGTCAATTGAGCAAGAATCCGCTTGTCGCATCAAAAAGTTTATCTTGTGCGCCAATACTATATCATCGTATGCCTGGACTTCAACACCTGAAGCCTGGTCATTCGCCCTATTGGAGAACGTGATCCGGGTGATGGACCTAGAAAAAGAAGCCCCGAATGTGGTCACCGAACCCAGATTCCGCGATCTGGTCGCCAGCGGCTATCGCGTCGAAGTTGTCTGCAAGGAAGACGCCTTCAAGAAAGGCCCCAACTGGCATGGGGTCTGGATCATGCGCGCTGTCAGCGACGATGGGATCGAAAAACTTCTGGTCACGGCCCGGACCCGAACCTCGCGCAACGACATCAAGATCCGCGAGATCAAGACCGTCACCGGGGTCATCTCCTTCCTGCAAGGGATCGGTTTCTCGCACGCCGACGTGCCTCTGGAAGAGGGCAAGCGGACGGTTCACAAGCTTTCCAGCGAAGAGATGGCTGCCAGCCGGGCTTAGCGCCCTTTTCCTTTCCTACCTGGGCCTCCCGGCATCGGCAAACATGGTCCTGGTGATGGCGGGGGACGGTTCTCTTTCGCCGTCGCGCGCCCAGGAGCGGTTCGCGCGCAACTACAATGACGGGGTTGGCGTTGGCTCGGCTTCGGACGGTTTGCGCATCTTGGGCGAGGAGCGCCGCACTGAGCGACGTGAAGGGGTGCGCGTCGCGGCGATGATCCCTCGCGCGCTCACACCACGCCCGGATATCCTCGCCGCGATCGAGGAGACCGGACTGCGCTATGCGAGCCACCCTGGGCTCCGTGCAGCCGATATCACCGTCACGGACTGGCTCCACCTCTATCGCGCCAATATCGAGATCGAGAGTGCGTACAATCCGCACGCCGTCTCCCATGTCGGGGCGGTCGGGCTCGGGCAGTTGATGCCCGATACAGCCCGCGCTCTTGCCGTCGACCCCCATGATTGGAAACAGAACCTCGACGGCTCCGCGCGTTACCTCGCCCTGATGTTGGCCGAGTTTGGCGACGCGCGACTCGCGCTCGCCGCCTACAATGCCGGACCCGACGCCGTGCGCGAGCATTCCGGCATTCCACCGTTTCGAGAAACCCAAAACCACGTCCAGTGGGTGCTGGCCGTCTTCAACCGGCTGGAAGGAGCGTCCCCATGAAGCCATTGACGAAACCCCTGATCACCCTCGCCGCTCTCCTCATCGTTGCGGCAGAACCGGCCCTGGCCCAGAGCATCGACCTCTCACCGATTCAGAGCTTATTACAGGGCATCGTGGACGCGCTGACCGGACCGCTTGGCGTCGTCATCGCCACCCTCGCGGTCCTCGGCGTGTTCCTCAGCTGGTTCTTCAACATCATCGATCTGCGCCAAGCCCTCTGGGTGCTGGTGGGCATCGCGGGTGTTGCGGCCGCGCCGACCATCGTTGCCGCCGTCTTCGGGTCGTGAGAGGAGGCGAACGTGGCCGAACGATCGCCGCTCTTTCTGGGCCTCGTACGCCCGCCCAAGCTCCTCGGCCTGCCGATCATGTATGCCATGATCTGGCTCTTCGGGTCGGTGCTGCTCTTCGTGTGGGTGCAGCACCTGGTTGTCCTGGGCATCGCGGCGGTTCTCTATCCGGTTCTCTGGAAAGCGGCTGACTGGGATCCGCGTTTCATCGACGTGATGATGACATCGCTTCAGGAAACACCGCCGACGCGGAACCGGTCCATCCACGGGGGCGACAGCTATGCGCCATAATGAAGCCTTGGATGCAACCGTGGATCAACGCACCCTCATGCCGGATTGGTATGCGCGCGAGAAGCGCCTCGCGCATATGCTGCCCTATGTCAGTCTCGTGGACGACCACACGGTCCGCACGCGTGCCAACGAGCTCTTCCAATGCATCCGCCTGAGCGGGGTGAACAGCTACACCACTGACGATACCTATCTCGACAAGGTGACGGCGCTCTTCGCCCGGATCATCGCGCAGCTCGGGCCGGAGTTCAGCTACTACGTGCACAAGGTCTCGAAGTCGATCACCCCGGACCTGCTCCCGGTCCGGGGCGACGGCTTCGCGGCGGCGGTGGATGATGCCTGGCGCGCAAAGCTCGCCTCGGCCGGTCTCCGGGACAAGACCCTCACACTCACCATCATCCACCGCCCGCCGCCCAGAAGCTTCCTCGGCTTCGTGAACCGATCTGCGCCGGAGCGGTTTAGGGAAGAGACTGCGAAACGGATCCGTCGTCTCAAGGAGGCGGTCGGCGTCTTCACCTCCGGCCTCGCCGAACTCAAGCCCCGCATCCTTTCAGCAGCCTCTGGCGAGCTTGTCGGTTTTCTCGGCGCGCTCAACACGGGCCGCGAACTGCCGCTCTATCCCGCAAACCGCTACGGGTTCCTCGCCTATAACGTCGCCAACACCCGGGTCACGTTTCTCGAGGATCATTTCGAGCTATCGGACGGCGTTGTCGGCCACCGCTTCGGCAAGAGCTTCACCATCGGCGAATATGCCGAAGGCACGACCTGCACCATGTTCGACATGCTGAACCTGCCGGTCGACATGATCGTCACCCATTCCTTCACGCCGATCAATTCGAACCTGATGGCAGGCCGGATAAAGCGCCAGAAGCGCCAGATGCAAGCCTCCCAGGATGCCGCGCTTTCACTCCTCGAAGCGCTCGACATCGCCCATGATGATCTCGAAGCCAAGCGCCAGAGCTTCGGCGAGCACCACATGGTCGTGACCGTTTTCTGTGACAGTCTCGACGAGCTGCAGACCCTCGGAGCCGAGATCGTGAACGCCGCCGCCGCCGAGGGCGTGAAGATGATCGGCGAGCGGATGGCGGCCAAGTCGCATTATTTCAGCCAGCATCCGGGCAACCAGCCGAAACGGGTCCGCGCCAGCGCTGTCACCAACCGCAACTTTGCGGATTTCGCGGCACTTCATCGCACGCAGCTCGGCAAGGAGAAACACCAACTGCCCTGGGGTCAGGAGATCACGCTCTTCCCGACGCCGGAACAGAGCGCCTACCGGTTTTCCTATCACGAGCAAGGCTCGCCGGAGAAGGAGCCCACTGGCGGACATACTCTCATTCTCGGCCGACCCGGTTCCGGCAAATCCGTCCTCTCGGCCTTCCTCATGACGCAAGCCCGCCGGGTCGGCGCGCGCATCTTCGTCTTTGATTATCGGCTCGGGATGGAGATGGCCGTCCGCGCCAATGGCGGGCGCTACTCCTCGATCAAGGCGGGACAGGCGACAGGCCTCAACCCGCTCTGGACCGAGATTGATGAGCGCGGCACGGCCTGGCTCTCGGATTGGCTCGCCTCGCTTCTTTATCGCTCGGATAAACCCCTGACCCCGGCCCAGACCAACCGCATCCAGGAGGTCGTTCGCCAGAACGCCACTGCCGGTAACCCCGCTCTTCGGAACTGGAAGGATTTCGCCTCGCTCTTTGTCTCGACCGACGACAGTGGCGACCTGCACCAACGCCTTCTCGAATGGACTGAGGACGGCCGCTACGGCTGGATCTTCGGCCAGAGCCTCGAAGACACCTTCTCCCTCGATGGCGATGTCGTGGGGTTTGACCTGACCGGCATTCTCGACAGCGAGAGCGAGAAGGAGCGCATGGCGGTGCTCTCCTATCTTTTCCGCCGCATCGAGCGGGAGATCGAGGACCGCCGCCCCACGATCATCGTGATCGACGAGGCATGGAAGGCGCTCGACAACCCGTACTTTGCCGAACGGCTCTCGAACTGGCTGGTGACCGCCCGAAAACAGAACACGGTCGCGGTGATGATGACACAATATGCGAGCCAGCTCGAACGCACGCGGACCGGCAAGACCATCGTCGAGGCGGTGCCAACCCAGATCCTGCTCCCCAACATCCGCGCCCACGCATCGGATTACGCGATGCTCAACCTCTTCGAGAAAGAGCTCGACGTTCTCCTGAACACCGGAAGCGACAGTCGCCTCGCGCTCATCCGCGACGACAGCGGCTCGGTGGTGGTCGATGCCGACCTCTCCGCCCTCGGCCCCCTCCTCACCATCCTGGGCGGCATGGAGAAGGGCGAGGCCCTCGTCGGCCCCGACTACCGCGACAGACCTGATTTCTGGAGGCTCTCATGATCCGACCCCTCATTCTCCTCGCCGCGCTCGGCGTTCTCTCTTCCTGCGCCGAATATCGCGAGCCCCAGGCCAACTGCTTCGCCTTCCGCGCCTCGCTCGACCGGGCCGAGCCGGATTGCATCTTCACACCCATCGGAAACCCGGACGACGGCGTTGAGGTCTAGGGTCGCACATATCCTCCTGGCGGCTCTCCTGCCGGCGGCCGCGCTCGCCCAGGGCGTGCCCACCAACGATTCCGGGCTAACGGCCCGCGATATCGTCGAGACGGGCGACCGGGACGCCGACCTCGCCGTCCAGCGTGAGAAACTCACCGTCGAAGAATTGCTAACCGAGATCGAACGGGAACAGCTCGCCGCGCTTCGCGCGATCCTAGACGCGCAGACGAGCTTCGGCGGCCAGGGACTGCCGGGCATGGTCGAAGACCTCGAGGGCGGCAGCGGCGATCCGGACCGGTCCGCAGCGGGGGTCTACGGCTCGGGCGACATCGATCCCAACCCCGGCGGCGCGGGTACGTTCGGGGATGCGGCGGAAAACATCGAGCAGCTGATCATCCGGGTCGCCCAGGAGACCCACGGCCGGCCCGGGGTCGGGCGGGCCGGTCTTTCCGTCGTGCAATGGCGCGCCCTCCTGCAGGCGCTCATCTGGCAGGAGAGCCGCTTCTCCATCGGCGCACGCTCGCCCGTGGGCGCCTTCGGCCTCACCCAGATCATGCCGGGCACCGCGAGCGATCTCGGGATCAACCCGGAATACTATGACAGCCCCTACCTGCAGGTCGAGGGCGGCGCGCGCTACCTCGCGGCCCAGCTCAACACCTTCTACGGCAACGTCGTCAACGCGCTCGCGGCCTATAACGCCGGGCCTGGCCGTGTGTTCGAATATGGCGGTGTACCGCCCTTCAAGGAGACCCAGCACTACGTCACGGTCATCCCCGAACGCTACAATCTCTACCTCGCGCGGATCGGCGGCATCGAAGCGCTCGGCACGATCGACCCCGCGCTTCTCGCCAACGCCAATCTCTCGCTCAGCGGGTTTGGCGCCGCCTTCTACGGCAGCAATTCCCCCACCGCCATCCGGCAGGCCGCCCTGCGCGTCCAGGACATCGTCATCCGGATCAGCGCGACCCAGGACATCCAGGAAAGCATGGCGCTCAACACCTATGCCCGCGCTGAACTGGTCCGGCTGATGGCTGCGCGCATTCGCCTGAAAGCCGCACGGACCCAACCGCTCAGTGCCGCCCAATTGGCCCAGGCCGCGGCCCGCATGGCCGAGAACGAATTCATGGAGTTCACTTTGGAGGATCTGGATTGATGCCCCGCAGAATGTTCATTTCGGCACCGCTTCGCACGTTGACCCTTGCCAGCGTCTTGGCGCTTTGCTCGCCTTTCGTGACCAGTGCCCCAGTCCTGGCCCAGGGCGTGCCGGTCGTGGACACCCAGAACATCGCCCAAAACATCCAGCAGCTCCGGCAGATGATCGAGGACGAGATCCTGCAAAACGAGCAACTCGTGCAGCTCCGCGAACAGCTTGCAACGCTCACGGAGCAGCTCGCCGAGCTACAACGAACCTATGAGGCGTTAACGCGTCTCGCGGAGCTGCCCGAGATCATTCGGACACAGATGGAAGACGAACTAAACGGTCTCCTGGACCAGGAGTTCGGCGACATCATCGCCACCATTCAAGCGATCAAGACAGGGGATTTTTCCGGCCTCACCGGATCCGGTGCCGGCGAGATCGAAACCCAGATGGACCGGGTGCTGGCCGATCTCGGCTTCGACGAGGACACGCTCTCGGAAATGGCCCGCAGTGGTAATCCCGGTGCCGAGCGCGTGGCAACGCAAGCCACGACCGGCGCGCTGGTCTCGGCCGCGGCCCAGAACAGCTACGAGGATGCCGGGCAATCGCTGGAACGTGTCGACCGGCTCGTCGGGCTCATCGACGACATGGATGAGCTCAAAGAGAGCGTCGATCTCAACACGCGAGTGACGGCAGAGCTCGCCATCGCGCTCGTCGCCATGTGGCAGCTCGAAGCGATCCAGACCGTAGGAGATGGTACCGGCGGCGTGATCGATGCCGCCACCATCGCCGAGGAACAACGCTTCATGGAGTTCACGCTCCCGGAACTGAGCGCGGATTGAGGACTGATTGTTGGACGAAGAAACCGCCATCATTGAGGAGGAACTGGTCTACGGCGCGCTGAGACGGGAACGGCTCTGGCAGCGCCTGGGGCTCTTGAGCCTTGGCTTTGGCATCCTGGGCTGCCTCAGCGCGGCCGCCGTGGCCATCCTCGATGTCGATCCGCCCCCTGTAGTGGTGCCTTACGACCCCGCCACCGGCTTCGCCCTCCCCGAAGCCTCTGTCGGGGCCACCACCGTCACCGAGAACCGCGCCATTATCGAGGCGGAGGTCTTCCGCTACGTGACCGACCGCGAGGTCTACAACCAGCTCGACAATGACGTGCGCATCCGCAGCGTGCTGCGCCGTTCGGACCGTGCAGCAGGGGCCTCGCTGCGCCAGATCTGGAACTCGGCCAATGCCGACTATCCCCCGACCGTCTATGGACCCAACGCTCGCCTGGACGTCGAGATCCTCAGCATCAACCTGATTGGCAACAACCGGGCCACGGTGCGGCTTCGCAAGCGCCTGACCTCGATTCAGGGGGTTCAGGCGGGCCTCTTCACCGCGACGCTCCTCTTCGAGTTCCGCCCGGAAGAGAGCCGCTCCATCGACCAGGTCTGGACCAACCCGTTTGGCTTCACGGTCGTCGAATACGCGATCCGCTCGGACAGATTGGAGAACCAGTAAGTGCGCTTCCGGAACAATAAATCAGGGAACGCCTTGCCAGCGTCCCAAAAGCGCGAGACGCGCCAGGCTTTTTGCAATGCGAAACACGCCGGACACGCCAAGGCGTTCCTCGCGACCTTTTTGATGGTCTCACTGTTTGCGTCCTACGCGTCAGCCGAGGCGATCCCGCGCGGGGGACCCAACGACCACCGCGTCCGGGTCGCATCCTACCAGGAAGGCCAAGTCTACAGGCTGAACGTTTCCCTGACCCATGTCACGACCATCGAGTTCGGGACAGGCGAGAGCATCCGCTCAATCATCGCCGGCGACACGGAAGGCTTCGAGATCGACGGTGTGCCCGGCGGGCGGGCCTTTGCTATTAAACCCGTTGCCCGCGGCGTCCATACCAACGTGACCGTCTACACCAACAGACGGAGCTATTATTTTAATGTGAACGAGGTCTCGAGCCCGACCTTCTATGTCGTGCAGTTTCGCTACCCCGAGGACAATCGCCGCCCTTCCAACGCCATCGCGCGCGCCGCACCGAACACCAATTACGCGGCCAGCGCACGGACGGAGTTCACGCCGACCCGGGTCTGGGACGACGGCACCTTCACCTATTTCGCCTTCCCGCGGAACGCACCCGTCCCGGCGATCTTCCGGTACACGAACGGGCGCGAGCGCACGGTGAACACAGGCCCGGTCGAAGACGGTGTGATCCGTGTCTCGGGCGTGGGGCGCCAATGGGTGCTGCGTCTGGGCGAGGACGTGGTCTGTATCGAGGCGACGCCGCCCGCGGAGGCCGCCTCATGAGTGACAACAACCCGGATCTCGAACAGCGCCTCGCTGCGCTTGAACGGGGCAACCCGCGCCTCGGACCCGCTCCGAAACGCCGCTCGCCGCTCCTCGCCCTCCTCCTCGCAGGGCTCATCCTTGCGGGCGGCTTGGTCCTCTTGCTATTCTCGGGCCCTGGGGAAGAGGTCGCCCTGCCGACGGCCACCCCGGACGAGTTTCAAACCGAGGGTGACGGGTTCGGAGAGATCGAACTCTTCGTGCCACCGCCCGCCCCGGAACCCGAGATCGTTCTCGTCGAACCAGAACCCAACGCCGAACTTCTGGCGCAGATCGCCGCGCTCCAGGCCCAGATCGAAGAACTGCGCGATGCGCCGGACTCCGACGCCGGGGCGGACAGCGCGGCCGCCGAGGCGATCGATGCGCTGACCGCACGGATCGCCGACCTACAGGACGCCTCCGAGAATGCTCAGGAACAATTCCAGGCCGAACTCGCCGCACGAGATCGAGAGCTGCAACAGCTGCGTATGGACCTGGACCTCGCGCGGTTGGAGGCCAACAAGCCGGCGCCCGCCCCGCTCGGACCCACCGACGAAGAGTTGCGCGCCCGCGAAGAAGAGCGGCTGCGGCGCGAGGAAGAGGCGCGACGGCTGGCCGAACTGCAACGCCGGGCCGAGGAGGAGCGTGCCTTCCAGGAACGGCGGATTTCCTCCCCTGTCATCGCCTTCGGTGGAACGGGCGGCGCCAGTGCGGGCGAGACAGAACTTTCCGAACGCAGATTCGGCGAGGTGACAGACTTCGTGCTGAACGGCGCGTTGCCGAGCGCCATCACACAAGCCGAAGTCATCGCAAATCCCTCGAATACGGTCATCCAGGGCACGATGATCCAGGCCGTGATGGAGACCGCACTCGACAGCTCGCTCCCCGGGCAGACCCGTGCTATCATCTCCGAAGACGTCTTCAGCTATGACGGCTCACGGCTCCTGATCCCGCGCGGTTCACGCCTCATCGGACGCTATCGTTCCGGCATCGAGATTGCGCAGAAACGGGTGACCATCGCCTGGGACCGGATCGTCCTGCCAAACAACCAGACCGTCCAGATAAGCTCCTTCGGAGGAGACGCGTTGGGTCGTTCGGGTGTCACTGGCTTCGTCGATACCCGCTTTGACGAGCGCTTTGGGTCCGCTGCGCTGATTTCGATCATTTCGGCCGCCCCGAGTGTGGCCGCCGCCCAGGTCGAGGATGAGACCACCGCGGACGTACTTGAAGATGTGGGCGACGACCTGGCCGACGCCACCGACAGCGTGATCGGCGAATATCTCTCCATCGGTCCAGTCATCTATGTCGACCAGGGCGCGCGCGTCACCGTCATGGTCGACCGGGATCTGGAGATTTTCTGAGATGACGCTCTCCTACCTCCAGACCTCACTCGATAAGCTGAAGGACGCCGGACGCGACGACGTCATCGAGATATGCATCAACCCGGATGGCTCTTGCTGGGGTGAGTTCCAGGGGGATCACTTCATGCGGGGGCTTGAGCAGCGCCTTACGGTCACGGAGGTGCGCGATCTCGGCAACCAGATCGCCTCCTCAGCCAACACGACTATGAGCAAGGACAAGCCCATCGTCTCGGTCTCGATCACCTATCGCGACCGCCCCATCCGCGCCCAGGTCGTAACCCCGCCCGCGGTGCTCGCGGGCATGTCGATCTCGCTCCGCTTCTTCTCGAGCCTGCCGCTGGACCAGATCGAGCTTCGTTTTCTCTATGGCGAAGAGCGCAAGCTCGAGGAACTGCGCCAAGAGAAGAACCGCGCGCTCCGCGAGGTCGTCGCCTCCGGTGACATCTACGCAGCCATCCGCTTCTGCGTCGAGAACAAGCTCAACATGATCGTCTCCGGCGGCACCTCGACCGGCAAGACCGTCGCCGCGCGCAAGATCCTCTCCTACGTTGCCGGCGCGGAACGTATCGTCACGATCGAAGAGGCCGCAGAGTTGCTCCCCGCCCAGCCGAACGCAGTGACCCTGATCGCCAACCGCGACGCCGAGTTCCAATCGGCCGACGTGCTCCTGACCGCGACGCTGCGCATGCGGCCCGACCGGATCATCCTCGGCGAGGTCCGCGGCAAGGAGGCCATGACCTTCCTCGAGGCGATCAACACCGGCCATGGCGGTTCGATGACAACCCTCCATGCCGAGACGCCACAACTGGCGGTCCAACGGCTGGCCATCGCCGCGCTGAAGACTGAAATTCCGATGACCTATCAGGACATGGTCCAATACATCGAAAGCTCGATCGACGTGATCATCCAGGCGGGCCGCGAGGACGGCCAACGCGGCATCACCGAATTCTATCTCCCGGGAACCGATCTTAGCGGAGGCATGACCCATGAAGCGGTTTGAGTACCAGATCATCACCTATCCGGTGGACAAGAAAACCAGCCTGATCGCGATGCAGGACGACCTGAACACCCGTGGTCGGGATGGATGGGAGGTCGTATCCGTAAGCACGTCCGAGTTCGCGCATCTTGGCCACACCGCGTTTCTGAAGCGTGAGATTGCCGAAGGAGCTGGCGCGAATTGAGAACCGCCTTGCTTTGCATCTCGATCACCGTTGTGGGGTTTTCGGCTGCCGCCGAACGCGACCTCGTCCCCTCTCTCGACGGCACGTCGGATGTCTGCATCGATCGGCCCGCTGAGCCTGAGTGGATGCAGAACATCACCGTGCGAGAGGCTTTCAAACGTGTCCTGGTGCAGGACATCTACCGGGCTCAAAACCTTGAACGTATCGTCGAAACCGGATCCTGCTCCTGCGACACCCGTTTCCCGTCCTGGGGGGCGGCGGAAACGGAGTTTCGGGATCGTTTCGCCACAACCGAACGATGGGAAATGCTTGAGGCCTCGGACACCTACAACCGGCGCGCCAACGCGTTGAGACCTGACGCGATGGCGATCTGCGAAGCCGAGGGCAACTGGTAACGGGTCATGAGCGTCGTCACCTACTTCGTCGAAACCTCCCAGGGCTACCTGGATTCTGCCGCAGAGACTCAGTTCGGCGCGGTGGCGGCAACAGTCGGCACAATGCTGGTTCTTGGAACGACGCTTGTGGTCATTCTGGTCTGTGTGAACATGATCTACCAGTACCGTGCCATGGACGGACGCACTGCTTTCTGGCTCGCGGTGAAAGTCGGCCTCATAGGCGTTTTCGCGACCAACTGGGTTCAGTTCAACGCCTTCTCATCAGCCGTCTTGAACGGCATCGACAGCATCGCCGGATCGCTAGTCGCCTCTGTTGGTGGTGGCACGCCGGGCCCAAGCGGCACGTTCGCAGAGGAGTTTGACCGGCTCATTGCCGAGTTGGGAGAATACCTGAATGCCGCAGGCTCGGAACTGAATTGGGTGGCCGGCGCATTGCTAGATGTTCTTGGCGTGCTCCTGCTCTCGATCCTGGGCGGGCTTGCTGCCTTCATTCTCGTCGCATCCCGGCTCATGATCGCACTTCTGATCGGGATCGCTCCGGTCATGATCTTCCTGACGCTTTTCGAGGTGACCAAGGATTATTTTGCGCGTTGGCTCTCGGCGCTGGTCTCCTTCGCGCTCTATCCAATAGTCGTCGCAGGTGTTTTCGCGACAATCACCGGCGTCAGTTCGGCACTGATCGGAGAGCTTGGAGATCCCGAGGGCGCGTCCAACATTGGGGCCCTTATCCCATTCTTCATGATGGTGCTCATGGCAAAGGGCTTCATCATCGCGACGCCCTTCATCGTCAGGGCGATTTCGGGAAACATCATGATGCCTGCGCTCTCGGCAGGGATGGGTGGGGCCTACGGGTTCGGCAGAGCCCTTGGCGGCAGCCAGCAGGCCTACAACCGGTATCTTATCGGCGGAGCGAGTGGGGCGGAGTACGCTGCACTCCGCGCCCGACAATTCTTTGGCGTCCAGACGATGCCTCAAAGGCCGGGTGTCAATCAGAACACACCCGTTTCTCCCGGATCGGGCCCACCCGGCACAGGCGCAAAGATGATGGCACAGTTGGCCCGTCTAAGCAGGCTGGGAAGGCGATAATCCCCGAATGCGCACTCAACAGTGTATGCATCGCCTTGCCTATGATCCCAATCGTCCCGTCACAGAGTCTGTGCCGTTTCCTCGAGCCGATATCGGGGGCTCTGAGATAAGTCACAGCTGCTAAGCTGTCGCCGCGCAGTGTACCTCGGGCCCAGGCCGGATGTTGACAAGTGGCAGCTAATTTGCATATATATGCCATATGTCCATTCCGGAGGCTGTTATGCCTGAACTCAGACGGATCGAACCACACGTCGCCGCTCCCGTACCGCAATTCTCCGATGAGGAGGTGCAGGCCATGCAGCGCGCCTTTATTAAACTCGCCGGCCTCTGGGGTTTGAGCGATGAGCAGGCCTCCGTCCTCATGGGCGATATTTCGGTGCGGACGTTTCGGCGTTGGAAAGCAGGGGAATTCGGCCGTGCCGGGATCGATACCGCCGCACGCCTCTCGAACATCATGGGGATCCACAAGGCGCTCCGACTGCTCTTCAAGGAGCCAGCACGAGGTTACAGCTGGGTCAAGCGCTCGAATACCGCATTTGGCGGCGCGACGGCTTTGGAGGTCATGCTTGGGGGGCAGATCACCGACATCATGCGGGTCAGGCGTTACCTTGACGCGGTGCGGGGGCCTTGGTGACAGCGCCCGAAACCAGGGTCACCTGGGACAGGTACCATCGCTTGATAAACTCGGCCTACCCACCGATCGATCTCTTCGAGGATATCGCAGACCCAGCCGACTGGTTGCTTCTCGGCTCGGGCGAGAGCAAGACCAACCCTAGGCTCGCCCTGACCATCGGAAACCTGGACCTCGTCCCCGAGGAACGGCGCGTCGGAGGGCCTGGAGCATCCTATCTGATGGCCCCATTCGTGCATGTGACACCCGATCACAAGGGGCGGTTCCACGACGGCACCTTCGGCGCCTTCTATGGAGCGGACGATTTCGAAACGGCCCTATTTGAGACCGTCCATCACACCCAGCTGTTTTGTGCCGCAACCGACGAAGCGCCGGGATGGATCGCCGACAAGCGCGAGCTGATCGGGAAACTAGATGCGGTCCTTGTCGACGTCCGGGAGGGGTTTGACGATCTTCTCAACCCGGAAGATTACACCAGCCCTCAGGCCTTCGCGCGAGACCAACGTGCTGATGGTGCGAGTGGTATCGTCTACCCGTCCGTCCGAAACCCTGCCGGCACATGTTTCGCGACTTTTTATCCCGATGTCGCCGCCGCTCCCGTCCAAGGGCGCCACATCACCTACCATTGGGACGGCGCGAAGGTTGATATGTTCAAGGACTTGGGCGACGGGTCAGTCTACGCGATCTCGGCCTGACGCCACGGCGAGCAGAGACCGGGGAAACGGGTTTGGCTCCCAGATGGGGTGCAGCGAACCTCCCTCGGCCAACCGGACTTCCTCTGCCGTCACCGATCCCTCAAATGTCGCGGCACATCCATGGACTGATGCAGGACCCGGATCACGAAGATCGCGGCGCCATCGACCTCGTAGAACGCAAGGTGGCGGCCGGTGATCAGTCGCCAGCATCCCGGCAAGAGATCCGAACAGTCCGTTCCGATCCGCGGATTGTCGAGCAATCCGTTCAGGGAATGTTCGATGTCGTCGAGATATCTGTCTGAACCGCGCCGGGTTTGCCGGAGGCTCCAACTCTTGAGTAGGATGGAGCATCATGAGCAAGACGACGAACAAGTATTCCCCCGAAGTGCGCGAGCGTGCTGTTCGCCTGGTTTTGGACAATCCCGGGCAGCATGAGAGCCGCTGGGCCGCAATTGTGT
>JAVJUV010000017.1:0-9674 GCA_040220415.1 Silicimonas sp.
GACGTCGAGGAACAACATGATGACAAGACCAACCGCGAGGCCGAGCGTCGCCCTGTTCTGATGGCCGGACCGGTGGGTTTCCGGAATGATCTCGTGGCTGATGACGTAGAGCATCGCACCTGCTGCGAAGGCGAGACCCCAAGGCAGCAGCGGTTGCGAAAGACTGATAATGCCCGCGCCGAGAAGCCCACCGAAAGGCTCGACGAGACCGGTCAGAGCGGCGATGCCCCAGGCGCGAAACCTGGAATATCCCTCGCCGAGCAACGAAACCGCCACCGCCAGACCTTCGGGGGCATTCTGTAATCCAATACCGATAGCAAGTGGCAACCCGCCCGACAAACCGTCAGCCCCGAACCCGACGCCGACGGCAAGCCCTTCGGGAAAATTGTGGATCGTGATCGCGATGATGAAAAGCCAGACGCGGCGCAGCGATGCGGCGTCTGGGCCTTCCCGCCCCGACTTGAAATGCTCATGCGGCAGCCGTTCGTTCATCAGAGCAACGGCGCCCATGCCAAGCAGAATCGCAACGCAAACGATGGCCGCCGGGAGAGCACCGTTGTCGAACTGTCCTTCGGCTGCGTCGAGAGCTGGAATGATCAGCGAAAAAAACGAAGCAGCGAGCATGACACCCGCTGCGAAGCCAAGCAGCAGATCGCGCGTAGCCCGGGACGGGATGCGCCCAAAAAGAACTGGGACCGCCCCGACCGCAGTCAGCGATCCGGCGGCCAGGCTTCCAAGAAAGCCAAGGGTAATTGGAGAGAAAGGTTCCAAGCGCTGAAGTCTCGGCGATACGTCAGTCAGCGGCCGAATAGCTGCTAAAGATCTCGGTCGATCCATCGCCGCGGATCAGGAAGACGTCATAAGCCTCACGATCGTCTTCCGGTCCCATGCCCGGCGAGCCATAGGGCATTCCCGGCAACGCCAGCCCCACTGCATCAGGACGCTCATCCAGAAAACGCTGAATGTCTGATGCCGGCACATGACCTTCGATCACGTAGGCGTCGACCAAAGCCGTATGGCAGGACACCATGCGCTGAGGCACGCCATTGTCGAGTTTGAAGCGCACAAGAGATCCCCCGAACATGTCCTCGCCTGTCGGCGCGAATCCGCTTTCCTCCAGATGCTTCATCCAGGAGTGACAACAGCCGCAGCCGTTTGTCTTTCGGACGTCAATCTGGATCGCAACGGCGACAGCTTGCCCCGCGGGAAACAAGGCCAGCGTGACTGCAAGGGCGGGAGCCAATCGTTTCATGGATCAAAGCCTTTCGGTTGTCGTTTCGGCAAATTCGCTGGCGAGCCTCTCAGCCAGAAGTGAACGCGCCTCACTCAGTCGCTCAAGCGCGGCCGTGTCGTCCGCTTCACGCTCGGCCGCCTCTGCTAGTCGGTCGTCAGAGAGAGGATCGGTCGGGCGACCGTCGACCAGAACCTCATAATGCAGATTTGGGCCGGTTGCGGTGCCAGTTGCACCGACGCGGCCGATCAAATCTCCGGCCATCACTCGCTGCCCTTGTTCGAGTGTGTCCGGCACCTCGCTGAGATGTGCGTATCGTGTCAAGGTGTCGGATCCATGCGCTATCTCCACCACCCGGCCATATCCACCACGACGTCCGATAAAGCTCACGCGTCCGGGCGCCGTTGCTTTTACCGGCGTACCGCTTGCCGCGGCAAAGTCGACGCCGGTGTGCATGCGCACATTCCCATAGACTGGGTGTGTGCGACGGCCAAAGACGGAACTCAGCCGCGCTCCTTCCACCGGTTGCGCAAACACGCGCAGCACTTCTCCGTCGACATAGATCGTCGCTTGACCGCTGCCGTCGTCCGGCCAGACGATCTCGTAGACCGATCCACCAAGATCCAGCTCAGCGAAGGCAAGCTCAGGCTGACCAATCCTCTTGTTCCCGTCTCGGGCCTCGCGCCAAAGGAGGCGCATCGTCTCGCCACCCGCGAGATCACGACGGAAATCCACGGTGCCGCCCAGCATCTGCGCCAGGTCCACCGCAAAACGGGCGGGGATGTCTGCCGTGTCCAGGGCAGCGAAAATCGAGCTCTCGATCACCGCCTTGCCGGCGAAAGTCACCAATTCGGGGTCCGGCTCCAACACGCGAGCGGCAAGCAGTTCGCCGAAGACCGCCTCTATCCGGACACCGTCTTCGACGGCGAGTTCTACACGACGCGGGTTGTCGTCCGTTGTGGAAACCACGGTAACGATGTGACCCGGACGCAGACGGCGCAAATCGTATTCCGCGCCAATCGCCAAGGCGATTTCGGCGCGATCCGAAGCATCCAGCCCCGCATCGGAGAGGACCGCATCAAGCGTCTCGCCCGACGCAATCTCGCGCGACCAGGTGACCAGCGAGGGCTCGATAGATGGCAAGGAGGTATCTGTGGGGGAAACGGTCAGGAGGGGCACGGGTCTGAACTCGAATGCGAGATCCGCCTGGGCGAGTGTGGGGCGGACCGAATTGATTTCGGCAATCCGGGGCGGCGTGAGCGGATCGGGAGTCCAGAGGGTCGCTTCAGCAATCGAAGGGGGCACCGGTTCTTTGGACAGAACGCCAGAGATGGCGATGCCGGCAACCGAAATCGCGCCTGCGACCGCCACGGCCGCCAAGACAGTTCCTATCTTCATTTTGCCCCCTCTACGTTTTCTGTCAGTGCGCGCCGGATCTTTGGCACCGCGAATTCTCTTGGTTCGTGATAGTCGATCATCGTGACGAGCTCACCCTCGGCATCGAACAGGAATACGCTTGCCGTATGGTTCATCGTATAGCCGCCGCCCTCAGTCGGGACGCGCTCAAATGAGGCACGAAACCCTTCTGTGGCGCGGGCAATCTGGTCTTCCGGCCCCGTCCAGCCACGAATGACCGGATGAAAATAGCCGACATATTCGGCCATGGCCTCAACCGTGTCCCGCTCCGGATCGACCGTGATGAAGACAACGTTCATCTCTGATGCTTCGTCGCCCAGTTCCTCAAGCCAGCCGGAAATATCCGATAGGGTCGTCGGGCAGATGTCCGGGCAGTAGGTGAACCCGAAGAATACCATTGTCGGACGACCGATCAGGGTGCCAGGCCCTACCTCATTTCCCTCGTGGTCGGTCAGCCGAAACTCCATCGCCGATAGGGGCAGGGGCCGCTGCCCTTTTGGTTCAGGCGCACCAAGCCCGTCCACCCGCCACCAGCCCACGAAGAGCGTCATGCCAAGGACGCCGGCACCGGCTGCGCCGTATAGAAGGAGCTGCCGACGTTGCATCAGCCCTCTGGTCCACGCGCGGCGATCCCGAGGATTGGGACCTCGACCGTCACCTTGCCGCCATCCGAGAAGGTCAGTGTCAGCGGGAAAGTCTCGCCTTCGGCCATCGGCTCTTGCAGCTTCATGAGCATGGCGTGCAGCCCGCCCGGCTCCAATGCCACGCTTTGGCCGGGCTCAATCGTGATCTCGCCTGCAGGCGCCATGGAACTGAGGCCAGCGGAGTCGGTTTTCGTCTCATGGATCTGGGGCATCATTGCCAGCGGTGTCGCAATTTTGGTCAGCGTAACGGCGTCGTCACCCCTGTTGCGCACGGTCATGTAGGCAGCCCCCGGACGGCTCGTGCCGATCGAGGCGCGGGACCACGCGCTCTCGACGACGACATCCTCCGAGCCGGCAAATCCCGGGGCCGACAGGCCCGTGAGCAGCAAGAGAAAGGCCAATCCCTTGATGTGTGGAAGTTTTTTCACGACAATTTCTCCTGCATCTGACCGCGTATCAACTTTGGCTGGCCGCAACTTCCGTCGCCACCAGCCGCCGTAGTTCCGCCTCACCGAACGGGTCTAGCGGTTTGGCATTTACGTAAAACGTGGGCGTTTGTCGCACGCCAAACGTTTTGACATCGGCACGGTCTTGGTTCAGCACCGCTACAACATCGGGGGCCAGCATCTGCGTCTGGGCAGCTTCGACATCCAGACCTCCGCTTGCGGCAATCTCAAGGAGCAAACCCGGCTCCGGCGCACCATGGGACGCCCATCGGGGCTGCTCTTGCAAGACCGCTTCGAGCACCGGTTCGAACACGTCCTGCATCCGCGCAGCTTCAAGAACACGGATCGCTTCCACCGAAGCGTCCCCGTGAAAGGCAGTGTATCTAATTACGACACGTACCGCATTACCGTGCCCAGCCATGATATCCTTGACCACGGGATAGAATGCGCGGCACGCCTCGCAAGCTGGATCGAAAAACTCGACAATCGTGACAGGCGCCGTCTCGGGGCCGAGGATCGGGGAATAGGGCCGGATCAGCCCATCGGCCAATTGCGGGTCGACGGGGGCGGCCTCGGCAATCGCCTCGGGGCGGGTTGCGTACCATGCGGCACCGCCGAAACCGGCGGCACCGAGAGCGAGAACGGACAGGATGAGGCCGCGTCGTTTCATTTTTGTGTTTCCTTCAGTGAGACAGCCGACAGCAGACCGATCATCGCGAAGGCGACGAGCGCCATCAGTGGGATAGGAATGCCGAAGAACAATTGATTGTCGTCGGTACAGGATGGGCCGCTCGCAGTGCAGGGCTGGATGCGTTCGGGAATCAGCCCGAAATAGAGGCCGAGGTGCCAAAGTGCTATGGCGGCGCCACCGATAGCCAGCGCGATCGCGTAGCGACCGACGCGCCGGTCCTGCCACCACAGCCCAAGCCCGAGAATTATGGCCAAGGGGAACATGAAAGTGCGTTGAACCCAGCAGAGTAAGCAAGGAGTCTGCCCCAGCACCTCCCCGATGAAGAGTACGGCGAGAGATGCGTTTAGCGCGATGAACCAAGCCAGGCCGAGAGCAGTCTCTCCGGAAAGTCGGGTCATAAAATCAGAGCCTCTCTCTTAGGTCGGCGAGGATATCTTGAGCGGGGGTGCCATAGGGCCAAGATTTTGCGAAGCCTGCTTGCGTGTCGAAAAGGAAAAGATGTGATGTATGCCCCATTGTATAGCCGTCTGATGCTGCAGCTTCCTCGATCCGCTCGTAGAAGATTGGAAAGGTTTCGGATGTCTCATCGATCTGTTCCGGTGTGCCTGTGAGCCCGATGATGCCCGCGTCGAACTTTGGCACATACTGCGCCAGTGCGGTCGGGTTGTCTCGTTGGGGATCTATCGTGATGAAGATTGGTTGGACTTTTGACGCGTCATCTCCCAAACCCTCCATCACCGCTGCGACCTCTGAGAGCGTCGTTGGACAGATGTCAGGACAATTTGTGAAGCCGAAGAAAACCAGCATCCACTGGCCTTCGAAGTCCTCTTCTGTAAAAACCATTCCATTGTGCCCTGTTAGTTCGAACTCCGCAAAAAACGGCGGTTCACTTACATCTCGCCAGCTGGCGGCACGGTAGTCAGCCGATAACAAAAACCCGATAAAGGCGAACGATGCCGCACCCGCCAGCATCCACAATATCTTCTGAAGACCTGAAAGCACCACGCAGCTTTGCACAATTTCTGCTCCGATTTTTTCTTTCTCGTACATCCTGCAGCAGCTGTAGGTTCAAGCTCTTTTATCCTTCTGAGACGGCACGTCACGCGACTGTGAATGGGAAGTTGCCATCCGTTTTGAATGACTGCCCAGATTGTCATTTGTCGTATTGGTTAGGTTCGCGATCGACGTCACGCTGGTGACGATCTGCAAGCATCCACGATGCCAAGGTCCGTGCAAAGCGTTTTAAATATTAAAAGATAGCAATCAGCGGATCTGAGAGCCAAAGCAAAAATTAAAACGTTTGAACCTACAGCTGCTTCAGGAACTACGATGAAGTCGAATCAACACAGTGGCTCCAATCGCGACTTGGACACAGAAAGTTTCCGGTTGGGTCGATGTCAATAATTCGCGAAACCGTTCTCGACTGGCCGAAGTAGATCGAAATGATAAGAAATCTCGTTGACCAATGCCATAGTGGAGAAGTCGTTCTCCGTGATCCGAGAGCGCTCGTCGGGAACATGCAACATGACGCCTGAGATTGGACAGTTTGCGCTAGTCTTGGCGCTTGCAGTCGCAATTGTTCAAAGTGTCCTGCCAATTGTAGGGGCGAACACGGGGCGCGTGCTTTGGATGGAAAGTGCGAAGACGACAGCCGCGATTCAGGTGACATTGGTTGCAATTGCGTTTGGCGCACTCATGCGCTCATTTGTTGTCAGTGATTTCACTGTTCAAAACGTAGTGGAAAATTCCCACTCGCTAAAGCCGATGATCTTCAAGGTTGCGGGCACTTGGGGCAGCCACGAAGGGTCCCTGCTTCTCTGGACCCTTATTCTCGTACTTTTCGGGGCTGGGGTCGCGCTGCTGGGCAGAAACATTCCGGTTGGTCTCAAAGCGCGAACGTTATCGGTTCAAGCCTGGATTAGTGTCGGTTTCCTGAGCTTCATGCTCTTTACATCCAATCCGTTCGAGCGGGTTTTCCCGCCGCCTCTGGATGGCACGGATCTTAACCCGCTTCTGCAGGACATCGGGTTGGCGATGCACCCCCCGCTCTTGTATTTTGGGTATGTCGGCTTCTCGATCGTCTTCTCCTTCGCGGTCGCGGCTCTGATAGAGGGCCGGGTGGATCCCGCATGGGCGCGTTGGGTGCGGCCATGGACTCTGACGGCCTGGATCAGCCTCACTGCGGGGATCGCACTCGGCTCTTGGTGGGCGTATTACGAACTTGGCTGGGGCGGCTGGTGGTTTTGGGACCCGGTTGAAAACGCATCCTTCATGCCTTGGCTTCTCGGCACGGCACTCCTGCACTCGGCTATTGTCACGGAAAAGCGGGATACGTTCAAAAGCTGGACCATTCTTTTAGCCATCCTGACCTTTTCTCTGTCACTTCTTGGGACATTTATCGTCAGATCCGGCATTTTGACATCCGTTCACGCGTTCGCGGTCGACCCAGCGCGCGGCGTGTACATTCTCGGCCTTCTTGGTGTGACAATTGTCGGCTCACTGACACTTTACGCATGGCGCGCGCCTCAGCTTGGATCGGTTGGCGTCTTTCGGCCAATCAGCCGCGAGGCTGGGCTTTTGCTCAATAATCTTCTGCTCGCGACCGCAACGGCGACCGTCCTTTTTGGAACACTCTATCCATTGTTTGTGGAAGCGGTGACTGAAGAAAAGATCTCTGTAGGACCACCGTATTTCAACGCGACTTTTATCCCTTTCATGCTGCCGCTCGTCATAATAATGGGAGTTGGCCCATTCCTGTCTTGGAAACGGGCCGATCTTCCCGGTATCTGGCAACGGCTGCGTTTGATTTTTGGTATCGCGATTGGTGTCGCGGGGATCGTTTGGTACCTTCAGACAAACGGGCCCCTGCTCGCTGTGGTCTCAATAGGGATTGCAGCCTGGGTTTTTTTTGCGACTTTGCGCGAATGGGCGCTGCGTATCAAGCTCTTTGATCTACCGCTTTCTCAGTCGCTGCGTCGCGCGCGGAACCTGCCGCGCTCCGCGCACGGTATGACGCTCGCGCATCTCGGCGTTGCAATGCTTGTGCTTGGATTCGTAGGTTCAACAGCCTGGAAGGAAGAACGTGTTCTTTTCGCAGAACCGGGGTCGACCGTGGACATCGCAGGTTTTGAGGTAATATTCGACGGCGTCGAACGGTTCCGTGGTCCAAACTACATCGCACAACAAGGCCAGCTTCGCGTCTTGAAAGATGGACGGGAGATTACGCTTCTTCGTCCGGAGCGCAGAAGCTATCCAGTTGCGGGGACGTCCACAACCGAATCTGCAATCCGATCAACGCTAAGCGGTGATCTCTACGTCACCATCAGTGAACCTGCGGCCGAAACGGCGTCGGGCCAGTGGAATTTGCGCATCCTCTACGAACCACTGGTTAATTGGATATGGATCGGAGCGACGATGCTGGTGCTTGGCGGGTCCCTCTCGCTATCGGACCGGAGATTGCGGGTGGGTGCGCCGTCGCCAAAGAGCCGGTCGTCAGCGCTTCAACCGGCGGAATGATACGATGAAGAAAATCATTCTCGCGCTGCCAGCGCTGATCGCAGTAGTCTTGGGTGGATTTTTGTTCTGGGGGCTCAACCCAGACCGTGATCCTAACGCAATCCCTTCCGCTTTGGTCTCCGAACCAGTTCCGGATTTTGAACTCCCACCGGTAGAGGGTACTCAGACACCCGGACTGTCGTCCGCAGCCCTTCGTAGCGTTGGCGAGCCGGTTTTGGTCAATGTATTCGCTTCATGGTGCGTGCCCTGTCGTGCTGAGCATGTGGTGCTCACAAGGCTTGTCGAACAGGACGGTGTTCGGCTGATGGGGATCAACTACATGGACAAATCAGCAGATGCAGCCAATTGGCTGGAGGAGCTTGGCAACCCCTATGAGAGGATCGGATCAGACAGCGAAGGCCGCGTCGGGATTGAGTGGGGTATCTCCGGCGTACCGGAGACTTTCGTGATCGATGGAACGGGGATCGTAGTCTATCGCTATGTTGGTCCCATTGTGACGCCAGAGGCACAGGATGAAATTCGTGCTGCGTTGGCCGCAGCAGGTGGTCAATCATGAAGGGTTGGCTCTATTTACTCGTACTGGTGCTTGCCGCGACAACCGCGGCCTGGGCTGTGGAGCCAGATGAGTTGCTGGATGATCCGGTGCTTGAGTCGCGCGCCCGGGAGCTTTCAAAGCAGTTACGCTGCGTTGTCTGCCAAAATCAGGATATCGATAGCTCGAATGCTGGTGTTGCCCGAACGATGCGCACCTTGCTGCGCGAACGTCTGATTGCAGGTGAAACAGATGACGAGATCATTGCGTTTTTCGTAGATCGCTACGGTGACTTCGTCCTTTTCAAGCCGCGACTGAAACCCGCCACATATTTGTTGTGGTTCGGACCTGCGGTTCTTCTTGCCGTTGGGATTAGCGTTGTCTTTGTCACAATCAGGCGCCGAAGCAGGGCGGTTCTTGATGGCACTGCTGATCCACTGAGCCCCGATGAAGAGCGTGAGTTCGAGGCCATTTTTAAGGAGAATGAAGGACGGAGAGGCCCATGATTTGGTTGGTGTTAGGCGCGATGGCATCCATCACCGCCCTCCTGTTCTTGTCCTGTCTCTATCGAACGGGTGAAGTCCTGAATAGAAAGGATGGAGCGTTGGTTATCCTCAAGGATCAGCTTTCCGAAATTGATATTGATCAAGAGCGGAATCTGATATCCGTTACCGAGGGGGACGCGGCCAGGGTTGAAATCAAACGCCGCATTCTGGCTGCCGGTCGGCTTGCGACACGTGAGTCGTCGCGCGCAAGTGGGCGAAGCATCATCTTCGCGTCCGCCATTGCTACGCCATTGGTAGCCTTTGCTTTGTATTCTCAAATCGGCTCGCCAAAGATCGAAAGCCAGCCTCTGGCGTCTCGCGCATCTGAAATCCAGAAAGCCGCAAACCTCTCAGAGTTAACCCAGAGATTAAAAACCCGGCTTGAAGCTGACCCGTCGGGTGGACCAAGTGATGGTTGGGTTCTGCTCGGTCAGACCTATATGCGTACAGCTCGTTACGATGATGCCGCCGATGCATTCGAACGCGTCACAGTTCGCGACAATGTAGATATCTCAACCCTACTGCTATTTGCCGAGGCCTTGATCGCAGCCGAGAACGGGATCGTGACGCCGCAAGCGGAAAGCGTGATCGAACGTGCATCAGAGATGGACCCTGATGATCCAGGCCCAATTTTCTATAGGGCCCGGATCCTC
>JAVJUV010000018.1:0-28719 GCA_040220415.1 Silicimonas sp.
TCGCCGGTGCGAGCCGACCGGCGTGGGGGACGCTGTCCCCCACAACCCCTGCCGTATTTGGGCCGGGAAGAAGGCAGGCTGAACGGCGCTGAAAGCTGGGTTCAGGAACATTGATTTGACTTTCCGTGCCTGCCCGTGGCCCTGTCTCGGCATGAGGACATCGACACGCATATCAGGCCTGACGGGCGGCGGCTCGGACGGCTGGGACATCTACCGAAAGGCGCGCGCCCTGAAAGATGAGGGCGTCGACGTCGTGGAACTGACCATCGGCGAGCACGACCGGCGAACCGAACCCGAGATCCTGGACGCCATGCACCGTGCCGCCGTGGCCGGGCATACGGGCTATGCCGCGCTTCCGGGAACCGACGCCCTGCGCGATGCCGTGGCGCGGCGGGTCAGCGAAAGGACCGGCATCGCCACCTCGCGCGACAATGTCGTGATCACCCCCGGCGGCCAGTCGGCGCTTTTCGCGGCACATACCGCTGCCTGCGACCCCGGTGACAGGGCGCTATTCATAGACCCCTACTACGCCACCTACCCCGGCACGATCCGGGGCACCGGCGCCGTGGCCGTCGCGGTTCAGGCGAAGGCGGATCGCGGGTTTCAGCCCGAAGCCGCGGATATCGCCGCCCAGGCGGAGGGCGCGAGATCGCTGCTGATAAACTCGCCCAACAACCCGACCGGCGTCGTCTATACGCGCAAGACGCTGCTGGACATCGCGGCGCTGGCGCGGGATCGCGATCTCTGGCTGATCTCGGACGAGGTCTACGATACCCAGGTCTGGGACGGCGAACATCTCTCTCCCCGGCAACTGCCGGGCATGGCCGAGCGCACGCTGGTGATCGGCTCGCTCTCGAAAAGCCACGCCATGACCGGAAGCCGCCTGGGCTGGATCGTTGGTCCCGAAGAGGCGATCGACCACCTCATCAACCTCTCGACCCACACCACCTATGGCGTGCCGGGCTTCATCCAGGACGCAGGGCTCTTCGCGCTGGAACGGGGTGCCGCCTTCGAGGACCGGATCGGTGCCCCGTTCCGCCGCCGCCACAAGGCGGTAAAAGAGGCTTTGGCGCGGCGCGGGCTGCCGGTGGTGCCGTCTGCCGCAGCGATGTATCTGATGGTGGATATCCGCGCCACGGGGCTGTCCGGAGAGGCGTTTGCGCACAGGCTTCTGGACGGACATTCGATCGCCGTCATGCCGGGCGAGAGCTTCGGACAGGCCGCCGCCGGGCATGTGCGCGTGGCGCTGACCATCGACGACGACCGGTTGCTGGCGGCGATCGAAACGCTTGCCGACCTTTACGATCGGCTTACGGAGGCCGCCGCATGAACTTTCGCGATCTGCACCGGAAGGGCGACCCCTTCATCCTTGCCAACGCGTGGGACGCCGGAAGCGCCAGGATGCTGGCCGCCCTCGGCGCCCGCGCCATCGCCACCTCATCCGCCGCGCACGCCTTCACGCTTGGCCGCCCCGATGGCGGGACGATAAGCCGCGACGAAGCCCTGGCGCACGCCGAAGCGCTGGTCGCCGCGGTCGGCGTTCCCGTATCGGGCGATTTCGAGAACGGTTTCGGCCATGCGCCGGATGCGTGCGCCGAAACGGTGCGGCTTTCCGCACAAGCCGGTCTGGCAGGGATCTCGATCGAGGATGCCGCCCTGCCGGATGACCGCGCCTACCCCTTCGACGAAGCCGTCGAGCGAATTCGTGCCGCCGCCGCTGCCGCCCGCGCGCTCCCCCGCGATTTCGTTCTGGTCGCACGCGCCGACGGCGTGATGAACGGGCACTACGACATCGACGAGGCGCTGAGACGCATCCAGGCCTTCGACTCGGCCGGTGCGGATTGCCTCTATGTTCCCCTGCCCGCGACCGTCGAAGACCTGAAGCGCGTCATCGCCGCCACGGCCAAACCCGTGAACGTGCTGGTCGCCGGACCGCTCTATTCGGCCATTTCGCACGCCGACTTCGCCGCGATGGGCGCCGCACGTCTGTCGCTCGGCTCGTCTCTGGCCCGCGTCACCCACGGCGCGATCCGGGACGCCGCCCGCGCCATGTTCGGCGCGGGTGACTTTTCGCCCTTGTCAAAGGCCATGCCCGGAGGCGAAGTGGACGCGCTTCTAGGCTGAGGAGACCAGCGTCATGCCCGTCCACTACATCGCGCTGTTCGCAGCCATCATCGCCGAGACCGTCGGCACGTCGGCCCTTCAGGCCAGCCAGCAGTTCACACGGCTCTGGCCCAGCGTTCTGGTAGTCGTGGCTTATGCGATTGCCTTCTATCTTCTGTCCATCACGCTCCGGGCCATGCCGGTTGGCGTGGTCTATGCCATATGGTCCGGGCTCGGCATCGTGCTGATCGCGCTCGCGGGCTTCGTGATCTTCGGTCAGAAACTGGATCTCGCCGCCGTCATCGGGCTGTCCCTTATCATCGCCGGCGTGGTGGTGCTGCATGTCTTTTCGAAGACGACGCCCCACTGAACGATGGCGGAACCTCACAAGACCATCGACCACACGATCTTCGAGGACGCGCAGGCCTTCATCCTGGGAACGGCGATGTGCGCGCTTGGCATCACTTTTCTGACCCATCTCGGGCTGATCACGGGTCAGACGGCGGGTCTTGCGGTCCTTGCCTCGTATCTCACGGGCTGGAGTTTCGGCGCGGTCTTCTTCGTCGTGAACCTGCCTTTCTGGGCGCTGGCGCTTCTGCGAATGGGCCTTCGCTTCACCGTCAAGAGCGTCATCGCGGTTTCGCTCGTCTCGGTCATGGCCGACACGCTGCCCCAGGTGCTGGTCATCGAACGCCTGTCAGCGCCGGTCGGCGCCGCGCTGGCGGGCGGCTGCACGGGGCTGGGCCTGATCGTGCTCTTCCGTCACGGGGCGTCGCTGGGCGGCGTCGGTGTCCTCGCGCTCTTTCTTCAGGACCGGCTGGGGTTCCGTGCGGGCTGGACCCAGTTGATATTCGACGCCTTCCTTTTTTCGGCCGCCGTCTTCGTCCTCGATCCGCTTCTGGTCGTCTGGTCGCTTTTCGGCGCGGTCGTCGTCAACCTCATCATTGCCGTAAATCACCGCAGGGACCGTTACGTCGCGCGATAGGGCTGGTCATTGGGCGGCGGGCGGGCTAAGGCCGCGCAAACCTCCCGAGGCAAGAGTTTCATGGACCTTCGCAATATAGCGATCATCGCGCATGTCGACCACGGCAAGACCACGCTTGTGGACGAACTTCTGAAGCAATCCGGCGTCTACCGCAAAGGCGAGGCCACGGTCGAGCGTGCGATGGATTCCAACGATATCGAGCGCGAGCGCGGGATCACCATTCTGGCCAAGTGCACGTCCGTCGAATGGAAAGGCACGCGGATCAACATCGTCGACACGCCCGGCCACGCCGATTTCGGCGGCGAGGTCGAGCGTATCCTGTCGATGGTCGATGGCGTGGCGCTTCTGGTCGACGCGGCCGAAGGCCCGATGCCCCAGACCAAATTCGTCACCTCGAAGGCGCTGGCGCTTGGCCTGCGCCCCATCGTGGTCCTGAACAAGGTCGACAAGCCCGACGCCGAACCCGACCGCGCCCTGGACGAGGTTTTCGACCTCTTCGCCGCGCTCGACGCCGATGAGGACCAGCTGGATTTCCCGCACCTCTACGCTTCGGGCCGTGCGGGCTGGGCCGACGCCGACCTGAACGGACCCCGCAAGGACCTCTCGGCGCTCTTCGACCTGATCGTCCATCACGTGCCCCGCCCCCGTCAGCAAAAGCGCGACGGCGAGGATTTCCGCATGCTGGCGACGACGCTGGGGTCGGACCCCTACCTCGGCCGCATCCTGACGGGTCGGGTTGAATCCGGCCGCCTCAAGGTCGGCGCCACCGTGCAGGCTCTCTCGCGGCTCGGCCAGAAGATCGAACAGTTCCGCGTGACCAAGATCCTCGCTTTCCGCGGTCTCGGCCAGCAGCCGATCGACGAAGCGGTCGCGGGCGATATCGTCTCGATCGCCGGCATGACAAAGGCCACCGTGGCCGACACCATCTGCGCACTGGCCGTGGACGAGGCGCTGCCGGCGCAACCCATCGATCCGCCGACGATCTCGGTGACCTTCGGCATCAACGATTCACCCCTCGCGGGCCGCGACGGCAAGAAGGTGCAATCCCGCGTCATCCGCGAACGCCTGATGAAAGAGGCCGAATCGAACGTCGCCATCCGCGTCAAGGACACCCCCGGTGGCGAAGCCTTCGAAGTCGCCGGCCGGGGCGAGCTTCAGATGGGCGTCCTGATCGAGAACATGCGCCGCGAAGGATTCGAACTCTCGATTTCCCGCCCGCAGGTCCTGTTCCGCGACATCGACGGCGAACAGCACGAACCGATCGAGGAGGTCATCGTCGACGTCGACGACGAGTACACCGGCGCCGTGATCGAAAAACTGACCGGCCCCCGCAAGGGCGAGATGACAGAGATGAAACCGGCCGGAACCGGCAAGACCCGGATCGTCGCACTTGTCCCGTCGCGCGGGCTGATCGGTTACCACGGCGAATTCCTGACCGACACACGCGGCACCGGCGTCCTGAACCGCGTCTTCCACGGCTGGGCGCCGCACAAGGGTCCGATCCCGGGACGGCGCGCAGGTGTCCTGATCGCGCAGGAACCCGGCGTCTCGGTGGCCTATGCGCTGTGGAACCTCGAAGAGCGCGGCAAGCTCTTCATCGGCGCGCAGGAACAGGTCTACGAAGGCATGATCATCGGCGAGCACAGCCGCGACAACGATCTCGACGTGAACCCGATGAAAGGCAAGAAGCTGACCAACGTGCGCGCGTCCGGCACGGACGAAGCCGTGCGGCTGACCACGCCGGTCACACTTTCGCTGGAACAGGCGATTGCCTATATCAACGACGATGAACTGGTCGAGGTGACGCCCAACGTCATCCGTCTGCGCAAGCGCTACCTCGATATCCACGAGCGCAAACGCGCCTCGCGAAGCGGTATCTGACGCCAGTCCTTTATTTTCACGGCCTGCGCCTCTAGACTCCTGGAGTGCTGAAAATTGCCTTCTGCCTGACGCTTTTGCCCGGCCTAGCCCTTGGCGAGCCGGTCACCTGCCCGGGTGGCCAGATCACACTGACCGGCGAAAGCCCGTACGGGAACAGGATCTGCAAGGTCGCCGAACAGGCCGTTGAAGAACTGGCTTCGTGCAATCTGCCGCTTTTCCGACCGATCAGCGTCTCTTTGGCGGACGAACTCGAAGACAACTGCGTCGGCCTCTACCATTGCGGCGAAGACAGGATCGAACTTCTGCGTCCCGAACGCCTGTCCGCGATCATCGACCAAAGCGCGCTCTTCAGCCAGCTCGGCTTGATGGAGTATTTCGACAGTATCCTGTTCCACGAACTGGCCCACGCCGCCGCCGACGCGATTCCCTGCCCCAATGCCACTTGTCCCGCCACCAGCGAGTATCTGGCATACGCCCTGCAGATCCGCGCCCTGTCGCCCGAGAACCGCGAGAAGATCGGGTTGGGCGATGTGCCGGAAACCATCGTGGGCCGCGACGCGATCAACGCGATCATGGTCTTCTGGGCGCCGGACAGGTTCGCAAGAGCGGCCTGGACGCACCTGATGCAAAGACCCGATCCCTGCCGCTATGTCGGACTGATCGCCAGGGGCAACATCATCTTCGACGTCGAGCGTCCCTGAGCCTCATGGCAGCGGCCCTCCCTACCGTCATCCGTTACCGAAACGCTTGGCGACGGCGACGTCACTCGGTGGTTTCGACGATCACCAGTTCGCGCTCCGCCGCGCCGCGGGCGTGGTTCAGCGCTTCCTGGTATTCCGGCGAGTGATAGCAGGCCTCGGCCGCCTCGACCGAAGGGAACTTGGCCACCACGTTGCGTGGCCTCTCCTTGCCTTCCAGCTGAACGAACCGGCCCGCGCGAGCGATGAAATGCCCGCCGTGCTTGGCAATCGCCGGTCCGGCAAGCTCGGCATACTTCCCGTATTTCTCGGCGTCCGTAACCTCTACGTGCGCTATCCAGAGTGCAGGCATCCTATCCTCCCAAGACCTGTTTTGCAGCCGCAATCGCAGCCTCCGCGTTCTTCGCGGACGCGCCGCCGCCCTGCGCCATATCGGGGCGGCCACCGCCGCCCTTGCCGCCCAGTTCGGCCACCGCCGCGCGGACAAGATCGACTGCCGACACGGTACCGATCAGATCCTCCGTCACGCCCGACGCCACCGCCGCCTTGTCGCCGGTATCCGCGATCAGCAGCACCACGCCCGAGCCCAGCCGCGCCTTGTGTTCGTCGATCAGCGGCGGCAGATCCTTGCCCGAAACGCCCGAAAGCACCTGGGCGTGAAATGCAGTGCCATTGACCACCTCGGCATCCGCGACCGGCTGGCCGCCACCGCCCGACATGGCAAGCTGGCGGCGCAGATCGGCAACTTCGGAAGCCAGTTGCTTACGCTCGGCCTGCAAGGCTTTCACACGCTCGGCAACCTCCGCGGGCTGCGCCTTCAAGGCGCCGGCCACCTCCCGGACGCGCTGATCCTGATCGCTCAGGTGACGCAAGGCGACGTCGCCCGTCAGCGCCTCGATCCTGCGCACGCCCGCGGACGACGCGCTGTCGCCCAGGACCACGCAAAGCCCGATATCGCCGGTGCGCGACACATGCGTGCCACCGCAAAGTTCGATCGACCAGGTGTCGCCGTCCACACCCTTGCCGGTCTCGGCCCGGCCCATTGACACGACCCGAACCTCGTCGCCGTATTTCTCACCGAACAGCGCCTGGGCCCCGATGGCGCGCGCATCGTCCGGCGTCATGATCCGGGTCTCGACCGGGGTATTCTGCCGGATGAAGGCGTTTACCTCGTCCTCGACCTGCCGCAGTTCCCCCGCCGACAGCGCCTTTTGATGGCTGAAATCGAACCGCAGCCGATCCGGCGCGTTCAGCGATCCCCGCTGCGCGACATGGTCGCCAAGCGCCTGCCGCAGCGCCTCGTGCAAGAGATGCGTCGCCGAATGGTTCGCCCGGATCGCGGTTCGGCGCGTGTGATCCACCTCAAGACGCACCGGCGTGCCCACCTTCAGCCGCCCGGCCTCGGGCGTCACACGGTGCGCGAAGACGCGACCGCCGGCAAAGCGCTGAGTGTCGGAAACCGAACCGTGAATGTCGTGGTCCTCGATCGACCGAAACCAGCCGGTATCGCCCACCTGGCCACCGGCCTCGCCATAGAACGGCGTCTGGTTCGTGACGATCCACGCGTCCTGGCCGGCCCCGACCGAATCGACTGGCTTGCCATCCGAGACAATCGCCAGAACCTGCCCTTCGGCCTTCTCGGTCTCGTAGCCCAGGAACTCGGTCGCGCCATGCGCCTCGGCAATCTCGAACCAGATCTCGGCATCCTTAGCCTCGCCCGAGCCCACCCAGGCGGCGCGCGCCTTGGCCTTCTGCTCGTCCATCGCCGCGTTGAAGCCCGACAGATCGACCTTGATCCCCTTTTCGCGCAGCGCATCCTCGGTCAGGTCCAGCGGGAAACCGAAGGTGTCGTACAATTTGAACGCCGTCTCGCCCGGCAGCGGATCGCCCTCGGGCAGATCGGCCACTGCGTCGTCCAAAAGACCAAGGCCCCGCTCCAGCGTTGCCTTGAAACGCGTCTCCTCGGCCTTCAGCGTCTCCTCGATAAGGGCCTTGCCGCGCCCCAGCTCGGGATAATGATCGCCCATCTGGCGCACCAGTTCAGCCACCATCCGGTACATGACCGGATCTTTCGCACCCAGCAGATGCGCGTGGCGCATCGCCCGCCGCATGATCCGGCGCAGGACATAGCCCCGGCCCTCGTTCGACGGCAGCACACCCTCGGCGATCAGGAACGAGGTCGAGCGCAGATGATCCGCGATTACCCTGTGATGCACGTTGCCCTCGCCGTCGGGATCGGTCGAGGTCGCGTGGGCCGACGCCTCGATCAGAGCCCGCATCGTGTCGGTGTCGTAATTGTCGTGCTTGCCCTGCAACAGCGCGCCGATCCGCTCCAGCCCCATGCCGGTGTCGATCGATTGCATGTCCAGCGCCCGCATCGAGCCGTCTTCGAATTGCTCGTTCTGCATGAAGACGACGTTCCAGATCTCGATGAACCGGTCGCCGTCCTCGTCTGCCGACCCCGGAGGCCCGCCCCAGATATGATCGCCGTGATCATAGAAGATCTCGGTGCAGGGGCCGCAGGGACCCGTCGGTCCCATCTGCCAGAAGTTGTCGCTGGTCGCGATCCGGATGATCCGGTCCTCGGGCACGCCGACCTTCTTCCAGATCTCGAAGGCCTCGTCGTCGGTATGGTAGATCGTCGTCAGAAGCCGCGACTTGTCTATCCCGAAATCTTCGGTCAGCAGGTTCCACGCGAACGGGATCGCCTCTTCCTTGAAATAATCGCCGAACGAGAAATTCCCCAGCATTTCGAAGAAGGTATGGTGACGCGCGGTATAGCCCACGTTGTCGAGATCGTTGTGCTTGCCACCCGCCCGCACGCATTTCTGAGACGTGGTTGCGCGCACGTAATCGCGCCGCTCCAGACCCGTGAACAGGTTCTTGAACTGAACCATGCCCGAGTTGGTGAACATCAGCGTCGGGTCGTTGCGCGGCACAAGGGGCGAACTGTCGACCACCTCGTGGCCGTTCTTCTCGAAGTAGCTCAGAAAGGTCGCGCGAATGTCGTTCAGGCTTGTCATGGGTGTCACTTGTCGTTCGGGGCAAGAGCACGGAATATACGCTTCCTTTCAGAGCGTAAAGCAAGGATGACGCTCCGGCGCACCGGCAAGGGGCCGGTATCCACCCGACGACAGGACCGGCGCCAGCGCCACAAACGAAAAAGACCGCCCCGGGGGGACGGCCTTTCGCTGGATACTCCGCGTCTCCTTTACAGGAAAGCGCGCTATATTCCTTCGTCAGCCCTCGATAAGGCCGTCATCATCCATGTCGGCAGGCACGGCATCGTCTTCCGAGCCGCCGAAATCCAGCCCGTGAGCCGCCCGGATCTTGTCCTCGATCTGCCAGGCGATGTCGGCATTGTCCTTCAGGAACTGCTTGGCGTTCTCGCGTCCCTGTCCGATCCGTTCGTCGCCATAGCTGAACCACGACCCCGATTTCTCCACGACACCGGCCTTCACGCCAAGATCCAGCAATTCACCCGTCTTCGAGATGCCTTCGCCATACATGATGTCGAATTCGACCTGTTTGAACGGCGGCGCGACCTTGTTCTTGACGACTTTCACGCGGGTCGTGTTGCCCACCACCTCGTCGCGATCCTTGATCGCGCCGATGCGCCGGATATCCAGGCGCACGGAAGAGTAGAACTTCAGCGCGTTGCCGCCCGTCGTCGTCTCGGGGCTGCCGAACATGACGCCGATCTTCATCCGGATCTGGTTGATGAAGATCACCATGCAGTTCGACCGCGAGATCGAGCCGGTCAGCTTGCGCATCGCCTGGCTCATCAGTCGGGCATGAACGCCGACCGAACTGTCGCCCATGTCGCCCTCAAGCTCGGATTTCGGCGTCAGCGCGGCAACCGAGTCGATCACCACCATGGATACCGCCCCCGAGCGCACCAGCGTATCGACGATCTCCAGCGCCTGCTCGCCGGTGTCGGGCTGCGAAATCAGCAACTCGTCCAGGTTCACGCCAAGCTTCTTGGCATACTGCGGGTCCAGCGCGTGCTCGGCGTCGACGAAAGCGCAGACGCCACCCTTTTTCTGCTCTTCGGCCACGCAGTGCAGTGTCAACGTTGTCTTACCCGACGATTCCGGCCCGTAGATCTCGACGATCCGGCCCTTCGGCAGACCACCGATCCCCAGCGCGATATCCAGTCCCAGAGAACCGGTCGACGTCGATTCGATTTCGCGCATGACGGTATCCCCGCCCAGCTTCATGATCGAACCCTTGCCGAACTGCCGTTCGATCTGCGCCAGCGCGGAATCCAGCGCTTTCTGCTTGTCGCTGTCCTTCTTGGTGGTCATGTCCAGAATTTCTGCTGCACCCATTGGTCCTGTTCCTTATTTCACAGCCGCCGGTCGGCGGCAACGCCACTCATGTTCGCCTCTTGTTCTTGTTGCGATGTATGAGACCAAAAAGAGAACATTTCAACCGTTTTGTTCTCAAGTTTATGAGAACCCAACGTTAAGAGAGTGTTACCGTGACGTGGTTCCTCAGCCAAAACCTGTCCGGCCAGAGCGATTTCCTATCGGAACTGCTCGTTCACGACCGCGGTCAGCTGGTGCAGCGAAAAGGGTTTCGGAAGGAAGACCGAGTTCGGGATTCGCGCCTGCTTCTCGACACGCCCTTCCTCCGAATAGCCGGATACGAAAACGGTGCGCGTGTCGGGCCGGTCGCGCAAGGCGCGCCTTACCCACGAAGGACCATCGAGGCCGGGCATGACCACATCGGTGACGAAGACGTCCACCTTCAGATCAGCGGTCTCCAGAATGCTCAGCGCCTCCTCGGCATTCTCCGCCTCCAGCACGGTATAGCCGCGCATCTTGAGCGCGCGGCTGGCAAACGCCCGGACCGGCGCCTCGTCCTCGACGAGAAGGATCACGCCTCCGGTATGGGCGGGCGCCAACGGCTTGTCGTCCTCGGTGGTGTTGTCCGGCAAGTCCTCGGGCAGGTCGTGGACCGGAAAATAGAGACTGAACAGCGTTCCCTTGCCGATCATGCTGTCCACGAAGATGTAACCCCCGGTCTGCTTCACGATCCCGTACGCCGTCGACAGTCCAAGACCCGTCCCCTCTCCCGTTTTCTTTGTCGTGTAGAAAGGTTCGAAAATCTTGGTGATCCCTTCCGGCGCGATACCGGTTCCGGTGTCCTGCACCTCAAGCACGACATAATCGCCCGGCGGCACATGGGCGCGGTCGCGGACCAGTTCCGCCGTCAGATGATGACGGCGGATGGTGATCGCGATCTGTCCCCCTTCGGGCATGGCGTCGCGCGCATTTACCACCAGATTGACGATCACCTGTTCCATCTGGCGACGATCCGCGCGGATCACCTGCGCGCCCGGCGCATGGATCACGTCAAGCTGGATTCGCTCTCCGATCAGGCGGTTCAGAAGATGCGCCAGATCAGACATCGTGTCGCGCAAATCCAACGCCTGCGGCTTCAGGTTCTGCTTGCGCGAGAAGGCCAGAAGCTGACCCACCAGGCTGGCGGCCCGATTGGCGTTCTGGGAAATCTGGATCAGGTCGGCATATTCCGGGTCGCCCGGATCGTGGCGCAGCAACAGCAGATCGCAATGCCCGCTGATCGCAGTCAGAAGGTTGTTGAAATCATGCGCAACACCTCCCGCCAGTTGACCGATGGCCTGCATTTTCTGGCTCTGGACGAACTGCGCTTCAAGCGTCTTCAGTTCGGTCGCATCGTTCAGGATGCCCACCAGAAACGTCTTGCCGTCCTCGATCATGCGGCCCAGCGTGATCTGAAGGAACAACTCCTGGACCGACGACACGGCGCGCACGATCTCCGGCTTCAGAAGCCCCCTGCCCTTGGTGGCGTCCTCCAGCCAGTCCGAAATCGGCCGCCCCATCCCCTCGACCAGTTCGAAGAGCGGCGGCAGAGGTCCGGCCTCCAGCGACAGGATCGCCCGAGCCTCATGGTTGGCCTCGGTCAGGGTCCCATCGGCCGCGATCTTTACCATCGGCACCGGCAACGCCTCCAGAAGTCCCGGCTCGCCCACGATCTCGTCAAGTGGACGCGACGACAGGCTGTCAGTCGGAACGATCGCGATCTCGCGCCAGCCTTCGGAATTTCGCAACTCCAGGATCGTCACGTTGAACGCCCCCTTGGCGCCTGTGATATCCCGCGCCTGGCCCGATGCGAACCCGGCCTCGCCGAACAGGGCCTGGGTCGAGCCGGGCAATTCACCGATCAGGTCCTTCGCGCGCTGATTTCCGCCCAGGATCTGCCCGTCCGGCGCAACCGAAAGCATCGCCACGCGATCCACGGCGTCGCCGACGGCATCGGGCGCGGACCTCTGGTCGAAACGCCATAGAAGACGGGTCGGCGCCACGATGCGCACCTCGATCCGCAGGCGGTTGCCGCCCGAATTCACGGTTTCAACCGCCGTTTCGCCCGTTGCCGCACGCGCCACAAGCCGTTCGGTGAACCGCTCGCCAAGGCCAAACGTGTCGTGGATTACCAGCGAGACCGGCACCCCCTTTCCCGTGGCCGGGAACCGCGCCGCAACCTTGTTCACGAACAGCACGCAGCCGGCGCTGTCCGTCACCATTGCCGGACAGGTCTCCATGTCCAGCATCCGCCGCGCCCTGGCGCTATCCCTTAGCGACAGAAAACGGTCGTGCAGAAAGAAACCCGCACCCGCAAGCGCAAGAACCAGAAGGCCCGCACCTGCTCCAAGAAACACCTTCTCGGCCTCCGGATGTGGCACCACGAGACCGGCAATGAACATCAGCCCCGAAGCCGACAAGAGCAGGAAGAACCGATCGTATATATCCGAGGCCGGAGGCAAAGCGATTGCCCGGCCCTTGCGGTCGTTCAATGGAGGCCCCCCAGCTGGCGATCCCAATCCTTGGTGACTGTGGGGGGAAATCGTTAACGAAATCTAAACGCGGCTCGAAAACATGTACCGAGCGATCATGTTTTCCGAAGCAGCGAAACGAAAAAACCGTCGCCTCCGTCAAGAGGGGTGAACTTTGCCCGGTGCAATTCGCGCCACCCGGGGTTGCCCCGCAAGAACGCATCGACACGCTCCCCGTTTTCGCTGTCCAGTAGCGAGCACGTCACATAGGCCAGAACGCCGCCGGCCCGGACATGTCCGCCGGCCTTCGCAAGGACAGTGTCCTGGATCGCGTTGAGCTCGCCCAGACGTTCGGGCGTCAGACGCCATTTCGCTTCCGGTTGCCGGCGCCACGCGCCGCTTCCCGAACAGGGCACGTCCGCAAGAACGCAGTCGAACACGCCCGCCGGTTTTTCGACGACCTGAATGTCGTGTCCCGCCCTTGCGGCCCGTACGGGAATATCCAGCATCCGGCCGGGATCGGCATCGTGCGCGACCACCCGGCGCGCGCCACCTGCCGCCAGATGAAGCGCCTTGCCGCCGCCGCCGGCGCAATAGTCCAGAACCTCCGCTCCCTTCGCATGGGGCAGCACCAGGTCGACAACGGCCTGCGAGGCGGCATCCTGCAATTCCACCAGCCCGTCGCGATAGGCCGTGGAACCTTGGATGCGGCGGGGATTAGCGGTCACGCGCAAGACCGTCTGACCAAGCGGACCGGGACCGGCCACGATCCCGTCATCCCCAAGCGCGCGGATCGCATTCTCCGGCGTGGTCCGGGCGGCGTTCACCCGCAGATAAACCGGCGCGCGCGATTGCAGTGCAACCAGAACCTCATTCATGGCCTCACCCAAGGACCGCTCGAAATGCGGCCACAGCCAGTCGGGGCAATCGAGGCGAACGGCCTCGGGCGCCTCGTCCAGCGGACCGCCATCTGCCGCTTCCTCGGCAGACAGCGACGCCGGTGCATATCTCTCGCCGGTGAAGACCTGACCCGGGTCCGATCCCTCTGCCCTCAGCCGCCCGATCATCAGCCCGCGCCCGGTCATGGCACCGCCCTGCCATGCCAGCGATCGCTGGCGGCGCAGGGCATCGAACACGAGATCGCGAATTGCCGCGCGGTCGCCGGACCCGGCGTAACGGCTTTTCCGGGCCCAGGCGGTCAGGCATTGCTCGGCCGCCGATCCAGAGAGGATCTGGTCAAGAATCTCGATGGCGGCTTGAATTCGCGCGGCAGGCGTCATGGGGCGATGGAATGTCCGAGAATGGTTCGGCCTTCCGCTTAGGCGCAAACCGGCGTCCTTGCAAGAATGCGTCCGGAGGTTATCGGATCAGCCGCCCGTGGTGGAGCCGGTTCCGCCCGTCGTGGTCCCCCCGGTCCCGCCACCGGTGGTCGTTCCACCCGTCGTGGTACCTGTTCCGCCCGTCGTGGTTCCTGTTCCACCCGTCGCCGTCCCGGTTCCACCAGTCGTGGTACCTGTTCCGCCCGTGGTCGTTCCTGTTCCACCCGTCGTTGTGCCACCCGTGGTGGTCGACCCGGTCGTCCCGCCGGTGGTGGTGCCGGTTCCACCTGTCGTGGTCCCGCCGGTACCGGTCGCCGGAGCCGTAGTCGAAGCTGTTGTCGTCGGCGCAGGCACGGTGGAACCGCCGTCGTCCAGGGGGTTCGACGGTCCGGTCTCCACATGTCCGCCCCCCAGAACATCCGTGATCCGATCCAGGAAAGTGGGCTGGCGCTGGATGATGATCACGCGAGGCTGAGGCGGCGGCGGCGCCTGCTCGACAACCGGCGCACGGCGGGCCACGGGCTGCCTTGGCAAGGCGTCGCCCGCAAGCCAGATTTCCAGCGTTCCTTCTTCCGGCGTTGGCCGGAACGAGGTGAAATCGCGAAGCCTGGCGCCATAGGCCTCCGCCAACCGCGCCGCTTCGCCCCGATCCTCGTCGTGGAAATAGCGGATGTTTCGCTGGCTGATCTTCAGATCGACGGGTTCGATCGCGGCCAGGTCATGCCCGCGCAGCGACAAGTCCTCGGCGATCTCGTCGGCGACCGCGTCGTTCGTGGTCCGGGGAACAAGAATGGTGACACGCAGCAGGCTCAGCGGCTCGGGATACGCTGGCGCCGCATCGGCGGCGGCAGTGACCGACGGTGGCTCGGTGACACCCGGCAGGCGGTCGGCGCTCAAGTCTGCCAGAACCGGCGCAGTCGTCCCATCGATCGGTGACGCAAGCGGCCACCAGCCAAGCTCTCCAAAGCTTTCCTCTCCGACGGACACGGGGACAAGCGGATCGATCCGATGCGTGAACGACGCGGCGCGCTCCAGCGGCAAGGACAACGGACCGCCGGGGGGCGTTACAACGGTCGGCACCCACTCGCCCGATGCGGTTTCGCGTGGCAACGCGTTCATCGGCCGGGTGATACCCAAAGCGGGCTCCAGGCCGAATATCGGCATCCGCACCTCCGAGATCGGCCCCTTCTCCAACGGCGGAACCGTCTTGGTGAACGGCACCAGCGCCATCACGCAGACACCGGCAAGAAGCAGAAGCGGCATGCCTTTCCGGCGTGCTCTCCGCGGTTCGACTGCAGCTTCGGGGCTCGCCGCGACCTCGGTGACGGCATCCGCCACCATCGTCGAACCATACTCACGCGCCAGCTTTTCGGTTTCATCCGCCGAAGGCGTCTCGGGGGCACGTGCGGGCTGATACCGCACGGGCTCGTGCACCACGGGAACATAGGGGCGCACCGGCGTGAAATCGGGCGACAGCGCCTGGATATAGCGGTCCGCGACCGACTTCCTGCGCGCCTCGAATTCATCCCGTACCGGAGGTTCCGATAGGTCTTCGTCGACTGGCACAGTCTTGACCTCGAACGGACCCGAAGGTGCCGAGGGAAACGGGAAAACCTCTTCGTCCAGAACGGGGCCGCCATTGCTGCCGGATACTGGCGCGGTTCGCTCTTCGGGCCGTTCGCTGGTCTTGCGAAGCGATTTCACCCGGTCCGAGAAATCCAGACGATCGTCGTCCTCTTCCTGAAAGGCGGGGTCGATGGGCTCGTATATCGGGAAATCTTCGTCGTCTCCGTCCTCTTCCCACGGCTTCTTGCGCCGTTTCGGAGCATGTTCGGAGTTGGCCTTTTCGCGCAGCGCTATCGCCCGCCGGGCACGCGCTTCCTCAAGCCGTGCCTGCCAGCGATCGTCGTTCTCAAGATCGACCACACCCCTTTCGGGACTTTCCGGCCGCAATGCGCGATCTGCCATGGCCCCCACCTGGCTGTACACTCAACAATGGCCTCGCCTTCGAGACCGGCACCTTACAACTCAAGCCCCTATCCGAAACGGTAATTGGGACTTTCGCGCGTTATCTGGACATCGTGGACATGGCTTTCTTGCAGCCCGGCCCCGGTGATCCGCACGAATTTGCACTTTTGTCGCATTTCTTCGACAGTTTCGCAACCTGTGTAGCCCATTGCGGCCCTAAGTCCGCCAACCAACTGATGTATAACTGCACTAGCGGACCCCTTGTAGGGAACCTGCCCCTCGATGCCCTCGGGCACCAGCTTGTCGCTTGCGGCATCCTTCTGGAAGTAGCGGTCGGCCGAACCGCGCGCCATCGCGCCAAGGCTTCCCATGCCGCGATAGGACTTGAAGCTGCGGCCCTGGTACAGGATCACCTCGCCCGGAGATTCGTCGGTTCCAGCGATCATCGAGCCCACCATCGCGCAGGACGCCCCCGCCGCGATGGCCTTGGCGAAATCGCCGGAAAACTTGATGCCGCCGTCCGCGATAACGGGCACGTCGCCCGCCGCGGCGGCGCAATCCATGATCGCGGTCAGCTGCGGCACGCCGACACCGGCCACCATGCGTGTCGTGCAGATCGAACCGGGCCCGATGCCCACCTTCACCGCGTCCGCGCCCGCCCCGATCAGGGCCCGCGTCGCCTCTCCGGTCGCCACGTTCCCGGCGATGATCTGCACTTCGTTCGACAGTTTCTTGGCCCGCTCGACGGCTTTCGCGACGCCCTCGGAATGTCCATGCGCGGTATCGATCACGATTATGTCCACGCCCGCGTCGACCAGCGCCTCGGAACGCTCGAACCCCGCGTCTCCGACGGTGGTGGCCGCCGCGACCCGCAGGCGGCCCAGGCTGTCCTTGCAGGCCTGCGGATTAAGCACCGCACGTTCGCTGTCCTTCAGCGTCAGAAGTCCGGTCAACTTGCCCTCCGCATCGGTGACCAGCAGCTTTTCGATCCGACGCGCCTGCATCAGGCTCCGCGCCTCGTCCAGATCGGCAGGCTCGCGCAGGATGGCCAGGTTTTCCGAGGTCATCATCGCGTGTACCGGCGTCCGGTCGTTTTCCGCGAACCGCATATCCCGGTTGGTGACGATCCCGACCACCCTGTGGTGCTCGTCGACAACGGGAAATCCGGTGAAATTATATCTCTCGATCAAGGCCTTGGCGTCGGCCAGCGTCTGGTTCGGCGTCAGCGTGACCGGGCTGTAGACGATGCCCGACTCGAAACGCTTGACGCGCCGCACTTCACGCGACTGCTGCTCGATATCCAGATTTCGGTGGATCACCCCGATTCCGCCGGCCTGCGCCATCGCGATCGCCATGCGCGCTTCGGTCACCGTGTCCATCGCCGAGGACAGAAGGGGAATATTCATCCCGATGCTCTTCGTCACGCGGGTCCGCGTATCGGCCGTCGACGGCAGCACCTTCGAGGCGGCCGGAACCAGAAGAACATCGTCGAATGTGAGTGCCTCACGAATCTCCATGAGTGGTCTCCTTGGGAGGGTTCGTTTGACGCCCCCCTATTGCACGGGTCCGGCGTGGCGAAAAGGGCTATTTGCGCCTATTGCGACAAAGACACCCACATTTTGTGTCCCGATACCGCCAGAGGCCGGAAACGCGCCATGCATCGGTCTGCGCGGTCCCGCGCGTCGGGCTCAGGCGATTGCCGCGTTCGTCTTGGCCGCCAGCATTCCCTTCGCCCATAGCTTCAGCACCTTGTAGGCAATGGCCGGAATGTACAGCGTCGCCGCCACAAGGATCAAACCGCCTCCGATCCGAAGGCTTTCCATGCCGAAAGCCTCCGACCCAAGCAACAATGCCCCCACGAACGCCGTCACCGGAAAGGTGAAGGCGCTCCAGAACCCGCTGAACCCGCCGGCCGTCAGCCAGCGAAGTCGCACCAGGAATACCGCGGCCAGAAGTGCTGCCCAGCTTAGCGCCACGCCGGCAAGCAGCGTCTGTCCCGTCAGCAAGGCGCTGCCCGCCACGAAGCCGGCCGGTGCAAGATGAATAACCTGCAAGGGGCGCAAAGGGGGTGCGCCCTCGCCGGTCAGCAGAGGTCGGATGCTCAGGATCGTGATCAGCACTGCCGCGGCAAGGCAGTACCAGATCAGCCAGGGCATCACGCCCAGTCCGACACCCAGCGGAATCGCCGCCCCCGGCACCAGGATGAAGCCCACGAAAACCAGGTGCATCGCAGGCGTGATCGGTCCCGCCGTATCCGTTCCGCGCAGCCTTTGCGGCAGGACCTGAAACACAATCGCCAGCAGCCCGACGATTCCCACCGCAAGCACCGCCTTCGCAAGGCCCGGGCCGATGGGCGCCAGCAGCGCCGCCTCCACCATCAGGCCGATGAACAGCGCCGCAAGCCCCGTACGCCCCGGAAGCGTCTTCAGATCCTCCAGAACAACCCCCGGACGCAGGATGACTTTCGTCCCGTAAGCCACCAGGCAATATAGAAAAAGCAGGCTCACCATCCCAGCGGCGATCTCGACGATGCCCGCGGGAATACCGAACACCTCGACAGCGCGCCGCCAGGTCGCGACAAGGCCCAGAAGCCCAAGAATGGCGGGAAATATCGCGGGCGGAACCCGTCGAAACAGACCGACACGGGCTGGCAACTGTGGCGGTGGCGGAAAATGCGTCATGGTTGATGTCTCCTGGCTCGGGCTTTCTGCCACATGCCCCCTGCCTTGCCAGCGCGGCACGACACCGCACGGACCTGTCGTTGATTGACCGGGGTCAACGACACGCCTGACGGGCCGGGTGACAAGGAGCGGCCAGGTAAGGAGATCCGCCATGCGTACCAATGCTCTCCCCCACTTCGACGACAGCGTGAACGAGACCGGCTGCTGTCCCCGCTTCGACCCCGAAGGCTGGGACGGACAGGATCTGCACTTCGCCGACAAGCGGTTCCTCCGCGCCGAAACCCGAAGCGCCATGCACATTCCGCTGAACATGGGATCGGTGTTCGGCCGGGTGAACGCTCGTGTGGAAGAGAACGGCGGCTGGGACAATGACGACATGATCGTCCTCAGCCGCGACTTGTCGCCCTTCAGGGCCGAGCACCTGTTCTCGGTCCCCCGCGACATTCCCGGCGAAAAGATGACGACCCTGTCCGGCGTTTTCGTCACAAAGGTCTTCGAGGGGCCCTATCGGGAAGCGAAAGACTGGTACGGCGAGATGGAGAAGCTTGTCCGCGACAGCGGCAGCCTGCCCGGCAGGATCTACTTTTTCTACACAACCTGCCCGAAATGCGCCAAACATTACGGCAAGAACTACGTGGTGGGCGTGGCCGAAGTCTGAAACGCGCCAACAATAGACTTGATGCGGGACGAACGTTCCTCGTTATTCTGTCCCCCGCAACAGGATGGAGGATGTCATGAAGCCGGGACCAGCCGCATTCTGCCTGCTTCTTGCTGCGTGTGACCTGCAGGCGCCTCTCGGCAAGGCGGTCCCGTATTCGCCGCTCGTGCCTGATCCGGTCCTGGTGACCATGCCGGGAAACGCCCCCTTCATCTCGCAGGAATTCGCGCCCCGACAGACTTCCACGCCCTACGCACATTACGGCATCGATATCAGGGCCAGGGCCGGCACCCCCGTCATCGCCGCCGCTCCGGGTGTCGTTGTGGCCGCCTTCACCGAGCCGATGCACGGACGGCAGGTTCACCTGTCGCACGGCACCGATCAGGATGGCATGCGGATCCTCACGACCTATCACCACCTTCAATCCATCGATGTCTCCGTGGGCGACAAACTCGCCCGTGGCGACCGTGTCGGCGCGATGGGCGCCAGTGGCTTGTCGGCCGGAGCACAGGTTCACCTGCACTTCGAGGTGCGCCGCGGCCCGACCCGCGCCAAGGCCAGGCCCGTGGACCCGCACCTGTTCTGGGCCGACGGGACCGGGAAAGTCACCTGTCTGCGAAAGGATCAGGCGTACGACGCCAATCCGATCCGGCTGACCTACCCGGTTCCCTGCCGCTAGGAAATCAGTGGGTCTTGGTCGCGATCTTCTTGATCGGCCGGTCGCGGTAAAGCAGCGACTGCGAGTCCAGAAAGACATGCACTTTCGCCGGAACGGCCGTCAGCGACACCTCTTTCCCGCGCAGTTCCTTATGGATGCCCTGCAACTTGCCGATGACCGGATCGCGCCCGTCCTGCGACTCGAAATAAAGCAGCGTCACCTCGCCCAGGGCCTCTGTGATGTTCACGTTGCCCTTGAAGATATGCCCCGCCCCTGGTTCGGCGGCGACGAAATCCTCAGGCCGCACGCCGATGTTGACTTCCTTGCCCATGTCCTCGGGCCGGGATGGATAGTCGGACACCGCGGTTCCGCCATGCGCCACCTCGATCGTCGTCTGTTCGCCGGTTCCGGTGATCTTGCCCGGGATCAGGTTCATCGACGGAGAACCGATGAACTGGGCGACGAACTCGTTCTCGGGCTTCTCGTAAAGTTCCAGCGGCGAGCCGACCTGCGCGATACCGCCGCCCGCCAGCACCACGATGCGGCTGGCAAGCGTCATCGCCTCGACCTGGTCGTGGGTGACGTAGATCATCGTCGAGTCGGGCATCGATTCCTTCAATTGCGCGATCTCGATCCGTGTCGCCACGCGCAGCGCGGCGTCCAGGTTCGACAGCGGCTCGTCGAACAGATAGACCTTCGGATCGCGCACGATCGAACGCCCGATGGCGACCCGCTGACGCTGACCGCCCGAAAGCGCCTTGGGCAGGCGGTCCAGCAGGTTGTGCAGTTGAAGGATTCTCGCCGCCTTCTCGACCCGCTCCTCAATCTCGGCGGGGGACTTCTTGGCGATCTTCAGCGCGAACTGCATGTTCTCGCGCACCGTCATGTGCGGATAAAGCGCGTAGGACTGGAACACCATCGCGATACCGCGCTCGCTGGGCGGCACGTCGTTCACGACCATGCCGTCGATCTCCAGCGTCCCGCCGCTGATCTTCTCGAGACCCGCGATCATTCTCAGCAGCGTGGACTTGCCGCAGCCCGAAGGGCCGACGAAGACGATCAGCTCGCCCTTCTTGATGGTCAGGTTGATGTCCTTGAGAACGTGAACCTCTCCATAGGACTTCGCAATATCGGTCAGAATCAGATCAGCCATGAGTTCCCTCCCCTATCTTCAATCGCCGGCAAAGGCGTAAAGCGCCTGCCATGCCGGCAGGGTCGTGTTGGTGCCGTCTTCGGCGATCGTGAACGGAGCTCCGCGGTCGATCTGCCAGCTCCCTTCGGGCAGTGAGACCACCCGCTCCTCGTCCGACAGGTTGAAGGCGCAGAAGACTCGCGCATTCCCGTATTCCCTGACGAAACTGACATATTCGTCATCGGCCTCGACCAGTTCCAGATCTCCCTTCATGAGCGAAGGATAGGCCCGGCGAAAGTCGATCATCGAGCGATAGAAATTCAGCATCGACGTCTCGTCCTGATCCTGAACCTCGGCAGCGGCCTGCACGTGTTCCATCGCGACCGGCAGCCAGGGCCGGCTCTCCGAGAAGCCGCCATGCAACTGGTCATGGCTCCAGGGCATCGGCGTCCGGCACCCGTCGCGGCCCTTGAACTTGGGCCAGAAACGCTTGCCGTAAGGATCCTGCAGGTCCTCGAACGGAACGTAGGCTTCGGTCAGCCCCAACTCTTCGCCCTGGTAGAGACACGCGGTGCCCCTCAGCGAGAGTAGCAGTGCCGCATAGCAGCGGTGGGCCTCCGGTCCTAGGTTCCAGCGCGTGGTGTGACGCGTCACGTCATGGTTCGAGAACGCCCAGCAGGCCCAGCTGTCCGCCGCACGTTCCTGGAAATCCTTCAGCACGCCCGCGATCCGCGTTCCGGTCGGGTACGGCGCGGAAAGGAAATCGAACCCGTAGCACATGTGCAACCGTTCGCTCCCGGCAGTGTATTCGGCCTGGATGTCCAGCCCGCGCTGGTCGTCCCCCACTTCGCCGACCGACGTGATGCCCTCGAACTCGTTCATCACGCCGCGAAGCCGCGCCAGGAAATCCAGGTTCTCGGGACGGGACTTGTCGTAGATATGGTTCTGGAAGTTATAGGGGTTCACCGACGGCGCGATCTGGTCGTTGATCCGATCCCGCTCGAGCGCCGGATTGTCCCGCAGCTCCTTGTCGTGAACGTAGAAGTTGACGGTATCCAGGCGGAACCCGTCGACACCTCGCTCCAGCCAGAACCGCGCCACGTCCAGAAGCTCGTTCTGAACTTCCATGTTGTGGAAATTCAGGTCCGGCTGCTCCTTCAGGAAGTTGTGCAGATAGTACTGCATCCGCTGGCCGTCCCACTCCCACGCGGGCCCGCCGAAGATCGACAGCCAGTTGTTGGGCGGTGTCCCGTCCGGTTTCGGATCGGCCCAGACGTACCAGTCGGCCTTGGCGTTGGTCCGGCTGATCCGGCTTTCCTTGAACCAGGGATGCTGATCCGAGGTGTGGCTCAGCACCAGATCGATGATGATCTTGATCCCAAGGTCGTGCGCCCGGTTCACCAGCGCGTCGAAATCGGTAAGCGAGCCGAACATCGGATCCACGTCCCGGTAGTCCGACACGTCATAGCCGAAATCCAGCATCGGCGAGGTGAAGAACGGCGAAATCCAGATCGCGTCCACCCCAAGCGATGCCACGTGGGGCAGCCTGTGGATGATGCCGGAAAGATCGCCAATGCCGTCGCCGTTGCTGTCCTGGTACGAGCGCGGGTAGATCTGATAGATCACCGCGCCCCGCCACCAGTCCGGATCGCTGGCCATTGTGGTTGTCGTTTCGACTCGCGGGTCGAGAAAGCTCATCGAAGGTGTCCCCTACTTCACCGAACCGGCCAAGAGGCCGCGGACAAGATAGCGTTGCATCGCGAAGAACACGACAAGCGGAACGGCGATCGAGACAAAGGCCGCCGTGGCCAGTATCTCCCACCTGCCGCCCCGCGTGCCCAGAAGCTCGACGATCTGGTTGGTCATCACCGTGGTGGAACCCGTCGAGTCGATCAGGAACACCTTGGCGACCAGCAGGTCGTTCCACGTCCAAAGGAACTGGAAGATGGCGAAGGACGCCAAGGCCGGGAACGACAGAGGGAGGATGATCTTGGTGAAGATCTGGAAATCCGTCGCCCCATCGACCTTGGCGTTCTCGATGATGTCCCTCGGAAGGCCCACCATGTAGTTGCGCAAGAGGTATATCGCCAAAGGCAAACCGAACCCGGTATGGGCCAGCCAGACGCCCAGATAGCCCTTGCCGATCCCGATCCCCAGATGCAGCCGCAGCAGCGGGATCAGCGCCAGTTGCAGCGGCACCACCAACAGCGCCACCACTAGCGCAATCAGCAACGCACGCCCCGGAAAGTCCATCCAGGCCAGCGCATAGGCCGCGAAGGCGGCGACCACGATCGGAATGATCGTCGCCGGGATCGTCACGGTCAGCGTGTTGAAAAAGGCCTTGGCCATGTTGTCCTGGCCGGTCCCGCTTAACAGGATGGTCTGGTAGTTGCCCAGGGTGAATTCCGGCGGCGTCTCGGCGGTCACGAAGACCCGCTGGCCTCGTCCGCCGGGTTCTTCCGTGCTTGTGTAGCGATAGCTGCCGTCGGCCTCCAGCGTCAGCGTCTCGCCATCGCCGTACTCGGCCGTTTCACCGGCGGCGTAGGCGCCGATATCGCGCGACGAAACACCGAAGGCGCTGATCACCCCAGCATCGCCCGGGCCATCCTCGTCGGTCAGAAGATTGCCCATCACGACGTAAAGCCCGTTCTCCTGAACGGCGGCCTCGCCGCCTCCCGTTCTCAACTGGATCGTCTGCTCCGTCGGAAACAGTGCGGCCCACCAGCCCGAGGACGAAATCTGGTCCGCCGTCCGGAAGGACGAGACGAACAGGCCCACCGTCGGGAAAAGCCAGAGAAGCACCAGTGCCGCGACCGAGATATGCACGGCCCAGGTCAGACGGGATCTTGTTCCTGCGATATTGTCCATCTCTCCGTCTCCTTCAGCGCATTTCTTTGCGGGCGTTGTAGACGTTCCAGACCAGGATCGGCGTCACCAGAAGCATGATGACGATCGCGCTGGCCGAGCCGACGCCCCAGTCGTTCGCACGGAACAGCTTGTCGTACATGTAGTTGGCCAGAACCTGCGTCTCCCATTGACCGTTGGTCATGGCGAAGACGATGTCGAAGACCTTCAGAACCGTCAGCGTGATCGTGGTCCAGACGACGACGATCGTCGGCATGATCTGCGGCACCTTGATCTGGAAGAAGATCTGGAATGGATTGGCCCCGTCGATGATCGCCGCCTCGATCGTCTCTTCGGGGATACCCCTCAGAGCGGCCGACAGGATCACCATCGCAAAGCCGGTCTGAATCCAGATCAGCACGATCATCAGGAAGAAGTTGTTGTAGAACGGCAGCGTCAGCCAGGTCTGCGGCTCGCCGTAAGGCAGCGCCGTGCTGAATACGTCGAAAACCGACTTCAACGACATCAGCGCCAGGATTACGGAAAAGACAGCCAGCACCAGCCGCACGGCCTTGACGCCCGAGCCCGCCATCATGCGCGCGCCGGTCAGGACCGGCCCCGCAAGCACCCAGGCGATATAGGCCAGCACGCCGGCCGAGCACAGGAACAGGATCGCGGGAAGCAGCTTCAGGACCAGCACCGATCCGACGCCGCCCTCGAACTGCATCCAGACCGCATTCAGGATGCCGATCTGCCCCACGTCCTCGGGACGGGTGTCGTAGATCAGCTTGAAGATGACGCTGGCGCCCACGAAGGAGATCGCCATCGGCATGAAGATCAGCGATTTCGCGATATTCCCCCACGAGATCCGGTCGGTCAGCTGCGCAACCAGAAGCCCGAAGGCGGTCGCGGCGGCGGGCACCACGATCAGCCACAGCATGTTGTTGCGGATCGCCTCCCAGAACTTCGGCTCCGACATCATCTGCGTATAGTTGTCCAGGCCCACGAACGCGCCGCCCTGGCTGCGGTCGGTCAGCGACAGGCGCAGCGTCTCGAAGACCGGATAGCCCAGGTAGAGAAGCAGGGCGAACATGGCCGGGAAGACGAACAGCCAGGGGCGGATCTGGTTCGCGCGGTTGATGTTCCGGCCGGCATTCGGGCCCGAAGCGGGAAACAGGACCTTATCGAGAAACAGGTTCGACAGATAGAAATAGGCAAGACAGCCGCCGACACCGATCACGATGGTCACAAGACCTAGCAATGCGGGATTCATTGTCCCCTCCCTTCAGACGCAAGCCTGCTATTCGATGTTATTGTCCGAAGGCCCCGGATCGCCGGAGCCTTCGGAAGGAGTGTAGCCGAAAACTTACTTCAGCGCTTCCCAGCTGGCCTGGATTTCGTCGGCCACGGCCTGCGCGTCCTTGCCGCCGGTATAGTCGACCATGCCGGTCCAGAAGGTGCCGGCGCCGACACCGCCGGGCATCAGGTCCGAACCGTCGAAACGGAACGTCGTCGCGTTGATCAGAATTTCGCCCTGACCGCGCAGCGCGGCGTTCATGTAGGCATCCAGGTTCACGCCCTTGTGCGGCGTAAGGAAGCCCGACTGCGCCATGAAGACCTCATGCGCCAGGGGAAGCTGGAAGAACTCCATCAGTTCGTTCGTCGCATCCGAAGGCTCGGTGATCGCCATCAGCGTGCCGCCGCCCAGAACCGGGTTGCCCAGGTCCTTCTCGGCATAGGACGGGAAGTAGAAGAAATCCACGTCCTGGCCGAACTCGATGCCTTCCGGGAAGAAGGCCGGTACGAACGACGCCTGGCGGTGCATGTAGCACTGCGGCGGCGACGCAAAGAGACCCTTGGGGCTGTCACGGAAGTCGGTCGTGGCGACAGCGCCCGCACCGCCCGACACTCTGGCGTCGTCACGGACGAACCAGCCGAACTCCTCGATCGCGGCCACGACACGCTCGTCGTTGAACGGGATCTCGTTGGTGGTCCAGCCGTCATAGACTTCCGGCGGCTGAGTCCGCAGCATGATGTCCTCGACCCAGTCGGTCGCCGGCCAGCCGGTCGCGGCGCCGGAACCCAGACCGATGCACCACGGCACCTCGCCGTCGGCGACGATCTGCTCGGTCAGCGCTTTCAGTTCTTCCATGGATTCGGGAATCTCGTAGCCCGCGTCCTCGAAGTTCTCCGGCACGTACCAGACCAGCGACTTCACGTTCACGTTGTAGAAGAACCCGAAAAGCTGGTCGTTGCCGTTCTCGTCGGCATAGGTGCCCAGATCGACCCAGGATTCGCCCGCGCCATAGTTCTCGGCAACCCAGTCGCCCATACCTTCGGGCAGCGGATGCAGCAGCCCGCGCGACGCCATGTCGGCCGCAAGGCCGGGCTGCGGGAAGACCGCGATGTTCGGCGCCGCGCCCGCCTCGGCGTCGATCACGATCTGCTGCTCGAACGAATCCGAACCCGTATAGATCACCTCCGCGCCGGTCGCGTCCGCAAAATAAGCGACGACCGAGCGGAACACGGCATCTTCCGGCTGAAGCCAAGGACCGGTGATGGTCACCGTCTGGCCGCTCAGGTCAGGCGCGCTCTCGGCCCAGGCGTTATAGCTGTCCCAGCTGAAGTCCCCTTCACCCGGCGCGAAAGCCAGATGGCCTCCGGCCAGGGCGCCCGTCGCCGACAAAGCGACGATCGCAGCGCTCGCAAATAAACTCTTCTTCATGTGATAACCTCCCGTTTCTGGGCCTGCCGACCCATTTCCATTCCACGGACCGCCGATTTTTCCAAAGCGGTTTGGATGGCGGCATCTTTCGCCCATTGCATGCTGTCTGTCAATCAGGCAATTTTCAAGCATATAAATAAATGGAATGCTGCAAGCGCATTGCCGCAGCGCAGAGATTCTGCCCTTTGACATACGCAATCGTTTTCGTATTCTGCTCCAAAATCCAAAACGCTTTGAAAGCCATCGTCACAATGAACCTGAAAGAGCTCTCGCAGACACTGGGCCTCTCGCCCACCACGGTCAGCCGGGCACTGAACGGTTACCCGGAAGTCAAGGAAAGCACACGACGCCGCGTGCTCGAGGCCGCCGCCGCTCACAACTACATTCCCAACAGCGGTGCCCGGCGCCTGGCCACCGGTCGCTCGATGGCCATCGGCCATGTGCTTCCGCTGTCCACCCAGCACGAAATGGTCAATCCGATCTTCGCCGATTTCATCGCCGGCGCGGGCGAAACCTATGCCAGGTCCGGTTACGACCTCATGCTTTCGGTCGTCAGCGACCGCGACGAAGAGGAATTCTACCGCGACCTCAGCACCCGGGCCACCGTCGACGGGCTGGTGGTTCACGGCCCCAGGATCGCCGATCCGCGAATTCACATGCTGTCCGAACTGGGCATCCCCTTCGTCGTTCACGGGCGCTCCAGCGAAGTGAACGTCGATTATTCCTGGGTCGACATCAACAACCGCCGCGCCTTCTTCCGCGCCACGAACTTCCTGCTCGATCTCGGGCACCGCTCCATCGCGCTCGTCAACGGGCTCGCCGACATGGACTTCGCCCGCCGGCGCCTCCACGGCTACCGGTCGGCCCTCGAGGAACGCGGCGTCCCCTACAACGAGGCTCTGGTCAGCCACGAAGAGATGACCGAAAACTACGGCTACGCGACCGCGCACCGCCTGCTTGGTTCGTCCGACTGCCCCTCGGCCTTCCTCGTCTCGTCGATCATCGCCGCCATCGGCGTCCGCCGCGCCATTTCGGACGCCGGTCTGCGGATGGGCCGGGATGTCTCGGTGGTGATCCACGACGACGATCTCAGCTATTTCCGGAACAATGGCGACATCCCGATCTTCACCGGGGTCAGGTCATCGGTGCGCCAGGCCGGACAAAGACTTGCCGAAGTGCTCATCGACGCGATAGGCAATCCGGGCCAGCCGCCACGGCACGTGCTTCTGGAGGCGGAACTGATGGTCGGGCAATCCACCGGACCCGCTCCGGCGCTGCGCCGCGTTCTCGAACAGGGATAAAGAAATGAAAACCAGCCGCTCCGACTTCCCAGGGGATTTCGTCTTCGGGGTCGCGACCTCCGGCTACCAGATCGAGGGCCATTCCTTCGGCGGTGCCGGCCGCACGCATTGGGACGATTTCGCCGCCACGCCGGGTAACGTGGCCCGCGCCGAGAACGGTGCCGTCGCCTGCGACCATTTCCACCGCATGGACGAGGATCTCGACCTGATCCGCGACCTCGGCACGGACGTCTACCGCTTCTCGACCAGCTGGGCCCGCGTCCTGCCCGAAGGCCGGGGCACGGTGAACCAGGAGGGGCTGGATTTCTACGACCGCCTCGTCGACGGCCTGCTGGCCCGCGGCATCAAGCCCGCCGCCACGCTTTACCACTGGGAACTGCCCTCGCCGCTGGCCGACGCCGGCGGCTGGCGGAACCGCGACATCGCCGGCTGGTTCGCCGATTTCACCGAGATCCTGATGTCGCGCATCGGCGACCGCCTCTGGTCCGCCGCCCCGATCAACGAGCCCTGGTGCGTCGCCTGGCTGTCGCATTTCATGGGTCTGCACGCCCCCGGCCTGCGCGACATCCGCGCCACTGCCCGCGCCATGCACCACGTGCTTCTGGCCCACGGGCGCTGCATCCAGACGATGCGCGGTCTCGGCATGTCGAACCTCGGCGCGGTCTGCAACTTCGAATGGGCCAACCCCGCCTCCGACAGCGACGCCGACCGCGCCGCGACCGAACGTTATGACGCCTATTACAACCGCTTCTACCTTTCGGGCATCTTCAAGGGCGAGTATCCCGGGCTGGTTCTCGACGGGCTGGAACAGCACCTGCCCGCCAACTGGCAGGACGATTTCCCCACCATCACCACGCCCGTCGACTGGTGCGGCCTGAACTACTACACCCGCAAGAACATCGCTGCCACCGACGGCGCCTGGCCGGCACTGGAAGAGGTCGAAGGC
>JAVJUV010000019.1:0-35519 GCA_040220415.1 Silicimonas sp.
GTCATGCGCCAACAGGGCGGCCACTTGCTGAAATACGTAGCCAAAATTGAAGCCTTAAGCTGAAAAATGATGTGTGCTTACCCCGTATCATCCAGAAATCACGTAATAATCATGTGCTGAAATGGTGAAGAAAATGCGACATTGGTTCCTGCCCGGTCCCATGGAAGAGGAGCCGGATTATCTGCCGCCCGGACCGCGGGCCGAACCGCGTGAAGCCGAGATCCTCGACGATTGGCGGAAAGCAGAGGCGGGTCATGCCGCGCGTCTTGCCCGTGTGGCCGGTCGCGTCGGCGCGCTGGACGACCGCCTGAAGCGCAGCCCGGAAGGATGGCGGCACAGGCTTGCCCTGATCGAGGCTGCCGACCTCAGCTGGTTCGCGGGTGACCGCATTGGCCCGGATCGCATTGCTATTTGGATATCCATGCGCCTGTCAGGCGTTCAAGAGGACCCCGCAGGACTGGCGCGTGTCGGTTGGGCGGTACGTCGTCTGACAGGGGGACCAGGCCCCGAGGTGGACCTTTCTGCCTTCCTCGATCGTCGCGATCCCGAGAACATGGTCGATGACGCCGAGCCTTTTGCGGATCGCGCGGGCGGTTGGCTGAACCTGATGGCGCAAGCCGCCGAGCTGCACCCGATAACCCGTGCCTGCGCGGGTTATCACCTCTGGAGCCTTGCGGGCCTTGGGCAGCAGGGCGATCGAATGGAAGCGGCAGTCACGGCCGCGCGGATCGCGGCCAGCGAGGGCAAGGGAGCAGTCTTTGCACCTCTGGCCATGGGTGGGGCAGGGGGGCTGCGCGCTGGCGGCCCACCCGCTGACCGTTTGGCGTGTTGGCTTGAGGGGATGGAGACGGCATGTCTGACAGCAATGCGGCACCTAGACGATATTGAAGCATGGTCAGCGCGGGCGGAAGCCGAAATGACACCGCTTTCGGGCAAGACCCCGCGCGCCTTGCGCGCTGTGCTTACCGAATGGCCCCTTGTCTCTGCCCCGATGGGCGAGGTCCTGACCAACGCTAGCCGTGCCGCCGTTCAACGCAATCTCGCCTGGATGGAAGCGCGAGGCTTGATCCGCGAGGTGACCGGCCAGGGGCGATTCAAGATATGGGTAGCGGCACGATCTTGAATCTTCCAGTTCGATGCATGGGAGCTTCAAGAGTTCGGGAAGTTCGTGTCATAGTTTTCAGTTTCCAGAAATCGCGTCGAGCACCGGACAGTTGGGGACTTCGGCGCCAGAACACCTGGATGCCGTTGCAGCGAGGACGGATTCGATCCGCCGGAGGTCTGCAATCTTCGCACGCACATCAGCAAGGTGGCGCTCTGTTCTCTCCTTGACGTCGGCGCAAGTCGGGGCGGCTCCGTCCTCCAGCCCCAAAAGCCCGCGAATGTTTTCCATGGAGAACCCGAGTTCCCGGGCACGCAGGATGAAGCGCAGGCGTGTGGCGTGTGCGGTGGCATAGATCCGGTAGCCGGCATTGGTCCGGGGTGGGTCAGGCAGCAGGCCCGTTTTCTCGTAATAGCGGATTGTTTCGATGTTGCATCCGGTCGCCCGGGCCAGGTCGCCGCGTGTTAAGCCGCTCTCGCGTTCGTGATCGGTCATGGGCAGGTTTCCTCTTGAGCCTGTAGTTACTACAGACCCTACACCCATCATCAACCACAGACGAGAGGTGCGCGACATGACACTGACAGACGACAGAACAGACACTTCAGCGGCGGATCGCCCCGCCCGAAAGGGTTGGCTTGCGGCGGGCGGGGTTGTGGGCGCCTTTTTCGCCTCGGCCTGCTGCATCGGGCCGCTGGTGCTTCTGACTCTCGGCATCTCGGGCGCCTGGATCGGCAACCTCACGGCACTGGAGCCTTACAAGCCGATCTTTGCCGTAATCGCGCTCGGCTTCATCGGGGCCGGGTTCCGGCAGGTGTATTTGCGCAAGCCGACCGTCTGCGAGCCTGGTTCCTACTGTGCGCGCCCATCCTCGGCGCGGATCACCAAGACCGCGCTCTGGGCTTCCCTGATACTCGTCGTCGCTGCACTCACCATCGACTGGTGGGCCCCGCTTCTCTACTGATCCCGAAAGGACACCCTCATGAAGACGATCCTTGCCCTTGTTCTGTTCGGCCTGACCGCCACAGCACCCATCACGGCCATTCCTGCCGTCGCGCAAACCGTCGCCGCCGAGCAGACCGTCACCTTCGCGGTGGACAACATGACCTGCGCGCTCTGCCCGGTGACGGTGAAGCGCGCGATGGAAGGCGTCGATGGCGTGCGCGCCGTCGAGATCGACTTCGAGGCGCGCACCGCTACTGTCGTCTTCGACACCGCCGCGACCAGCGCCGAGGCGATCGCGACCGCGTCGGCCAATGCAGGCTACCCGGCGCGCGTCTCAGGTTGACGGGATGAGCGAGCAGACCGACCGCAAGATGATCGCGACAGGGATCGTCGGCACCGTCATCGCGGCGCTCTGCTGCTTCACGCCGATCCTGGTCGTTCTTCTCGGCGCCGTGGGCCTGTCGGCTTGACTTGGCTTGGCTGGATAGACTACGTGCTGCTGCCCGCGCTGGCGTTTTTTATCGGCCTGACCATCTATGCCGTCTGGCGGCGGCAGCGGCGCAGGGCATCTCAAGAAAATGGATGAGTTCATGAAATACGAAACCAAGGCACCCACGGGCGATTTCGACCTTGCCGTGATCGGCGCCGGATCGGCTGGCTTCTCCGCCGCGATCACCGCCGCCGAGGGCGGCAAGCGGGTCGCGCTCATCGGGCATGGCACCATCGGCGGGACCTGCGTGAACGTGGGCTGCGTGCCCTCCAAGACGATGATCCGCGCTGCGGAAGCCCTCCACAGTGCGCAGTCGGCGCATCGTTTCCCGGGCCTCAGCGGAGAGGCGCAGGTTGCCGACTGGTCGGCGCTGGTTGTGGCCAAGGACGATCTGGTCGCGACGCTGCGCCAGAAGAAGTACGCCGACCTGCTGCCGGGCTACGATGGAGTGACTTATATCGACGAGGGTCCGGCGCAGCTCGTCCCCGGCGGTGTCGAAGTCGGCAGGCGCAAGATCACGGCTCCCAAGGTGATCGTCGCCACAGGCGGCAGACCCGCCGTGCCCGATATCCTTGGCATCCTCGAAGCACCGACGCTCGACAGCACGTCGCTGCTGGCGCTGGACCATTTGCCCGACAGCCTGATCTTCCTCGGCGGCGGCTATATCGGCGTGGAGCTGGCGCAGATGATGGCGCGGATGGGCACCCACGTCACCATCGTCTGCCGCTCGCGCCTGTTGCCGCACACCGAGCCGGAGGTGTCCGAGGCGCTCACGGCGACCTTGCGCGCCGAAGGCTTGCGCGTCCTAGATGGCGCGACCTACCACGCCGCGCGGCGTGATGTTGACCGCGCGGTTTTGTCCGTGACGGTGGACGGTACCGACCGCGATCTGACGGCCCACCGCCTCGTCCTGACCACGGGCCGTGCGCCCAACACCAAGAGGCTGGGCCTCGCGGAGATGGGTGTCGAGACCGACGCACGCGGTGCGATCCGGGTGGGCGACGACATGCAGACCCCGAAGCCCGGCATCTTCGCGGCCGGCGATGTGACCGACCGCGATCAGTTCGTCTACATGGCCGCCTATGGCGCCAAGCTCGCGTCCCGCAACGCCGTTCTGGGCGGGACGGAGCGCTACGACAACGCATCGATGCCTTGGGTGGTGTTCACCGATCCGCAAGTGGCCGGAGTCGGGCTGACCGAAGCGCAGGCGCGTGCGGCGGGTCATGACGTCAAGACCAGCGTGCTTACCCTCGACAACGTGCCTCGCGCGCTAGCGGCCCGCGATACCCGGGGCCTGATCAAGCTGGTCGCGGATGCGCAGACCGACCGCCTGCTGGGCGGCGTCATCATGGCGCCGGAGGGAGCCGACAGTGTCCAGACGCTCGCCATGGCGTTGAAGTTCGGCATGACGACAAAGGCGCTCGGCGAAACGATCTTTCCCTATCTTACCACGGTCGAGGCGCTGAAGCTCGCCGCGCAGACCTTCGACAAGGATGTCGCCAAACTGTCCTGCTGCGCTGGATGAAACGAGCAGATTTATCCAGCTTGGACCCTCAAGCGTGTCTAAGACGAGCAAGGCAGGCGAAATGACCCCACTTTCGGGCAAGACCCCGCGCGCCTTGCGCGCTGTGCTTACCGAATGGCCCCTTGTCTCTGCCCCGATGGGCGAGGTCCTGACCAACGCTAGCCGTGCCGCCGTTCAACGCAATCTCGCCTGGACGGAAGCGCGAGGCCTGATCCGGGAGGTGACGGGGCAGGGGCGGTATCGATTGTGGCGCATGTGAGCAACCAAATGGGCACCACCAGGAGCGTTTTTGCACAAGTAGAGACAAATGGCAGTAAAGGTTCGCTGAGCACTATTGCACGGGTTACGGCAAATGTCGCGTAGCCCTTAATTGTGAGATGAGAAATCCAACGAAATCAACGGCTATGCTTTGCCCTTAATTATGAGATTTTGCCTTTAATTCTGATATTTTTGCCCATTCACATTCTGGGGGGCTCGTTCATCTCAGGACCGCCTTTACTTCAGCTTGACGCAGTTTTTGGATACAGATGCACCCGCGCTCCGATCTGAACCCGATCATAAAGATCGGATACATGGTCATTGGTCAATCGCGCACATCCATTTGAAACGGCAAATCCGATTGTCCGTGGCTCGTTTGTTCCGTGGATGCGCAAGTAAGTATCCCGTCCATCATCATCATAAAGATATAGTGCTCTTGCTCCCAGTGGATTGCCAGGGCCACCGGGAACGCCATCGGCAAACCGCGCATACTTTTCAGGCTCCCGGCGGATCATTGCATTTGTCGGACGCCAACGCGGCCACTCGGCCTTGCGCGCAACATTGAATGAACCTGCTTCGTACAACCCTTCTCGACCGACACCCACGCCGTAGCGGATCGCCATTCCGTCTTCCAACATGAAGTACAAAAAGAAGTCATCAGGAACGACATGGACCGATCCGGGCACCCAGTCGGTGCGATAGGTATTCACCAATTGAGGAAGAAACCGATCCGGAAGGGCATATGCATGCGCAAAGGTTAGATTCGGCAGCGTAGCTGCAGCCAATGAAGTAAGAACAGCCGCCCGGCGCGTCAAAAATGTCATTCCGTCTCCTAGTCAAGGCCCGCTACGATCCGTCGATTTACATGGTGCTTTCTTTGGGGCCTGCGTCAATTACGACGATCGTTGGCGCCACGTTACGGACCTCGGACATTCCTGAACCAGAACCGCTTTGTCGCAATTTGTAACTATGACACTTCCGCGACTTGACCTTCCAGTCAGTGGAACCCCTATCTCAGGAGGAAGTATGACAAACAAGGCTTCGGAAAGGGCTGTAGAATCGTGAAATACCAACTCCGCCACTCGAATAGCACAATTTCTATCAGGCCGCCTGCGATTGATCCGTTTGGCGAGGCAAAACTGGCACGGTTCGGCACAAAGGCTCTGCTTTTGCGTTGGTCTGCGCCTCAAACAATCTACGGTTTTGCGCTGATGGCCTCCGTCTTCCTCATTGCCCCGCTGATTTGATCCAGATGTTCCGTGTCGTCCTCCTCGTCGCCCTGATCGGGGGCATTGTCGTCATTGCGCGGCCCGACCTTCTGAACCTGACGCTTCCGACCCGTGCTGATCTTGAAAATTGGATTGACGCCGCGGGCCTGTTGGGTCCGGTTGTCGTCGTCACTCTGATGACAGTCGCTATCGTTGCAAGCCCTCTGCCTTCTGCCCCGATCGCTTTGGCGGCGGGTGCGGCCTACGGACATTGGGTCGGGGCCGTGCTTGTCGTGATCGGTGCTGAACTTGGTGCGCTCATCGCCTTCACGCTGGCCCGCAAACTGGGCCATCCTTTCGTTGCACGGTTTTTTGGAGACACATCTCGTTGGGCGCTTCTCGGCTCACAAAACATGCTGACATTGATCGTCTTCGTCAGCCGCCTCCTACCGTTCCTGTCATTCGACCTTATCAGCTACGCGGCTGGTCTTAGTGCCTTGCACTTCTGGCGCTTCGCCATTGCAACGCTGGCCGGCATCATCCCCGCCAGTTTCTTCCTGGCACACATGGGGGCGATCGCGATGACGGGCGATTCAGAATCCGTCCTTTGGACGATTGCCGTCCTCGGCGTTGTTTCCGGTCTTTCCTTGATCGCGGCCCTCGTCAGCAAAAAACGCAAGTCCGGGCGACTGTCCGAATTCACCTAATTCAGAAAGGTTTCACCATGAACCATCCAGACGCATCATCCCAGCCACAGGTCTATACCTGCCCGATGCACCCCGAGGTCGTGTCCGACGAACCCGGCGATTGCCCGAAATGCGGGATGCACCTTGTCCCGCAGGATGAAGTGTCGGCATCCGAAGCCGACTGTCACCATCACGGCCACGCCGGTCATGCCCATGCAGCCGGTTCCGCGCCAGCAGACGGCAAATACGATACCGTGCCGGAAGACCACGATGGGGCGGTCTACACCTGCCCGATGCACGCCGAAGTCCGTCAGACCCACCCGGGCTCCTGCCCGATCTGCGGCATGGGGCTTGAACTGGAAAGTGCCGCCATGGACGAGGACGGCCCGAATCCCGAACTGGTCGATTTCACCCGGCGGTTCTGGGTCGGCACGATCCTGTCGATCCCACTTCTGGTCTTCACCATGGGGCCTTTCGTTGGGTTTCCCGGCGTAAGAGAGATTTTCGGAGAGCGCGGCACGCTCTGGATCGAACTGATACTCGGTACACCCGTGGTCTGGTGGTGTGGCTGGCCGTTCCTTGTCCGCGGCTGGAATTCGTTCCGCACGATGAACCTCAACATGTTCTCGCTCATCGCGATGGGCGTTATGGCCGCATGGCTGTTCAGTGTTGTTGCAGTCCTTGTCCCGGATATATTCCCCGATGGTTTCCGTGATGAACAAGGCCATGTTGGTGTCTATTTCGAGGCCGCGGCAGTGATCGTCACACTTGTCCTTCTGGGTCAGGTGATGGAACTGCGCGCCCGCGAAGGCACCGGAAAGGCAATCCGTGCGCTACTGGACATGGCGGCCAAATCCGCGCGTGTTATCCGCGATGATGGCAGCGAAGAAGAAATAGCGCTCGAAGATGTGGTCGTAGGTGACCGTTTGCGCGTGCGCCCCGGCGACAAAGTGCCGGTCGATGGCGTCGTCGCCGAGGGTCGCTCCTCTATCGACGAAAGCATGATCACCGGCGAACCCATTCCCGTTGAAAAGGTCGAAGGCGACACCGTCACAGGGGCCACGATCAACGGCACCGGATCGCTGATCGTCGAAGCCACGCGCGTCGGCTCGGACACGATGCTCAGCCAGATCGTAGAAATGGTCTCCAACGCGCAGCGGTCTCGTGCGCCGATCCAAAAATACGCAGACAAGGTCGCAGGTTACTTCGTTCCGGCCGTCATCGTAATCGCCATTCTGGCCTTTGTGGCGTGGGCGGTCTGGGGCCCCGCCCCTGCTCTGTCATATGCCTTGATTGCTGCCGTCGCGGTCCTGATCATCGCCTGCCCCTGCGCGCTTGGCCTGGCCACGCCGATGTCGATCATGACGGCCACGGGTCGCGGCGCACAGGCCGGCGTGCTGATCAAGAATGCCGAGGCGCTTGAGCGGTTTGAGAAAGTCGACACGCTGATCGTCGACAAGACGGGGACGCTGACCATGGGCAAACCGCGCCTCGTCGCGGTCCTGCCCGAGGATGGCCATGACGAGGCTGAGGTTCTCCGCCTTGCCGCATCACTTGAGCGCGGCTCAGAACACCCGTTGGCCGAGGCCATCGTGCGCGGTGCTGAAGAGCGTGGTGTGGATATGGCTAAGGCCGACGGCTTCGAGGCCGTGACCGGCAAAGGCGTTCGCGGTACCGTTGATGGGAAATCCGTCGCGCTGGGTAACCGCAAGCTGGTTGAGGATCTTGGCCTTGAAACCGGACCATTAAGCGACGTGGCCAACATCCGCCGGGATGAAGGCGAAACGGTGATGTTCGTCGTTGTCGAAGATGCGCTGGTCGGTCTCGTCGCGGTGTCCGATCCGATCAAGGACACCACGCCCGACGCACTCAAGGCGCTGCACGATCTGGGGTTCCGCATCATCATGGCCACCGGCGACAACGAACGCACCGCCAAGGCCGTGGCCGACCGCCTCGGCATCGACGAGGTCCGCGCCGATGTCCTGCCCGAAGACAAGGCGAAGATCGTCCGCGATCTGCAAGAAAGCGGGGCCAAGGTTGCCATGGCCGGTGACGGTGTCAACGACGCCCCTGCCCTCGCGCAGGCGGATGTTGGCATTGCCATGGGCACCGGGGCCGATGTGGCCATCGAAAGTTCCGGTATTACGCTGGTAAAAGGCGACCTCGACGGCATCGTGCGCGCCCGCCGCCTGGCCCGCGTCACCATGCGCAACATCCGCCAGAACCTGTTCTTCGCGCTGATCTATAATGCTTCAGGTGTGCCCATCGCCGCAGGCCTGCTCTACCCGTTCTTCGGCATCCTCATCAGCCCGATGTTCGCCGCTTTCGCCATGAGCGCCTCGTCCATTTCCGTGGTACTCAACGCGCTGCGCTTGCGCCGGACGACACTATGACTTTGATGTTGTGTGCCGTGAGCTCCTCGACGTTCGCCGAGCCCATCCGCGTCAGCGTATTGCGCAGGTGGATCTAACGCATTCTTCAAAGAAGCGGCCTCCGCCGCGAAAGGACAAACCCATGAAACGACGACAGTTCATCATTGCCGGTGCAGCGGCTGGCGCGACCCTAGCCACACCGATGCTGCTGACCCGCCGTGCGATCGCGGCAGAAACGGGCGCACCCTTGCCGATCCCACCGCTGATGGACGTGGATGGCATCGCCGGGAACACGCTGACTGCGCATGCCGCCACACGGGCATTCTACGCTGGCGTCGCGTCGCCGACGCTTGGGTTCTCACAAGACTACCTTGGCCCGACATTGCGCTTCGTAAGGGGCCGCGCCGCGAGGATTTCAGTGGAGAATAGCACCGACATGCCGATCACCGCGCACTGGCACGGCATGCACCTTCCCGGTGACCTTGATGGCGGTCCGCAACTTGCGTTCGGTCCCGGCGAGACATGGGCGCCTGAACTTCCGGTGGATCACCCTGCAGCGACGCTGTGGTATCACAGCCATGTCCACGGACAGACCGCCAATCAGGTCTATCGCGGCCTAGCGGGGATGATCCTGCTGGACGACCCGGCGATCGACGTTCCACTGCCCCAAACCTATGGCGAAGATGACATACCGCTCATTGTTCAGGACCGCCTGTTCCGGCGCGGAGTAATGACCTACGACCTTGGCCACATGGACCAGATGGCGGGGTTTCAGGGCAGCGACATTCTGGTCAATGGGACACTGCACCCGAAAGTGACCGTGCCCGCCGGTCTGGTGCGGTTCCGTCTTTTGAATGGGTCCAATGCCCGCACTTACGAATTTAGCTTCTCGGATGGCCGCCGGTTCCATCAGATTGCCAGCGACGGCGGGCTTCTGCCTACACCGCATGCGGTGACCGGCTTGCACCTGTCGCCCGGCGAACGTGCCGAAATCGTCGTCGATTTCTCCGATAGCCGTGCTGTGCGGCTCGTGTCTGCCGACATCGCGGCTGGGATGATGGGTGGCGGGTCCATGGGCGGCATGATGGGCGGAGGCTCCGGCCCGTCGGGCACGCTCGACATTCTGTCGATCGAGGTTTCAGGACAGGCCTTGGTGACGCCAGACGCCTTGCCCGCGCGCCTGCCCGCCCAGTTGCGCGATCTTGGCGCGCCGGTCCGGACCCGTGACTTCACCCTGAATATCCATTCTCGCGGCATGATGGGCAGTATGATGAACAACCTCTTTGGCCGCTCGGGTCAGTCCATGGGCATCAACGGCGCCTCATATGACATGGGCCGCATAGATTTCCATGTCCCTTTGGGCGAAACCGAACGCTGGCGGATCAACGCTGACATGATGGCCCATCCCTTCCACGTGCATGGGGCCTCGTTCCTCGTGACGCATGCGGGCGGACAGGCCGTCGATCCGCAACTGACCGGCCTCAAGGACGTGGTTCACGTCGACGGGCCCACTGAAATTCTCGTCCGTTTCGACAAGCCCGCCACGGCAGAGGCTCCGTTCATGTACCACTGTCACATCCTCGAACACGAAGATCGCGGAATGATGGGCCAGTTCACCGTTGGATAGATCACGATGAAACCCTAGATTCAGCTCGAGTTGGAGGAGCTTGGACGATGATTGAAACGATACTTGAGTTTGAACCGGCCATTCGCCTCACGGCGTTCCTCGGGATCCTTGGGGCAATGGCGCTCTGGGAAATCGCGGCACCCCGCCGTCGTCGGGACATTCCGCGCGTGATCCGCTGGACCAACAACCTCGCGCTCGTCGTGATCGATACAGCGATCCTGCGTCTAACCTTCCCGATCCTCGCCGTTGGCCTTGCCGTTCTGGCGGAAGAGCGCGGCTGGGGCCTGTTCAACGTTCTCGATATCCCTGACTGGATCGCCGTGATTGTCTCCATGCTGCTGCTGGACCTCGCGATTTACTTTCAGCACGTGATGTTCCACGCGATCCCGGCCCTATGGCGGCTGCACCGCATGCACCATGCCGATCTCGATTTCGACGGTGTTGTCACGTTAACCTGTCGGCAATCGGCGAAGGCATCGCGTTAGTGGGATCAAGCGATGTTCGCAGCCGTTTTCCAGACATCAAGTGCCTGCAACCGATGGAAGCGGATGGTTAAGGCTGTGCGGCGGCAGGATGGGACAAAGAAGCAGTTTCGGGTTGCTGAGTGAACAGACACGAAGCGCTGCAAGCCGCCGGGTGATCGGTGTCCTTGCATCACCCGTTCCCGCTTTCGAAACGGCAGGTGGCTGTTCTCTGCGCGATTATTCAGGCCCTTGTGCGACCAATGATCCAAACCGGGCGCTACGTCGCGCTTGGCAGCGCCATAGGATCGCAGCTTGTCCGTTATAATCCGTTTTGGCACGAAGCCATGACGCTTGAGAAGTCTGAGCATCAGACGTTTCGCAGCCGGCTTATTCCGACTGGACTGGAGGATTTCATCCAGCACAACCCCATGTTGATCGACCGCGCGCCAGAGCCAGAATGACCTGTCGGCAATCTTCACGACGACTTCGTCCATATGCCAAACATCACCCGGACGGGCTTGCCTCCGTCGCAGATTCTGGGCGATCTGAGGCCCGAATTTGACCGTCCAGCGCCTGATGGTTTCGTAGGACACATCAATTCCGCGCTCGAGCAACATCTCCTCAACCTCACGCAGGCTTAGGTTGAAGCGCATGTAGAGCCAGACCGCGTGAGCGATAATCTGGGATGGAAAGCGATGGCGCTTGTAGCTGATAGCCGATGTCTGCATTGCAGTCAGATAAGAAGAAATCGCGACGCGAACAACAATAGGGCAGTTAACGTGACATCACCGCCTCAAGGCGTGATGGAGCCGGTCACCGCATCCTCTAGCAATAAATCAAACTGAAATACCACCGTATTTTGCTCTTGAAGCTCTAGCTACTGTAGGGGCTATGTCATGGTAAAGCACCCGAATCCAGAGGTCCATTCATGCCGTCCGACACCCATCGTCACGACCATGATCACGCCGAAGATGCCCAGACAAGCGGCGGCAGCTGCTGCGGGAGCGCCGGAACGTGCGGCGACACCGTTCCGGCGACCCCCGCGCCAGCGGGCGGGCGCAGTTTTCAGGTGTCCGGCCTCGATTGCGCCGAGGAGGTAGCAATCCTGAACAAGGTGGTCGGCCCGAAGATCGGCGGGGCCGAACATCTTGCGTTCGACGTGATCAATGGACGGATGACTATTCTCGACAGCGCCAAGAGTGTATCGGACGGCGAAATTGCAGAACTGGTCGCAAGCACCGGCATGACCGCCAAGCCTTGGGATGCCGAAAACGCGTCGGTCGACCAGGCGGCCCATCTTGCACGCCAGCGGCTGTTTACGGCGCTCAGCGGCGGCTTCTGGGCCGCGGGATTTCTGTGGCACATCATCGAGACCGGCATGGGGGGGGCACTCGGCCTCTTCGCAGGGCACGGCGAAGCGCCGATGCCACTGGTCGAGGCAGGGTTATTCGCGGTTGCGATCCTGTTCGGTGTTTGGCTCGTGGCGCCCAAGGCATGGTCGTCCGCACGGCGGCTGTCGCCCGACATGAACCTGCTCATGGTCGTCGCAGTCGCGGGTGCAATTGGCCTCGGCGAATTTTTCGAGGCGGCGACGGTCGCGTTCTTCTTCTCGCTCTCGCTCTACCTCGAAAGCTGGAGCGTCGGGCGTGCGAGGAATGCGGTTTCAGCTCTGCTCGACCTGGCGCCGCCGACGGCAAGAGTTCTTAATGATGACGGCTCGGAAGCGGACGTTCCGGCTTCTGCGGTTGCTATCAACGCACGTTTCGTCGTGCGCGGCGGAGACCGCATCCCATTGGATGGTGAGGTTGTCGATGGGGCAGGGGCCGTCGATCAGGCGCCAATCACCGGAGAGAGTGCGCTGGTCCCAAAGGAACGGGGCGACGAAGTCTATGCCGGTACGATCAACGGCGAAGGCACACTGATGGTGCGCGCCACGAAGGCCGCCTCGGATACCGTGTTGGCCAAGATCATCCGCATGGTCGGTGACGCCCATGCCCGCCGCGCGCCGGTGGAGCAGTGGGTGGCGAAGTTCGCCCGCATCTACACGCCTATCGTCATGGCGCTCGCCATTGCAATTGCCTTGCTGCCGCCGCTCCTTTTCGGTGGGGTCTGGGATTATTGGTTTTACAACGCACTCGTGCTGCTGGTGATCGCCTGCCCATGTGCTCTGGTTATCTCGACCCCTGTCTCCATCGTCGCCGCACTCACCACTTCGGCACGGGCGGGTGTACTCATCAAGGGTGGTGCCTATGTAGAGGCACCGGGCAAGACCACTGCATTGGCCATGGACAAGACCGGCACGATCACCATGGGCGAGCCCGAGGTGGCGGCGGTGCATCCGCTGGGCAAAGCATCGGCGCAAGATCTGATGACCCTCGCCGCTGGGCTGGAGGCACGTTCCTCGCATCCCTTGGCGCGTGCCATTCTCGCGCGGGCCGAAGCCGACGGCATCAAGGTGTCCGCCGCGGAAGATACCCGAACCGTTCCCGGCAGGGGACTTGAAGGACGCACAGACGGCCGTTCGATCTGGCTGGGGTCGGACCGGTTTGCCGAGGAGAAGGGTTTCGGCGACGCCATTCCGAAGGATTTGCGCGACCGCATCGAAGGGGCTGGCAGCACCCTTGTTGCCGTGGGCGACGACACCGGCGTGACCGGCATCCTGGAATTGCGCGACCGTATCCGCCCCGACGCCAAGGGCATCGTGGCACAGCTCCACGCGCAAGGCGTGAAGACCATCGTCATGTTGACGGGCGACAACGAGCGGACAGCGCGCGCCGTTGCAGCCGAGGTCGGCATCAACGAGGTCCGTGCCGAGCTTCTGCCCGAAGACAAGGTGACTGCCATCGAAGAACTGGTCGAAACGCATGACATGGTGGCCATGATCGGCGACGGGGTGAACGACGCCCCCGCCATGGCGCGTGCGCATTACGCCATCGCGATGGGTGCTGTTGGTTCGGACGCGGCAATCGAGACGGCGGATATTGCCCTTATGACCGACGACCTCGGCAAGGTGCCTTGGCTGATCGGTCATTCGCGCCGGACAATGTCGATTATCCATCAGAACATCGGTATTTCCTTGGCGACCAAGGGCGTTTTCGTCGTCGCTACTGCGTTCGGAGTGGCATCGATGTGGGGCGCTATTGCAGCCGACGTAGGAGTGTCATTGCTGGTGGTGGCCAACGCCCTGCGCCTGCTGAACAGCCGAGAGGCCAAGGCGCCGCCGTCCGGCGGTGAACAGGTTGGTCCACAGATGACAAAAGCCGCGCTTGCCCACGGACATTGATCAGGCAGCATTTGCAAGGTAACGTAATGTCCATATCAGACCTCACGAAAGAGGCATCGAGCAGTGAAAACCATCCGATTTCCCCGCCGCGCCGTCCTGTTGGGCGGGGTGGCACCGTTTTTGTCCGGCTGTGCCAGCAAGTTCCGCAGCTATGGCGGACCCGAGGTGACCCGTGTTCGGCTCTACAAGGGGCAGCGCTTGCTTGTTCTGGACGGAGTTGATCCCGTATTGCAAACCTATCCGGTCGGACTGGGTTTCGCGCCCGAGGGTCACAAGCAATTCGAGGGAGACGGTCGGACTCCGGAGGGCACCTACATAGTCGATAAGCGAAACCCCAACAGCACCTACCATCTTTCGATTGGCATCTCTTATCCGAATGAGGCCGACATCGCTTTTGCCGAGGCGCAGGGCCGATCCCCCGGGGGCGACATCTTCATCCATGGTGGTCCACGACCCGGCATCGACCCAACGGACGTCCGCGACTGGACAGCTGGCTGCATCGCGGTCACAGATCGGCAGATCGAGGACATCTATGCAATGGTGAAGGACGGAACACCTATCCACATCTTTGCATGACGGTGTTTCTCATGCGGCGATAGCGCGCCGTCGCATTGGTCGCCATTGCCCAGCTCCACGAAGCCAAGATGAGCGCCAGCAGCATCCAGTCCCCGAAGCTCGCGTAGAGTGTCGGCGGCCGCGCGGAGGGCAGACTAGCGTCGATGATGCCCGTTTCGCCGGTCTCGAGCCGCGCAACGATCTCTCCGTTCGCGTCGATGACCGCAGAGATGCCTGTATTCGCGGCTCGAATGACAGGAAGGCCTTCCTCTATGGCGCGCATGCGTGCGGAAGCCAGATGCTGCTCAGGTCCGATGCTGCTGCCAAACCAGGCATCGTTTGTCGCGTTGAAGATCCAGTCGGGTCGGAACAGGTCGTCGACTACATGACCTGGGAAGATGATCTCATAGCAGATCGCCACGGCGACCAGCGGCACACCCGGAAGCGCAAGCGTTCGCGGGCCCGGTCCGGGCGTAAAATCGCCCAGACCCGCCGTGAGCCGCTCGATGGGCAACCAGCCACGGAATGGCACATATTCGCCGAAGGGTACGAGATGGTGTTTCGCGTATCCGGTCAGGATTCTGCCGGTCGCGCCAAAAGCCTGGACCGTGTTGAAATATCGGGTGCCATCTTCGCTCGGTACACGGTCCGGCACACCGGTGAGCAGCACCCTGCCGTCTGGTAGCGCAGCGGCAATGCGATCCCGTGCCTCCGTATCCTCATCGAGGAAACCCGGAAAGGCGGTTTCCGGCCAAAGAAGAACGTCGAAATCGCCGGGCTGGGTTGAAAGCTCAAGATAGCGCGCGAAGGTCGCCTCGCGGTTCTCGGGCGCCCATTTCTCCTCTTGTGGAATGTTGCCCTGGACGATGCGCAGGTCGACACCGGGTGGCTGTTGTGCATCCGACTGGAGGCGAAGCGTGCCGACAGCCCACATCGTCGCGATGCCGGCCAGCGCCATGAGCGAAACGGTCAATCGTTGCCGCCCGGACGTCATGACAGCCGCGCCGGGAAGTGCCGCGACGAACACGGTGAGAAAGCTTAGCCCATAGCTTCCGACCCAGGCGGCGGTCTGGCGAAGGGCGGCGTAGTCTACAAGTGCGTAGCCGGCGAGGTTCCAGGGAAACCCCGTCAGAACGTGACCACGCAACCACTCTGCCACGGTCCAGGAGGTCGCGAACACGAGGCAGGCCAAGAGACTGCCCATGGCTCCGCGCCGCGCGATTTCGGCGAAGAGCGCTGCGGCAATGGCTGGGAAAATTGCGAGACCTGCGGACAATCCCGCGACGGCCGGGATCGCCATCGCCCCGAACCGCTCGCCCTCGACGTAGAAACTCTCTGCAATCCACGAAATCCCGAAACCGAACTGGCCAAGACCAAACGCCCAGCCGACGAGGAAAGCGCGCCCGAAGGAGAGACCGCGAAGACCGACAAACAACGCGGAATAGGCAACGGGAACAAGCAGGAGAAGCGAGAAAGGCGGGAAAGTCAGAACGGTCAGCGCCCCGGCGACGAAACCAAGCGTCATCCGCGAAAGCAAACGGTGGAGCAGTGCTATGCGGTTCAGAATTTCCGGCTTCACGATTTGATCGGACGCCGCACGCTGATCCATGGCGCAGCGAGCAAGAGCCCCACGCCACTGACGACAAATACATCGGCCATGTTGAAGGCAGGCCAATGTGTTGTGCCAATATAGAAATCGAGAAAGTCTGTTACGGCCCGATACCGCACACGATCGATGACATTACCCAAAGCTCCGCCAATGATCGCGCCATAGGCAAGTGTTTCGACCACATTGTCGGCGCGAAACAGCATAACCCCTAGCCAAACACAGATGGCAAGAGCGAGAGCGATGAGGCTCCACCACGGCGCGCCGCCCAGCATCCCGAAAGTCACGCCGTCATTACGATAAAAGACGAGGTTGAATCCCGGAAACACCGGGACCCCGGCGCTTAGAGTGGCGGCATTCGCAATGACAATGGCTTTTATGATCTGATCAATCGCGAACGCTGCAAGCGCCGCAAAGACGCCGATCACCGGAGATACTTTGTTTGTTGGCATTGGCTCACCCCAACCAGACATCGAGGAACAGCATCAGAACGAGCCCGACTGCGAGACCGAGCGTTGCCCTGTTCTGATGGCCGCTGCGATGGGTTTCGGGGATGATTTCGTGGCTGATAACGTAGAGCATTGCGCCCGCGGCAAAGGCCAGACCCCATGGAAGCAGCGGTTCCGACAGTGTGATGATCCCGGCCCCGAGCAGGCCGCCAATCGGCTCGACCATGCCCGTCAGCGCCGCGATGCCCCAGGCGCGCAGCTTCAGATATCCCTCGCCCAGCAGAGATACAGCGACGGCCAATCCTTCGGGCGCATTCTGAAGCCCGATTCCGACAGCAAGCGGCAGACCGCCCTCCATACCTCCGGATCCGAAGCCGACCCCAACCGCAAGGCCTTCGGGGAAGTTGTGGATCGTGATCGCGATGATGAACAGCCAGACCCGCCGCAAAGGCGCCGCTTCGGGCCCTTCGCGTCCTGTCTTGAAGTGCTCGTGCGGCAGCTTTTCGTTCATCAGGGCGACAGCCCCCATGCCCAGAAGGATCGAGACGCACACGATGGCCGCAGGCATCGCGCCGTTCTCGAACATTGGCTCTGCCGCATCCAATGCCGGGATGATCAGCGAAAAGAACGAGGCTGACAGCATGACACCGGCAGCGAAGCCGAGCGACAGATCGCGCGTGGCCCGGGACGGGATGCGCCCAAACAGCACGGGAGCTGCTCCGACTGCCGTGAGCGAACCGGCAGCGAGACTTCCGAGAAAGCCGAGCATTATCGGAGACAGATTATCCATGGGCGGGCCAGATTATCCTTCGGCGTAGCTCGAAAAGACTTCCGTCGACCCGTCCTTGCGGATGAGGAAGACATCATAGGCCTCGCGGTCGTCTTCTGGCCCCATGCCGGGCGAGCCATAGGGCATCCCCGGAACGGCGAGGCCGACGGCGTCCGGGCGCTCCTCGAGAATGCGGCGGATGTCAGCGGCCGGGACATGGCCTTCGATCACGTAGCCATCAATGAGCGAGGTGTGGCAGGAGACCATGCGCTGCGGCACGCCGTTGTCGAGCTTGAAGCGAACCAGCGACCCACCGAACATGTTCTCGCCCGTCGGCGCAAACCCGTTTTCTTCGAGATGGTTCATCCAAGACAGGCAACAGCCGCAACCGTTCGTCTTGCGGACCTCGATCGCCGTTGCCTCTGCGAGGACCTGGGCCGCTGGTAACAGGGCGAGGGTGATTGCCAGAGCTTGGGTCATGCGTTTCATGGGTCAGAGCCTTTCGGTTGTCGTTTCGGCAATCTCGCTGCCGAGGTTTTGATTCAGAAGCGCGCGCGCCTCGGCCAGACGCGAGAGCGCGGCGGTATCATCTGCTTCGCTCTCGGCTGCTTCGGCGAGCCGGTCGTCAGAGAGGGGGTCAGTCGGGCGCCCATCCACGAGGACTTCGTAGTGTAGGTTCGGACCTGTCGCCGTGCCAGTCGCGCCGACGCGGCCGATCACATCTCCCGCCGCAACGCGTTGGCCTTGTGCCAGGCCATCCGGCACGGCGCTCAGATGCGCATAGCGCGTCATGGTGTCGGAGCCGTGGGCGATTTCGACCACTCGACCATAGCCGCCTCGCCAGCCGATGAAACTGACCCGCCCCGGTGCCGTCGATTGAACCGGTGTCCCACGTGCCGCTGCGAAATCGACGCCGGTGTGCATCCGGACGTTGCCAAAGACCGGATGCGTGCGGCGTCCGAACACCGAGCTGAGGCGCGCACCCTCGACCGGCTGTGCGAAGACGCGCAGCACCTCGCCATCGACGTAGATCGTCGCCTGACCGCTGCCGTCGTCTGGCCATACGATCTCGTAAAGCGAACCGCCGATCTCCAGTGCGGCGAAGGCGAGATCGGGCTGTCCGATCCTGTCCTCGCCGACCCGCGCCTCGCGCCAGAGAAGCCTTAGTGTTTCGCCGCCGGCCATCTCGCGGCGGAAATCCACGGTCCCACCCAGCATCTGCGCAAGGTCCACGGAAAAACGGGCGGGTATGCCGGCTTCGTCGAGTGCCGCGAAGATCGAGCTGTCGATCACGGCTTCGCCGGCAAGGGTTACGATCTCCGGATCCGGAGCCACGACCTGCGCAGACAACTGCTCGCCGAAAACCACCTCGATCCGCACACCGTCCTCGACGGCGAGTGAGACGGTGCGGGGGCTGCCGTCCACGGTCGAAGCAACAGTGACCGAGTGCCCCGGCCGCAGCCGTCGCAGATCGTATTCCGCGCCAAGCGCGAGGGCAACTTCGGCTCTGTCAGGTGCTGCAAGACCAGCTTCAGACAGCAAGAAATCGAGCGTCTCGCCAGGTGCAATGTCGCGCGACCATGTCGACAGGGGTGGCTCGATCGCCTGCACGGGCCTGTCGGCAAACGCGACCTGCAGAAGGGGCAGGGGGCCGAGGTCGGGTGCATCTTCTGCCCATGCCGTCGCGGGCAGCGTCACGAGGATGTCAACGTTTTGGGGAGCTTCAGGACCTTGGGGCATCCATTTACCTGCCGAGGCAAGTTCCGGCGGCACGGGTTCTTTCGACATGAAATCAGAGAGGGCGATAGCCGCTCCCGAAACCATCCCCGCAATTGCGACACAAGCCGCCATAGTTCTGAGCCTCATGTCGCCCCCTCCGTTTCTTCTTCCAGCGCGCGGCGAATTTTCGGCACCGCGAATTCTCTGGGTTCGTGATAGTCGATCATGATGACAAACCGCCCAGAGGCTGCGAACAGGAAGACGCTCGCGCTGTGGTTCATCGTGTAATCGCCGCTCTCCGTCGGCACCCTTTCGTAGGTGGCGTGGAAGCCGTCCGCGACGCGCGCTATCTGCTCCTCCGGCCCCGTCCAGCCGCGAATCGCCGGATGGAAGTAGCCGACATATTCGGCCATCGTTTCGACAGTGTCGCGCTCGGGATCGACCGTGATGAAAACCACGTTCATCTCGTCGGCCTCGTCTCCCAGATCGTCGAGCCATCCCGAAATGTCCGAGAGCGTGGTCGGGCAGACATCGGGACAGTAGGTGAAGCCGAAGAACGCCATCGTCGGTCGCCCGATCAGGGTTTCCGGCCCGACCGCGTTGCCCTCATGATCCGTCAGACGGAAATCCATCGCGGTCAGAGCCACTGGCCGCTGCCCGATAGGCTCAGGTCCACCGGGGCCATCGACCTGCCACCAACCGACGAAGAGCATCAGGGCGACCGCCCCGACACCAGGCGCACCATACCCCAGGATCGCCCGTCGCCGCATCAGTCCTCTGGCCCCCGCGCGGCGATGCCGAGGATCGGCACCTCGACCGTCACCTCGCCTCCGTCGTCGAAAAGCAGGGTCAGCGGAAAGGTGTCCCCTTCCGTCATCGGTTCTTGTAGCCGCATCAGCATTGCGTGCAGGCCCCCCGATTCGAGCGCGACGCTCTCGCCCGGGGCGATCGCGATCTCCCCCGCCGGGCTCATGGAACTCACACCTTCGGCATTTGTCTTCGTCTCGTGGATTTCGGGCATCATCGCGAGCGGTGTTGTAAGGCCGATCAGCGTCACTGGCTCGTCGCCAGTGTTGCGAATCGTCATGTAAGCGGCCCCGGGACGGTTCATCCCGATGGAGGCGCGGGACCACGCGTTCTCGACGACCACATCCTCGGGTCCGGCCAGCGCGGGCACCGAGAGCCCTCCAAGGGTCAAAAGCGCCGCCAGTGTGCTGGTCAAAATATACTTTTTCATAGTTCTGATCCTGCCCTTTCCATTCAGCTTTGCGCGGCAGCGACTTCGGCGGCCACTAGGCGACGCAATTCTGCCTCTCCGAATGGATCGAGCGGCGTGCCGTTCACGAAGAATGTGGGCGTCTGGCGAATTCCCACGGTCTCGACGTCGGCACGATCCTGGTTCAGAATTGCTACGACATCCGGTGCCAGCATTTGCGTGCGCGCGGCGTCTGCATCGAGCCCGGCCGTGGCGGCGATCTGAAGGATCAGGCCGGGTTCCGGGGCACCGTGCGACGCCCATCTCGGCTGCTCCCGCAGAACGGCCTCAAGCACCGGCTCGTAAACGTCCTGCATGCGCGCCGCCTCGAGCACACGGATGGCTTCCTCGGATGCCGCGCCGTGGAAGGGCGTGTAGCGGATCACGACGCGGACAGCATCCCCATGCTCGGCCATGATGTCCTTCACGATGGGATGAAAGGCGCGACAGGCCTCGCAGGCCGGATCGAAGAATTCGACGATCGTGACGGGCGCATCCGCAGGCCCGAGGATGGGCGAGTAGGGGCGGATCACCGCGTCCGCAAGTTCCGGAGCAACGGGCTCCGCTTCGGCCACCGGGCCGGGGCGGGTTGCAAACCAGGTGGCTCCGCCGAAACCGGCGACGCCGACAGCGAGAACGGACAGGATCAGGCCGCGTCGGTTCATGTTCGTGTGTCCTTCAATGAAAGGGCCGACAGCGCCCCGATCAGCGCGAAGGTGGCGAGCGCCATCAGCGGGATCGGGATGCCGAAGACCAGTTGGTTGTCATCGGTGCAAGAGGGGCCGGTGGCCGTGCAGGGCTGGATGCGTTCGGGAACAAGACCGACGTACAGCCCCATGTGCCAGAGGGCGATTGCGCCGCCGCCAAGCGCCAATGCGATGCCGTAGCGCCCCACGCGGCCGTCCCGCCACCAAAGGCCGAGCCCGAGGACAATGGCCAAGGGGAACATGAAGGCGCGCTGGAACCAGCACAGCACACAGGGCGTCTGCCCCAGCACCTCGCCGATGAAAAGCACGGCAAGCGAGGCGACGAGCGCGATGATCCACGCCAGCCCGAGGGCTGTTTCTCCGGAGATACGGTTCATTTCGGTCAGATCCTCTCTTCCAGGTCGACGAGGATCTCTTCGGCGGAGGTGCCGTAGGGCCACGAGTCGGCGAAGCCTGCCTCGGGGTCGAAGAGGAACAGATGCGACGTGTGGCCCATCGTGTAACCATCCGGCGCTGCGGCCTCTTCGACGCGCTCAAAGAAGATTGGAAACGTCTCGGACGTCGCGGCGATCTGTTCCGGCGTGCCCGTCAGCCCGATGATGCCCGCATCGAACAGCGGGACGTATTCGGCGAGTGCTGGGGGCGTGTCTCGTTCAGGGTCGATTGTTATGAAAATCGGCTGGACCTTGGCGGCATCGTCGCCCAGACCGTCCATCACCGCCGCGACCTCAGATAGGGTCGTCGGGCAGACGTCGGGGCAGTTGGTAAAGCCGAAAAAAACCAGCATCCAGCGCCCCGCAAAGTCCTCCTCGGTTTGAACCATACCCTGGTGGTCCGTCAGTTCGAACTCAGCGAAAAAAGGCGGCTCGGCGTCATTTCGGGCGCTATCGGCACGATAATCGGACCAAAGCAAAAGCCATACGAAGGCAAGCGCTGCCACGCCTGCCAAAACCCAAAGAAACTTCTGTGCCGATGTAAGGGACAATCCTGTTCGCCTGATTTTTATTCTTATTGCCTGTGCGGATACATCCTCTAGCCGCTAGAGGTTCAAGCACGAAATCATGGTATAGCTTGAACTCACGCGTCTGTGAATCCGACACTTGTTTATTCCGACGGCAAAACCTACACAAACTGTATCTTTTTCATGGAGGCGAAAATGCTCACGATCGGTACTCTGTCAAAGAAGACTGGCACAAAAGTGCAGACCATCCGGTACTACGAACAGATCGGACTCATGCCCGAACCTGGCAGGACCGAAGGCGGACAGAGGCGCTACGACAATGCACAGCTTGATCGACTGTCCTTCATCCGCCACTCGCGACAACTCGGTTTCTCGCTTGATGCGATCCGCGAGCTGCTCGACCTCAGCGACCATCCCAACCGGCCCTGTGATGAGGCTGATGCCATCGCGCGTCGCCAGCTCAAACAGGTGGAGCAGCGCATGGCCCGCCTGAAGGCGCTGCGCACGGAACTGAAACGCATGGTTCACGAATGCAGCGGCGGGCGGACGGGAGATTGCAAGGTGCTTGAGGTGTTGCGGGACCATTCGGAATGCTTGACCGAACACGAGGAAATCGGGGCCTGAAGGAGTTCAGCCAACATTCCGGCTGGAACGCAGATCAGCCGCAGAAGTTAATGTGTCGTACAACACAAGCTGGAACCACAAAATGGCCGCTAGACAAGATTTAATGGAGAGACGGACGCTTTGGATCGTTCTGGCGCTCAATATCGGTTTGGCCGTGGCCTTTTTCGCAACAGGCGCCTTCGGCGACTCAAGTGCCCTGATCGCCAACGGGCTCGATAACCTCTCCGACAGCTTCGTCTACGCGATCAGCCTTTTCGCTTTGTCCCGATCCGCCAAATGGAAACGCGGGGCGGCGAACGTTTCCGGCGGGCTGCTGATCCTGTTCGCTGCAGGCATCTTCTACGATGCGTGGCGCCGCTACATCGGTGGGTCAGATCCGCTCGGGACGATCATGATTGCAATGGCCCTGATCGCGGCGGCTATCAACGCAGTCTGCGTTTGGCTGCTCGCTAAGCTCAAAAATCCGGACGTCAACATCCGCGCGGCCAACACCTTCAGTTACAACGATTTCGCCGCGAACCTCGGGATCGTCGTGGCCGGTGGCCTCGTCGCCTGGCTAGGAACCAACTGGCCGGACCTTGTCGTCGGTGTGATCGTCGCCGGGATCGCGGCCTGGGGCGGTATCGACATCCTGCGCGACGCACACGGCGAACACTACAAAGCGGTTCACACGGACAAATAGTTGCGGGAGATTCTTTCTGAAAGAAAGGGTTGAAGCTATAGTGACTATAGCAATTAGTCTTGTTCCAAGACGATTCGAGGAGCGACCCGTTGCAGATGACCGACCCCCTACTTGTACCCACCAAACTACTGGATTTTGATGCCGCGCCTCTTGCGCATCTAATTGAGAACCGCAGCTGGCGCGGCTTATCCGAATACGATCGGATCGGAGCTGCCCATGATTTCGTTCGGAATGAAATCGCGTTCGGATACAATCGTGCTGACGACATCCCCGCATTCGAAGTGCTTTCCGACGGCTACGGGCAGTGCAATACCAAAGGCACGCTCTTGATGGCGCTGCTGCGTGGTGTCGGCATTCGTTGCCGGTTGCATGGGTTTACGATCCACAAAGGCTTGCAGCGCGGTGTTGTCCCTGAGCTGGTGTATCCGCTTGCTCCGCAGGAAATTCTCCACTCATGGGTCGAGATCGAATTTCAAGGTGCCTGGATCAACCTTGAAGGCTTCATCCTGGATGACGCTTTCCTCAAAGTCCTGCAAACGTCTTTCTCGGACACGGACAGTCTCTGCGGTTATGGCGCGGGCACGGATTGCCTTGGCGCGCCTCCCGTCGCCTGGAACGGAGAAGATACCTACATTCAGAAAACCGGCATCGTGCAGGATTTCGGCGTGTTTGATACGCCGGACGCCTTCTATTTGTCCCATGAGCAATCCTTTGGATGGCTGCGTGGTGCCCTTTACCGTCATATCATACGCCACTGGATGAATGCGCGCGTTCGTGGTTTCCGCAGCGACCGCCTCAAGACTGACCGACGCGCGACACACGCGCATGAGGAGCCTGCCAATGCCACATGACCACGGGCACGCGCATATCGATCCGGATTCTGGCGATCGGCGGGTTGCCATCGCGATCTGGGCGAACGGGCTTCTTACCGTTGCGCAAATCGTCGGGGGCATATTGTCGGGCAGCCTGGCACTGATCGCCGATGCGCTGCACAACTTTTCCGATATGGCCTCGCTTGTCATTGCCTTCGCCGCACGCAAGATCGCGCGCCGCCCAGCCGATGAGCGCATGACCTTCGGCTATGGTCGGGTCGAAATCGTCGCAGCCCTGGTTAACTACACCACCCTGATTTTGATCGGCTTCTACCTGATCTACGAAGGTGGCATGCGCATGATTGATCCACCCGAAGTCATGGGTTGGACCGTCGTCATTCTCGGTGGAATTGCGCTTGTGGTCGACACGCTGACCGCAATGCTGACCTATTCGATGCAGAAGGGCAGCGTGAACATCCGCGCGCTTTTCCTGCATAACCTGTCGGACGCGCTTGCTTCGGTCGCGGTTATCGTCGCTGGGTCGCTGATCATCCTTTACGACATGCGTTGGGTCGATCCTGCCATCACCATCGGCATCGCCATCTACATCCTGTATCTGTCTTTCACTGAAATAGGCGGCCCAATCCGAACCCTGATGCTCGGGAGCCCGCCGGACATCGACAACGAGGCCGTCGTCGAAGCGATGCGGAAAGTCGAAGGCGTCGCCGACGTCCACCACGTCCATCTCTGGCAAATGCAAGAGCACGAGGCTGCGCTCGACTGCCATGTCGTCGTGGCAGCCGAGGGGTGGTCGAAGATTGAAGAGATCAAGAGCGCGATCAAGAAGCGGCTGAAGGGAGAATTCGGCATCAGCCATTCCAGCCTCGAATTCGAGCACGAGGATCGCGCTCATCAGAACGCCGATCTCTATGGTCACGGTAATTCGAGAGATGGGGAGGAAACTCATACTCACGAAAAAAGCTGACCGAGCATGAGGATATCATTTCCTCATTTGCGACGGCAAGTTGACGTCGACCAACGTCAAGTGGACTGATGAACCTTTGCATGAGCAACTGGCTGCGAAGGGCAGTAGCGAAGGTCTGAGGCGGATACACTACAGGGGTATCACGTCCAAGTTACAGAATGTCACTTGACCTCCCCTTGCTGGAAGGTTGTAGCAGTAACTGTATGACCTGCGTTTTTCGCCTTGTTTTGATTCTCATGCTGACCTTCGGTGCAGTGACTGCGCCGGATATGTCGTCGGCCAGTATGTCAATCACGGCTATGGCGCAGATGGAACCCACCGAAAGCGCGGATGGCCGTTGCGGCGGGTGCGATCCCACCGGATTTGCTGAGGGCACTGCCTGTGAAGGTGGGTGTCCTGTTCCTTGCGGCTCCAGCGGTACTTCTGGCCTCCTTGCCAAGATGCCGTCAGCGCGGCTCACGAGGCCTTTTGGTACTGCCGTCCGGGGTGCCGAACCTCTGATCTCACTCGGCACGAATCCGTCGCTTGATCCATTCCCTCCCAAACTGCCTGTCTGAACCTGAAACCGGCCTCGCCTGCTGCGAGGCCTGATTCTTGCCTTGGCCGAAGCTGGCTGAGTGCGACCCTTTCAAATCAAGGCAGTTGCGATGATCCTCCACAGACCGATTTCACGAAGGCACGTGCTTCGCACAGGTGCCGCATTCACAGCCCTATCCGCTCTGTCACCTGCACGAATGGCGATGGCCGATCCAACTGGGGACCCATTTGTCCTACGCGCGGCATCCGGACAGGCCGCCCTGCGCCCGTCACCATACGGCCCGACTAATGTCTGGAGCTATGACGGATCCGTCCCCGGTCCTGAAATCAGGGTCCGGCAGGGCGACCGCGTGCGAGTTGTGGCTCAAAATGGGTTGGATGAAGGGACCACAATCCACTGGCATGGCATCCGCACGCCCAATGCGATGGACGGGGTGCCGTTCCTCACGCAGGACCCGATCCCCTTCGATGGCGAATTCCTGTACGAATTCGATGCGCTGGATGCGGGCACGTTCTGGTATCACCCGCACCAGCGCAGTTCGGAACAGGTCGGACGCGGGCTTTACGGGCCGCTGATCGTCGAGGAGGCGGACCCGATCCGCGTCGATCGCGACATGACCTGGATGTTGGACGACTGGCGCATGACCCGGGACGGACAGATTGCGGATGACTTCGGCAACCGCCATGACGCGATGCACGGCGGTCGTATTGGCAATTCCGTGACCATCAACGGTCAGATCCCCGAACGCATCTCGGTGCAATCCGGTGAGCGCATCCGCTTGCGGCTAGTCAACGCGGCGAACGCGCGGATATTCGGGCTGGATTTCGGGGGTCTTGCCCCCGTCGTGGTCGCGCTGGACGGTCAACCCGTGACGCCCCATGCCCCTGACGGCGGGGTCGTGGTGATCGGCCCGGCGATGCGTGTCGATCTGGTCATCGACTTGACCGGCAAGCCCGGAGATGCCGTGACCGTCATCGATGCCTTCTACGAGGGACTTGAATACCGTCTGGTCGATCTTGCCTACGCGCCGGACAGGCTGCGGGACACGGTGCCGGATTGGTCGATGGAGCTGCCGCCCAACCCGCTGGCCGAACCGGTCATGGCGTCGGCCGCGCGGCACCGGATCGTCTTCAACGGCGGAATGATGGGGCAGATGATGATGGGCGGCGGCATGGGGTCGATGATGGACCAGATGCGCGAGGGCAACATGTGGTTCATCAATGGAGAAGCCGCGACGGGTCATATGATGGACCCCTTGCTGGTCCTGCCGCAGGGCACGTCGCACATGTTCGAGATGGATAATCGCACCGCCTGGCACCATCCGATCCATTTTCATGGGCATTCGTTCCGTGTGATCGCCCGCAACGGACAACCGACTCGGTATCGCGAATGGCAGGACACCGTCCTGATGGCACCCGAAGAACGGGTCGAGATCGCCTTCGCCGCGGACAATCCCGGTGACTGGATGTTCCATTGCCACATTCTGGAACACCAGGCGGCGGGCATGATGGGCGTCATCCGTGTCGAACCCGGCACGATCAAAACCTGAAACTCACACACTTAGAACCATGAAAATGAATGAACCGATGAAGAAGATACTTGGATTTGCCAGCCTCGGCACGGCAGGTACCGTCGCCGTCCTTGCGATGAGCCTGAATGCCGCGCCTGCCGCGGCGCAGGAGGTCACGCTCTACAAGAACCCACAATGCGGATGTTGCGAGAGTTACGCGGACTATCTGCGCGAGAACGGTTTCACGGTGGAGGTGAAGCCGACCCACGATCTGGCGCAGATTAGCCGCGATGCGGGCATCCCGGATGACTTCCAAGGCTGCCATGCAGCCTCTTTGGACGAATACGTTGTCAGCGGCCACGTGCCGATCAATGTCGTCAACAGGCTGCTGGAAGAGCGCCCGGAAATTGCCGGTGTGACTCTTCCCAACATGCCATTGGGGTCGCCGGGTATGGGCGGCGCGAAACAGGAGCCCTTCAAGATTTACACCGTCGAGGAAGGTGTGAGCCCGACCGTATATGCGGTCGAATGATCAATCGCGCGGTCTAGTGCGAACCCGTGTCAGACCGGCTTCAAGGGAAAGCAAAGGATGGAATGCATGATGATGGACGGTGGAATGATGGGCGGCGGCATGATGATTGCGATGGGCCTCGTCTGGTTGCTGATCGTGGGTGTGCTGGTGCTCGCGGCGATCGCCTTGGTCAAATACATCCGCTCGGACAGCGGGAAATAGAAATGTGCCAGAATGCGGACTGAGGGTGCCAGCAGCGGCGACAGCCTGTTGTCGATGGGATTGGCCTGGGCGCTTTGCGTCCTACTTGTCCTGTCGTTGCTCGCGGCACTTTTCATTCTCTGTAGGTGGCTCGCAATAAGAAGGCGGAAACTTAGTGAAAAACACGATTAGGCTCTCGGCTGTCCTGCTCGCCACAACAGTTTTGCCCGTTGCGGCGCAGAGCGACGTGCGCATGGGTGAGCGCCTCTATCAAGAAAATTGTGCCAGTTGCCATGGGGCAAACCTGGAGGGGCAATCAGATTGGCGCACACGATTGCCGAACGGCAGGTTGCCTGCCCCGCCGCACGACGCCTCCGGCCATACCTGGCATCACCCCGACCGCGTATTGCTCGACATCGTGAAACGCGGACCGGCGGCGATTGTCGGGAACGGGTACGAAAGCGACATGCCCGGATATGAGGATGTGCTGACAGACGATGAGATCACGGCGATCATTGACTACATCAAGAGCACATGGCCCAACCGGATCCGCGCGTCGCAGGAAAGCCGATCCCTTGCCGATGAGCAGGCGCAGCCATGACGGAAGAGGTCGAGGGAAATGCCGACCCTGTGTCGCGACGCAGTATCTCCGGGTTCGTGCTGGTGCCGCTGATAGCTTTTGCCCTCATGGTCCTGTTCGGTTGGGGGCTTTTCAGGGGTGGCGACGACTTGCCGTCGGCACTTCTCGGCAATCCCGTGCCCGACTTCGCGCTGCCCCCGGTGCTCGGCCGCGAGGAAGGTCTTTCGACGCAGGAACTGATCGGACACGTGTCACTGGTGAACGCCTTTGCCTCGTGGTGTGTGCCCTGCCGTGCCGAACATCCGCTGTTCATGGAGTTGAACGCAACCGGTGAGGTGCCGCTCTACGGAATCAACTACAAGGACCCGCCCGATCAGGCGCGCGCCTGGCTCGACGAATTGGGCGATCCCTACGCGCGCATCGGGGCCGATATCAACGGACGTGCTGGCATCGAATGGGGCGTTTATGGCGTGCCCGAAACCTACGTCATCGCCGATGGCACCATCGCCTACCGCCATGTCGGTCCGATTACGCGGTCAATCCTGGAAGAAACCCTATTGCCGATCGTCCGTGATCTGAACACCCAATCCGCCAAGGAGACAACGCCATGAAACATCTGAAACCGGCGCTGATCGCTTGGGCACTGTCCGTCGGCACGGCGTTTGCCGGACCGCAGGGGTTCGCCCTGCACGATACCCCGCAGCCCGTCGCCAATGTGCGCTACGAGAAAGAAGACGGCAGCCGTGGGGACATGGAGGACTTTCGCGGCAAGGTGATCCTCGTGAACGTCTGGGCAACCTGGTGCGTCCCCTGCCGCGAAGAGATGCCGACGCTGGATGCGCTTCAGGCGGAACTTGGCGGCGACGACTTCGAAGTGGTTGCCCTTTCCATCGACCGGGCCGGATCACAAATCGTTCGGCGTTTCTACGACGAGATCGGTGTCACCAATCTCAATATGTATGTCGACCAGACCATGCTTTCGATGACCGCGCTGCGCACCGTTGGCCTGCCGACGACGATCCTGATCGACGCGCAGGGGCGGGAGCTCGGGCGACTGGTCGGACCAGCCGAATGGGACGACCCCGAAATGGTGTCCTTTCTGCGCGGATTTATCGAATGAGTTCCCCAGAAGACGTTCCCTCACCCTTGACCTTCCAGTTGCCGGAATGACTATCTCACCAACATCGAAAGGATTTTTCGGATGACCGACGTAATACCGTCCAGCGACGCAGCCACTTCAGGCATTTCCAGTGCTGGCAACAGGCCCCCGTGGTTGGCGCGCAGGCGATTGCTTTTCGTCGGTGCGGCAACGGTCATGGGGGGTGGCATGGCGCTGAACTGGGGATGGCTCACCGCGATCGGGCTCGCGCCTGTTCTGGTCTCGCTGGCCCCCTGCGCTGCGATGTGCGGTCTCGGTTTGTGCATGAAGGGCGGGTCCGGCGGACAATGTAAGGATGCGAAAACAGCCAATCCCATTCAAACTGAAAGAGGCGACACTTGAACAGTTTTCTGACCCGTCGCGCAGCCTTGGCGATACTTGCGACCACGATTTCGTCTCCGGCCTTCGCCAATCATCCGGGTGAAAACCTGGATGCACGTATGTTCGAGATGGAACCCTACTTCCAAGCCATCGATGCAGCGCAGGCTTCGGATTTCGAGTTGCGGGATTCCGAGGGGAATACTGTGCGCTTGTCAGACTTCGGCGACAAGGTGGTCATCCTGCACTTCATCTACGCCAATTGCCCGGATATCTGCCCGCTCCACTCCCAAAAGATCGGGGCCATTCAGGCCTCGATCAACGACGGGCCGATGAAAGATTTGGTACAGTTCATCTCGATCACGACCGATCCGGTGAATGACACGCCGGACCTGCTGCGCGATTACGCGGATCGGCATGGACTCGACACGAGCAACTGGGTCATTTTGACCAAGCAGCCTCATCAATCTGATGACGTAACGCGCCTTCTCGCGCGGGAATATGGGATGGAGTTCACGATGACTGCCGACAGCGACATGATGATGCACGGAGCGGTCACCCATGTCGTGGACATCGGCGGACGGTTCGCCGCAAAATTCCATGGCATGGACTTCAAGAACGTGAACCTGATCCTCTACGTCAGCGAGTTGATCAACAACGACCAACATCGACGCCGGGAGCCCAGCTGGTGGGACCAGCTGACAGGTGTGTTTCAATGAGTGTCGTCGCGACTGGCGTCAGGCTGTCCTCGACAGACGGAATCTCCCTGACAGCTCTGCGTCGGTATTTTTCGGTAATAATCCCGGCCAATCTGATCTGGGAGTTCGCACATATGCCGCTCTACACGATCTGGAAAGAGGGCACTTGGGGGGAGATTGTCTTCGCAGCCGTCCATTGCACGGGTGGCGATATCCTGATCGCCATGAGCACGCTGATGCTTGCGCTCATGCTGTCGGGTCGGGGCTGGCCCCTGGTTGCCTCCACGCGGCGGTCTGTGACTGTCCTTACGGTGGTATTCGGGCTGGGATACACGCTGTTCAGTGAATGGCTCAACATCGTGATCCGCGCGGCCTGGGCCTATTCGGACCTGATGCCGATCATTCCGATCCTTGATGCGGGCCTGTCACCTGTGCTGCAATGGATCGTGATCCCGCTGACCGCGTTCTGGTGGGCCTTGCGGCCCTTCAACGCCGATCGTGAAAAATGACGGATATCTCCGGCATCGGCATTTTCGCGGCCTTTCTGGCGGGGGCCATTTCGTTCCTGTCGCCCTGCGTCCTGCCGCTGGTGCCGGGCTATGTCTCCTATATTGCGGGCCAGCCGGATTTGCGCACGACGCGTTCGGTCGGCCTGCGGGCGCGCGCCGGGGCGCTCGGGTTGAGCGCCTGCTTTGTCTTGGGCTTTTCGACAGTCTTCGTCGCACTCGGGGCTGGGGCCAGTGCGCTTGGATCCCTGCTGCTGACATGGCGCACCGAACTGAACTATCTCGGCGGCGCGATCATCATTCTGTTCGGACTGGTCATGCTGGGTGTCTTTCGTCTCAATGCGTTCTCGCGCGATACCCGTTTCAATCTCGACATTCCCGGCGGTCGCCCGCTCGGGGCCTACGTGCTGGGACTGGCCTTCGCCTTTGGCTGGACACCTTGCATCGGACCGATCCTCGGCGCGATCCTGACACTCAGTTCGACCTCCGGCGGCATGTCGGACGGCATCTGGCTGCTGTCGATCTATTCCGCTGGTCTAGGGGTGCCCTTCCTGCTGGCGGCGCTCTTCACCGACGCCATCGCCGCGCGGGTTAGGCAGATCGGCAAGGCCGGCCGCTGGCTCTACAAGGGCGCGGGTATTGCCATGATCATCATGGGAGTTGCCATCATGACCGGGCAATTGTCACGGTTTGCCTATTGGCTGCTGGGGACGTTTCCTTTTCTCGCGACAATCGGCTGACGAACCTCGAACCAGCTCTTGGCGTGATGGTTGGTAAGTGGGGATCATCTCCACCACTCAAATAGGTCGTACACGCCGCGCCCCTGTAGAGGTCGCGGGGCCGTCAGCCGATCAGGTAGACCCGGATCGGCATCCAGATCCCCATCACCACCATCATGACGTTTTCGGTGAGCGAGACGAACCCCAGCGGCACGTTGCTGTCACCGCCGACGCAGGCGCATTTCAACTCGCGCTTGTCGATGTAGACCGCCTTGAAGACCGATACCGCACCTACGGTGCCGATGAACAAGGCCAGGGGTGCCGAAAGCCAGGTGAGCGCTCCGGCGACCATGAGGATACCCGCGAAGGCCTCTCCGAAGCGATAGATCTTGCCGTAACCTGCGGATTCTCCAAATGGTTGGAGGGGAGTCGGGGCTCAGGCCACAGTTTTCAAAGGATGGAAACGTTGACAGAATGCTTTCCATGATACATTTAACTTACTATGAGGATCGCACTCACCATTTCAAGATTGCGTCAGATGATGCTTGGTATCATCTGTGTGCTTGCTTTGGCTACAGTTCCGTCGTCTGCTCTACATGCTCAGATGGGCGGACATGGCGAGCCGGTTGGCACAGATCATAGCGCCGAAACGATGTCTGAATTAAACGATAGTGGTCACGGCCATTCCGCTGCAACTCATTGCGGGGAAAGCGAACGCGTTGCAAACGCGGATGGCGAACATGACGGCATTCAATGCTGCAACGGCTTCTGCTTTTCGGTTGTTCTCGATGAAAGAAACGTGATCCGGTCGCGCGACGAGCCAAGCGCGCGTCACGTGGCTGTCGACCGCCTGATCGTATCGTTCGAACCGGACAGCCCACAACGCCCACCACGAGTCTGACTTAGCCGCCGATCCGGTATGCGGATCTTCTGAGTGCGCCTGCAAAGCGTTCTCGAGTTTCTCAATAAGTCAGGTCTAAACTAATGAAAATTGCTATACTTCTGGGCGCATCTGCGCTCGTGCTTGGGGCGTGCACGTCAGAGCCCACGCCGCTTCCGAGCGTTGCCAGCCAAGAGGCTACGTTCAATGGTACGGTTTCATCCCCCTTGTCCTACAAAAACCCCCTGGCCGGGTACACGTATCGTGGCCCAACTGGCCCGCGCGACTGGCGCGAGGTCAACGAAGAGCAATCGGAGGCAAACTGATGATTTTGACGAGACCTTTACTTGCGCTTGGTCTGCCAATGACACTGGCAGCATGCGCGACGGCGGTTCCAGATGCCTACACGGACCAGAAAGCCGGGTTTTCGATTGTGTCAACCCAGACCGCGGCGGCCATCGGCAAAAGAACAGCTTTTGCGCAGACCCAAGCCGAGAACGCGGAATTGAAAAAACAAGTTCACGCAATGGTCCATCAACGAACGATCTCGGCAGACACGGCGGTGCAGGTCGCGCTCTTGAACAACAAGGGGCTGCAAGCCTCCTATGCCAATGTCGGACTTTCGGCTGCAGAGGCTTGGCAGGAATCAACGCCGGAGAATCCGATCGTTGCAATCGGAGTGCTTGGCATCGGAGCTGCGGAATTGGGCGCTTACCGGGCGATAGAAGGGTTGTTTCGAGCGAACATCCTTGACGCGCAAACGCGGAAGCAACGTGTTCTGCTGGCAGATGCGAATTTTCGGGCCGCACAGATGAATGCGGTGAATGACACGCTTGCGCTTGCCAACCAGACGCGAATGGCGTGGATCAACGCCGTGGCTGCGTTTGAAACTGTAACGTATCTCAAGCGTGCCAAGGCCACTTCCGACGCCGGGTCAGAACTTGCTGCCCGGCTGGGCGAGACCGGCGCGCTGAACAAGGCCGGTCAGGCGCGGGAACAAGCGTTCAATGCCGAGCTGGCTGGACAGCTGGCACAGGCCCGACTGAATGCAACCCAAGCCAAAGAAGATCTGACGCGGTTAATGGGGCTGTGGGGCACCGAAGTGAATTACTACGTGCCCGATGCTTTGCCAGCGCTCCCGAGGTCGGTTGGGCCAATCACTAACCTGGAAGCTAAAGCCCTTCGAAACCGGTTCGACCTGCGGGTCGCTAAACTCGGGCTTGAAGCGCAGGCGGCTGCATTCGGGCTGACCGATCAAACGCGGCTTGTGACCGATCTCGAGCTCATCGCTGGTTTCGAAGCAGAGCGGGAAAGAGAGGACGGTAACCTTGAAACTGAAACTACCCCGCAGATTGAGCTGGAGTTCGCCATCCCGATTTATGACACCGGCAAGGCGCGGATGCGCAAAGCGGAGCTGATGTATCTTCAGGCAGCAAATGTTCTGGCTGAGCGCGCGGTCAATGTGCGGTCCGAAGCACGTTCTGCTGAGACCGCTTATCACGCATCTTACAAGATTGCGCGTCACTACCGCGACGTTCTTGTGCCGCTGCGCAAGACCATCGAGGAAGAAGGCCTGCTGTCCTACAACGGCATGATTACCAACACCTTCGAATTGCTCACGGATGTGCGCGAAAAACTTGGTTCCTCGCTCGAGGCGGCCAATGCCAAGCGTGACTTCTACTTGGCCCAGGCGAACTTGACTGCCGCCATATACGGCGGTGGCGCAGGCGGAATGGGCGATGGAGAGGGCGTATCACTTGCCGCCGGTGGCGGCGCAGGACACTGAAAGGAATATGACATGCTGAATAGACGTCAATTACTCGGAGCCGGCGCCGCAGGTGCAACGCTGGTCTCTTCAAAAGCCTGGGGTCAAACCCTGAACATGGGGTTGCCAGAGGCTGCGCAGATGGACAGTGCGGCAACGGCGATCACGGCGCGTCCCAATTCTGGGCCGGACTACACGCCTGTGGTCACGCTGAACGGGTGGACCCTGCCGCACCGGATGAACAACGGGGTGAAGGAATTCCACCTCGTCGCCGAACCGGTCGAGCGCGAACTCGCTGATGGAATGATCGCGCATTTGTGGGGCTATAACGGCCAGTCCACGGGTCCAACGATCGAAGCGGTCGAAGGTGACCGGGTCCGCATCTACGTCACCAACAAGCTCCCCGAGGCGACGACGATTCATTGGCACGGGATGATCCTGCCTTCCGGCATGGACGGGGTCAGCGGACTGAGCCATCCCGGCATCCCGGCGGGCAAGACCTACGTCTACGAGTTTGACCTGATCAAATCCGGCACCTTCATGTATCACCCGCATGGCGATGAAATGGTGCAGATGGCGATGGGGATGATGGGCATGTTCGTGGTCCATCCCAAGGACCCAACGTTCATGCCGGTGGATCGTGACTTCCTGATCATGCTCAACGCCTTTGACATTGATCCCGGCACCTACGTGCCGCGCATCATGACCATGACCGACTTCAACTTGTGGACCTGGAACAGCCGGATCTTCCCCGACATCGATCCTCTGGTAGTCAACAAGGGAGACCGGGTGCGTGTGCGCGTCGGCAACCTGACGATGACAAACCATCCCATCCACATGCACGGCTATGACTTTAAGGTCACCTGCACGGATGGCGGCTGGGTGTCGCCTGAAGCGCAATGGCCAGAGGTGAGCATCGACATCCCCGTGGGCGCGATGCGCGCCTATGAGTTCGTCGCGGACCATCTGGGTGACTGGGCGATCCACTGTCACAAGTCACACCACACGATGAACGCCATGGGCCATGACGTGCCGACGTTCATCGGGGTCAAC
>JAVJUV010000020.1:0-4124 GCA_040220415.1 Silicimonas sp.
GCCGACCGGAACGGGCGCGTGTCCATCGATTGGGGCGTCTACGGCTTGCCCGAGACCTTCGTGATCGATGCCGAGGGCCGGATTGCCTACAAGCATATCGGCCCCTTCAACCGCAACTCTCTGGAGGAAAACATCCTTCCCGTGGTGCGGCGTCTTCAGGAAGGAGCGGGATCATGAAACGACGTGAATTGTTGACTGGCATGGCGGCGATTGGCGTCGCAAGGCCGGTTCAAGCTAGACCATTGATGCCGCTTCACGAAAAGCCGCGAGAGATGTTGTCGCCGCCCTTCGTGGACGGGGCGGGGCGCGATCTGACGCTGGCGGATTTCCGGGGCAGGGTGGTCCTACTGAACATCTGGGCAACCTGGTGTGTTCCCTGTCGTGAAGAGATGCCAACGCTCGACGCTTTGCAGGAAAAGCTGGGCGGGGACGATTTCCATGTCCTGCCACTCTCGATCGACCGCGCGGGAATGAAGGTGGTGCGCCGCTTCTACGACGAAATCGGCATTCGCCATCTGGGAATGTACCTCGCCGACAGTACGCGGGCGATGTTCGCGTTCGGTGCTCTCGGCCTTCCTACCACGATCCTGATCGACCGCGACGGTTTCGAGCGTGGACGACTTGTGGGGCCGGCTGAATGGGACAGTCCCGAGGTCATGGCCCAGATCCAAACCATCATCAACGAAAGGAGTGAATAACCAATGTCTGAAACTTCACCTCACACTGAAACACCGGCGGCACGCACGTGGCGGCCGCAATTGGGACAGCGCAGCCTGATTCTTGCGTCAATGGCGATCATAGGTGCCGGGCTTTACCTGAATTGGGGCTGGGTGACGGCCATCGGGGCCGCGCCGCTGATCCTGGCGCTGGCACCCTGCGCCGTGATGTGCGGACTTGGCGTCTGCGTAATGTGCAAATCCAAATCTTGCGAAAAAAGTAACTCGGCCGGAGAGCCGAGCCTGCCGAGGGACTGAAAATGAAAACCTCAAGAACCTTAAGGAGAAACTGATGACACTTATCAAGAAACTGAGCATGGCGTCTGCCGTATCCACGCTGTTGGCCACCGGCGTGGTCGCGCAGGACAACACCGGTTCAGCCGCCCAAATGATGGACGGTGAGAACGGAATGGCCGGCAACATGATGGACGGCGACATGTCCGGCATGCAGGGCATGATGCCGATGATGAAGATGATGCAGCAAATGGGTCCGATGATGGAGGCCTGCACCGAGATGATGGAGGCGATGAACGGCTCCATGGATGAGCCCGCCCCCTCGACCGACAAGGGCTGAACAATCATCGCCGGGGGCACTACCCCGGCGATGAGTTAAGGAGCTACATATGATAGCCAGATATTCATTCCGGATCCTTGCGATCCTTCTCTGGGCGCTGATATCTGTGCCTACAATCACAACGGCCCAGCAATCGACGCCTCTCGACCGGGCAGAGGAAGAGGCCATCAAAGCCTTGATCCTGCAAACCATCCGCGAGAACCCGGAAGTTCTAGTGGAAACGCTGCGTGCTTTCCAGGAAGAGGCTCAAGCAGATGCTCAGGCAGAGCATCGTGCCACTATCGATCGCGTAGTCACCCTTCTGCAGTCGGACAGGAATGCCGGTGTGCTGGGCAATCCCGATGGTAACATCGTACTTGTCGAGTTTTTCGACTATAACTGCCCCTATTGCCGACGCGCAGCCCCGGTCCTTTTCGAGTTGATCGAGGACAACCCCGACCTGCGCATCGTGATGCGGGAGTGGCCAATTCTCGGACCTGACTCCGAACTGGCCGCTCGAGCGTCGCTGGCGGCAATACGACAGGACAAGTTTGAGGCTTTCCACGAAGCCCTGATGGCACAGCCGCGCGCGAATTCCGCGACGATACGGCGAGCGGCTGAGAAGGCGGGACTGTATTATGACCAGTTGCAGACGGATATGAGAGCCTCCGAAGTCGACGCCCATATCGAAACGTCTCGGAGTTTCGCACGGCAACTTGGAATATCCGGAACGCCGACGTTTCTCATCGGAGAGACGCTTGTGCCAGGATTGCTGGGAAAGGCTGATCTCCAGGCTCTGATTTCGGAGGCCGGAGATGTCGATGGAACCCGGTGAAACCCCTCCCAAAGCGCGGCTCCTGAGATCCATATTATGGGGAAGTGTATTTGTGGCCATTTCCGGGGTGACGATTTTCTCCGCCTTGGAAATGTATCTCGGTAACGGATCGAGAACCGTCCGCTACTCGGGCGAGGCGGATATTCTATCCGAATTTTCACTGACAGATCACACCGGACAAGAGGTTACCCAGGCTGATTATTCCGATCGCTGGCAACTTGTTTTCTTCGGCTTCACCCACTGCCCTGACATCTGCCCCACTACACTTGCCTACATGTCGAGCGTTCTGGACTTGCTCGGCGATGATGCGGACCAGGTGGCACCGATCTTCATCACAGTCGATCCCGCGCGCGACACAGTGCCGGTCATGGCGGAGTATGTATCGGCCTTTCATCCGAGCCTGATTGGTTTGACCGGGACCGAAGCGCAGGTCGCCGAGGCCACCAGAAATTTCCGCACGTGGTACGAGCGGACCGAGGATGATGGCGCGCCTGACGGTTATTTCATGGCGCATGCCGGGCACATCTACCTCATGCAGCCCAGCGGCGAATTTGAGGCAGTCTATCAGGAAGGCGGTCAACCGCCGGAGTTGCTGGCGCAGGAAATCCGCAAAAAGTTAGAGTGAAGGAACTTACCAAATGAAAATCACTATACTCGCAACCGGGCTGACACTCTGGCCGTTCCTAGCATCGGCAGAGGTAGCAATATCAGACGGTTGGGCTCGCGCGAGCATCCTCGCCTCGCGTCCGGCTGCGGCCTATTTCACGCTCACGAGCAATCAGAGTGATCAGCTGGTTGCGATCGCCACGCCCATCGCTGGAGACGTCACCATTCACGCTGTCGAGACCGGCGACGATGGCGTGAGCCGAATGGTTGAGATCGACGCCTTGGACCTGCCCTCCGGAGAACCAGTAACCCTCGCGCCCGGCAGCATGCATCTGATGCTGATGGGCCTGTCGGAAAAACTCGAAGAAGGCACCGATTTGCCGTTGATCCTGACATTCGCATCGGGTGCCCGAATGGAAGTCAGCGTTCCGGTTCTCGGACCGGGCGCAATGGGACCGCAGGAGTAACAGCCATGAGAAACATACTCCTGCTGATAGCCCTCGTCGCGGGCCTCCCGGCCTACGCAGACCATCCTGGCGACCGTCTTGACGAGGTGATGGCACAGAAAGAACCTGCCTTTGAGGCGGTCGACCTCAGCGATGTCCCGGCCCTAGATGTGACCGGCCCGGATGGCGCATCGCTGGATTTGGAAAGTATCTCGGATCAGGTCATAGTCCTCAGTTTTGTCCCGTCAAACTGCGGGTTGCCCTGTGCTGATCAGCAGGCGCTTCTGGCAAAGGTGAGAGACGGTGTGAATGCGTCACCCATGCTGGACATGGTGACCTTTCTTGTGGTGAGTGACACCAATGATCCGTTTCCCGGATCGGGGCCCGAAAATTTGGTCATCGCCCGCTCACAAGAGCCGATTGAGAATCTAATCAAGCAGTATCGCGCGATCGCGTCAGACCAACCCGAGGCTCCGCTGGTACATGTAATAGCGCGCGGGAACCGCCATGCCGGGGTCTTTGCAGGTTCCACCTTCCGCCACATCAACATGATCCTGTACGTCAACGGCCTGACAAACGCGCATTAAGCGAAGAACGGACCCCAGCATGACAGCAAACACAGATAATTGTGAGATCAAGGAATCAGGATGGCTATCGGTCATCCGCCGATACATCGTCTATTCCGCCGTCGGGCACCTGATCTGGGAAATGGCGCATATCCCGCTCTACACGATCTGGGTCGAAGGCACTTGGGGAGAAATTGCGTTCGCGGTCGTGCACTGCACTGGCGGAGATCTGTTGATCGCCATGAGCACGCTCTTGCTCGCCCTGTTTCTCGTTGGGGGGCATGCATGGCCGTCGGAACGCGCAGGGCGCGTCCTGCTCCTGGCCGTGGTCCTGGGCGTCTCTTACACGATCTTCAGCGAGTGGCTGAACATCGTGATCCGGGCGGCCTGGGCCTATCGCGA
>JAVJUV010000021.1:0-13902 GCA_040220415.1 Silicimonas sp.
GCGGAAATCTGACGTACATCATTACCGCCAGCCGGATGATTTCACGGCTTGTTCGAAAGTAGCGAAACGGATTGGGCTTACTCATTCAGGAAGGGTAGGGGCCAGCGAGGTCGCTCGCAAGCTCATCCCTCTGACACTGCCGTCCTGTCCGTCCCTCTCGTAAGAAACGGTCAGGCAGGGGCAGTTGGTACAATCCCCAGAGCAGCGCTGCGGTTTCTTGTCTACTTGGCGCTTGCTGTGGAGCCGGCCCGGATTGGGCCGGTCGTTGTTAGATGGCGCGGGAGCGTGGCACATCAGGTCAACTCTTTCTCGGTGGCGAGCCGCCCCGATGGCACGCCGAGCAAAGTGGTCCGATACAGCACACGCGGAACCTCGATGTCGTAATCGGCGAGTGCGAGGTGCTGGGTGCTTTCGTTGTCCCACATCAACAGATCGCCAACTTGCCATCGATGGCGATAGGTGTATTTATGCTGCGTCGTGTGAGCGAACAAGAACTGGAGAACCGCTTCGCTTTCCTCCGGAGCAAGCTCGACGATGCGCGACGTGGACATCTCATTCACGTAGATCGCTTTCTTGCCGGTCACGGAGTGGGTTCGTATGACCGGGTGCACGACCGGAGGTGTCCTTTGGCGGGCTTCGTCGAGGTCCACGCGACCCTTGTTTTGCTTTGATTGAGCGATGTCGTGGACCGCTGACAGCCCTTCCAGGAAGGTCTTCATCGCTGGCGACAGATCTTCGTAGGCCTGATAGCTGCTTGCGAACAGGGTATCGCCACCCTTCGGCGGAAGTTTATCGCTCCGCAAAAGTGATGCCTTGGCTGGTTGTTGCGTGATAGACAGGTCGGAGTGCCATTGTTGCCCGACAGTTTGTTTGCGCCCGCCGACCACGTCGTTTGCAACTCTTAGAATTTCGTGGATGTTCTGATCCCGGAACTTGGGGATTGAGTCGTGTTTGTCGAGTGCCCCGAACCGGCGCGAAAAGGCGACGTGACTTTCGTGGTCGAGGGTCTGATTGCGAAAAAGGAGAACGGAGTATTCGTTCCAGGCGTCCTTGATCTTTTCGAAGTCGTCGTCGGACATGGGTTGGGTTAGGTCGACCCCACGGATTTCCGCACCGAGCGATGCGGCGAGCGGGACAATTTCAAGCGTCATGTTCAGCCTCACTTTGTATCAGCCGGATGCAGTGGCGAACCCGGGTGGCTCCTGCACATCCGAGTCCCGAGGCACTCGGGACAGGCATGACCTTAGGCATTTTAATTAATTCGTAGAAATTGTAAGTTCAGATTGATTGAGAAATTATATTTGTCAATTTGAGTCTGGTCCGATCAACCGCACGCCGGGTGGAAGGATGCGAGCGTCGAGGCCGCCTTTGAAAGCGGAATAGAAGAGTTGCGAAATCGGAGATATAGCGCGCATCTTTCGCGACATCAGATAGATTTTGCGCGACTCGCGCGGATTGTTGAGCGCCCGGACGATGAACCCCTCGTTTCGCGCCCGTGCGCCCACAAGAGCAGGCACGACCGAATAGCCTTCAACGATCGACAAAAGGGAAAAAAGCGTGGTGGTGCTCGATACCTCGTCGGTCGTGGCTGCATTGGAAAGCGACGCGACCCTCTGCGCCAGAAACGAGCCGACGCCGGTGTCCGGAGTGAAGGACACGAACCCACGATCTGGCAAGCTGGCCCACGTTATGGCGCCGGTCCCGTTGGCGAGCTTGTGATCTTTGCTGCAGATCATCATGTAATCGTCGGCCACGACGGGTTCGTAATTGAGCTCGGACCGTCGGCTGAATCGGGCCGCGAGGGCAAAATCCACGTCACCGGAGAGGACCATATCTTCGAGGTGTTCCGCGTTGCTGTCGCTCAGCACAACTTTGACATCTGGATTGCTCTGCTTGTATCGCCGAATCGTTTCAGCCAGCAATACTTCGATCAGTGAAGCGGCCGCCGCGATCTTGAGGTCGCCTTTGCGCCCTTGTGACATCGCGTGTAGATCGCTGATGGCGCCGTCGAAGCGGTCGACGATCCTGCGCGCTTCGGGGAGTAAGTGGCGGCCTTCGGCAGTCAACTCGACACGGCGTGTGGTTCGGTCGAACAGGCGCGTGCCGGTCTCGTCCTCGATCTGACGGATCGTCGCGGTCAATGCGGACTGAGTCAGGTTAAGTGTGTCGGCAGCTCCAGTGAAACTCGCTTGCTCTGCAACCGCGATGAAGCATCGCAGATGCCGGATGTTCGCGGCGCTCGACATTTTTCTGCTCCTTTTGGTGTCAATCGATAGCTTCAAAGCCTTCAGTCTAGGCAAAACAGCGCTTCAGGCCACGGGGTTCACAGGGAGGGCCACATTGTTAGGTGTGGACTTATATTTGTTAATTTTTTCCAGTTTGTTTCTATAATACCCGGTCAATACGATAAGCGTCATTGTTTCACAACGACGAAACGAGAACCAATGAACGGCTTCGTTTTGAGGCTACTCTCACAGGAAGGAATACCGTTGAACAACTCTAAATCGCCTTGGCGCAACTCATTCGGCGCCATACCTTCGTTCTGGCAGCCGCGGCTAGTGTCGCCGTGTCAATGGGCAATGCCTTTGCACAATCCAAAATAAGTGTGGTCGTTGCCGGCTCGTCCCTCGGTGGTTCGTGGTACGCTCTCTCCACCGGAATTGCAGAAGTAATAAACCGAAATTCCGACGTCCTTCAGGCGACATCGTCGGTGGGAGCTTCGGTGGAAAACGCCCACTTCGTGGCACAGGGTGAGTACGAGTTCGGGTTTACTCTGACCGATATCGCCAACTATGCCTATAACGGCGGGCGGGAATTCGATGCGCCTAATCCGGAGCTTCGTGCAGTTTTGTCCGGACAGGTTTTGCCCACACACCTGATCGTCCCTGCGGGCTCGGACATTCAGAACTATTCCGACCTTGGCGGTAAGCGCGTGGCGGTGGGCCCTCCTGGCGGCGGCACCGCGTTGATCGCGGATGCAATCCTGACGGCGGCGGGCGTCGGCACCGATTTCCGCCCATTTTACCTGTCGCATTCCGAAGGAAGCGCCGCACTGCGCGATGGCACCGTCGATGCGCAGATCTACACCGCCGGGTCGGGCTCGCCAGGGATCGTAGAACTTGCTACCACGTCGGATGTCCGGTTCGTGCCGGTTGAGGAAGAGTTGATGGGTAGCGTGCTGTCGAAACACCCCTATTGGTCGCAAGGCGACATCGTTGCCGGAACCTATGGTCAGGATAACGACGTGCCGACAGTTACGGCTCGTGCCGTGGTGCTAACCCGCGCCGATGTGCCGGATAAAATCGTGACAGATTTCCTGACCCAGTGGTTCGAACATCATGATGATCTGGTAGCGGTGCACAGCGTCGCCAGCCAGTGGACGCTGGAAGGCGCACGGGATTTCGCTTCCGCTCCATCCTGGCGCGGTCGCTTTTTATAAAGCGCAAGGCATGGCGGTTCCTGAAAAACTCCTGCCCTAAGGCTGCCTGAACAGACGCCGACCCCCGGCAACGCCGGTGGGGTCGGTGCATCAATGATGCAAAGATAACGGTTGATGCCGTGTTTCGCGGAAGAGGTTAATTCTATGACAATGCCGTCCCCCCGCATTATCGCGCTATCGATGGTTTCGTATCTGTTCGTCGCGTTCCATCTCTGGGTTCTGCTCATCTATCCCATCCCAGGGCATCAGCTTCGTGCCGTACACCTCGGGTTCGCTCTGACGCTGGTGTTCCTTTAAGCGGCATTCGAAGTGAACCCGGACTCCCCGAGATGGCGAAGCCGTTTCCGCGTTTTCGTCAACGGTCTGCTTATCGCGCTTTCAGTGGCAAGCATGGCTTATATCTATTTCAACTACTTCGAATTGATCCGGCGGGCTGGGCGGGCGACCGACCTCGATATTTACATGGGGATTGCGGCGCTCGTCGTCACAATTGAAGCCGCGCGACGGACCACCGGATGGGCGCTACCGATCATCGTCGTCGTATTCGTCATATATGCGCTGGTCGGCGGGTACTTTCCGGAGCCGTTCAATCACCGTGGCATCAGCCCTTCGCGGCTGGTCTACGTTCAGTACCTGACCATGGACGGACTGTTCGGAGCGCCTCTCGGAGCCGCCGCATCTGTCGTCTTCTTTTTCCTCGTCTTTGCAGCGTTTTTGCAAGAGACCAAGATCGGCGACTTCTACATATCACTCGCGAACGGCATGGTCGGATCGCGGCGTGGGGGGGCGGCCAAGGTCGCTGCCGTGGGCAGCGGCTTCCTCGGTTCGGTGTCGGGGTCCGCCGTTGCTAACGTCGTCACCTCTGGAGTTTTCACGATCCCGATGATGAAGCGCACGGGCTATTCGACTAGTTTTGCCGGTGGTGTGGAGTCAGTCGCCTCGACCGGCGGGCAACTTATGCCGCCGGTCATGGGGGCTGCTGCCTTCGTTATGGCAGACATGATGGGTGTTGCCTACTCGCAGATCTTACTGGCCGCGATCATCCCGGCTGTGCTCTATTATGTCTCGCTCCTCATCACTATCGATCTGGAAGCGGCGCGGCTCGGCATATCCGGAGTGCCAAAATCCGAGCAGAGCAAGCTGTCGGTCGTGCTGCGCGCCGACTGGTACATGCTGCTCCCGGTCGGGGTTCTGCTGGCTGGCCTGTTGTACTTCGATTGGAGTCCGAGCCTGTCGGCCATCCTTGCCACCGCCTCAATACTGATCATTGCCATCGTTGTGCCGAAGAACCGAATTGGCCTGCGCGGCTTCTGCCGAGCGGTCAACCGTGCGGGTAAGGATGCTCTTGTCATCGGCGCGGCCACCGCTGCGGCGGGGTGCATCATCGGCGTTATGAGCGTGACCGGACTGGGAATGCGATTGAGTTCGATCCTGATCGACCTTGCTGGCGACAACCTACTTTTGCTGCTGTTCCTGACCATGATCGCCTCGGTCATTCTTGGCATGGGGCTCCCGACCACGGCCGCCTATGTTATGCTCGCGATTCTGGTGGCGCCGGCGCTGATCGAAATGGGGGTCATGCCGATCGCTGCACATTTCTTCGTGCTGTATTTCGGGATCCTGTCATCGATCACGCCACCTGTCGCATTGGCGTCTTTCGCCGCGGCGACGATGTCCGGGGGATCGCCTATGCGAACGTCCTTCGCGGCGGTCAAGATCGGGCTCGTTGCCTATATCATCCCGTATGTCTTCGTGATGCACCCCGAGTTCCTCATGATCGATACGACACCGTGGCTGGTTCTCAAGCTTCTGACTGCGCTTGTCGGCCTCTATGCTCTCGGCGGGGCGGTGAATGGATATGCTTACGGACGGGGGTTGGGCTGGACGGCGCGGGGGATACTGGCGGCGACGGCGCTCTTCCTGATCCTACCGAATGTTTGGACCGATGCGATTGGATTGGCGGCCTCTGCCGGATTTTTTGCGGCGACAATGCGCGCAAGGCGTCAGGAAACGCTGCGATCGTCAGTGCCGGTTTCGACATCCGATTTTTGAGGCAGTCAACCGAACTGTCCGACTGACGAGAACTGTTTGGTCTGGTCGGCGTACATCTCGCTCACCATGTTCAAGAATGTGGTCGTGGCCGGACCCAATTCGGCGCAATTGAGACGTGCCACGCCCAAACGCCGGACGGCCAGGTCGCCTTCAATAGGAACGCTCGACACTCCGTCTAGGTTGAGAGTGGCCTGAACACTGGAGGGAAGTGTCGTTACCCCAAGGCCATGGCGAACCATCGAAACGGCGGTTGCAACGTACTCGACTTCGAAATCGGGCTCGAGGTGTAGTTTACTCTCCAACATGGCACGCTCTGCCGACCCGGTGCTGATGCGGATCTGCGGGAATTGGCCGAGCTCTGTCCATGTGACGGATGGCTGATCCAAATCATGTCCTCTCGGCACGATGAGATTCAGGCGGTCGTTCACGATCGGCAGCCAGTCAAGCTCTGGGTCTGCCTGGATGAAACTGCCGAACCCAAGTTCCACTTCGCGGCGCTTCACTGCCTCGAATACATCCTCGTTCTTTCGTTCTTTCAAGATCAGATCGACGTTGGGAAATGTCGACCGGAAAACGGCGAGTACTTCGGTCACATAGGTTGAGGCCATTGAAGGGAGCGCAGCGAGGACGATCTTACCTCGTTTCCCGGATCCGACGTCTTGCAGCTCCCGATAAATATGCTCGAGCCGATCCAGCGGCGCCTGAAGTTTAGCGTCGAGGTCTTCACCGGCGCGGGTCAGAGTGCAGCTACGAGTCGTTCGTTCGAACAGGGTGACATTGAGATCCGCCTCGAGCTGACGGATCAGCGTCGAAAACGAAGCCTGCGTCACGCCGAATTCGTCAGCCGCCTGGGTGAAGGACAGCTTACGTGCTGCGATCGAAAACGCCTTGAGTTGCCGATATTTTATATTCATAGCCATAACCTAATAATATCGGATTAATTTCAATTTTACTTTGATTGTCAACTGGCCACCCTTAGGTGACAGACAAAGTTTTTGAATGGATGTGACACATGCAGACTGCAAAAACGAAACGCAAAAGGTTTCGGGATCTGGTGAATGGCGACGGTATCGTCATTGCGCCCGGCTGCGGCGATGCGCTTGGCGCGCGTCTGATCGAAAAGGCGGGGTTCGATGTTTCCTACATGTCCGGTTACGCAGTCGAGGCCACGCACGGGACCTCAGATGTCGGATTGTTGACACTGACCGAGATGTCTGCTCGTGCGGCGCAGATCTGCGAAGCCACCAACTTGCCTTTGATCGCCGACGCTGATACCGGCTTTGGGAACGCAATCAATGTAGTGCGCATGGTGCGCGAATACGAACGGGCAGGGGTCGCAGCGATCCAGCTGGAGGACCAGAGCTTGCCCAAAAAATGCGGTTCGATGCCGGGTAAGGGCGTGATTTCGACCGAAGAGATGATCGGCAAGATCAAAGCGGTACTCGACACCCGGGAAGATGAGAACTTCCAGCTTATCGCGCGGACCGACATCTGCGCTTTCGAGGGCATCAACGCCGCTAATGACCGGCTTGCCGCTTATTCGGAAGCGGGGGCGGACATGGTGCTGTGTCAGGGGCCTTACACGGTTGAAGAAGTCCGCGACTTCGTCGGCAAGGCTCGGAAGCCTGTGCTATACCTCAACTCGGAATCGTTCACGATGCCGATGATGCCGGCAGACCAGCTGGAACGAATCGGTGTCAAAGTCGTGGTGCTCCCTCTCGCTCTCACGCTGAGTGCGGCCCATGCGATAGAGCGGGTCCTTACTGTCATCCGTGAGACCAACGGTGATACCCGCGACTATTCGCGTGACTGGATGACCAGCTGGGCAGATTGCAACGCACTAACCGGTTTCGATGAAATTCAGCGCATGGAACGTGAATACGGAGCCAAAGCGCGCTGATGAGAGAGGTCCGGCCCGGGTTCAAACCGGCTGGGCAGGCTCCCTGGTTTCGGAAACGGGGGGCTAGATAACACCAACACATCAACAGGGAATACCTCATGAAACTGACGACCATTGCTCAAAACCTTGCCCTGGCGCTTGCCATGGCCCCAGGCGCCTTGATGGCGCAGACCAATCTCGATTTCCCGCTGACATGGCCCGACGGCAACTTCCACACAGAGAATGCCAAGCGCTTCGCCGAAGAAGTCGCGACCGCCACGGACGGCGAAGTTACCATCACCATTCACTCCGGCGGTTCGCTCGGCTTTAAAGGGCCGGAAATGCTTCAAGTCGTCGAAGATGGTTTGGCACCGATCGGCGACATGCTGGCCAACCAGCAAGTTGGGACGGAGCCGCTGCTTGGTATGGAATCGGTGCCCTTCCTGATCTCTGATTTCGACCAACTCGCGACGTTCCATGACTCTTGGTTGCCTGCCGTCGAAGAGGTGCTTGAACGTCATAATCAGGCACTTCTGTATGTTGTGCCGTGGCCGCAGTCGAATGTTTTCGCAAAGGTAGATGCGACGTCCATCGAAGATTTTGCGGGCACGAAGATCCGGACCTACGACAAGAACGCCACCGAACTATTCAACTCGATCGGCATGACGTCGGTGCAACTGCCCTGGGGTGAGGTGGTGCCGTCGCTTGCCGCCGGTACGATCGATGCTGTCACGACTTCGGCCAGCTCCGCCGTGGATGGCAAGTTTTGGGAGTTCCTCGACTACCTTTACGAGACCAATCACCTTTTCGCCTCGAACATCGTGACGATCAATCTCGACACCTGGAACAACCTGAGCAAAGAAAACCAGGCTGCAATTGAAGAGGTGGCCGCGCGATTGCAACCCGAATTCTGGGAGGTTTCGTTGGCAGAGCATGATGAAAAGGCTGCTGTGCTTGTCGAGAACGGGATCGAAGTGCGCGCACTGACCCCAGAAATGCGCGAGGCGATGAAGGACGCCACCGCGCATATGGTACAGGACACGATTGACGCGGTCGGCGATCCGGCGAGCGACATCATCGACAGCTATCTCGCGAAAATCGCACAATAAGCGATCTCCAGGTCACCGGGCCCAACGTCGGACCGTCCGGTGGCCTGATCCGTCCATGTTGCGTTCGAGGAACTTATCATGAGGAAGCTTCTCATCTTCAACGACTCGATTGGTCGCATCGCTGCCGTCTTCGCAGCCGTGTTAATCCTTTCGATCGTTCTCGTAACCCTTTCTGAAATCGCGGCCAGAACGTTCTTCGCTTACAGCTTGAGTTTCGCGTGGGAATACAACGGTTATGCGATGGGGGCCGCCATGTTCTCCGGGCTCGCCTTCACGCTTCGGACGGGAGGCCATGTCAGGGTTTCGCTGCTCAACAATGTGCTTCCGGCGCGGGCGGTGCATTGGCTCGACACCATCGTTGCGGTGGTCGGTTTCGGCTTTTCCCTGTTCGTGACATCGGCGTTGGGCCAGATGGCATTGACATCGTTTCTCAATGGCAAGCGTTCGCCTTCGGTTACCGCCACGCCGCTTGTGCTTCCGCAAGGCTTGATCGCCCTTGGAGCTCTGCTTTTGACGTTGCAGCTTGCCGCCTATGCCGTGCGTCGCCTCATCGGAGACGAACCTGAGGACATCGGCTCATCGTATCTCGCCGACTGATATCAGAAAGAACCGGCCATGGACCCCTTCTTCATCTTGTTCACCGTCCTTCTGCTCTTGCTCATGTTCCTCGGGAGCGGGCTGTGGGTCGGGCTGGGACTTTATGCAGTATCCATCACTTCGCTCGCGCTGTTCCGCAATATGCCCGTCGACAAGCTGATGGCACAGCTTTCGTTCAATTCAATCACCTCGCCCGAGATGATCGCTTTGCCCATGTTCATCCTGATGGCTGAGATCCTTTTTCGCACAAAACTGTCGGATTCCCTGTTCAATGGCCTGCGGCCATGGGTTCATTGGCTTCCGGGACGGCTGTTGCATGTCAACGTGATCGGCTGCACGCTGTTCGCCGCGGTCTCTGGATCGTCCGCTGCCACGGCATCCACGGTCGGACGCATCACGCTGTCAGAGCTGTTTCGCCGCGGCTATGACCGCAACCTCGTAATCGGGTCGCTTGCCGGTGCCGGCACGCTAGGGTTCCTGATCCCGCCCTCCATCATCATGATTATCTATGGCGTGCTCGCGGAGGCCTCGATTTTGAAGCTTTTCATGGCGGGCATCCTGCCAGGGCTTCTACTGTCGATTGGCTTTGTCGGATACATTGCGGCGCGCGCGTTCATGAACCCGAGTATCGTGCCCGACGAGGCCGAACGCCCGACGTGGTCCGATCGTTTTTTCGGCCTCGTTAATCTCGGACCCGTGGTCTTCCTGATGGTGATGGTCCTTGGTTCGATGTATGCCGGGATTGCAAGCCCGTCCGAGGCGGCGGCCATAGGCGTGCTCGGCGCGACCATCATTGCAGCCTGGCAACGCACCCTGACGTGGAAAACGATCCGCGACGCGAGCATGGGAACCGTGCGCACAACGTCCATGATCGGTCTGATTGTGGCGGGCGCGATGTGCTTGTCGGTCGCTATGGCCTACCTTGGGGCCCCGGCTGCCATCGCGACCAAGATCGCAAGCATGAACCTTTCGCCGGTCGGTCTTATAATCCTTCTGCTAGTATTCTACGCGGTCCTTGGTTGTGTTCTCGACGGTCTGTCCGCGATCGTGATGACGCTGCCGATCACCCTGCCGCTCGCGCTGGCTGCCGGATACGACAAGATCTGGTTCGGCGTGTTCATCGTTATCGTCGTCGAAATGGCTCAGATCACACCGCCTGTCGGGTTCAATTTGTTTGTCATTCAGGGTTTGACGAAAGAGAAAATGGGCCGGATCGCACGGGCGACAGTGCCCTTTTTCCTGATCATGTGCGGATTCGCGATCCTGCTGGCCGTGTTTCCCGAGATCGCAACCTTTATCCCCGACCGAGTTCAGCTGAATGGATGAAACGTCACCGGCAGGCGCTGAGGTGCGGTTAAACGATAGTCTGGCGCGACTTGCCATTGTCGATGCACCAGAGCAGGGCATTTTCGCCCAACTCTTCGAGGCTTCGGCCCGCCGCGAAGCCCAGGCTGCGGATGACAGGCGAAAGCGCGGGCTGCGTCTTTCGGCACTCGATGGGATGCTCGTCAGCCTGAAAGCATCAATCGATGTTGCAGGTGTCACAACGGTACCGGGGCACCCCGCGTTTTCGTACCGCGCTCCGGCGCAACACGACGCAGCGCTCGTGACACGGCTGAGGGACGCCGGAGCCGTCATCGTCGGAACAACGCAGATGAGCGAGCTGGCGTTCTCGGGCCTTGGCCTGAACGCGCACGAACCGCCCCTCCGCAATCCAGTGGACCCGACACGTATTACTGGTGGTTCGTCTTCCGGCGCGGCAGCCTCGGTCGCAGCCAAGCTGGTGGACGTGGCGATCGGCGGCGATACCGGCGGATCGATCCGCATTCCGGCAGCACTATGCGGTGTTACTGGCTTCAAGCCGAGTGCTGGCCGCGTTTCGGTGCACGGCGTATTCCCCCTTTCGCATACGTTGGACTGCATGGGGCCGCTCGCGGAGGACGTACAGACCTGCGGCCACGCGTTCCAGGTGTTGTCGGGCCTCGCATTGCCCAAGCCGGTCGAACTTGCGCGGGCTAGCTTCAGCGCAGCGGCTCAGTCGTCGCTTCCGAACCTCGATCCCGATGTCGAGGATGCGTACCTTGAGGGTATCGAGCAGTTGCGGCGAGAGGGGGCCGAGATTGACTGGACTGACGCGCGCTGGCTAACAGACGCGGTGACGGAACTTGACAAGATCGGAGCCTTCACCGTGCCCGAGCTGAAGGCCGCGCTGGAGGCGGCGGGATTACCGGACCTGAAGCCCAAGGACGACTTGGTAGCAGAACGTCTGTCGCGTTGGAAAGGAATGACGTTCGAGAATAAGATGGTTCTACGCGCCCGCCGAGATGCCTTGTCCAAAGAGGCGGACCGGCGTCTTGCAGGCATTGGTCCGCTTCTGCTGCCTACCGTTCCCTGCGTGGCCCCTGAATTTGCGGAATTGACTGATTTCCGGCGGCGGGTTGCGATGAATGACCGGGTCATGTTGCTGACCCGAGCAGCAAATCTGCTCGACTTGCCCGCACTTGCTCTCCCAATTGGGCGGGGGAATTTACCTGCCTCACTATCGATCCTAGGCCGTCGCGGTCAGGACGCGGAAGTTCTTGCGGTTGCCGCCGCTTTGGAGTGCATCATGTGGGGCCGGCAGACGAATTCGAACTAGTTTAAACGAGGACCGAAGGCCTGCCCTTAATGCCGCGCCACTCGGCCAGAACGGCGGTTCTGTTCAGCTTGAAGATATCGCGTCGGGAGAGTGTTCGGCCCTGATTGAAATGGTTGAAAACGGAAGAGTGGACGGCAACGAATTTTTGAAGACTTCACATTCGACGGAAGCGCTGCATGGCTCGCTCCCTTCGTCGGATTGGCAGATGTGAATTCTCAATACGGTTATTGAGCCAGCGCCCACATGCCTGCAGATCATCACATCCGAGGTCACGCAGCGCGGCCCTGTAGGAAGGGAAGCGATCGGTGATCAGCACCTCTGGCTTTCCGTATCGTCGCATCAATTTCCGGAGCATTTTCAATGCGGCTTGCTTGTTTCTTCGCTTCGTGACGACGCTTTCCAACACTTCGCCTTCGTGATCGATGGCGCGCCAGAGATTGTGGCGCTCGCCGTTGATCTTCACGAACACCTCGTCCACGTGCGACTGCCATTTCGAGTAGGCACGGAGCTTTTGAACCCGTTTTCTTTTGATCTCTTAGGCGAACATTGGGCCGAACCTATTCCACCAATACCGTATCGTCTCGTAGCTGACGTCGATGCCGCGTTCATGGAGAACATCTTCGACGTTCCGCAGCGAAAGAGGGAAACGCACGTAGAGCATCACCGCCAGGCGGATGATTTCCGGCCTGGATTTAAAGTATTTGAAAGGGTCGCGTTTTGGCATGCGGGCAGGGTAGGCGGGGGCTAAACCAGTCTCAAGCCAAGTTCCTCTGACATGGTCTCGGTGACGAAAATTTCTGGTTGGCCGTATTTGCGCATTGTTTTCCTTAAGAATTTCAATGCAGCTTTCTTGTCACGTGTCTTTGTCACGAAGCTTTCCAGGACTTCGCCTTCGTGATCAACGGCCCGCCAAGGGTAGTGCCTCTCGCCATTGATTTTCACGAACATCTCGTCGAGGTGCCAGCGCCAGCGGCTGGATTTCATTCCGGCTACGCGGCGTTTTTTGATCTCAGCCGCGAAGAGCAGCCCGAACCGATGCCACCAGTGCCGAACGGCTTCATGACTGACATCGATGCCGCGCTCGTGGGGCAGGTCATCGACGTTTCGTAGTGGAGACCTCAGCGAAACGCACGCCTCTCTCGCAGGTGGATGTCCGAGGTGGTTCTGAAGCGGCTACCGCTTTGGCCTGAGCTCTGCCGGGGTTTTCGGTCGCCCCGGACTGTGAGGATGCGGGAGGATAACCGTCTTCGCTCAGCCGTAGAGGGTTCGGAACCGCGCGCCTTTCCACAGGTTCCAGCCGACGGCGGCCAGCCCGGTCAGGATGCGCATCTTCGCAAGCCCCAGGAGCCGTGTCCGGCGCAGGCCCCAGTGCCGTTTCCAGTGCCCGAAGATCGCCTCGACCCGGGCACGGGTGACACCGATCTCGACGTTGCGGGCCTTGTCCTGCGGGCCCAACCGCTTGTGGTTCGCGCCGCGCCGCTGCACCCGGTCGGCCATGCCCGTCCGCGCCACCAGCGCCCGGCTGCGCGGGCTGGAATAGGCGCCGTCAGCGTAGAGCGCCGCCTCGTCGCCCACCACCAGATCCTCGAGGCTGTCCACCTCGGCCCGGTTGCCGGGGCTCACCGCCACCCGCCGCACGAACCCGTCCTCGTCGGCATTGACGAAGGCCTGCCAGCCCCAGACCGCCCGCCGACGGCCCTTCACCGTCAGCTTCACCGCCGAGCCCGCCTCCGGGTCGCGGCGGTCGTAGCCGCTCTGCGCCGCCTCCACCACGGTCGCATCCACGATCGCGATCCGCCCCTCCGCCAGCACCACGCGGGCCTCCTCCAGCATCGCCACGACCTCGGCCAGAACCGCCTCCAGCCGGTCGCCCAGCCGCGCCCGGAACCGCCCCAGCGTCGAGGCCTCGGGCACCCCCTGGTCCAGCTCCAGCCGGCAGAACTTGCGGAACAGGAGGTCCCGCGCCAGTTGCGCGCTGAGCTTCACGTCGCTCAGGTCGTACCACAGACCCAGCAGCAGCGCCCGAAAGAGCGTCTGTGCCGGATAGCCCGGCCGCCCCGTCTGCCGCCGCTCCTCGCCCCGCGGCAACAGCGCCTCGATCCGGGACCAGTCGATCACCTCCTCCACCGCGTCCAGCGCCCCAAGCGCGGGATGCTCGAAAAGCTCATGGGAGGCGAAAAGGGCGGGT
>JAVJUV010000022.1:0-43212 GCA_040220415.1 Silicimonas sp.
CTGAGGCAAGCACTCGATCAAATCGATCGTGCGACCGACGCCGTGGTCACCAGTTCGCGCCAGAAAAGCGTCGTTCTGGCCTGCCCCGTCAGCCTTGCCGAGAACTGGCTTCCGGATCGTCTAGCGGCTTTCAACCGCAACTACCCAGAAATAGAGGTACTGATCCACGCAACCGTCTGGGACAGCCCCGGCGACGATATCGCCGACATCTCGATATCGGTCCACCGCGATGACGAGGCACCGTCAAATGCCCGCGCGCTCTGGCAGGAGCGACTGACCCTTGTTGCATCACCGGAGAACGCACAAGCCCTTGGCCACCCCCGCGACCTGCAGCAGGCCAGGCTGATCGGCGTTGCCGGGCGTCAGGATGTCTGGTCGATCATGTTCAAATCGCTCGGCCTGGCAGGACCGGAAAATACACCAATGCTGCGCACCAACTCCACCAACGTGGCACTTGAACTGGCGGCTTCCGGCGCTGGCGTGACCGTTGCGCTGGCTTCTCTCACAGATGCCTATATCCGCCGGGGATTGCTAACGCGTCTATTTGAAGTCGCCCCGCTCAGCCCTTGGGGTTACTACATCCGCTCTCTCTCGACACAACAGGGACCGATCGTGCACCTCCTCCAGGAACATCTTTGCCGTATCGATATTGACTGATTACGTGGTCAAATTCACGCTGTCGGCCTATGTTGTCTTCTGTGTGCCAACACCCCGAGTAGCGATCCTATGCGCCATCCATTCATACGCCGCCTGCCCGCCTTTGCACTAATGTTCCTGTCGGCATGCGGCCTTGTCCGCTGCGCTCCCGACCCTGTCGATCAGGCGACGATCGACCGCGTTTATGCAAAACCCTTGGAGCCGCCCGAAGGTCCGGTGTCGGTATACTTCATTGGGCACTCTCTTATCGCACGCGACATGCCGGCCATGCTTCAGCAATTGTCGCCCGAAGGTCACCGGTATGAAAGCCAGCTTGGTTGGGGAGCGGAACTGGAAGCCCACTGGGAACCCGATGTCGAGATCGCCGGCCACGACGTCGAGAACAATCATCCGCGCTTTCGCGAAGCGCATGACGCCGTCGGCAGCGGCGAATACGACGCGGTTGTCCTGACCGAGAAGGTCAGCCTCACGGACGCTATCAAGTATCATGATCCCTGGCATTACCTGTCACTTTGGGCCGAGAAGGTCTGGCAGGCAAACCCGAACGCTCGCGTCTACCTCTACGAGACGTGGCACGAGATCAGCGTGCCCGAAGGTTGGCTCAATAAGATCGACAGCGATCTTCCTACGCTCTGGGAGCGCGAGATCGTCGATCGCGCCCTTGCACAGACGCAAGCAAAGCGACCGATCTACATCATCCCGGCGGGACAGGTGATGGCGCGCTTCGTTCGCGAACTTGAAATGCGGGGTGGTATCGACGGATTGACCTCCGAAAAGGATCTCTTCAGCGACACGATTCACCCGAACGATCTGGGGTCCTACCTCGTGGCGCTCACCCACTACGCCGCGATCTACGGTCGTTCGCCCGTGGGTCTGCCTTATCGGCTCGACCGAGCAGATGGAACGAAAGCCACCCCGCCCGGGCCCGAAGCGGCCCGTTTGATGCAAGAGATTGTCTGGGAGGTCGTCTCGTCGTATCCGCGAAGCGGCGTCACGACGGCCCGCTAACTGCAATCGTCGCTCAGGACCAGTGCCGTCAGCAACCGGTCATCCGCAATCGCGATACCGCCGGACCAGACCTGCCCTTCGGGGAAGGGGCCAAGCGGATGAAGCAGTCGCGCCTCAAAGGTACCGGCGTGTAAATCGGGACGCACCACGGCCGCCGAGAACCCGAAAACATGACCCACATGGGGTGACAGAGCCTTGAACAGCGTCTCCTTGGCAGAAAAGGCGCTCCGCGCCTCCAACTCGTCCAACTGGGTCTCGCCGGGATGACGCAGAACCTGCTCTCGAACTCCATCGGGCAGCGGTGCCGCTTCCGTGAGATCGATTCCGATGGTCTGCGCACCAGTCCGCAAAATGGCGACGGCCAGTGCCACACCTTGATCATGCGTGATGGACCCTGTGGCGCCATCAGGCCAGACCGGGGCCCTGTCTGCACCGACTGGCAATGATACCTCGCCGCATCCGATTCCGGACAGCGCCTTGCGCGCGGCACGCCGCCCCGCGGCGAACTCGGCCTTCCTAATATCGACTGCCTGCAATATCGCAGTCCATTCTTCGGGAAAGAGTCCGTAAGTACCCTCCACCAATTCGACACCGCACCCAACGTCCGGTCCCAACATTCGGGACAGGGCGGACAGAAGACCGGCGGTCATTGACCTGCGGCTCTGCCTGCCCGCAGCGCCTTGCGGCGCGACACCACGTCTGCGTTCTCCACCGGCCGCGCCGACGCAACGACAGATGCAGTCACACGATCGTCAGACTTGGGTGGTTCTTGGCGTACGCGACGCGGATGGCCAACGCCAGAAGACAGCCGTTGCACAACACCGTGAAGTCCACCCAGCGTAGGCTGACGGAAAATATCGGCAATCGACAGGCCAACCACTCCCAGCTCCGCCTTGAGTTGACGGTGCACCTCTATCGCCAACAGCGAATGGCCACCCAAATCGAAGAAGTTGTCCGATGCCGAAATGCTCGGCACGTTCAAGACACGCGCCCAGATCGATGCGATATCGGCAAGCTCGACAGAGACAGCCGCCCCAGGTTCTACCCGTTCGCGCAAGGTCTCTTGCGCGGCCGCCGTGGCCGCCTCAACAGCGGCCGGATCCGGCAGTGCCTTGCGATCGATCTTGCGGTTCGGCGTTAGCGGCAACTTCTCAAGCGTCACTATCCGGGCCGGCACCATGAAATCGGGTAGGCGCTGCGCCAGCGCAGAGCGCACTTCAGAGCCGTTTGCGGTTCCGGTAATGTAGCCGAATATCTGGCCTACGCCGCTGACGTCCTGCCGGACGATGGCGACAGCCTGCGTTATACCCGGCACCGCCTCCATCGCCGCCTCGATCTCTCCGATTTCGATGCGATAACCGCGAATCTTAATTTGACCGTCCTGTCGCCCAAGGAAGACCAGAGTCCCATCGGGACGCCATCGGGCCAGATCACCTGTGCCGAACATGCGCCCGACATGAAACGGGTTCGCCAAGAATTTCTCTGCTGTCAGTTCTTCGCGTTCCCAGTAACCCCGCGCCACGCCCGCGCCACCGATCCAGAGTTGTCCAACCTGCCCGATACCCACAGGCTGCATCCGGTCATCCAGAACGTACATCTGCGTATTCGCAATCGGCGTACCAACTGGAACGATCGCATCTGCATCGGTAGCAGCCCCCGTCGAAGACCAGATCGTGGTTTCGGTCGGGCCGTACATGTTCTCGATCGCAGCTCCGGTCACGGCCCTGAGATCCGTGACCAGCGCAGCCGGCAGCGCCTCGCCACCGATCATGAGATGCTTCAGCCGGCCCAGCGCAACTGCCGAGCCCTCGTTCTCTATCATCATCCGCGCCATGTATGGCGTGCACTGCATGTGCGTCACGCCATGCCGCACAATTTCCGCGGCAATCGAGAAGTCATGTGCATCCGCCTCGGCATTCGCCCGGCGCCTCACATCCGCCAAAAGGTTCAGGCTATCCAGGATTGTCTGCCGTTCGATCCCGTAATCGACCAGGCAGGCGACTTCCGTAACGCCGATCTCCTTCAACGACGTGATCCGTTTCAGCGCATCATCCACCGTCCCGAATAGCCCCGAGGACTCGAAATACCGAAGGAAGGCGAATTCCAGGATGTCTTCCAATTCCTCTTCGGAAAGGGTGCCGAGGTCCAGTTGTTGCGGCTTGTCCACGCCGTCAGGCCTGCGGAATGCCGGGAACGCCCAGGCGTATTGCTTTATCAGGTCCGCCGCCGCCTTGAGGTAAGCCTTCATCGGCTCCCGCGCGACCTCCATCGACCGCTCCCGCGTCTCCGCAAGATAGGTGTGCAGCATCAGCGTCACTTTGTAGTTCTTCGGATCACGACCCGAGGCGCGCAACGCCTCGTGATAGATCTTGATCCGCTGCGCCACATCCTCGACCGACTGCCCCAGCAGATGCGTCAGCACGTGGACACCATTCTCACCGGCCTGCCGCCAACTGTCGGGGTTGCCCGCGATGGTCAGCCACATCTCCAGTTCCTTCGAAACAGGACGAGGCTGGGTGATCTTCTCGACCACCGTGCCATCTGCGCGGGTCATCGCCAGCGGCTCGCCCGACCAAAGTTTGCGCAAATCCCGGATCGCGTCGAACAGCGCCGCCTTGTTGTTCGGCGGCGCGTTCTCGGGGCGCAGCACGAAGTCGTCCGGGTGCCAACCCGACGCCATGGCCAGACCGGTGCGCCCATTCGTGAGATTGTCGATGACGGCCCATTCCTCGGCAATGCGTGCCGGATGATGAAGCGGCGCCACCACAGAACCTGCTCTCACAGCCAGATTTCGAGTGACCGCCGCGACAGCCGCGCCGGTGACTGAAGGGTTCGGGTAAAGTCCCCCGAATGCGTGGAAGTGGCGTTCCGGAGTCCAGACGGCCTGAAATCCGTTCTCATCGGCAAACTTCGCACCTTCAAGCAGAACCGCATACTTGTCGCGCCCAACAGCATCGTCGTTGCCCCAGTAGAAAAGGCTGAACTCCATGCCGCCCGGTACCGCCTCGGGTTTGGCATCACTACCGCCCGAAACAAGCTTTTCTTCGCCCAGCAACACCACCTTGAAGCCGCGTGCAAGCGTCCAGAAAAGCTCAAGCACCGAAATGTCGAAAGAAAGCGACGTCACCGCCAGCCAGATGCCGCCGGTTTCATGATCAATTCGCGCGTCCATGCCGGTAAAGAAGTTCGAGACGTTGCGGTGCTCGATCATCACGCCCTTCGGTGTGCCTGTGGAGCCCGAGGTGTAAATCAGGTACGCCAGATCCCTCGCTTTTACTCCGGTATCCGGATTAGTGGCCGAAGCGGCCGTGATGCGTCGGTCATCGACAAGCAGACGCTCCGCACCCTCGGGCACCGTATCGGACGGCAGCCCCTTCTCGGAGACGATGACCTTCGCCTTACTGTCAGCTGCGTAAAAGGCGATGCGCTCTGCCGGATAACCAGGGTCCAATGGAACGTAGGCTCCGCCCGCCTTCAGGATGGCCAGCGCGGCCACGACGAGGCCTGCGCTTCGGTTCATGTGAAGTCCAACCGGTTGCCCCGGCCCGACACCCATCTCGATCAGAACATGCGCCAGTCGGTTTGCCCGCGCGTTCAATTCGGCGTAAGTCAGCGTTTCGGTTTCGAAGGTCAGCGCAGTGGCGTCCGGGGTTCTCGACGCCTGCAACTCGAACGCCCGGTGAATGCACAAGTCCGCCTGCGTGTCGGTTTCGGTCTGATTGAAGCCGTAGATGACGTCTTCGCGCTCTTGCTCGGGCAGGACAGGTAAATCCCCGATGCCCATGTCGGGCCCAACCAGTTCCAACGAATCCAGAAGATACTCCAGCCGCGCCGCAATTCGTCGCGCATTCTTTTCATCAATAAGTGCCGTGTCCGCGATCAACCTCGCACCCTGCCCGACCTGCACCAACGTCAGTGCAGCACCCACAACGGCGCCACCGCCACTGATCGCCGCCTGCGGCATATCTCGACGTTCAAGGCCTGCGAGACGGGCTGGAAGATCGAATGCAAACGCCCCGAGGTTACGGACCGCATCGACGTCAAGGGCGAACGCCTTCGCTGCCGCCTGCCATCCGCCCGTCGGATCGAACCGCACTGGCATCCAATGCGACACGACGGGAGACGGTGAGACGTTCCCCAGCGCCAGATCAAGCGCAGCCCCGTCCCCCATCCGGCAAACGAGAGCAGCAAAGGCAGCCGCGACGGTGCCCTCAGCGGCGCCACGAGTGTCGATACCCATCTCTATGAGGCCGTCTGGGGCTACCGGAGACGTTGGCCAGGTCGCCGGGCGATAGTCTTCAAAGCGCTTGACCCATTCGCCTTCGCGACGGGCGGCTTCTGCCGCCACCTGTTCCAGTGCCGTCGCCTCACCTGCGGTTGGAGATGCCAGTACATCCCCTGGTGCCACAATCGTGCCTGCCTCGACCGGGCGCCCCATCAGGTTGCGGAATCCCGACAGCCGGATCGCGCCCCGCCCCGTGGCAACGATCAGATTGCCGCCATCGACGCCCACGACTTCACCCGGCGACCCTCCGCCCTCGACAGTCTCGCCTTCGCGGACCAGAACCGGACCTCGGTCTGTTACAATCCACGCCGACCCCACCGGATTGTCGTATCCACCGTGATCCAGCGCGCGAAGCAGCCGCTCGATATCCTCGGCGGGACCGGTAAGATCCAGCCTGCCATCCAACGGTGGCCTGTGCGCGCGGCCGAAATAGCTACGTTCAGCGAAATCCTGCGTCCGCCGGGACGGTAGCCCCGCCGCGATCTCCGACAGAACTTCTTCAAAGCTTTCCACGCCGGCGGCGAAACACTTGGCGTTCAGTGTGAAAGCCGTTTCATCGGCGGCGATGACCAATTCGCGCTGGACAAGGATATCACCTCGATCCGCGCCCTTCTCCATCAGATGCCAGGTGATGCCGTGAGTGGGTTCGTCAGCCAGAATGGCCCAGACCGGAGCGTTCAGACCGGCATAACGCGGCAACGGTCCATCGTGGAAGTTGATTGCGCCATGATGCGCGAGGCCCAAGATGTCTTCCGGGATCATGTCGAGATTGGCTATGGAAAGAAGCCAATCGACACTCTCTTCGCGGCCTGAAAGTTCCGAAACCGCGTCAAAAACTGTCAGCCCTTCCTCACTGGCCCACCGGGCAACTTCGGAGCGGCGAGTGACCACCGCCTTTATCCGATGCCCTGCGTCCAACAGGCTTTTGCCGCACTCGATCGAAAGGTTCTCGTTGCCGATAAGAAAACAGGAAAACGACATCACCATTCACACTTTCTGACCTGTCCGATGCACATTAACTCCGGATCTTTGCCGGAGAACCGCATATGGTACTCGCTTCGCACGCACTACTCCGCCGCGCGAAGTTCGGTGCCGCTGCCACTCGCATCGTCCGTCTCCGCGCTCTCCAGAACGCTGCGCATCCGGGCCGCGAGAACACGAACATTCGGTTCCAATACCATTGAATCGTGGTCGCCCGGGACCTCAATGACCGACAAATGCGGCACGTACCGATCCCAGTCGTTCGTCGGCTCGACGTATTGCCGAAATTCGTTCACGAAGCGCCCGGGCGCCACCTCATAGCGCCGCGAGAGCGGAGGGCGGAACAACGTCATCGGTCCGCCCCATGGCCGCACATCATAGGCCTCGATCGCCTTCAGGAAGGCGACCTTGATGGCCGTGTTGTGAAACTCATTATTGTCCGTCTCGAACTCAACCGCTTTCCGCTTTTCGATCTCCCACCGGATACGACGCCGCGCCCATTCCAGCGGATAAGTCATACCCTCTTCACGCAACTTGAGAAACTGAAGCGTCAGGCGGTCCTGCCGCATCAGTGGCCTGCGCCTCGGCAGCGGCGTGTCCAACATGATAAGTGCTGAAACCTCGTCTCCTGCTTCTCTCAGCTGATGCGCCATTTCGTATGCCGTGATCCCTCCACCCGAGAATCCCCCGATCATATAGGGTCCCTTGGGCTGCACCCGGCGAATTTCTTCGATATAGTCACGCGCCGCATCGAGAAGGCAATCGTGCGGCTCGTCGCCGCCGTAAAGACCTCGGGCTTGCAGACCGAAGAACGGACGGTCCGTGCCGATCAGATGAGCCAGATGGCGAAGGTTCAGAACGTTTCCGAACATCCCCGAGACCATGAAGAACGGTGTCTTTGCGTCGCCCCTGACGTCGTTCATGGTCACAAGATGAATGAATTTCTCTTTCTCCGGTGTCTCGTCAACCGTGTCGGCAACGACGGGCGCAGCAGCGGCGCCGGTCTTCTCCGCGATGATCTCGGCGCATTTCCGGATAGTTGGCGCTTCGAAAAGTATTGAAATCGGAAAATCGACAGAAAATGCCGCCTTCACCTTGGCAAACAGGCGTACGGCGATCAGGCTGTGGCCGCCAAGATCGAAAAAGTTGTCTTCGACGCCGATCTTGCTGATCCCCAGGAGTTCCGACCAGAAAGCAGCCAGTGTGCGCTCGATTTCCGTTTCAGGCTCGACGAAATCGCCGTCGAGTTCGGGCCGTTCGAACCCTCCCTCGGAATGTGGCCGGACCGCTGCGTCAGCGTCGACCTGCGCGATCATCCCGGGAAGATCCAGCGATGAAACCAGCACCTGCGGCTCTCCCGAAGCCATCGCACGGAAGAAGAAATCCGCTCCGTCCTCGGGCGGTATGCCCTGAGACACGGAGTGGCGCAGGCGTTCCTCGGCGGGAGATGGTGCCCGTTCCGTGAGGTCCGCCGTCATCGCGGGAGAGGAAGCAAATCCGCTGTCGTCCTTCAGTCTGTGAACCGTGAAGCCCTCGACCTCGACACGCACCGTCCCGTCCGGATCGGCGATGGTCACGTCGAAGCGCGCGGTCTCTGCCGAAGCCGCGTTCGATGGATCGCCCCGAATCCAGCTTACCGCCTCCGACGGCACCGGTCCGTAGATGCGCACCCTCTCATAAGAGACCGGCACCCAGAACTGATCCGCAGCATATCCGCTCACCAGCGGCAGACCGAAACCGGTCGCGATGTCCATCATTCCCGGATGAACGCGGTATCCTTCGTCTCGCGTCGTAAGGCGCAAATCCGCAATGCCCTGGTTTCCGTCGAAGGCGACAGAGCGCATGACTTGCCATCGCGGTCCCAACGCCAGATGCGCGCCCTGTGGTGTCGGCAGCGGCGCTCCGACTTCCCCGGCTACGCCACTACTGATCCGGGCGCGAAGGCCGGCGATATCCAGACGTGGTGTTTCACTGTTTGTCAGAACGTGCACGTCGGCTTCGGCGTGCAGGTTGTAACCTGCGCCGTTCAGCGAGGATTCCACCGTCAGGCCGTAGCCACCGCGCGTCACGGGCATCCCAACTCGTACCGCGATGTTTGCGTCGTCGGGCGTCCGCAACGGGCTAAGGAAGGTCAGACCATTGATTTCGAAGGCGCCGGTTTCGCCGTGGGCCGCCAGAGCTTCCGCGGCCAGTTCGATGTATCCGGTCCCCGGCAGCAATGCGTCGCCGCTCTTCGTCCGGTGCTCGTCCAAAAGCCACTCGTCCGACGTCGTCCATTCCGCCACATAGGTGCAGCTGCCGTCTACAATAACCTCGGCATCCAGAAGCGGTTCATGAATCTCCTCTCCGATCGAGGTCTCTGCCTCGGCCACGCCCTCAAGCGCTTCGACCGCCATCCCCACTTCGGCCCAGGGGCCCCAATCGATGGCTCTGAACACCGTTCGCTGCCCCTGACGCGACAATGCAAGTGCATTCAGATATTCGTTTGCCGCGACGTAGTCGACCTGACCCGCAGGAGCGGTCACCGTCGACGAGGACGAAAATACCGCCAACCACGCCAGTTCGTCTTTGCCGAACAGGCTGGTAAGAACCTGGGTGCCGTGGATCTTCGGCGTGAAAACCTCGTTTACCTGCAACTCGTCTTTCGCAAGGATAGGCGCATCGCTAATGACACCCGCGGCATGTATCACACCGGTGACCTGCCCTATCGTGGTCCGGATCTCCTCCAGCGCAAGACGCATCTCTTCGACATTCGAGACATCCGCGGTGAACACCCCGACCTTACCGCCTGCGTCCTCGATCGCCTTCAGTCGCGAAAGTCTGCGCGCCAGACGATCGCTTGCCGGTGCAAGCCGAATGATCCTCTCCCAGTCCTCGCGTTTCGGCAGCGCACGCCGCGTTACGATGGCCACCTTCGCGCCACGTTCCGCCGTCAACCGCTCGGCCAGTGTCAGGCCAATCCCGCCAAGGCCACCGGTCAGAAGCACAACCTCGCCCGGATTGATTTTGAATTCTTCCGCCCTTGGCAGTGCGGCTGGCCGCCATTTGCGTTCGAACCGCCTGCCGGCACGCACTGCGGCAACGACATTCGATGGCGTCGCGAACAACTCTTCCAATACATGCTCGAATGCGGGATGACCCCCTCTTCTTGGGGCGACGATATCCAGCATGGCGCAGGTGATCCCCGGAAACTCGCGCGGAATTACCCGCGCCGGCCCTGCGATCGTCGCTTTCTCAGGATATCTGAGTTCCTCGCTGCCAACGCGCGCCGCCTCCGAAGTTACGACATTCATGTGCAAGTTACCGCCATCCCGGGCGGCCCACGCACGCGCGAAGTGAAACAACGACCAGAAGCCCTGCTCTTGCAGGCGGTGAAAGAATGAAGACCCCGGCCGCGCGGTCTCCTTGCCTGTCACCAGCCAGAAATGCGCGACACGCTCTGGCATGCGGCCCCGCGCTTTCAGATCGCTGATCATGCTGTCGAAGGAATCCTGCCCGCGCTCCACGGCCAGCAGATAGTCATCCTGTCCGATGCGTGAATAGGCGTCACCCGGTCTGGCCGTGGCAACCGTATGCCCGGCCGCCCGAAGGCGCTTCGTCACTTCCGCTCCAAGTCCGGTGTCGTCCTCGAAGATCAGCCAGGTATGCGGCTCACCCGCGCCGAGTAACTCCAGAACGTCCGCCTCGCAGTCGGCATAGGCAGGCTTCCAGACCGGCTTCCACGCCCATTTGTCGCGGTCCTCGATGCGGGTCAGCCAGACATCCGCTGCGACCGCGCCAGTCTCCACCGGTTCGATGTAATACCGGCTGTGCTGGAATGGATACGTCGGCAGCGGTACACGGTGACGCCGCGCACCCGACCAGATCTGGCTCCAGTCGATCTCTCCGCCCGCCGCCCATACCCGCGCCAGCATCCCCATGAAATGCACATCGTCCGCAACGGCATCTTCCGGATGACGCAGCGAGCCTATGACCTGGTTGGCCGTCAGCGCATCATGCTGACCGGCCAGCGAAGCCAGCGCCACCCCAGGGCCAACCTCGATGTAGATGCGCTCCGCCTGCTCCGAAAGCGTCGTCAGACCGTCGCGGAACCGGATCGTGTTTCGCAGATGCCCGACCCAGTAGGCCGGGTCGGTAGCCTCGTCATCGGTGATCCAGTCGCCGGTCCGGTTCGAGACGAACGGGATCTTCGGCGGTTTCAGATCAAGCGTTCTAAGGAACGCTCCGAAGTCACCAAGGATCGGCTCCAGCAGGCGGGAATGCGCGGCGATATCGATCTGGATGCGCCGGCTTTCGATCCCATCGGCGTCCAGCGCGGCAGCGAAGCTGGCCAGCGCCGCCTGCGAGCCCGACACGACACAGAGACCGGGCGCATTGATCGAAGCGATGTCCAGATCGCCGCCGATGCGCGACAGCAGCTCGTCCTCGGACAACGGCACCGACAGCATGCCGCCCTTCTCTACGGTTTCGAAGAGGCGGCCCCGCAAAAGAACAAGGTTGACGCATTCCTCCAGCGTCATCACGCCTGCGACACAAGCCGCGGCGTTCTCGCCCATGGAATGGCCGATAAGCGCCGCCGGCTTGACGCCCCAACTCATCCAGAGCTGTGCCAGCGCGTATTCCACGATCAGGATCAGCGGCAGTTGAACTGAAGGTGACTGTAGCCGTTCGTTCGACGCCTCGTCAGCGCCCGTTTCGGGCAACCAGAGAGCGCGAATGTCGAAATCCAGTTGCGGCTCCAGAATGGCCAGCCCCTTGTCGATCCACTCGCGGAACACCGGCTCGGTGTCATAGAGGCCGCGCGCCATCCCTGCGTATTGCGCACCGCCGCCGGGGAACATGAAAACTACGTCCGGATCTTCCCCGACCTTCGTGTGATTGAAGACACGTCGCGGATGACGCTCGCGCAACAGGCGCGCCGCTTCGGCGGCGCTCTCCGCCACGACCACGCGCCGGCGGTCGAAGGCGCGTCGGCCTTCTTTCAGTGTGAAGGCGATATCGGCAAGATTCTCGCTCGCTCCCGGGCCTTCCAGATGAGCGGCCAAACGGTCTGTCGCCTGATCCAGTGCAGACTTGGACCGCGCGGAAAGGACAAGTGGCTGAAACGGCCAGTCGCTTTCCTCGGAAGGCTCGGCTATCGGCGATTCTTCAAGGACGACGTGGGCATTGGTGCCACCGACACCAAGCGAGTTCACGCCCGCCCTGCGCGGGCGATCCCCGCGCGGCCAGGCTGTCAGTTCGGCATTTACCCGGAACGGAGAACCGTCGAACCCGATCGCCGGGTTCGGCGCCTCGAAATTCAGCGAAGGCGGGATCTCCTCGTTGTGCAGCGCCAGCGCGGCCTTGACCAAGGATGCAACGCCGGCCGCGGTATCGAGGTGCCCGATATTCGTCTTGACCGAACCGATGCGGCAGAAATCCACGGCATCCGTCGTCTCGCGGAAGGCATCCGTCAAGGCCGCTACTTCGATCGGGTCGCCCAGATAGGTGCCCGTTCCGTGGCACTCGACATAACCGATGGTCCCCGCGTCTATGCCGGCATCCGCATGCGCTCGCGTAATCGCGGCGGCTTGTCCCTCGACTGAAGGAGCCAGATAGCTCGCCTTGACCGCGCCGTCGTTGTTGACCGCCGACCCCTTCAGCACCGCCCAGATATGATCGCCATCAGCCAGAGCGTCCTTCAGTCGGCGCAGCACAACCACGCCCGCTCCCGATCCGAATACAGTGCCTTCCGCCTTGTGATCGAAAGCCCGGCACCTGCCGTCGGGCGAGAGGATCTCGTCCTTCTTGAAGACATACCCTTGGCCCTGCGGCAACTCGATAGTCACACCGCCAGCCAGCGCCATGTCGCAATCGCCCGCGCGCAACGCTCGGGCCGCGTAATGGACGGCAACCAGCGAGGTCGAACAAGCCGTCTGCAAGCCGATCGACGGCCCTTTCAGATCGAAGATGTGGCTGACGCGCGTCGAGAGGAAATCCTTGTCATTCCCGGTATGGCGCAACAGGAACATCCCCGTGTCCGACACCAGATCGCGGTTCGAGCACACGTTGAAATAGAAATAGCTTCCCATCCCGCAGCCAGCATAAACGCCGACCTGCCCGCCGACGCTTTCAGGCGGATGGCCTGCGTGTTCCATCGCCTCCCAGGCGGTTTCCAGAAACTGCCGATGTTGCGGATCCATGACCGCCGCTTCCTTGGGCGACAACCCGAAGAACTCGGCGTCGAAATCAGCAAATCCATCCAGAGGCGCGGCATAAGGCACATAATCGGGACGACCCGAGCGGCTCCCGGGTACACCGGCAGCGTCCAGTTCGTCCATGCTCAGTTCGCGAATGCCGGACAAGCCGTGTCGCAGGTTGGTCCAGTATCTGCCAAGATCACCGGCGCCAGGCACGCGCACAGCCATACCGACGACAGCAATGTCGCCATCGAATCTCTGGCCGCTCGCGTCGTACGTCATCCTGCCGTCACCAAACCAATAGACCGCGACTCCCCCCTTTAGTGCCGCAGTCAAGAAATCCCCTTACCAACTACCAAATGGGTTACGCCCCGACGTTATATATAAGTAATGCGGCCAATCTTTGGACCCTTCAAGACTTGTTCCTGTCAGAGGCCAAGTTGTCCACGAAACCGGAACACTCAACGCATCGGCGCTTTTTCGTTTCCCTTCAGGGCGTCACGGGAATTCCTCTTGCGCTCACGCGCCGATCAGAGCGGCGCGAAACTCGTCAAAAATAACAGAAAAGTTCAACTTTCTCGACGCCTGTGACGAAAAAGGCATAACAATTCGACTCGAATACCAGAACCTGAACCGCCGGTCCCCGGCAAGAAACCTGCGTGCCACAGGCATCAGCGACGTGCGTAACTTCCGTTTTCACCGTCAAGCCAGGGAACAGCCGGAATCTACATCGTGCACGCTCTGTACGGGTTCTCCCGGCGGGCGGGCGGTCATGATCTCCGCCGCCTTCTGACCGGTCTTCAGATGCGACACTTGATCTGATGTAAGTCGTTTGTTCAGAACCGAAGTGATCGGCAGTTCGCCACATCTGGCAATCCCGGCCTCCTCGGGAACCGGGATGCCAACGAAGGTCGATGACTTGTCGCCCGCGAAGACCTTTGCCAAACGGTTCTGCAGGTATCCCAGTTGGCCCACCTTTACCATGACGCGGGCTTCCAGAATGACGATACCACTACGTCATCGGGTAACTCGACTTTTGTCACTACACGATAACGCAAGATGGACGAAGGCGGATTCCGCCCCCTCCCGGACCGAGGCATCGGTATCATCTATTTCAGCCACTGGCAGAACGAGACGCTTCTCTCCGCCGACAGGGTTACAGTTCTACCAACGGACTGATGGTCGGCGTACGCTCCACCAACCCGGTGGACCGCCAAACATCCGGCACAACACGGTACGTCGCTACGCGGCACTCTCTGGAGGCGAGGTCATCGCAGACGGCACGAACGTTCTCTTCGAAGGCTTTCGCCTGGACCGTGACATCCGCCATGCACCTCGGAAGCCGTCGGCCCGCATTGTCTTGGACCCGACGGGGCGCTGATCGAAAAATCATTATATCCGACTTCGTCTCCAACGTGTGCTTCGGAGGAGCCGGTCTCTACCGCCTGTTCATAGACTGCACGACCTCGAACCACTCGGCCTTCCTGAACGTGAACGGCGGAACATAGTCAGGAGCCCGATCAAAGACGGCGGCGCAGCCTTAACCCACCAAGCGCGGCAAGCCCCAGAGAAAGCATCAGCACGCTGGCCGGCAACGGCACCTCCGTCGCGATAACCGCCCTGACGTTGGTCAAATCGAAGACACCCTTGCTATAGAACGGCGCGTCATCGTCTTCCCAGCGATGGTGGCCCGATCCGGTCAACAGGTTGAAACTGAACAACGAACTGATTGAACCGCCAAACCATAGTGAGATTGAAGAAAGACTACTCATTGTATGATAAGGTATCTCTGCAAGCACACACCGCACACTGCCAAAGTAGCAGGAAACCGAGGATAGACTAAGCCGGCCGGTGTCCGTATCCCATGCGCCAGAGAAAGCCATAAATGACGGCAAAGTCTCATTGAAATTGACATTCTGATATATCCCGCAGTTCCCGGGTCCCGGATTGGAGTAGCTCCACCCCCCGGAAATGGCGAAGCAATCATGCACCGTCTTTGTCGCATCGAAATCCAGCCGGATATCAAGATTGACTGTCGATGCCGACCCTGCACCAGGTGCTGCAAGAAAAAGGATGAAAAAAAGCATTCGAAACTGGCTGAACATGCAGACCCCACCAAACTAAACCCCGCAAACAGCTAGGCCGATTCCTTTTTGCGCAACAAGCGTTAGCAACCCTGCGGAAGGCTTGTTTTTGAGGCGCTCATCTTTGGGTTGAAAAAGATCAGCCTCGCCCCCGGCCAACCATCATTTCCAATGAACGATCCGGTGCTCCAGCACCAAGGCCATAATCGAAAGGGAGCGCCAGCGCGGCGAAAACGAACGCATCATGCAAGTGCCGCATGATACTGCGTCATTGCCTTCTCGAAACGCAAGGGGAAGGCAAAACGGGACCTCTGCTCAGTCCGCTGGAATGCCATCTTACTACCAAGCTTGGCACCATTCGCGTCGATCACTTTGACCAAGGTGACATCTGGGAAAGCCACGGGTCAATCGGCAGACCTTTTGCGAAGCGTCGCCTTCACGGCAATGGTCCGCTTCAGCAAGCTTCACCGACCTCACTTTGCGTAGGAGCGGCGCCAGAACCCTTGTGCCTGGTCGGCGTGATCGACCGAGACGCTCGCATCGTCCTCTTCACCGGCAAAGTGATACTCGGCAACCACTTCCGTTTCTGGCGACATCGTGCCGCGCAGTCGGTAAATCGCAAGGGCGAGAAGACTGGCCGCGATCGGTCCGGTTGTGATCAGGATGGGCTCTAACATGGTTGGTCTCCGACTACTCGTTACAAAAACTCTGAAATCCGGAACTGCTCGGATTCTTCACGCGACACGACTGGGGATACGTTTGCTGGCAATGCGGTTCCGACGGAATTCACGTATCGCACGCAGTGACGCATCGGCTCCGGAAGGCAGGACGTGAGCCTGGCTGGTTCCACCGGTTTTGAAGTGAGAAACCCCGGGTACGCTTTTCGCGCGCTGAATCATATTGTTAATCATTCTTTACACTCACTCACTGGCTCCGCGCAGACGCGAACATGTTTTCTCGTATGTCCGCGTCTGCATCCATTGGGGTACTCGACTACTCACCAAACTCGCTACTGTATCGAACACACCAAGTAACTGTTCGATGGACACAACTTGACCCAAGGAGTTCTTCCGAACAATTCTTTAAGTTTTTAACTTGATAGGGGTATCTTTCACTCATGATTGGGTGATTAATCACCCATCATCTTCATGCAGATCCAGGTCGTTCGCGGCCCGCCCCGCGCGGAAAGAAGGAACCAGGACACCGGCAGCAACCTGAGGTTCGGGTGTCTGCGTCGGCCAGTCAAACTGCAGTTCTATTGAAACAAGTGTCCCGACCACGTGGCTCAAAAAGCCGATGAGCCAAAGTGGTCGGGACTGCCCCGCGATTCAAACAAGGCTATGCATAGGTAATCTCGCAACAAGCATTGGCAACCGCTGGTTCTGACGAACTGCGTGTCGCAGTCGGCCCATTGTCGGCAAGCAACCAAACGGCCACGCTGTGCGATCCTCCGGCAACACCCGGACTGCGAAACAAGTCAGCCTTCAACGCGCGGCTTTGTTAGGAGCCAAACCCTCGCCGAGGCGCATGACCTGAAATTTCGCGTACAAGGACCACGAGGACGACCTCAAACCCGACATTGGTCTTCTAATCACTTAGAAACTGAGTCTAGATTGCATGGTTTGGTGCCCCCACACGGACTCGAACCGCGGACCTACTGATTACAAATCAGTTGCTCTACCAGCTGAGCTATAGGGGCACGCCGCGCTATCTAGCAACGAAGGCGGTCGCCCGCAAGAAAACTCAGCGCGTCCGCAGCATCTGGCGCGCGACAAGGGCTACCGCCAGAAGGCTGACCCCGATGATCAGCATGGCCGAAGGCGCGGCATCGGCGATTTTTTCCAATGTCGCCTGCTCGTGCGCCCGTGTCGCTAGCGTGTTGAAATTGAAGGGCCTCAGAAGCAGCGTGGCCGGCAGCTCCTTTACGCAATCGACGAATACCAGCAGCAACGCGGTTGCCACCGAACCCCGAATCAGCGGTGCGTAGATACGGCGTAACGTTCCGCCTGCCGTCTGACCCAGCGTGCGCGCCGCCAGGGGCAGGCTGGGTGCAACCCGCCCCATCGCCGCGTCGGCAGCCCCTTCGGCGATGGCGAAAAACCGCACTGCGTAAGCATAGACCAGCACCGCCGCGCCACCCGTCAGCAACAGCCCGGGGTCCGAACCAGTCATCGCCAGGATGGCATCTGCGAGTGCATTATCGAATGCCGCCAACGGGATCAGCAGCCCCACCGCCAGAACCGCGCCCGGCGCCGCGTAGCCGATCGTCGTGACCGGAAGCAGCAGTCGAGGCATGTCGCTGCGTGTCAACCTCGCGCCGTAAACCACGAACAGGGAAGCCAGAACCGTCACGACGGCCGCGGCACCTCCGACCAGCACGGTATTCGCCAGCGCCTGCCCCAACCCGGGTGCCAGCCAGCGGTCCGGCCGCGTCATCGCGTGATGCGCCAGCACCGCAACCGGCAGCACGAAGCCGGCGACCACCGGCAGCGTGCAGGCCAGCGTCACCGCCCAGGCAAGACGCCCCTTCAGTCGCACCACCGGCGGCACACGGTCGCTGCGCGACATCCTGTAGAAACGGCTGTTCCGACGACTGATTTTTTCCAACGCCACCAACGCCAGGATCATTGCCAGAATCACGCAGGCGATCTGGGCCGCGCCACCGGCATTCCCCGCCTCCAGCCAGACCGAGAAGATGCCCGTGGTCAGCGTTTGCACGCCGAAGAAGTCCACGGTGCCAAAGTCATTGACCGTCTCCATCATGACGATCGCGGTGCCCGCCGCGATGGCCGGGCGCGCCAAGGGCATGCCGATGGCCCAAAACCGCCGGAAGGCCCCGGCACCCAAGGCGCGCGCCACTTCATGGGCGCTGCCGGACTGTTCGCGAAACCCGGCCCGCGCCAGCAGATAGACATAGGGATAAAGTGACAGCGTCAGCACGAAGACCGCACCGTAAAGCGATCTTATATCTGGAAAAAAGTAATCTCTTGCATCGGTCCAGCCAAAGGTCGCCCGCAGCGCTGTCTGTACCGGCCCGGCATATTCCAGAAAATCAACCAACGCATAGGCGCCCAGATACCCCGGGACAGCCAACGGGCACAACAAAGCCCATTCCAGCATCCGCTTACCGGGGAAGTCGTACATCACAACCAGCCAGGCCGCTCCCGTGCCGATCATCGCCGAGAACGTACCGACAGACACCATGACGACAACCGTATTCGTGGCGTACCGCGGCAGGCTCGTGGCCATCAGATGGCCCCAGATGTTCTCCGACGGGTGAAAGGCAATCCACACTACCGACAGGATCGGCATCAACACCAGTGCCGCGATGACAATCGCGCCCAGCGACCAGCCGCTCGGCAATTCCGGCGCGCGGAAGCCCGGTAGTTGAGTCTTTTCGTCGGTCATCGCTCAGTTGGCCTATCCCGAAACATGTTTCCCTGTCCAGTGACGCCCGCTATCCTTTCGGGAAAACAACAGGCGCGAGCAGACAGCGGCCAATGCACATTGTTTTCCACCTCGGACTTCACTGTACCGATGGCGGGCTTCTGATCCGCTCGATCCTGCAGAATCGCGCTCGTCTCTTGCAGAGCGGCGTGGCTGTCCCGGGCCCCTTGCGCTACCGCGAACTTCTGGGTGAAACCTCGACCAGACTTCGCGGCGCTCCCGCCCCGCCCGCGACCGAGGCACTTATCCTGGAAGCCTTATCTGCAACCATCGACACCCAGCGAGTGATCCTTTCGAACGAGAACTTCCTGTGCCGCTCGGACGTCGCGCTGGGTACGGATTGCCTCTACCCAAAAGCCCACAAATCTTCCTGGCTGCGCCAGTGTCTGCCCACGCACGAGGTCGAATTCGCGATAGCCCTGAGAAACCCTGCCAGCTTCCTGCCCGACCTGATCAACGGCGCGGGCGGCCCTCCTCCGCCCACCGAGTTGCTGCATAATGGTATCTGGCTCGACGATCTCAGTTGGTCCGACGTCGTCATGCGCATCGTTAGCGCCAATCCAGGTGCGCGCATCGTGGTCTGGTGCCACGAGGATACGCCTTTCATCTGGTCCGAAATCCAGCACGAAGTTGCGGGACAGGACAACACACGGCCTCTCGAAGGCGAACTGGATATGGCCGAGACGATCATGACGCCCGAGGGCTACAAGCGCCTGAATGAATTCCTCGAAACCCGCGACGTGCGCACCGCGGCGAAGCGCCGACGCGCCGTAGCGGCGTTCCTTGAAACCCACGCGATCCGGGACGAAATCGAAGCCGAGATCGACCTTCCCGACTGGACCAACGAGACGGTCGAGACACTGACTGAACTTTATGAGGACGACATCGAAGCGATCGCACGCCTTCCCGAAGTGTCCTTCATTTCACCCTAGATCCCGGCCGTTAAGGTTTAATCAACAAAGTCGGTCGCTCGGCATGTTAACCTGGCGAATCCGGGTATTGAGCACCGACGGAATACCGACGTATTACCGACGTTATACCGACGTCGGGTTTTGCGCATTTCCTCAGGAAACGAACCGATTCGCAAAGGCTGTCCAAATAGCGCCGCTCAGCACCCACCGAACGTTGCGCGAGATCACATGCCCAGTGCTTCCTTATACATCTCCAGAACCGCCTCTTCTTCGGCGATATCGTCGCGATCACGCTTCCTCAGCGCAATCACCTTGCGCATCACCTTGGTATCGTAGCCCCGCCCCTTGGCCTCGGCCATGACCTCTTTCTGTTGTTCCGCGATATCTTTCTTCTCGGCCTCAAGCCGCTCGAAGCGCTCGATGAACTGTCTCAATTCGTCTGCGGTAACACGGTAGCTCTGATCAGGGACGCTGTCGTTCATCGGAAGCCTCTCTCGGAAATTGGAGCCCGTTCGATAGCGGCCCCTGCCCGCCGCTTCAAGGGCTTGCGGAACCTCGGGACAGCGATTACCACGCCACGGTCCCGAAACCCCGGAGGCAACGATGGACAACCTGATCTGGATTGGCGCACTCGTTTCGCTCGTGGGTATCGCGGGGTTGATATGGTGCGTTCTGATCGCCCTTCGCGCCAAACGTGAAGGGTTGGACGAAAACGAAATGAAATCAAGGCTTCAGCGCGTCGTCGCCATCAACATGGGTGCGTTGTTTCTTTCGGCAATCGGCCTGATGATGGTCGTCGTCGGCATACTGCTCGGCTGACCCGCGTCTCGGCTACCGGCTAAGGTCACCGTGCGAAAGATATCAGGAGTTCAGGTCGTCAAAGCTCTTTTCGGACCTGACAAGATCCTGGATCATCGCTGGCGGTGGGGCGATCCGCGACGAGACCTGCGACATTTCCAGAAGCTTTTTCTGGACTTCTTCCAGCCCCATCAGATCCGCGGCGAACATGACGCCGCCTGTACGCCGCGCAAAACCGAGCGAGTGAACCGCTACCATGTCTATGTCAGCCGGGCGCCGGACAATCCCGTCTGCCAGCATCTGGGCTCCGGCTCCGGCCATCGCGGCAACACAGCGCATCCGCACTTCGCCATCGCTGAGCGTACGGGGTCGAATTCCCTTGGCCGTCCGGTCCGCCTCAGCCATCGACGCGACGTCCGGATCTTCCGAACCGGGCTTGCCGCGCTGGAGGTAAAGATAATACCCCCGGCCGGTAGAGAATCCTAATCGCCCGGCCGCAATCAAGGCCCGATCAAGCCCACCACCCCGTTGCCCTTCGGCACCGGCCCGTGTCGCGCGAGACGTCAACCCTATGATGTCACGCAGCGAAAAGGAACCAAACGGAATGCCCCAGTCACGAAGGGCGGCATCGACCTGCCCAACCCGCGCACCGTCTTCCACACACAGGTCAGCGGCAGCGTGCATCGCCTCTGAAAGCCATGTGGCGACACCCTCTTCCGAGGGCTGAACGTCGAGGATCAATCGGTCGATCTTGCGCATCAGCGCCCGCGCCGTGGCAACGGCTTTGGGGCTTGCGCCTCCTGGTGCAGCGAACTCGACAAGCCTGTTTCGCCTTAAGCCAAAAGCAAAACGCAAGCCAATTACATCATTCGGCCGCTCGGTTGTTCCGGCAATAGCGTTGATGTCCTTGCCCTCGGTGGCAACAGCCAGAACGGACCCGGCCCGCATCGAGGTATCCAGCAAAGACACCCGATCGCCGCTTAGGGTGGCAGAAGGGTCGATCACGATATCGGACTCGATCAAGGTCCGGAAGCCACTGACCGCATGCATCCGATCAAGCGTCTGCTCCACCGCGTCTTCGTTCATCTTCCCCGCCAAGACCCTTGCATCGTAGTGCTCGATGATGCGCGACACTCCGCGTTCCAGCGCCTCGTCGCTGTTCTCTGCGACGGTCAAATCGAACCCGGCATCAAGACATAAAACGGCCAGTTCCGCGCCCTCGTTCTGCGCCCCGACAACTGCCACGCTTTTTATTGGCCTCGACTCCACGCGGCCCTCCCAGCGCGTCGCTGCCTGCAATTGACGCTCGGCAGCGAAGATGTGCCTCAGCGAACGGGAATGCTCGGATTGAACAAGATCCTCGTAGGCCGCTTGCTCGAGACCACGACCGATGTCGTAGGGCAAAAGCAGCGCTGCTTCGACGCATTCGATCAGCCGCGATGGAGCCTCCAGCGGCGATTGCGCGGCGATCTTTCGATGTTCAGCCACTGCCTCCAGAAAGGCAGTCCCCTCGCCAAGCCGGTCACGGCGGGTCGATGACCGGCGCAAATCGCCCTTGCTGTCTGCCAATCGCCTGGCCGCCGATATTGCCGCATCCAAAGGATCGCCTTCCGCCAACACATCGGCCAGCCCTAGCTTGATGGCGCTTTCGCCCGAGACCGCCCGCCCACTTAGCAGCATCTTCAGCGCCGCCACACCACCAACGACCTTTGGCAGACGCTGCGTTCCTCCGGCCCGCGGCAAGAGCCCTACCGTGATTTCAGGGCTCCCCAAACGACTTGCGGCATTCACCACACGTGCGTGGGCCGCCAGTGCAAGTTCCAAGCCGCCACCAAGTGCCGACCCTTGGATTGCTGCAACCACAGGTTTTTCGCTTGCTTCGATGCTGTCGCACAGCATGGCGAGGTCAGGCGCACCGCCGTCATCGCTTTCCGAAGCCGACGCCCCAGCGGCAAAAACGGCCCCAGACCCGACAATGACAATCGCACGGGCCGCTTCATCGACCAAAGCTGCCTGAAACTCGCGCAGCAAACCAGTGCGCACTTCGGCGGTCAGCGTAGCAAGAGGCGGGTTGTCAATGGTAACGACGGCTACCCCTGCGCGAAGCTCGCGTCGGACCTTGTCCGCCGGTGTCACCTGCTCTTCCTTGCCCATGGCTTTTCATACGCCAATGGACATAAAATACAAGCTGTAGCGCCCCGCATATGCGCGTGGCTCCATTAAGTCAGACCGGGACGTTGTCCCACATTTCTTCAACGTCATCCACAAGCGGCACTTGGGCATCCGGCACAGGTTTGAGGTATGGCTCATCTGAGCCTTTCAGACTGCGGCGAAGCATGAATTTGACGTCTTCGGCGCGGGCCGGGTTGGCAAGAATGGTATCGACGATGCCGTCGTCATCATCTTCACAAACGTCACGTTTCATCGGATGGGGCATGGTCATATCCTCCCTGAAAGCCACGTGGACATTCTGCTTCCAGATCAGAGTAACACAACAATGCAGGGCCATGTATGAACCCCCGGCACACACGAGCGAAAAAAGACCATGCGTCCAAAGATTGGGCGAAATGCGGAACCAATGACCAGTTCAGGATCGGCAATACTGGGCGTAGAGAACTTCAATGATCGGTTTGATTCGTGTGTCCGCTAAAGAGTAGTGGACAATTCGCCCTTCCCGTCGTGCCGAAACCAAACCTTCACCACGCAGTCGGGCAAGCTGTTGCGACACATATGCCTGCCCCAAACCAAGCACATTCTCCAGTTCGCCGACATTCTTCTCTCCCTCGATCAGATGGCAGAGAAGAAGCAGGCGTGACGGGTTCGACAATGCTCGAAGACATGCTGCTGCTTCACCGGCCGCTTCTGCCATAATGTTCTTGTCGATTACTTCAGTCGCACTCATGTCAACGCTCTCTTCCCGTTCTCAACGAATAGCGCCCTTGAAATCTATTCAAAAAAATGCATATGTTTGAAAATCATCAGGAGATCGCCATGCAACCCCTAGTTACCGCATTCTTCGACGAACCCACAAACACAATTTCGTATGTGGTCCGAGATCCGAATGGAACCGCATGCGCCGTCGTCGATAGCGTCCTCGATTTCGACTATTCCTCCGGCCACACCGACACAAACTCTGCTGACGAAATCATCAGCTTCGTCACTGAAGAGGGACTGAAAGTCGAGTGGATTCTCGAAACCCATGTGCACGCCGACCATCTTAGTGCCGCGCCCTACCTTCAGGAAAAGCTCGGCGGCAAGATCGGCATCGGGCAGAAGATCACGGTGGTGCAGGACACCTTCGGCAAAGTCTTCAATGAAGGCACGGAATTCCAGCGCGACGGCAGCCAGTTCGACAAGCTATTTGTCGAGGGCGACAGCTTCCATGTCGGCCAGCTTCGCGGAGACGTCCTTCACACCCCTGGCCATACGCCGGCCTGCCTGACCTATGTCATCGGCGACGCAGCCTTTGTCGGCGATACGCTTTTTATGCCCGACTTTGGCACAGCGCGCTGCGATTTTCCGGGCGGCTCGTCGGAGACGATGTACGAAAGCGTGCAGAAAATCCTCGCTCTTCCGGACGAAACCCGGATTTTCGTCGGCCACGATTACAAGGCGCCCGGCCGTGACGAATACGCCTGGGAGACCACCGTGGGCGAGCAGAAGGCGAAAAACGTCCACGTTGGCGGCGGAAAGAGCAAGGAAGAATTCGTCAAGATGCGCGACGAGCGCGACGCCACACTTGCTATGCCCAAATTGATCATCCCGTCGCTTCAGGTAAACATGCGGGCCGGACACATGCCGGCACCCGATGACAAGGGCGACGTTTTCCTGAAGGTACCTGTTAACAAGCTGGGACGCTAAGACATGCCAATCGAATGGATTTATGGCCTTGTAGGCGGGGCCATAATCGGGGTGTCGGCAGCGATTTACCTGCTTGTGAACGGTCGGATAATGGGAGCTTCCGGTATTCTCGGAGCGCTCATTGACGGTTCCGCCAAGGAAACCTGGTCCGAGCGCGCTGCATTTCTTGTCGGCCTTGCAACCGTCCCTGGCGTGCTGGCCCTCCTTTTCGGTGGCGCCGACACGCACCTCAATGACAATCTCGTCATCGTTGCCGTTTCGGGCCTTGTGGTAGGTCTCGGTACACGGATCGCAAGCGGTTGCACTTCGGGCCACGGTGTCTGCGGGATCAGCCGTCTCAGTCTTCGCGGCATCGTCGCTACCGTCTTTTACATCGGTGCCGGCGGCCTGACCGTCGTATTCGCGCGCCACCTTCTGGGACTAATCTGATGCGTCAAGTCTGGGCATTCATAGCTGGTGGCATTTTCGGCGCCGGCCTTCTTATCTCGGGAATGACAGATACCCGAAAGGTGATCGGCTGGCTGGATATCTTCGGCGACTGGGATCCCACGCTTGCGTTTGTCATGGGAGGGGCCGTAGCCGTCATGGGTCTGGCCTGGCCTATTGCCGCGCGTCGCAAAGTACCCGCACTGGGTGGCGAGTTCCCAACGCCTCCCGAACCGCGCATTGGCCGCAACCTCGTGATCGGTTCCACGCTATTCGGCATGGGCTGGGGCCTGTCCGGACTCTGCCCCGGACCTGCCGTCGCCTCGCTGACATGGGGCGGCGCCGGCGGACTGGTGTTTCTTGTGTCGATGGCCATTGGCATGTTTGCTGCGCCGCCGCTAAAGTCGCGCCTTGAAGAACAACCTGCAACGTGAAAAACAAAATGACCGAACCCCGCTACCTGACCAAAACATTCGCTGTATCGCCGCAGATCACACCGCAAGATCTTGAGGGCCTTAGGGACCTCGGCTTTGAGACCATTGTCTGCAACCGGCCTGACAGTGAGGTTCCGCAAGAACTTGGTGCCGAAGCAATGGAAGCCGCCTGCCAGAAACTTGGCTTGAACTTCGTTCTGAACCCGCTCTCTCACGGATCACTTTCCAAGGAACATATCGACATTCAGCGCGATGCCGCCACGTCGAAGGGTCCGGTCCTCGCTTACTGCGCCTCGGGAAACCGTTCGAGTATTCTGTGGGGGCTTGCGATGGCTGGCGAATACCCGACGGAGGATATCCTGTCGCGAACCTCGAAGGCCGGCTACAATCTGGAAGGCATGGTGCCTTATCTGGAGTCACTCGCTGGAAAAGCCACAGGCTGAATCGGCCTTCCGGTCAGTCCGGTAGATCGGGCAAATCCGGCAGTTCCGGAATTCCTTCCGCTCCTGCGTTGGCTGGCTGTTCGCTCGCAGCTTCCGAGGGCAACGTCATCAAAGCTGCCGCGAGCGGATCATCCTTTGACGTGGGTGTTACCAACTTGCCATCCATTTCGCCCGGTATGCCCGCCGTGGGCAGCGCTGTGCCCATGAAACCAACTGACAAAGCTTCCGGGGCTTCCATTTCGCTTCCAGGACCACGGTGCGTCAGAACGCGGACCGCTTTCTTTCCGCCAGATTGTCCAAGGCGACCTTTCGCAATCGGTTTCCCATTGCCTGTTTCAAGTGACACCAACCTGAGTGCTTCGATAGGCACATCCAGAACGCTATTGACCGAGAGCTTCGCGACCTCTTCAAGCGTCTTCGGAAGTCGTGCAAGTATGACCGAGATACTCGCTCGGGTCTGCATGATCGCTGCCCGAAGCGCTTCGGCTGTGTCGGTTGCCGGCGCACTTCTTTGAGCGGCGGGTCCAGGCAACGCAAAGCTGAGATATCCGCTTCTTGCGCCAGCAGCCAGCTCCAGCGTTAAACGAAGTGTACGAAATTCACCGGGATCAATGGCCAGATCGGCACTACGCGAATCCAAGATCACAGCTGCACGATAGTAATCCGCGAACGGCAACCGCTCCAGCATATCCTTCTGTTCTGCCTCTTCTCTCGCAGAAGCGATCCAACGGTCCACGATATCACTTGCAACGATGGCGTCAGTACGCGTCGGAACCCTTTCCGGCGGGTCGGCGGTAGCAATATGGCCGGACATCTGCATTTCGATCAAACCGGCCAGAAGCCCGGATGAAATTGCGCAGATCCCGGGCGGCGCCTTGCCCGACTTCATCAGGAATAACAGATCGTGCGGTTCGAGCCACTTGATGACCTGAGCCTTATCCTTACGACCGGGCTCGACCGCCGCAAGAGCGACCTGAAGTCCTAACAGTTCGTTAGCGTCCCGTGGCATGGTTTTCGCCAGCAAACGCTGCAAGTCCCCCTGTTCGGGAGTCCATTTCGATCTGGGTGGCGCCAGTTTCCGGCGCAGGACGGTCTGGACTGCGGTTTCGGGCATTGGACTCTATGCAAGGCCTTTCCTGCCCTATTCGCCCGATAATGTTACGATAGCGTTATGCCTATGCCGCTGCCGCGCGGCGGTCCGGCAAAGTCACGCGGAATGCCGCCCCTCCCTGTCCCGGCAGATACGTTATCGACCCACCCAACCTGTTCATGACTTCTCGCGAAATTGCGAGTCCAAGACCCGCGCCGCCGGCCGCGCGATGATCCGTTCCCCGCGCGAACTTCTCGAAAATCAACTGCTGCGCTTCGCGGGGGATGCCCGAGCCGTTGTCAATGAAGTCCACGACTTGCCGACCAGCGATTTCCCGCACCGCGATCCGCAACCGGGGCAATTCGGCGTCGCAGTACTTCTGAGAGTTCGAAATCAGATTTATGAAAACTTGTGAAAGCCTGTCACTGTCGGTGAATAGTGCAACGCGTTCGTTCGAACGTTCGCGTTCGATTTCCAGAAATACTCCATTGCCATGCTGTTCCGTCGCTGAAACCGCCCGGTCGATAATGCGATCCAGCGTATCCGGCTTTTCGTTCAATACCACCTGCCCGTTCTCCAGAACGCTCAGGTCCAGCAAGTCATCCAGCAGCCGTGTCAGTCGGATGGCTTCATCGTGAATGATCTGACTGTAGCGGTGGCGATCCTCCGCCTTCATGTTGTCTCCCCCCATCAGGATTTCACTGAAGGACCTGATCGAGGTCATCGGCGTACGCAGCTCGTGGCTAATCTGACTTAGAAACGCATCCTTCTGCACGGACAGCGCCATCAGCTTCTCGTTGGCTTCCCTAAGTTGACGCGCAGTGCGCCCCAGTTCCGCCGATTTCGCTTCAAGCTGGTTCGAATACTCGAGAATCTGCTGCGCCTCGTCGGCCACCCGCATCAGGTCCTCGACCGAAACCGACACACCGCCTGTCAGTTGCGCGATCATCGCGTGGGCGGTAGCTGCTCCCACGGACCCGGCAAGAGTTCTCTCCAGCCGCTCAAGAAAGTCTGGTGTTACATCAGGCAGAAAGCCTTGCTTTCCTTGCGCAGAAGCCTCGGCAACGAAAAGGCTCTGAGCCTCTGCAGGGCCAAGAATTCTCTGGGACATCATCAAAAGATCTTCGGCTTCGGCAATGCCGCCGGTCCACCCTCGGGCGCCTTCGGAATACCGCAGGATATTTGCAAAAGTGGCACCCTGCACACGCTCTAGCGGTGTTGGAAAACTCAGCAATGACAGCAGCAGAAATGCACCCGTATTCAGCAGCATCGACCAGAACACGGAATGAACTAGTGGGTCCAACCCGTTGATTCCGAACAATGCCTGCGGTCGAAGAAGTCCCCACCCGAAAGGTCCTTCGTCGAAGACTGATACGGAAAGGACAGCGCCTTGGCCGAAACTTGGCAGAAACGAGGTCCAAAGCCAGACCGAAAGCCCCACAATCAGGCCCGCCGCCGCGCCCCAACGCGTCGCACCTCGCCAGAAAATGCCCCCCAATAGCGAGGGAAGAACCTGGGCCACGCCCGTAAAGGCCACAAGCCCGATCGCCGCGAGCGCCGTTCCACCGCCAGAAAGCTCAAAGTAAACATAGCCCAATGCAAGGACGCCGGCAATTGACAGACGGCGCGACAAGAGCACGACGTTTCGCACGTCGCCCGTGATTGTCGCTCCACCTTGCCACGCATTCAGCCAGATGGGCATCACGATATGGTTCGACACCATCGTCGACAGCGCGATTGCCGCCACAATCACCATCGACGTCGCAGACGAGAAGCCGCCAAGAAATGCCAGCGTCGCGAGTGTTCCCTGGTCGAACGCCAACGGCAATGTGAGAACGAACAAGTCGGGGTTCGACCCTTCCGGAAGAACGCCCAATCCAACGACCGCAATCGGGACGACAAAAAGGCTCATCAGAAATAGGTAAACCGGAAATGCCCAGCTTGCCGTCGAGAGGTGCCTTTCGTCGGAATTCTCGACAACCATCACCTGGAACATACGCGGCAGGCAAAGAAACGCGGCAGCAGAAAGAAACACCAAGGTAGCCCAGCGGTCGGGCTGCAGTTCCCACGCCGAGATCGGCGAATCTTCGATCTGCTGAAGCGTCTCCGTGACGCCGCCGCCAACTTGGAAAACGACGAAAATCCCAACGGCCAGCAGCGCGACCAGTTTGACGACAGCCTCCACAGCGATGGCCATGACCACGCCGTGGTGTCTTTCGTTCACATCGAGATTGCGAGTGCCGAAGATAACCGTGAACACCGCAAGACCTGCAGCAACGAAAAGCGCCGTATTGGTTGCTCCGACATCCTCCGGCGCATGCCCCGCGAAGACTTCAAAGCTCAGTGTCACTGACTGAAGCTGTAGCGCGATGTAGGGTGTCGTTCCGATGACGGCCAAAAGCGTAACCAGCACGCCTAGCAGGTTTGATTTGCCGAAACGGGACGAGATCAGGTCGGCAATCGACGTAATTCTCTCCGTGCGTCCGATCCGCACGAGGCGCCTCAAAAGACCCCACCACGCCAGCATGACAAGCGTGGGGCCTAGGTATATCGTGATGAATTCCAGCCCGGAACGTGCCGCATAGCCCACTGCGCCATAGAAGGTCCAAGCGGTACAATAGATCGACAAGGACAGCGTATAGACCAAAGGGGACCGGACCCAGCCGACCTTTCCGCTTTCTGCCCGCTTGTCTGCCAGGAACGCTACCGCAAAAAGAAACACCACATAACCCAGGCAAATCGTAATGAGTGCATTGAACGACAGCATTCTCTAACGCTCCGTTCTCGGCGCAGCGGCAGCGTCCCCTTTCTCGGGTTCCGCATCCGAAAGAAAACGCGACAGTATCGCCACCACGCAGATCAAGAATGCCCAAACGGTGAACAAGTAGACGATGCCGCCCGCAGTCGTCGCCTTCTCGGCCCAAAGTACAGGCAGCAGGAACAGGACCAAACCAAGAAACGGCAAAAATTTCGCCGCATCTCCCAACCGCCGCCGACGATAATTCTGGCGCTCCAGAAAAATGGGCTCGAGTGACCGGGCCATTAGCCAGCCAGTTCCCGTACCGTCGCGATGATTTCATTGTTCGCGAAAGGCTTGGTCATGAAACGTGTCGCGCCAAGTTTCTCGGCAAGTTCTCTGTCCTTCACCTGCCCACGTGCCGTAAGCATCAAGACCGGCAGATCAACCAGTGTGTTGTCGCCACGGAGGTCATGCAGGATGTCATAGCCCGAACGGTTTGGCAGCATGACATCCAGGATGACGATGTCAGGTGCCCGGCTTCGGATCGCCTCGAGCGCGGTCCTGCCATCAGAATGCGTATCAACATGCCAGCCATCCCGGGAAAGGATGAACCGGATCGCTTCGATGATATTCGGCTCGTCCTCGATAAGAAGAACCCGTCCCGGCATCGCCAATCCCCTCCCTTGGATAGACGAAGACTTGTCCAAGACTGTTTATCACTTCTCTGGCGGTCTCTGTCAAAAGAATGCCGTTCAGGCATTTGAAATTCGCGGTAAATTCCCGGTCTCCGCGTTCTGTAGTCCCACGAGGGACGGCTCACGCCTTGCCGGGCAGTCGACCTGTACACAGACTCGGCAACTTGCGCCGACACCAAGAGCCTTCACACCCTCGGGCGCACCTTGACGTGGCGCCAGCAGCATCCAGGCCTCGATAATCGTGGGTCCGTCAAAGGAAGAGGCGTGACGCAGATCCGCGACCGCCCAGGCTTCAAAGAGGGTTTCATCGCGTCCGGTTAACCTCAGCGATTGCCGCATTGGCTGCATCGGGCGCTGGAGTGACTGGAACAGCGGCCAGAGTGGACAAGCTGCGCCGTAGCGAGGCGGATCGAAACCGGGAACAGGTTTTCGGAATGTCAGCGTGCCCGATCCGTCGCAGACCAACAGCCCGCGGGACTGCCTGTCAGGGAAGGCCTCATTTGGCAAAGTGGCCAGCCTGCGAAAGATCAACGGCAAAGGAACGCCGAACAACTTGGCCAGTTGGGCCGGATCGGCCCCCGTTTCCTGGATCGCAGTTCGAAGGGCATCGCCGGGGACAGCGCCAACGTCCGAGGCATATTGATTAAGATACTCTTCCGCCAATTGACGGGCGGCAACGGAGGTCAGCGGTTCTGCTTCACGGACAATGGCACCAATGTCGGCGTCCAAATTTTCTTCGAGTATCGGCACAGACCAGCCGGAAGCCTCCAGCCAAGCTTCAACTTCTTCCTGCGGCAGGCTCATTCGCCGCTCGATATCGGCGCCCGCATCGAGATAGGACACAAGCTGTTCCGCCGACTGCGCCAACCTGCGACTGTCCTCCAGGATATTGCGGTGGAATCTGGCCTGCCACTCAGGCGCGATCTCGCTGCCGTCGGCAAGGATGGCGCTTGCGGAGCGTATGGCGGTGACGCTTGACAACACATCATGCAGCGATGCGGAAAGAAAGGGATCGTGCGTCAGGCGGTCGTTCAGTCCTTCGATTACCCTTTCTTGGCGCAGGGCCTCACGGTGCTGTGCATCTATCAGCCGTGCCCAGCCCGGAAAGCGGCCCGCGAAATCCTCGGCACGGTCTATTTCCGCAGTGACTGCCGGATGCCTTGCCGCAGCAGTGCCGACAGCGGAAGTCAGTGACTTTTCGGCGCCCTCACTCAAAGTCGATGGATCCACGCGAAGTTCCCGAGCAAGCTTGTTCAGCAACCCTCCTCCAATCTTTCGGCGATTGTGTTCGATCAGGTTGAGGTAGCTTGCCGAAATGTCGCACCGACGGGCCAATTCGGCCTGGCGCAGCCTTCGATCCATCCTCAAGGCCCGAATCCGGGAACCTGTAAGCAGCGGCTTGTTCACGCTAACACTCCATATTTTTCAACACTTTTCTGCTAACGCAAGAAAAATTCTTTACACATTCTAGCGCTTATCTGTTTATTTGTTTACAGGAAAAGTCTTTTACTATCTGGGCTTGTTGAAAAATTTTCTCCGTCAGCGCGATACTGTGCACACCTTGTAAAAGGTCCGGTTGCCAGTGGAGGGGCAACTGCCCCGCCGCCGGGCCGGAGTTTCAAACGGGAGGACTACATGTCGAAATCCAACTTTACACGTCGCGGTGTTCTGAAGACAGGCACCGCAGCGGGCGCCGGGTTCGCGCTGCCCACCATCTTCACGGCCAGTTCAGCAGCCGCGTTCACGAACGAGCCGACCGGCAGCAACGTCGTGCTTGGCTTCAACGTGCCGCAGACCGGCCCCTATGCGGACGAAGGCAATGACGAACTCCTCGCACAGCAGCTTGCGGTCGAGCACCTGAACGGAGAAGGCGACGGTGGCTGCCTCAATACCTTCACCTCGAAGGTGCTGCAAGGCAACGGGATCCTGGGCAAGAAAGTTACCTACGTAACGGGCGATACCCAGACCAAGTCCGACGCAGCCCGCGCTTCGGCCAAGTCGATGATCGAAAAGGACGGGGCCATCATGATCAACGGCGGTTCGTCCTCGGGCGTGGCCGTGGCTGTTCAGGGCCTCTGTCAGGAAGCCGGCGTTATTTTCATGGCGGGTCTCACGCACTCCAACGACACGACCGGCAAGGACCGGAAGGCCAACGGGTTCCGTCACTTCTTCAACGCTTACATGTCTGGTGCCGCACTGGCGCCGGTGCTTGAAAAGGAATACGGATCGGATCGGCGCGCCTACCATCTGACCGCCGATTATACTTGGGGCTGGACGCAGCAGGAATCGATCCAGGCAGCCACCGAAGCCCTCGGTTGGGAAACCGTATCGAACGTGTTGACACCGCTCGCGGCGACTGACTTCTCGTCCTACATCGCACCGGTCTTGAACTCGGGCGCAGATGTGCTGGTTCTGAACCACTACGGCGGCAACATGGTCAACTCGCTGACCAACGCCATTCAGTTCGGCCTGCTTGACAAGGCCGTGAACGGCAAGGATTTCAAGATTGTCGTCCCACTTTACTCGGAACTGATGGCCGCTGGTGCGGGCGAAAACATCAAGGGTGTTCTCGGCTCGATGAACTACAACTGGCAGTTGGACAACGAGGGTTCCAAGGCGTTCGTCAAATCGTTCGGCGAGAAGTACGGAAAGCCGCCGTCGAACTCGGCTCAGACCTGCTATGCTCAGGTTCTGCTCTATGCCGACGCAGTCGAGCGCGCTGGCAGCTTCAACCCCTGCGCCGTTGGGGAAGCTCTGGAAGGCTTCGAATTCGACGGTCTCGGCAACGGCCCGACGCTGTATCGCGCCGAAGATCATCAGTGCTTCAAGGACGTTCTGGTTGTGCGCGGCGCGCAGAACCCGACCAGCGCCTACGACACGCTGGAAATTGTCGAGGTCACGCCGGCCTCGCAGGTCACCTATCCCCCGGACCACCCGATGTTCGGCGGTGCCGAGGCAAGCCTGGGCGAATGCAATCCGGGCGCCTGATCAGCATCTGAAATCCGGAGGGCCGCGCCACAGCGCGGCCCTCCCCACCCTATGACCCGGACCTCGGTGCCGGGCGAATAATCCGCAACCATCGAGGTGGGGAAATGGACGCATTCATCCTTCAGATACTCAATGGTCTCGACAAGGGATCGGCCTACGCGCTGATCGCCCTCGGCCTGACACTGATTTTCGGAACCCTCGGCGTCGTCAACTTCGCACATGGCGCTCTTTTTATGATAGGCGCCTTCTGCGCTGTCTTCGTTCAGCGGCTCCTGAGCATCAGCACCATCACGCTTGACGAGACCAAGAAGGATTTTCTCGGCAACCCGCTTCAGGTCGAGACACCATACATAGAAAGCTGGTTCGGCCCCGAAATTGGGGGGGGGATAATCGAATGGTCTGTGCCATTCGCCATCCTGTTCGCGATCCCGATCATGATCTCGATCGGCTTCATCATGGAGCGCGGCCTGATCAAGCACTTCTACAAGCGTCCCCACGCGGACCAGATCCTGGTGACATTCGGGCTGGCAATCGTGCTTCAGGAAATCATCAAGTATTACTATGGCGCCAATCCGATCCCGACACCCGCGCCACCCGCGCTTACCGGTGCCTTCGACTTCGGCGTTCTGCTCGGATTCGACCCCAATGCGATCATTTATCCTTACTGGCGCATGATCTACTTCGCATTTGCGATGATCATCATAGCTGGCGTGTTCGGCTTCCTTCAGTTCACGACCTTCGGGATGGTGGTGCGCGCCGGCATGGCCGACCGCGAAACAGTCGGAATGCTGGGCATCAATATCGACAAGCGTTTTACCGTGATGTTCGGAATAGCCGCCGCAGTCGCGGGTCTGGCAGGTGTAATGTACACCCCAATCAATCCACCGAACTATCACATGGGAATGGACTTCCTTGTGCTGTCGTTCGTGGTGGTGGTCGTCGGTGGAATGGGCTCACTTCCAGGAGCGGTTCTGGCTGGCTTCCTGCTGGGCATCCTGGAGAGTTTCGCTTCGACCACCTGGGCCACAACGACGATCCCGGGGATCAATCAGATCATCATTTATGTGGTGGCGATCATCGTACTGCTCACTCGTCCGCGCGGGCTCTTGGGCCGCAAAGGCGTGATGGAGGAATAAGAGATGCTGGGTCTCAACAAACACGACGCGACGCTCTTCGTCATCGTCATCGTCCTGACCTTCTGTGCGCCGTTCCTGCTGAACCCCTTCCCCACGGGCAGCTCACTCGCACAGTTCAACGCCGGCTACCCGGACCTGATGCAGCGATTTGTGATCTTCGGGATATTCGCGATAGGCTTCAACATCCTATTCGGCCTGACCGGATACCTCTCGTTCGGCCATGCGGCCTTCCTCGGAGTGGGCTCCTACGCTGCGGTCTGGATGTTCAAGCTGGTGACGTACAACGTTCTTCCGGCGATCATCCTTAGTGTCATCGTCGCGGGCCTGTTCTCGCTTCTCATTGGTTACATTTCACTAAGGCGTTCGGGCATCTACTTCTCGATCCTGACACTTGCCTTCGCTCAGATGAGCTTTGCGCTTGCCTACTCGGTGCTGTCGAACCCCAAGTTCAACCTCACCAACGGCGAGACAGGGCTTCAGGTCTATGCTGGCGACCCGCAGATATTCCATCGCGAAGGCCTGCCGGATCTCCCTCACCTCTTTGGCCTCTCAATCCGTGAAAACTATTCGCTTGAAATGGGCTCATGGACGTTCAACTTCAACGCTGGCTACTACATGTGTGCAGTCATCATGCTGATCTGCTTCTATATGTCGATCCGGCTGTTCCGCTCGCCATTCGGCATGATGCTTCGCGCCATCAAATCGAACCAGCAGCGCTTGAATTACACGGGGTTGAACTCGCGTCCTTACACCCTGGCAGCTTTCGTGATTTCGGGTATGTATGCCGGACTTGCCGGCGGCCTTCTGGCGGCAATGGATCCGCTGGCAGGTGCCGAGCGCATGCAATGGACAGCGTCGGGCGAAGTCGTTCTGATGACAATTCTGGGCGGTGCCGGCACTCTGATCGGCCCGGTCTTGGGTGCAGGCTTCATCAAGTATTTCGAGAACATATTTTCAAAGATCAATGACGCCGTGCTGCATCAGTGGTTCGCCTTCCTTCCGGACGGCCTGGAAGACGCAATGGTCTTCATCGTCCACCCATTCATCGGCAAAGGTTGGCACCTGACACTTGGCCTCCTCTTCATGCTTGTGGTCATCTTCCTGCCTGGCGGACTGGTCGAAGGCGGGCAGCGAATTGGTCGCATGTTCATACGCAAGAAGCGCCCTGTCGCGGCCGAAGATGCCGCTGCCAAGTCCCCTGCGGAATAAGGAGAAGCGTGAAATGGGTATCCTTGAAGTCAAGGGCGTCAACAAGCGCTTCGGCGGCCTGCAAGCCCTTGGCAATGTAAATCTTAGCGTGGCCGAAAACTCAGTCCACGCGATCATCGGGCCGAACGGCGCTGGCAAGTCGACCTTGCTCAACTGCCTGGTCGGCAAGCTGATCCCCGACACTGGCAGCGTCATGTTCGACGGGCAATCGGTCTTGGGACGCAAGCCGCACGAGATCAACCAGATGGGCATTTCCCGCGTGTTCCAGACGCCAGAGATATTCGGCGATCTGTCCGTGATGGAAAATATGTTGATCCCCTGCTTCGCCCGCCGCGACGGCGCTTTCCGGATGCATGCCTTCGAAAGCTTTGCGCATGAAAAGGACCTTATCGAAAAAGCCGAAGCGATGCTCGAGGACGTGAACATGATCGACAAACGGCACATGCATTCGGCCTCCATGTCGCGTGGTGACAAGCGGCGCCTGGAAATGGCAATGTGCCTGGTGCAGGAACCCAAGCTTCTGCTGCTGGACGAGCCGACGGCGGGCATGGCGCGCGCCGACACCAACAACACGATCGACCTCTTGAAGGAAATCAAATCAAAGCGCGACATCACCATGTGCATCATCGAGCACGACATGCATGTCGTCTTTTCGCTGGCTGAACGTATCACCGTCCTGGCCCAGGGCACGCCGCTGGTCGAAGACACGCCGGACAACATCAAGGGTCACCCCAAGGTCCAGGAAGCCTACCTGGGCGAATCGGCGCATTAGGGAGCATGAATGATGCTTGACGAGAAACCGTTCGACAAACGCGCCAACAACGCCGCGACCGCGGCAACCTTTCTGAGCGTGTGGAACATCGAAGCCTATTACGGCGAAAGCTACATCGTTCAGGATGTCAGCTTCAACGTTCACGAAGGCGAGATTCTCGCACTTCTCGGTCGCAATGGTGCCGGCAAGACATCGACCCTGCGCACGATCGCGCGGATGGATAATCCGGAACTCCGGCACGGTGAAATCTGGCTGGACCACAAGCCGCTGCACAAGATGACCAACTATGAAGCGGCCCAGTCGGGAATCGCGCTTGTTCCCGAAGACCGTCGCATCATTTCGGGGCTTACGGTCGAGGAGAACCTTCAACTCGCACAGATCGCCCCGCCAATAGGCTGGTCACTGGAGCGCATCTACGAATTGTTTCCTCGTCTCGGGGAGCGCCGCAGACAGGATGGATCCACCTTGTCGGGTGGCGAACAGCAGATGCTGGCCATCGCCCGCGCTTTGGCACGCGACATCAAGGTGCTGCTTCTTGATGAACCGTACGAAGGCCTCGCTCCGGTCATCGTGCAGGAGATCGCAAAGACATTGAACGTGATCCGGGATCAGGGCATCACTACGATTATCGTGGAACAAAACGCTGTCGCGGCGCTGAAACTCGCGGACCGGGCTGTGATCCTTGATACCGGTCAAGTCGTCTACGACGATTCCGCGCAAAAAGTGCTCGACGACGAAGCGCTACGCGCGAAGTATCTCGCGATCTGACGGATTGCGTCTGAGAACAAGCCGACGTGGCAGGAACATACGAACGGAGGAGACGATGCTGGACCAGCATGACGGTATGTATTGGCCGGATAAGGAGATGTCGCAGAAGGCCCACGCTGATCGTGCCAAATACGACACGATGTACAAGCAGTCAGTGGAGGACCCCGACGGCTTCTGGGGACGCGAAGGCAAGCGGATTGACTGGATCAAACCATTTACCAAAGTGAAGAACACCAGCTTCGCTCCGGGCAACATAGACATACGCTGGTTCGAGGACGGTACGCTAAACGTCGCTGCCAACTGCATCGACCGCCACCTTGCGACGCGTGGCGACCAGACGGCGATTATCTGGGAACCAGACGACCCGAACGCCGAAGCGGCGCATATCACCTACAATCAACTCCATGCCGAAGTCTGCAAACTTGCCAACGTCCTGAAGAAGATGGGCGTCGGCAAAGGTGATCGCGTCGTGATTTACATGCCGATGATCCCCGAAGCAGCATACGCCATGCTCGCCTCGGCACGTATCGGGGCGATCCACTCGATCGTCTTCGCGGGGTTTTCTCCTGACGCGCTCGCCGCGCGGGTGAACCAGTGTCAGGGCAAAGTCGTCATCACCGCCGACGAAGCGCCGCGCGGGGGTCGCAACACGCCGCTGAAGGTCAACGCCGACAGGGCCTTCACCAAGATCGAGGGCGATGTCAAGATGCTGGTCGTCAAGCGCACCGGTGGCGATGTCGCAATGCAGGAAGGACGGGACCACTGGCTGCACGAACTGGCAGCGGATGCGCCCACCGAGTGTCCGCCAGAAGAAATGAACGCGGAAGATCCGCTTTTCATTCTCTACACGTCTGGGTCGACCGGTCAGCCCAAAGGCGTCGTCCACTCATCCGGCGGCTACCTTGTTTTCGCGGCCATGACGCACCAGTACACGTTCGACTATCACGACGGAGACATCTTCTGGTGCACAGCTGACGTCGGCTGGGTCACTGGACACAGCTACATCGTCTACGGTCCGCTGGCCAACGGCGCGACGACTCTGATGTTTGAAGGCGTGCCCACCTATCCCGACGCTGGCCGCTTCTGGGCCGTTTGCGAGAAACACAAGGTAAATCAATTCTACACCGCGCCGACCGCTATCCGCGCGTTGATGGGCAAGGGGCCAGATTGGGTCGCAAAATACGACCTGTCGTCGCTGAAGGTCCTCGGAACAGTAGGCGAACCGATCAACCCCGAAGCATGGCACTGGTATCACGAGACTGTCGGCCACGGTAACGTGCCGATCGTGGACACATGGTGGCAGACCGAAACGGGTGGCCACCTCCTGACACCCCTTCCGGGCGCTATCCCGACCAAGCCCGGCTCGGCCACACTGCCCTTCTTCGGCGTGCAACCGGTGATCCTCGAACCTCAGACCGGGCAAGAGATCACGACGACCGAAGCTGAAGGTGTGCTTTGCATCAAGGACAGCTGGCCGGCACAGATGCGGACGGTCTGGGGTGATCACGAACGCTTCGAGAAGACTTATTTCGCCGACTACAAGAACTACTACTTCTCGGGCGACGGTTGCCGGCGCGACGCAGACGGTTACTACTGGATCACGGGACGGGTCGATGACGTGATCAACGTCTCGGGCCACCGGATGGGAACCGCCGAGGTCGAGTCAGCCCTCGTCGCCCACGAGAAGGTCGCAGAGGCGGCCGTTGTTGGCTACCCTCACCCAATCAAGGGCCAAGGCATCTACGCCTATGTCACACTCATGGGCGGCGAAGAGCCGACAGAAGAGCTTCGCAAGGAGCTGGAAACCTGGGTTCGCAACGAGATCGGCCCGATCGCGAAACCGGATCTGATCCAGTTCGCACCCGGCCTGCCCAAGACTCGCTCGGGCAAGATCATGCGCCGAATTCTCCGAAAGATCGCAGAGAACGACTACGGCTCATTGGGTGACACTTCGACGCTCGCTGAACCAGAGGTCGTGGAAGACCTGATCGAAAATCGGATGAACCGGGGCTGATCCTCAAGACAATCGTAAACTGACAGCCAGTTTACCCGGACTGACCCCTGGGGATCGATCCGGAAAAGAAATGGGGCCACATCTTGCGATGTGGCCCCAATGCAATCAAAGAGCTCTTCGCCACCAGCGCTTCCAAATTGTGAGCGCACGGCGGCGATGCTCCGGCCCGCGCAGGGCCATCTTCAGCACTTCCGTCATGGTGATCTACTCGTTTGCCTGCCTCGGCGCGGTTGCTCCACGCTCTGACGGACACCATAGACGCGGAAACACGGCATCCCAAAGCCCGGAATTCCGCAACGGCGGAGTTTTGCCGGAGATGTGACCTGATACCCTTATCTGGAACGAAAAAGGGGCGCGGCACCAAGGTGCCGCGCCCCCATGATACCGGATACCTGCTCAGTTCAGGGCAGCATCCGTGATCTCATGTGTCCAGGCACCCTCGGGCTCCTTCGTGATCGCAGGATTTTCCGGGCTGACTGCCTTTAGAAGCGTCTGAACCGTCTGCTCATAGTCCGCCGGGTCCAGCTCGCCGGTAGAACCCTCGGTCAGCTTGTTGACCTCGCCCATCATGTAGGCTTGATGATCAAGCGTCTGAGCGCCGGTCTCGTCGTTGTCCAGAACAATCTGCGCGGCTTCCTCCGGGTTTTCGCGGGCATAGTCCCAACCTTTCATCGAGGCACGGACGAAGCGGACCATCTTGTCCTTGAAGTCAGGGTCGGACAGGTTCTCTTCCAGGACATAAAGGCCGTCCTCCAGCATCCCGAAGCCCTCTTCAAGATAGTTGAACGTCACCAGTTCATCTTCTCCGATACCGCCCTGCAGGATCTGCCGGTACTCGTTGTAGGTCATGGTCGAAATGCAATCGGCCTGCCCCTGTAGCAGCGGATCGGCGGAAAAGGCCTGCTTGATCACAGTCACTCCATTGTCGTCCGCGCCATCGGTCTCGATGCCAAGCGACGCCATCCAGGCATAGAATGGATACTCGTTGCCAAAGAACCAGACACCCATCGTCTTGCCCACGAAATCATCGGTGGTTTCAACACCGTTTTCCTTCAGGCAGTTCACCTGAAGACCGCCCTTCTTGAACGGCTGAGCGATATTGACCAGAGGCACCCCACGCTCGCGCGCAGCCAGGCCTGCAGCCATCCAGGTTGTGATGACGTCCGCGCCACCGCCGGCGATCACCTGCTCGGGGGCGATGTCGGGTCCACCGGGTTTGATGGTTACGTCGAGGCCCTCTTCTTCATAGAAACCCTTGTCCTTGGCCACGAAGTAGCCTCCGAATTGGGCCTGCGTGACCCATTTCAGTTGCAGCGTCACCTGGTCCAGATGCGACCCGGCAAGGGCAGCCCCGGCGCTCAGACCCAGCGCCAGAGCGGCACTCAGTACGGTTTTCATCGTCTTTCTCCCTTTGTTGAACTCATTTTCTTTGTGACGGGTGCCAGAAGGTCACCCAACGCTCGATAAGGGCCACGGCCCCGTAGAACAGCGATCCCGCCAAGGCGGCGACCGCGATCTCTGCCCAGACCATATCAAGAGCCAGCTGCCCGACACTGGTCGAGATACGAAACCCCATGCCCACGATGGGGGATCCGAAGAATTCAGCCACGATTGCACCAATCAGGGCAAGCGTCGATGAAATCTTGAGCCCGTTGAAGATGAAGGGCATCGCCGCAGGCAGGCGCAACTTGACCAGTGTTTGCCAGTAACCTGCCGCATAGGTCCGCATGAGATCCCGCTGCATGAAGCTGGCTTCCTTGAGGCCCGCAACAGTGTTCACAAGCATCGGGAAGAAAACCATCGTGAAAACCACCGCGGCCTTCGACTGCCAGCCAAAGCCGTACCACATGACGAAGATCGGCGCGGTCCCGACGATCGGCAGCGCGGCCATGAAATTGCCAACCGGCAAGACGCCTTTCTGCAGGAAAGGCGAGCGGTCCACCAGGATCGCGATCAGGATCGCCGCCGAACACCCAAGCGCGTACCCCGAGAGTGCGCCCATCACGAACGTCTGCAGGAAATCCTGCCATAGCAGACCCGTGGTGGTGGCTATTTTGGCGGCTATGTCGCTGGGCGCGGGCAGGATCACCAGCGGCACGTCGAATAGCCCGACTGCCAATTCCCACAGCAGGATCAATGCCAGGCCGAACAGCACCGGCACCACGTAGCTGGCCCATGCGGTGCCGGTTTCCGAAATCACGGCGTTCAGGGCCCAAAGACCAAGCCAGACCGCCAGTACCAACCCAAGCCGCCAATCCAACGCCAAGCCCGCAATGATTACGGCAATCCCGGCGACCAATGCGCCTCTACTCGGCATGACAAGGCTCAATGTGACATCCCCATGCGCCTCAGCATCATCCGCTCGACCAGCCCGATGATCCCCACAAAAGTGGCCGCCACGATCGCCGCCATGAACAACGCCGACCAGATTTGGATGGTCTGCCCGTAATAGCTGCCTGCCAGCAGCCGTGCGCCCAACCCCTGTCCGCCGCCTGACGGCAACTCGCCCACGATGGCGCCGACCAGCGAGGCCGCTGCGCCTATCTTGAGCGAGGCAAAGAGATAGGGCATCGAAGCGGGCAGCCGTAGCCGCCAGAATGTTTGGGACTTGCTGGCGTTGTAGGTCTTCAAGAGATCAAGCTGCATCGCGTCTGGTGACCTTAGGCCCTTGACCATGCCAACAACCACCGGGAAGAACGACAGGTAGGCCGAGATCAGTGCCTTCGGCAGAAGCCCGGTCAACCCCACACTCGCCAGAACGACGATGACCATGGGCGCAATGGCGAGAATGGGAATGGTCTGGGAAGCGATCGCCCAAGGCATCACGCTCATGTCCATTGCCCGATTATGCACGATTCCGACAGCCAATAGAACGCCCATCCCGGTCCCGATCACGAAACCTACCAGCGTCGCCGACAGTGTAGCCCAAGCATGAAAGACCAGACTCCGCTTGTCCGTCGGTGCAACAACGATGGTCGATCCCCAAAGCTCGGCCACGACTTGGTGCGGCGCAGGCAAGCGTGGTTTTTCCTCACTCCAGGTAAACGGGATCGCCGCCGGGTTGGCTGTGATCAATGCGACAACACCCATGTCGCGCCGCTCGCTTCGGCTTGGCGGCTGCGCTTCGAAGCCATGTGCGCTGGCGAGATTCACCGTCCCGTGGATATTCATGGGAACGCAGGCGGCGTACCAGATTGCCAGGATCGCAGCGACAACCGTCAGGACAGGCAGAACCGTGCCAAGTCCGGGGATCGCCTTAACTCCGGTCGCCCCGGCAGGAGATACCGCCACTTCGGTCACCCCGCGCTCCAACGGTTTAAATGACCGACCGCAGTAAAAACCGCCGCACGCATGCACCTACGAGGTGCCGAAGCCGTACCGACGCGACACCGCACCCGCCTCACAACTCGTCTCCATGTCCAGCGCGCAATCCTTCACGCACCCTGTGAGCCACCTCGATGAACTCCGACGTGTCGCGGATATCGAGCGGTCTTTCCGTCGGCAGCGGACTTTCGATAATGTCGGTAATGCGACCGGGCCGCGGGCTCATGACGACGATTTTCGTCGATAAATAAACGGCTTCCGGGATCGAGTGTGTTACGAAGCCGATGGTCTTGCCTGTCCGGCTCCACAAGGACAACAATTCTTCGTTCAGCCTGTCGCGCACGATCTCGTCAAGCGCCCCGAAAGGCTCGTCCATCAGCAGAATATCGGCATCAAAAGCAAGCGCCCTGGCAATAGACGCGCGCTGCTGCATCCCGCCCGACAGCTGCCAAGGATACTTCTTTCCGAACCCGTCAAGATCAACGAGCTGCAGGACCTCATTGACCCGACTTTCCATCTCGGACTTCGAGTATCCCATTATCTCAAGAGGCAGTCGCACATTCCCGGCGATCGTCCGCCACGGGTACAGTCCCGCAGCCTGGAACACATAGCCATAGGCCCGCGCCCGGCGGGCCTCGTCCGGGGTCATGCCGTTCACGGTCAGCGTGCCCCCGGTCGGCGCTTCCAGAGCAGCAATGCAGCGCAGGAACGTCGTCTTGCCGCAACCTGACGGCCCGATAAACGATACGAACTCGCCTTTGCCGATGTCGAGGTCGACCCCCTTCAGGGCATGGACCGGGCCGTCAGCGGTCTCGAACGTAAGGTCCATGTCACGGGCGGAGACCACGGGTTCAGACATCCACTACGCCCCAATTCCCAGAACCCACGCTTCGGGTACGGATTGCGCCGACGCCGAGAGGCGGCGACAGCCACGCCACCACCGCACACAGAGGCATCATACC
>JAVJUV010000023.1:0-50814 GCA_040220415.1 Silicimonas sp.
TTCAGATCCCGGGAGACTTCCTCGGGCTGCGCAGTATTCTGTTCCGCACATCCGATCACAGCATCGAAGCCGTGACCCCGATCGAGGCATCCGAAGTCCTCGCGTCCGACATTCTGGATGCGTTCTCGCACGCCCCGCGACTTGCCACCGCCGTTCTCTGGGCGGCGTCTCGGGACGAGGCGATGGTCGTGGAGCATCTTGTCAATCTGGGGCGGCGCTCGGCGGAAGAGCGCATGGCGCATTTTCTGCTTGAACTGGGCGCCCGGCTGAAACTCGTGGGCTTGGGCAACGAGACGGGGTTCGATTGTCCGCTGACGCAGTATCATCTTGCCGATAGCCTTGGCCTGAGCGCCGTGCACGTGAACAGGGTCCTGCGGCAATTGCGCGAGGAAGGACTCGTCACATTCCAGAAGGGTCGGGTTGCCTTCGACGATTTTGGCCGTCTCAGGGAACTCGCCAGCTTCGACACCGCCTATCTGGATCAGGACGGGCCACTCTTGCGGTGATCGATCTCGCCGACAGGCTATGCCGAAGAAGCATGGGCCGGAGGAGGACTGTGCCTATGCGAGGGCATGCATGACCCCGTCGTTATTGCGATTGCCACCGGTCTTCGCTGTCCACGGCTTCCGGTTGCCTGGCGGTGCATGTGCACTGCCTGCTTCCTGGGGATCTGACGGGCGCCGCGTCTCGGGCGGCAACGACGACCTTCACCTTTTCAGTTGTGCTCAGGGGAGTTCGCTTCCATGCGTTTGGTCCTTTTGGGACCGTCCGAACCGGCGAAGCTTCCCGGGCAGGCGGGAACAGTCTTTCGACTTCCAAACCAGGAAAGCTTCGCCATCATTCGGAACAACGAACGACGGCGGGGATCTGACCGTCTAAAGAACGCTACAGGGATCCATCCCGGACGGGACTGATGCAGGTTGGCACCGATCAGTTTGATTTGCGCACATCGGCTCTGGCGGTTCGCCCTTGCTGCTGAGGTGGACCGTAAGTGGCCAACGCTGAACCTGCGCGTGATGATCAGTCGGGCGCCGTATTGATCGCGGTCTCCATGTTTGACGAGGGGCTGGTGACGTTTCGTGACGGCCGTGTGACATTCCACGATTATGGCCGGCCGGTGGATCTCGCCGAATTCGATCCGGCATGTCTGGATCAAACCGGGCCGCTCCTGAAGTAAGAAGGCCGCCCTCCGTTGCTCGGCAGGCGGCCCCGGCGATCAAGTCAGACGCTTGTCGTCATGCGAGAGCGTGGGTCGCCGCGTCGAGTTCCTTGTTAGTTTCCGCATCGTTCTTCGCGGTGTGCGCTTTCTCGGCAGCCTGGTAGTGCTTCAGGGCCGCCTCTTTCTTCGGACCGGAGGGCGCCTTGTCCCAGGCGGCTTTGACGGAAGTCATCTTCTCGGCGGTCTTGTTCTGTTCGGGAGTCATTTGGATTGTCCTTTCATGGACGTTCCGAGAACAAGAAGCGCACAGGCACACAGATCTGTTTGGGATCGGTGCGCCCACACGCTTCTCTGGCACTCGGGAAAATCGTGTCGCCGGATTTCCGGCAGGCACATCGCAATCTATCCCGTATTTGCTCCCTTCCGTACTGACGCAGGTTAGTCCCCGCGTCTGCCAAATTTCGATTTACATGGACGCCGGAAAGGCGCGACTCACTTTACGGGGGTCTGCTGGTGCGAGATCCTGAGCCAACTGTCTTCATCGTGAAGGTATGTGGAGGCGCAAAGCGCCTGGGAGATTGGTACGCCGGGTTTCTCCGCCGACATCCGGTAAGACAGAATGGCGATGTCACGACACCGCGTCACGCGCCGTTCGGCCATGAGGACGGAACGCCAGCCGGTTCTCTCGCGAAGATGGGTCCAGATCTGGTCGCCCTGGAGGATGCCGGGAGGATAGGGGAAAATCATCACGGCGTTGGTTGCTGTCGTTGCCCGCGCCTTGTCGGCGCCACTGGTCCAGAAGTGTTCCTCCATGTCCCAGAGAACGCCCTGTTCGCGCGGCGATAGCGTCCCGGCCTTGTGCGCCGCATGACCTGTTGCCTTGGGGGTCTGAGTGGAAACCGTCATTCGCCTGACCCCGATCCGCCAAACGTCAGCACTTGAAACAGCACAACGATGATCGCGAGTACCGCCCAGATCACTCCGCTTGTGCCCGAGTGGCCTTCCGCAACCGTCGCGGCTGCCCGCTTCAGGGTAACTGATGTCGGGCCATCTGGGAGCAGCTGGCTCAGGTCTTGTGCGACCCTGCCGTGATCGCTTGCGAGCGTCGGAACATCCCGAAATCGAGCAAGCCGCGTTCCCAACCGCGCTTGCGCCGCGTCGCGCCCCAGCGCGACCAGTTCAGCGGTTTCTTTCCATGGATCGAGGCCGAGGCGCGCCAGCGTGGAAAGGACCGTCACGACATATCCGTTCCGGTCCTCGCCCACCGAAGCATAGAGAAATCGCTCGAATTCGGGCGGGTGAGGGTTGAGGACATTGGGTGCGGTCATCGTCGTTCCATTCCTTGGTGGCAGGAACGCAAATCGTCCCTGTTTCCCTTAAGGGTACGCGCAGGTCAGTCCCGGCGCCCTTACATAGGTCAGTGCTGGCGTCCGTCCCCAGGGAGTTCGCAATCGGCGCGGCGCCAGGGACTAACATGTATCAGGGCCAGGCTAACGATCATGAGTTACAAAAGGAGAAATCGTTCGACTGGTCAGGCCCGGAACCCAAGGGGTCCTCAACAGTGGTGAGCGACGGATCTGCCAACATCGCGGAGACCAGAGATGAACATGCGGTCGACCAGATCGACGGTGACGTTTTCGAACCCGTTCACCTTGCCCGGATACCCGGGCGATTTGCCCGCGGGCGACTACGAAGTTCTCGTCGAAGAGGAACTTCTCCAGGGGCTGAGCTTCGAGGCTTACCGACGGACGGCGACGTACCTGACAGTGCGCGGCAGGGGCAGTCATGCGGGACACTCCGAGTTGCGGGCGATTTCCGAGAGCGACTTGAATGAGGCGCTGAGCCGGGATCAGGGCGCGACCGAGAAGAACGATCACAGCGATGCGGCGCTTTTCCCGCAGGAGGATAGAAAATGAACACTCCCGAATGGCTCAAGCCCGGTATTTATGGCGCGCTGATCGGCGCGGTCTTTGTCGGTGTCGTCGGATTCACCTGGGGCGGTTGGGTGACCGGCGGAACCGCGAATGACAGGGCGATGGCGATGTCCCGAAACAATGTCGTCGCCTCCATGGTGCCCGTCTGCCTTGACATGGCGCGGTCTGATCTGGCGCGGATGGACAAGCTGGCAACGATCCGAGCCGCCTCGACCTATCAGAGGCGCGATGCGCTCATGACGGCGGGCTGGGCGACCATGCCGGGAACCGATGCCCCGAACCGGGATATCGCGCAAGCCTGCCTGGCAGCCCTAGATGTCGATGGATCACCTGAGCGCACGGAAAACGCAGTCGACGAAGGATGAACCGCGCCAGGCCGATCGCGTCACCCGAGACAACCGATCTCGAACGACGTGTGCTGGCCCATTAAACGGTGCTGCAAGCCCCAATCGCATTCATGGCTCGCGCCGAGCCGCGGTTTATCGATCATTTGTGAGCACGGTTCGTCGAACCGATGAGTATGGCCCGGCACGAAACTGACCACCGCGAAACCGACGATTACGCGGAAGATTTCATTCGCGCCGTGATGCTCCTCGGAGACCTGCGCGCGCCCAAAGCGAAGGAGCCGGAAATGACCGACATGAAACCCGTGCCGCCGAACACCAGAGGCGAACAGGATTCTTCCATGAACCGGCCAGCGCAGCACGGTGGCGTTCAGGTATGCGAACGGCACGGCATCTGGGAGGTGCAAGTCGATGGCAAGTTTCGCGGTGACTACCACCAGAAGGAATATGCCCTTGCAGCCGCGGCGCTGGTCAAGTTGCCGACACGATGAGCGGCAGCCCACATCCGACAGTCCCGCGGGACTTCGCGATCCAGGTGGCCGAGAACGAGGGCATGCCCTCGAGATTGAATTCAAGGGGCTCCCGACCACCGGTCACGTGCATCCGACGGCCGACCGGAACGCTCACGCTTGGGCTATCGAGGCCTAGCGCGGCAACCCGCGGACTCTGGTCCGCCCAAGAGCAAGCGGCGATGAGACATGCCCTGGCGCGGCTGATCGCGAGGACGGCAGTCGTGGCCTGTGTGATCGCGTCCGCGGCCTTCCCCGTCCTGGCGCAGGATGGCACCGGCCCAATGCCGGAGAACGCCCAGCCGCGCAGCTATGGTGGCGGCTGGGTCTGCGATCTTGGTTACCGAGCGGAGGGCACCGAATGCCTGGCGCTCGACATCCCCGAACATGCCTATCCAACCGGGCGCTCCTACGGGACGGGGTGGGTGTGCGACCGTGGGTATGAGGAGGAAACCGGGATATCCTGCAATCCAATCCCGGTGCCCGCCAACGCCTTCCTCCGGTCTTCCGGCTACGATTGGCAATGCGAACGCGGTTACCGGCAAGAGCGCGGCGCTTGTGAGCCGATCGTTCTGCCCGAGCATGCCTATCTGACAGCAGAGAGCTCGGGAACCGGATGGACCTGCGATCGCGGTTACGCGGCCGTTGCAGGGACATGTATGTCGATCGCCGTGCCAGCGAACGCATATTTGACCAACGCGAACTATGGTGCTGCCTGGGCGTGCGAGAGAGGGTTCGTCAAGATCGACGACCGATGCGCCGCCGTTGTGGTGCCCGAAAACGCCTTTCTTGACCAGGCATCCTATGGACCGGGCTGGATCTGTGAGCGTGGATACGAGCCTCTGAGCGGCGCCTGCGTCGCTATCGATCTGCCGGAGAACGCCTATCTCGACCGATCCGGCAACCGGTGGAGCTGCAATCGAGGCTTCCGGCTCTCCGACGGGGCGTGCATCTTTGGACGGTGATGCGGATATTTCTCGTCGTGGCGCGTCAGGCATGCGCGTCAGCATCGGGTGCCGTCTGCGATACAGCTTCCCGCAGCCGACGCCGCTGATCGCACTGCTGAACGTGCACTACTCGCGCTTTGGCGATCTGGAGCGCGCCGACTATCTCGCGACATCGCCTAGCGTGCCCCTCGAAAGCTACCGGGATGGCTTCGGCAACTGGTGTACGCGCCTCCTGGCTCCGGTGGGCGACTTCACCCTGTCGACGGATGGTATCTTCCGCGACACGGGTCGGCCTGATCCCGCATCCCCAGACGCTTGTCAGCACGCGGTTCAGGATCTGCCGTTCGAGACCCTCGTATTTCTGCAGGGGAGCCGGTATTGCGATACCGACCTTCTTTCGGAGGAAGCCTGGCGTCTTTTCGAGGCCACCCAACCCGGATGGTCACGCGTTCAGGCGATCTGCGATTTCGTGCACGGGCATGTCCGCTTCGACTACATGCAGGCGAACGCGACGCGCACCGCATCACAGACCTTGGCCGAGGGGCAGGGTGTCTGCCGCGACTTTGCCCATCTCGCCATCGCCTTGTGTCGCTGCATGAACATTCCGGCCCGCTACTGCACCGGATATCTGAGCGACATCGGGGAGCCTCTTCCTCACCCGCCCGGGGATTTTGCCGCGTGGATGGAGGTGTTTCTTGCTGGAGGATGGCACCTGTTTGACCCGCGGAACAACAAACCGCGGTTTGCGAGAATTCTGATCGCGCGCGGCCGCGATGCCGCCGATGTGCCTTTAACCCAGACATTCGGTCAGAGCACGCTGACAGAGTTCGAGGTCTGGACAGATAAATTGGCCTGACCTCGGTTTCCTTGGCGGCGCACCATCGTAAATCGGGTTGCCGGTATCCATATAGGTATCATCGGTGCCAATCATCCAGGTCCGTTTTGGACAAGGAAATCGGCACCGGTCAATCAAAGGAATCGATGACATGTCATTCAAGGACCTGACAGCCAGGGCTGCGGCCGCAATGAAGCCGAAGCCTGACGAAACCGCGAAGACCCCTGCCAAGAACGAGACCAAGGCAGCGGGCAAGGAAACTCCATCGAAGCCCAAGACATCTTGAGATCTGCACAGGCCACGCGCCCCTTTCCCAATGGGGCGCGGACCAATCGCAGCAACACCGGAGAGATTGCAGGGATGGACCATCTGACGAACAAGACCGTTGCGGTTTTCGCCCGGCCGTTCACCGTTCCGGGCCTAGCCGAGACACTCCCGGCGGGAGAGTACGAGATCGAAACAGAGTTGGTCTCACCCCCGGAGCAACAGGATCCCGCAGCCTGGAAAGCCACCGTTCTAGTGAAGCTTCATCCCCGGAAATCGCATCCCGGCCTTGCGCGGACACTAACCGTCTCGCTTGCCGACCTGGACCATGCACGCGCCAAGGACAAGCTGACAGGCAAAGCGCTGTCGGACTTCTTCCTGGAGGAAATGCTGGCCGATCCGATGGTGCGCCTGGTGATGCAGGCCGACGGCGTCTCTGAGGCGCATGTGCGACATCTCTACTCTGAAGTCAGGACATCCAAGTCCGATAGGGAGTTGCTGGATTTTAACCCGGTGAACCAAACGGCGCGGGACGATGCGTCAATCCAAGCCGCCGAAAACGAAGGCATGGTTTCAAGACCGGAATCACGGACGCCCTCGCACACCCGCCACGTAGCGGGATAGATTTGATGGCGAACAAAGCCATCGCCGATGGTTCAACGCCGGACATCGCCACCGCAAGGGCCGTGGGCGACGTTCCGCGAGAGCGCCAATGCCTGCGATGCGATACCTTGTTCTGGAGCGAAGGTTTCGGAGAGCGGATCTGTCGGCGCTGCAAGGGGTTGAACGCCTGGCGAAACGCCGTGCCTGTCAGCCCGGGCGCATCTCGCGGCCGCTGATCCGCGTCGGCGCGCGTGCCATCTTTCTCAAACCGATTTGGAACCCATTTTGGCCTATCTCGACATTGTTCACACCACAACTTACCGATACCGCCAAGAGGTCTCTCTCGGGCCGCACAGGTTGATGCTGCGCCCCCGCGAAACGCGGGAATTGCGGCTTTTATCGCACGCCTTGTCGATATCTCCGGCGCCAGCCATGACATGGGCGCATGATGTCGCTGGCAACGTCATCGCGACCGCCACTTTTGACGCTCCCAGAGATCATCTGGTGATCGAAAGCCGCGCAAGTGTGGAGATCACCGCGCCGGCATGGCCGGTCTTTGCCATCTCCGCTTCGGCCATCGAGTACCCCTTTGTCTATGCTGCCAATGAATGGACGGATCTGGGCGCTTTGACGCACCCGCAGTACAGCGACCCCCAAGGCCGCCTTGCCCGATGGGTCGAGGGATTTGTCATGGAGCGCCCGACAAACACGCTGTCTCTGCTGAAAGATATCAGCGATGGGGTGTTCACGCAGTTGTCCTACCAGAGCAGGGAGACCGAAGGAACCCAGTCGCCGATCGAGACCCTCGACCGGGGGTGGGGCTCGTGCCGCGACTTTGCGGTCCTGCTTGCAGAGGCAGCCCGCAATCTTGGACTTGGGGCGCGCATTGTCTCGGGCTATCTGTCCGATCCCGAAATGAGCCTCCTTGGGTCGGAGGGCTCCGGGTCTACCCATGCTTGGGTCGAGATTTTTGTCCCCGGTGCTGGATGGATTGCTTTCGATCCAACGAACCGGAGCGTCGGGTCCCGAAACTTGATACCGCTTGCCGCGGCCCGGGACATCGCGCAGGTCACGCCGGTAGCAGGCACGTTCCTTGGAACGAACGTCGATTTGCTTTCGATGGAGGTACTCGTGAGAGTGGAGGAGCCTTCCGTTCAAAACAACGCGCTCCAAGCCCAAGGTGCCAGGTCGGACACTGAATTTGTCTGACGGCGTGACCGTGGGCTGGCTTGCGAATATTGAATAAACCAAACAAAATCAATTCATTAACATCTGGAGAAGTTCGACGTCAGGCCCATCCCCTCCGCCACATGTTCCCGCCGGAAGTTTCTTCGGCAAAGCGTGACACGAGATTTCTCCTGTTTTCAAAAGAGTTTGCTGTGTGGGCTATTCACCGCCGCAGGTCTAACGACCCGAGAATCCGCTCTCTCTCTAGCCTGGTTTCTCTGAACCTATTGACCACGCCGATCTGGTGAACAGTCTGTAAGTATCTGAAAGTAAGCCGCTTCTGATGGTCTTGAGTTGAACACTTGGATGCTGGTGGCGCTTGGTTGAATGGAACAGAAATCGAATGTTTGCTGTCGGTTTTCAGGTCGTGCGCGGGCTCGTGCAATCGCGGGGCACCTCTACGCGAAGAACTAATATGAAGAATTTCAGCGCATGTGTCTGCCAGCCGTTCCTCTTCTAGGACGGGAGCACTAAATCGAAGAGCAGCCGCGCTATGCCGGGTCGCCGGCTACGCTTGCATAACGACTGGATCCTTGACGCTTCACGACCTTGTTCTCGTGGCCGCCGGCCTTGTTCTCCTGTTCCTTGGCGGCGAGGGACTGGTGCGCGGGTCGGTTGCGATCGCGGAGCGCCTCGGCATCTCAAAGCTCCTCATCGGGCTGGTCATCGTCGGTTTCGGCACTTCGACGCCGGAGCTGCTCGTCTCGGTGAACGCGGCGCTCGGCGGCACGCCGGAAATCGCGCTCGGCAACGTCGTGGGCTCCAATATCGCCAATGTCCTGCTGATCGTTGGCGTGGCGGCCGTCATCGTGCCGATCCTTGGCTGGGACCCGACAGCAGTGCGCGAGGCGTTGGTGGCGACGCTGGTGTCCTTCGCGGCCTTCGCGCTGGTGCAGGGCGAGGTCATTAACCGCATCGAGGGGATCGCGATGCTCGTGGTCCTCACCGGGTATCTCTTCTCCAGCTACTGGCTGGAAAAACGGGATCGCGAGGCGAGTCGTTTCAGCACGAAGCGGAGGAGTTCGAGGACATTCCCCTGCCACGCGCCTGGCTCGCGCCCGTTCTGGCAATCGGGGGCATCGTCGCCCTCGTGTTCGGGGCCGACATGCTGGTCGAGGGAGCGGTTAACCTTGCCCGTGATTACGGCGTGCCGGATGCAGTGATCGGCCTTTCGCTCGTGGCCATAGGCACCTCGCTGCCCGAGCTCGCCACTGCCATCGTCGCTGCGATCCGGCGTCACTCCGATGTGGTCCTTGGGAACGTGATCGGCTCGAACATCTTCAACATCCTCGCGATCCTCGGCGTGACGGTGGTGATCCAGCCGATCGAGGTCAGCGCGCGGTTCCGCGAGATCGACACGCTAGTCATGTTGGGCGCGACGCTGCTGCTACTCGCGCTGCTCTTCGCCTCGAAGAAGATCGGGCGCGCGTGGGGTACGCTGATGCTGTCCGTCTACGCCGCATATATGGTGTTCCTTTTCTCGAACGGGATGGCTGATGTTTGACTTCGCGACGCGTAGCGCTCCATCTCGCAACACTCTGGCTCAGCAGTCACGAGACGGTCAGCTCTGAAAGTGGCGCCGCTGGCAGCTGGTCCCACAAGGTTAATACAGTCGGACGCGCGACGCGCAGGCGGCCGAGGACCTGGCTCTGCTGCCAGATCGCTCGGGGATCGAGAAGATGTTGGTCGACTATGCCGTTATACTAGAGCATAGGCGGCTATATGAGCGACCTCCTGAAGGACGGGTCTCTGCTAGAACTTGCGCACGCCCTTTCAGCACGCAAATTGCCAGAAGCCACGCGCCTCGTGTGTCAGGGTCTGGAACCAGAAGCTCTGGCGGTTTGCCAGTTACCGTTTTGCGCTCCAAGGAACGCCGAAAATGAGTGCCGCTTGGATCATTTTGGTCAGCTAGATGCCCTTTATGGTTAGATTTTCTGCTTGGTCACACGTACTTTTGCAGTCAGCCTGCCGGCCACCACCTGAGAAATGCGAGACCTGCCATGATGAGAGCCTTTGCGAATGCGTCTGGACGATTGAAGCCACTCGACGTCGGAGTCGAGCTCAGGGAAAAAGCGGTTTGGATTGATCTCCTGAATCCGACGTCGGTCGAAGAAACAGAGTTGGAAGAACGCCTGAACGTCGATGTTCCGACCAAGGAAGAGATGGAGGAGATCGAGATTTCCTCCCGCCTATATACCGAGGGCGACGCGGCGTTCATGACCGCCATCCTCCCGGCCAACGCCGATGGTGACGATGTCGACATGCAACCGGTGACGTTCGTGCTGACGTCGACGCATCTGATCACGGTGCGGTATCACGAGCCTCGCGCCTTCCAGACATTCCCGGTCCGGGCCGAAAAGGTCGACATGGGATGCGAGACCGCCGAAGGCGTGCTGATCGCATTGCTCGAAGCGGTGGTGGACCGCCTGGCGGACATTCTCGAACGGGCGGGACGTGACATCGACGGGATTTCGCGCAGCATCTTTCGCAAGGATACCGGAAAGCCTTCGAAGAGTGCCGATCTTCAGAACACGATCGAGAAGATCGGTCGCAAAGGCGATCTGACCTCAAACATTCGGGATAGCCTCGTGACCCTCGACCGGTTGTCGGGCTACCTCGCGCAGGGCACATTACAGCGCAAGAGCGGCAAGGACACCAGCGAACGGGTCAAGACCCTCGCGCGCGATATCCATTCCCTTGCCGACCACGCGGGATTTCTGTCGCAGAAGATCACTTTCCTGCTCGACGGTACATTGGGCATGATCAACATCGAGCAGAATGCGATCATCAAGATTTTCTCGGTGGCCGCAGTAGTCTTTCTGCCGCCGACCCTAATCGCCTCGATCTATGGGATGAACTTCGATCACATGCCCGAACTGGAATGGCTGGTCGGTTATCCCTTCGCCATCGGGCTTATGGTCCTGTCGGCCATCTTGCCGCATTTCTATTTCAAGCGGAAAGGCTGGCTCTAGCCGATCATTGGGCAAAGGCGCGCAGGCATGGAGCAAGCGAAAGACATTGTCTTTGCAGGGACCGTCACCAAGTAGGTTGCGCAATGGACGACCGAGGCGGGTCCAAACAGCGCGCCTCCTTCCGGACAGGCCGCACACTTGCCACACGAAAACGCCATGTCATGATGAACGGCATCAATACTTCGACTGTCTTAAGTAATCATCGGGGCGAGGACCGGTGGCCTTTCTGCTGCGGCAGCGACGTCGGGAGGTGGTGCGCTGCTCGCTGCTCCTGTCGATCCCTACCGCGGTGGCGGCACGTTTCTCGGGGCGATGGACCTTGCCGGCACTCAGGACGCCGTCCCAAGCTCGGATGCGTCGTTCGCCAGAGGACTTGTGTTTATCAGCGCGCACGTGGCAATCGACGGGCTGATGGTATGGCTCCGCAGGGCAAGTTCTACGACGACGGTCACCTATCGCCTCGTGTTGGCAGCGGTATTGGCTGTCATACTGGCACTCGGTTGGTTGCCGTCATGGCTCAGCGCAAGGTTGCGTCGAACTCGATGATGTTGGCCTCTTCGGTTCCCTTGCGGGGCGTGACGACGATCTTCGCATTTCCAATGCCGGGCCCTGAGAACTCGATGGCGCGCTCGAGAACGTCTCCGAAGTTCTGCTCGATGATGAACCCATTGGTCCGAAGGGCATGCTCCCAGGCAGCGATGAGGTCGTCTGGAGCTGCGTGCGTTCCGATGGCGAACATTCGCGCGGTTGAGCCGATCTCCCGGCTTGAAAGAACATCCAGATCGTCGGAAAATTCCAGAACATCCGGTACCCATTCCTGCGGTGCGCGTTCCGCAACGGCGGTTGGGGCGACCAGGATTGAAACCGCCTGAGAAAAGGCAAAAACTGCACTCTCCGGTTTCGGCGTCGCAAGCAAGTCGCGTGATGGCAGCATACACAGAAGTGTCTTGATGGATTTGTCTCGTTTCACACCCTTCCAAATGTTTTCCCCAAGGAATCAAACAACCGTATTTTCCCAGGGTGATCTAGTCTATCAGGCGCATGAAGGACGTTCAGGTGGTGGGCCAGCACACTCTTGAAGGGCACAGGAAGAGAAGGACGATGGATGCAAAAGCGCCGGAACAGCAGCTTTGCCGTGATCGGCCTCGGAACCTTCGGCACAACAGTCGCCTCGGAACTGGCGCGCTTCGGCAACCATGTGCTGGGCATCGACACGGTTGAGCAGAACGTTTCGCGCGTGGCCGAAACGCTCGCCGAGGCTGTGATCGCGGATGGCCGAGACGAGCAGGCTCTCCGCGAGGCGGGCGTGGGCAATTACGATGTGGCCGTCGTCGCCATCGGTGAGGAGCTCGAGGCCAACATCCTCTGTACCATGAATGTCAAGCTTCTGGGCGTGCCGACCGTTTGGGTGAAGGCGATGAGCCGAACTCATCACCGTATCCTGACGAAACTCGGCGCTGATCGCGTGATCCAGCCCGAACAGGAAATCGGGCGCCACATCGCGCAGATGCTGCACAACCCGCTGGTGCGCGACTACGTGAGCCTCGGCAACGGGTTCCATGTCGTGGATTTCCGGGTGCCTGACAGCCTCAACGGCAATCGGGTTGATGCGGTCGGCCTGGCCGGCGATTTCGAGCTCCGGGCGCTTGGCCTGATGCGCGGGAGCGAGTTCGTGTCCTGCGAGAGCGGCGCGGCGGAACTCCATACCGACGACAAGCTGCTGCTCCTCGGGCGTCGGGAAAACCTGCGCCGTTTCGCGGACGGGCTCTGAGCCTTGAAGCGCTTGGCTCTGGTCAGACGAAGGGGGTATCTGCAGGTTCCACCGCCCGCGATCCTCGCGGCTCTTTACGCGGTGCTGATCGTCACGGGGGCAGCGCTTCTGAAACTTCCCATCGCCACGCCCGCGCCGATCACCTGGTCCGACGCAATCTTCACGGCCGCCTCTGCCGTAACCGTGACCGGGCTGGTTGTCATCGACACGGGCAGCCAGTTGACGATGTTCGGACAAGGCGTGGTGATGGTGCTGATCCAGCTGGGCGGCCTTGGCCTGATGACCTTTGCCGTTCTGATCCTGTCGATGCTTGGCCTGCCGGTTAGAATGTCTCATCGGATCTTCCTGCGTGAAGATCTCAACCAGACCTCGATCAGCGATCTTCTCGTGCTGGTGCGCGGCATCCTCAAGGTGGTGCTGGCCTGCGAGGCGGTGGGCGTGGCGCTCCTGTCCATCGTCTTCGTGCCCGAGTTCGGCTGGGGGATGGGACTGTGGCAGGCGCTCTTCCACACCGTCTCGGCCTTCAACAATGCGGGCTTCGCGCTCTTCCCCGACAGCCTGTCGCAGTGGGTTGGCAACCCGATCATCAACCTGACCGTGCCCGCGCTCTTCATCTTCGGGGGGCTGGGGTTCATCGTGGTCACCGAGCTTTACGCCAAGCGGACCTGGCGCGGGTTTTCGCTGCACACCAAGCTGATGGTGGTGGGCACGCTGGCTCTGATCGTCTGGTCTGTGCTGGCCTTCGCGGTACTTGAATGGACCAATCCGCTCACACTCGGCGGGCTGGACTGGGATGACCGTATCTGGGCGAGCTGGTTCCAGGGCGTGACGACCCGCACCGCCGGCTTCAACACAGTGGACATCGGTGGCATCCACGACAGTACGGCGATGATGTTCATGTCGCTGATGGTGATCGGGGGCGGCAGCACATCCACCGCCGGCGGCATCAAGGTGACGACCTTTATCGTCCTGCTTCTGGCCACGATTGCCTTCTTCAAGCGACGCCAGCAACTGCACGTATTCGGCCGTAGCCTCGGACCGGACGAAGTGATGAAGGTGCTGGCCTTGGCTATGGTCAGCATACTTACCGTTTTCATGGCGATCTTCCTGATCACGATTTCCCATGACGGGGACTTCCTCGATCTTGCCTTCGAGGTCACTTCCGCCTTTGGCACGGTCGGCCTCTCGCGAGGCGCCACCGGAGACTTGGACGGCTTCGGGCGGGCGGTCATCGTCGCCGTGATGTTCATAGGACGCGTCGGGCCGCTGACGCTGGGATTCTTTCTGGCGACCCGGTCGAAGCCGCGTTTGGGTTACCCGCCCAGCAAGGTATACCTAGGATAATCAATTGTTAATGGGTCGAGACGGTTGGATGCCGCCAAGGGAGCGCGGCATCGCAATGTGCCAAGCTTGCGGTGTTGAATCACAAGCTAAAGGAGAGGGCGTCCATGGGAGAATTCAGTATCATCGGCGTCGATCTGGCAAAGACCGTGTTCCAGGTTCAAGGCTCTGTGGCGGATGGGTCCGTTGTGTTCCGAAAGAAGCTGCCGCGGCCGCAGTTCGCGCGGTTTTTGGCGGATCAGCCACCATGCCTGGTGGCGATGGATGCGTGCGCCAGTGCCCATCACTGAGCGCGAGAAATATCCCGCTATTCGTTGGTCGCTGGGCAGTTCAGAAAGTTTGACTGCCCGCTTTGTCCGCACTCCGGACCCGGCGCCTTAACCGGCGACGGTCTGCTTTCGGTTGGAGAGGTCATTCGAGACCAAGACCGTGGAACGATGGCCGCCAGCGACTGGTCAGCGCAGTTGAGCGGTCAACTGACCCCTCCGCTCGGGTGAACGGGTCGAGCCCTTTCATGCTTTTTTGTCGGGAATCTGGGCAGGCTCAGTCGTGGAGAAGTGCCGCTCCATCGGGGCTATCAATCGCGTATTTCCACGTGCCGTCCGATTGCTTCCTGGCAACTTCTACACTCACCCCCGTGACTTTATCGCCACCAGACGTGGTCAGTGTCCATCCGTTTTGGACAAGGGCAAGATCGCCAGTCTCATAGGCGACCTGGCGGTCGAACTCAATCTTGGCGCCGGAGTCGATATAGCCTTGCAGGACGGGACGGATCTGTTCAGGCCCTTTGAATGCTCCATGATGGTTCGGAAACACCGCGTCCTCTTCGTACAGCCTCATCAGGCCATCGATATCGCCCGCGGAAAAGCATTCTGAAAACATCCTGATCAGCTCTGTCGCGCTGTGTGCCGCCATGTCTTCTCTCCCTTTGCCTGTGGAAAGCTGACGTGTCCCTGGTTTCCCAGACACCCGCCTCGGTCAGTTTCTGCTGTCTGGTCTCGAAGTCAACGGGCGACAGCATGCCGTTGTTCGGGTGCTTTCGCTTCGGGTTGTAGAACATCTCGATGAATTCGAACACGTCGTGCCTGGCAGCATCGCGCGTCGGACAGAGCCGACGGACGGGCAATGTCACAAGTCCCGTGCTGAACGGAATGCTCACCACCGAATTGCTATTTCCGAATTTGGTCTGTAAATCTTACCATATCGGCGACGAAAAGAAGCGGAGAAGCTCTTGTTGGAGCGCGCCTGGCGTCGCCTTTTGCCAAAGGGAGGAATCTATGAAATCGTTGGTTAATCGTCGCGGCGCAATGCGTATGTTGGCCAGTGCGGGAGCGGCTGGTCTTGCAGCGCCACACGTCGCGTCTGCCGCGGCACACGGCACCACTTGGAAAATCCAGACCAGTTGGCCCGGCGGAGCCGGCCTGCAGATCTTCAAGGACTGGTGCGCGACAATACAGGAAAAGACTGGTGGCGAACTGGCTTTGCAGCCCTTCGGCGCCAATGACGTGGTTGGTGACTTCCAGCTTTACGACGCGGTGAAGAACGGTGTTCTCGAGGCCGTGAATCCCTTCACCATCTATGCTCAGGGAATCATTCCTGCGGCGACGTTTCTAACCTCCTATCCGCTTGGCCTGCGCAACCCGCATGAGTGGGACGTCTTCTTTTACGGGCTCGGAGGTTTGGAGATCGCGCGCGAGCTGTATGCCGCGCAAGGCATGATGTACGTAGGCCCCGTGCATCACGGCCCGAACATCATCCACTCCAAGGTCCCGATCCGCTCGATCGACGACTTCGCAGGCCGCAAGATGCGGCTGCCGGGTGGCATGGTCGCCGAGGTCTTCACCGAGATCGGTGCGGAAACGACGGTTCTTCCCGGCTCGGAAATCTTCCCGGCGCTGGAGAAGGGCACGATCGACGTGGCAGACTACGTGGGCCCTGCCGTGAACTACGCGCTCGGTTTCAGCCAGGTGACCGACTACATCGTCATGGGCCCTCCGGGCTTCATGTCGCTGTACCAGCCGGTCGACCTCATGGACATCACTGTGTCCATGGACGCCTGGAATGCGTTGTCGCCCGAGATGCGCCAGTTCGTCGAAATGGAAACGCACGTCTACTCGGACATGCACCATGCCGCGATCCAGAAGGCCGACCAGGATGCCTGGGCCAAGTTCGAAGCCGACGGCACCGAGGTCACGCGCCTCAGCCAGGACGACGTCGAACTGATGACCGAGGTCGCGGTGCCGATCTGGTTCAATTACGCGAACCGCGACAAGGATGCCGCGCGCATCTTCAAGATCCAGCTTGACTACATGATGTCCGGCTCGCTCGGCTACGTGACGCCGGAGCAGGTCGAAGGTCTCGAGCTGGACCTCTAAGCCTCTCGGCTGACGAACTTTCACCGCCCGACGCCAGACGCCGGGCGGTGTCTTCACGACTTCTTCCCTCAGGACCGAAGCGATGCCAGATTTCCATTTCACTTTGCCGCATTGGCTTTACTGGGTAGGACTTATCGTCTTTCCCCTGATCGCCATGGCACTTGGGCGCCGGCCACGCTCGAGTGAGCGCCGCTACTCGGTGCCGCTGGGCTACATGATCCTTGTGACCGGGGGCATCCTTGGACTGCACCGCTTCTATCTGAAAAGTCTTCTCGGGCTTGTGTTCATTCCCATCTTTCTTTTCATCCTCTTCGCAAATGGACAGGCCAGCGACGCTCGGACGACGGCTTCGAACATCGCGAATGAGCTGAAGGTCGCCGAAAGGACATTGGAGCGCGAACGCCCCCGTCTGGACGAAGCCCGCGTCGAACTTGAAGAATTGCGCGCGCAGTTGCCAACCGTCGAGGCGGGATCCTTTGCAGAACGCCGCGTTCAGCGTGGAATAGAGCGCGCCGAAGACACTATCCCGCAATCCGAGACCCGTATCGCACAGGCCGAGCAGACGATTGCCGGTATCGGCTCGACCCTTGCAGAGGCGCAGAATGACCGGAGCTTCTGGTTGAGAGCCGCCGGCTATGCTTTTTACCTGATCCTGGCCTTCATGCTGATCGATGCCGTTCTGATCCCCGGAATGGTGCGCAGGGCAAACGCCAATATTCCCGAAGAAACAAAGACCGAAGCCGAGCTGGCGCTTGAGGCGGCCGAGGCTCAGGAAGGTCCGAAATCGGATTCGGACCACGCCGAGAACTGGATCGACCGGTTGTCGCTGTTCTGCGGCGAGTTCGTGGCCTACTGGGCCGTGATCGCGGTCTTCGTCTATTACTTCGAGGTCATCAGCCGATATGTCTTCGGCTCTCCCACCAACTGGGCACACGAGTCGATGTACCTGATGTTCGGGATGCAATACCTGATCGCAGGTTCCTACGCGATGCTGACGGAAAGCCACGTGCGCGTGGACATCTTCTATGCTCCGCTGCCGCGCCCCCGCAAGGCGTGGGTGGACCTTGCGACGTCGATCTTCTTCTTCATTTTCGCCGGCACGCTGCTTGTCACATCGTGGATCTTCGCGATGGATGCGCTGGCGGTGCCAACCGGCAATTCGGTTCTTTCCGAGTGGGCGCGGGGCAATCTCGGTTTCTTCGAGATGCTGGGCTCGCTGACTTTGGGTCAATGGACCGATCCGAACGTCCGCTGGGGCGAGTTAAGCTTCAACGAATGGGAAGTGCCGCTCTGGCCCATGAAATGGGTCATGGTGATCGGCGGCCTGCTACTGGTTCTGCAGGGCGTCTCGAAACTGTCCAAGGACATTCGCGCCATCGCGAGGGGGTACTGATCCATGGGTCTCGATATCAGCATCGAGCTTCTGACGCTCATCATGTTCGGGTCGCTGCTGGCCCTTCTGATGGCGGGCTTGCCGCTGGCCTTCGTCACGGGCGGTCTGGCGTGCGTTTTCCTGTTTGTTCTGGGCGACGAGCGCGCGTTGAACATCGTGCCATCGCGCATCTTCCCGCTGATGACGAACTATCAGCTATCGGCGATCCCGCTGTTCATCTTCATGGCGGCGATGCTGGAACGCGCGGGCATCATCAACGAGATGTTCGACGTCATCTACAAGCTGCTCGGCGGTCTCAAGGGCGGTCTGGCGGCGGCGACGATCCTGGCGTCGACGATCCTGGCCGCCATGGTGGGAGTGATCGGCGCGGCGGTGGTGACGATGGGCATCATCGCGCTCCCGGCGATGCTGAAGCGCGGCTATGACCCCAAGATAGCCATGGGTGCGATCATGGCGGGCGGCACGCTGGGTATCCTGATCCCGCCGTCGATCCTGGCCATCATCTACGCGGTGGTCGCCGAGCAGTCGGTGGGCGAGTTGTTCATCGGGGCCGTCATCCCGGGCCTGTTGCTGTCGGGCATGTACATCGCCTACGCCGTGATCCGCAGCTACATCAACCCGCGGCTCGGTCCGCCGATCCCGATCGAAGAGCGCGTGTCGACACAAGAGAAGCTGCAGTTGCTGGGCGGCATGGCGGCACCCATCGCGCTGATCGTCGTCGTTCTGGGCGTGATCTTCACCGGCGTCGCCACGCCGGTGGAAGCCGCGGGCATCGGCACCTTCGGCGCATTCATCGTTGCAGCGATCCACCGCAAGCTGGACTGGCAGACGGTGCGCGAGGCTTCGCTGACCACGCTCAAGGCCAGCGCAATGGTCATCTGGATCATGTTCGGCGCAACGATCTTCGTGGGTCTCTACGTGCTGGAAGGCGGGCAGCAGTTCGTGCAGGAAAGCCTGGCTGCAACGGGCCTTGGCCCTTGGGGAATTCTGATCCTCATGCAAGTCCTGCTTGTTGTTCTCGGCATGTTCCTCGACTGGGTCGGCATCCTGCTTCTTTGCGTTCCGATCTTTGTGCCGATCATCAAGGCGCTCGGCGCTGCATCTTTCGGACTGGGTGATCCAGATGATCTCGTTCTGTGGTTCGGCGTGATCTATCTTGTGAACATGCAAATGAGTTTCTTGAGCCCGCCCTTCGGCTATGCACTCTTCTACCTGCGTGGAGTGGCTCCGCCGGAAATTCCGATGGGCGACATCTTCAAGTCGGCCTTGCCCTTCCTTGCGCTTCAGGTCATCGGCCTCACGTTGTGCATGTTGTTCCCGGAGTTGATCATATGGCTCCCGCGACTGGTTTATGGCTGACCGCGAGGACAAAGAGTTCCATACCCCTGGCTTGATCGTCGGCATCGGGCTCAATCGGTCCGTTAGCGGTGTGTTTCAGATAGGTCCGGTCCCGGGCGGCGAACGGCAGGGGTCGCCCGCCGCTTGCGTTCACATGTCGATTCGCTCGGCGATGCAGAGCGCGTCTTCAAGTTCGACGCCGAGGTATCTGACGGTGCTATCCGACTTGGTGTGGCCAAGCAGGAGCTGGACCGCGCCGAGATTGCCAGTCTTTCGATTGATCTCCGATGCCTTTGTCCGGCGCAGCGAATGCGTTCCATACCCGCTCTGGTCGAGACCGATGTTTGACACCCGATCCCGAACCAGCCACGCAGATTGCTGTCGATGGCGAGACCAAAGAGTGCCAGGTCGCGAGAATTTCCAGCGAGCGCAGGGCGTGCCCGAATGGTCCAGACTTGCTTAGGCGGCAAAGAACGTTTCTGACCGATCATGCGGCCCTTGTTTCAAGCCTTGCGTTTGGCTTTGACTGCGGGAAGTTGGATTCCAGGCATAGCTGTGCCTCCATCCGTCCCTCCCCGCCCGTGCGCCAACACCGCGTTGACCGCCGATTGTAGGGCCGGTGGTCAATGACCAGTCTCACATACCGGCCCGAGGCTGCAGGTGCTGCACCGCGTCGGGCCGCTATGATCCCCGACCGGACCAGGCCGATCAAGCGCCAGGGCGAAGAGACGGCATTTGCGTGAGCGGTCCGAGGTTGAGCCATTCGACAAACCTGCGCGTCGCCCAAGCATCGCCGATCAATTCGAGCCTTGCTGTCTCGATTGCCTTGGCCGTCGTCAGGTCGCCACGTACAATGTAGATCGCGTCCGGAAGCGTGCAGGCGAGGTAGAGGTTCACGTCTCCGCCGGGGTCGTCGACGCAGAGTTCGCAGCGCCCCTTCTGGTTCAGGAACCACCAGAACCGCTTCGCCTCGGTCTGATCCGTCAGTTCGAGCCGGATCAGGCATCGCTTCTTGCCGAAGGCGCCCGGATTGGACGAGCTCTCGAGGCTCCACACCAGCAGTCCCAGATCGATTTCGTGATCCATCAGCTCGCGCCGTGTCCAGCGCTGCCCCCAGATACCCAGCGCCTCGACCAGGGGAACGAATTCCCGCCCCGCTTCGGTCAGGACGTAGCCCGGGCGCTTGGCACCGATGTCGTGACGCGCAACCACGCCTTCCGCGACGAGCCACTTCAGCCGCGAGGACAGAAGCGACGGCGACATGAGAGGAACACCCTTCTGCAACTCGGAGAACCGGCGCGGCCCGGACGCGAGGTCGCGGATGATCAGGGCGCTCCAGCGCTCGCAGAAGAGTTCCGCCGCCTTCGCGACAGGACAGAACTGACCATAGGATTTCACTCTGCGCACCCTTCGGTTTGCTACAGATTTCGAACTATACCTCAATGCACATATCGCGTCACGCTGGGGGCATCGCAAACGAGCCGAGGGGTGACGCCATGACGACGAATGCAGCATCAGCGGGACAGGTCTCCAAGTCCGCCGCCGAAATCTACGATGAATTCTTCGTTCCGGCACTGTTCGGGCCTTGGGCCGGACCGCTCTGCGACGCGGTCGGGGTCGGTTCGGGGCAGGATGTACTGGATATCGCCTGCGGAACCGGTGCCACGACCCGGGAAGCCGCTGAGCGCGTCGGCCCCGGGGGGCGCGTCGTCGGCCTCGACCGCAACCGGGGAATGCTTGACGTCGCGCGCCGCCGTGCGCCCGACATGGAGTGGATCGAGGGCCTCGCCGAGGCACTGCCTTTCGCCGGAGGTGCCTTCGACAGGGTTCTCTGCCAGTTCGCCCTGATGTTCTTCGACCAGCAGCCGAAGGCTCTGGCCGAGATGGCGCGCGTGGTTCGCCCCAGTGGCCGGATTGCGCTGACGGTCTGGGACGATGTCGCCAGGTCGCCCGGATACGCGGGCATGATCGAGTTGATCCAGGAGATGTTTGGACGGGACGCTGCCGACGCGCTGAGGGCTCCTTTCGTGCTTGGCGACAAGTCGGTATTGCTGCGGGTCCTCGAGGACGGCGGGCTGGCCGGGGCAGAGCTGACGAGCGTGGCCGGAACCGCGCGTTTCGCGTCTATCCGGGACTGGGTGCGAACGGACGTGCGCGGCTGGACCCTCGGCGACTTCATGGGCGATGCCGGCTTCGAAGCGTTGGTGGCGGCGGCGGAGCAGCGTCTGAAAGGATTCGCCGCGAGTGACGGCTCGGTCGCGTTCCCCGCGCCGGCGCACGTCGTTGTCTGGAGGCGCAAGTCTGAAGAGCACGGTTGATGTCTTGTGTGGAACGGGTCGTCCAAATGCGTCGCACGAAAGTCCGTCTTGTCCGCTGCTCGGTCATGGGATTGGTGCGCATTGCGTATATCTGCGCGATCCGCAGTATGCCCTCGCAAGGTGTCTGGTTCCGGGTGTCCTCGGGGACTGGCCCTGTATAAGGACACCCGGATTCCGCCCCGGAAACATGGCAAGTGCCATCACGTGGGAAGAACCAGCGTCCAGGACTTTCTGCAACCTGGGAGAGCGACGCAATCCTGTGGGCAAGAAATCAACTTCGCCCTGCAAACCTCTGTCCGTGAACGGACTTTGAGACGCCTTCTAGCAGTGAGTGTCGGCAACTTTGCGACTGGAAGGTAACAGATGATCACTTCGCCCACGGCCCGCATGCTCGACGAGGCAAGCCGGAACTCCCCGCTCACGCAATCCGAAATGGCCCGCAGGGCGCGCGGTTCGGGCACCGGTATTTTGAGGCTGGAGGGGGGGCGGGGTTCATCTCAAGTGTCAGACTTCGCGAAGCCGCCGGTTGATGTCGTCGATCTGCCGCAGCCGGGTGCGACCGTCCAGGCCGGCGCGCAAGGTGGCCCGGGTCACGATCTGATGGCAGAGCGAGGTGACGGAAGCGTGATTGAATTGCGGGCTGGAGGTCTCGATCCGACAGCGGAAATGCCACTCGACCCGGTCATCCGGCTCGTAGCCGTCATCACTGATGAGCGCGGTCGCGACCCCCATTCGGGCAAGTTCGTCGATCACGGGGCCCGTGTTCGCCATGCGTTGCCGCAGCGCGATCCAGATCACCAGGTCATCGCCCCCCATTGCGGCCAGGTGTTCGCCCAGGCTCTCGCCTGCGTGCGGCACAAGGGCGACGTCCGCCACGACCTTCACAAGTTGCCAGTATACATAGGACGCAAAGCTTTGACTGATCCGGTAGCCGCAGATCCAGACCTTGCGCGCATCGACGATCCGGCCGGCCAGCGCATCGAGGTCTTCGGTCGAAATGCGCTCGAAGGTCCAGGACACGTTCTCCCATTCCTCCTGCAGGCTGGTGGTCAACTGCCGCTCCGGGGGCACATGCTCTGAATGCGCAAGGAAATGGCGGGATCCTGTCTGACGTTCTTCGCGCGCCGCGCGCCGGGCCTGTTCGTAAGTGCTGAAGCCGAGGCGACGGACGAAGCGAGAGACCGTCGATTTGGACACGCCGCTGAGCCGTGCCAGTTCCTGCCCGTCATAGGCCGCGAGATCGCCCGGGAAGTCCAGCAGGAAGGTCCCGAGTTTGCGCTCTGCGCGGCGCAGCTCAGGCAGGCAAGCCTTGATGCGTGCGAGGAAGGGCTCGTCGTTCTGAAATTCGGGTTTCATACGGCCAGTCTGCGTCCTGACGGGGGAGGGCGCAAGCCGGGTAAGGGAACGATTCGGTCAGTTAGTGGCTCTGAAACCAGGGATATCCAGCCATTATATGACCGATTCTTGTGCAACTGCACGGAAATCCCGCCTCTCCCTATAGCGAAAACATGGTTTCCCACGGATTGTATTGTGAAACTACAGTTTCTTTACTTTGCGATTTGGGCACGGTGTGGAACCATGATTTCAGAAAACATCGCACGGAGACGCCCCATGAAGCGCAGAAGTTTGCTTGCCGCCACCGCCGCCACCCTTGCCGTGCTCGCCGGCCCGGGACTCGCCGACGAGGCCTGGCCCGAACGCCCGGTTCGCATTCTCGTGTCCTTCCCGCCCGGCGGGTCCAGCGACCTCGTCGCGCGCCTGCTCGCAGAGCGGCTGTCGGTATCTTTCGGCCAGCAATTCGTGGTCGAAAACAGGCCCGGCGCCGCCGGAACGGTCGCCGCCGCGGCGCTGCAGGCGGCCGAGCCCGATGGCTACACCTTCATGCTTTCGAACCTGACGCCCTTCAGCGTCGCCCCGGTTCAGTTCCCCGACACGCCCTACGATCCTATCGCCGACTTCGACCACATTACCTATATCGGCACGGTGAACCTCGGGCTCTTCGTTTCGCCGGCTCTGGAAATCACCGATCTCGGCGCGATGATCGCGGCGGCGCAGGCCGCACCCGGCGACTACGAGTATGGCAGCTCGGGCGTCGGTTCCTGGGGCCACGTGATCGCCGAGCATTTCCAGAACGAGGCCGGGATCGAGCTGTTCCACGTGCCCTACGGCGGCTCGGGGCCGATGCGGCTCGACTTCCTCGCCGGGGTGGTGCCCGCGATCTTCGACGCGGTTCCGCAGAATCTGCCGGCGGTCCAGGACGGCACGGCGGTGCCCCTCGCTGTCACCGCGCTGGAACGGCTGTCGTCTCTGCCCGACGTGCCGACCTTCCGCGAGCTTGGCCACGACGTGGTCGCGGACAACTGGCTGGGCGTGAGCGCGCCGGCCGGTGTGCCCGCGGATATCCGCATGCGACTCGACGCGGCCCTGCAGGACGCGATGACCGACGAGGATATCCTGGCGCAGTTCGACACCTGGGGTCTCGTACGCGTGCCGATGACGAGCGAGGGCTTCTCGGCCTACGTCGCCGATCAGCTCGCCCAGTGGACCCCTATGGTCCAGTCGGCGCTGGAATGAGGGGTGCCGCCGACCGGCCGCCGAGGATCGCTGTCTTTTTCGTGGGCGAAGTCGCCGACCTCGGCTTCAACGCCAGTGCTCTGGTCGGAGCCGAGGCCGCGGCGACGGACGGGCTGGCCGAGATCGACTTGATAACAGGTGTCAGCTACGATCAGGCAGCCATCCGCGCCCGCATGACCGAGATCATGCCGGACGTGGATGGCCTCGTCTTCATCGGAGGGCAGGGCAATGTCGTGACGCCCGAGATCGCCGCAGCCTGGCCGGACCGGAGCTTTGCCGTCGTGCAGGGCAAGGTAACCGGTCCGAACCTGGCCAGCTACGACGTCAGACAGGAGGAGTCCGCCTTTCTCGCCGGCTGGCTCGCGGCCCGGCTGACCCGGACCGGCGTGGTCGGGCACCTGTCGGGGCATCGCGTGCCGCCGGGCCTGAAGGGGCGCGCGGCCTTCGCCGCCGGGGTAGGGCAGGCCGATCCGTCGATCCGGCTCGTGACTGGGTTTTGCGGCACGCAGGACGACAGCGCCGTCAGCCATCGCTGGGCGGCGGCCGAGATCGCGGCCGGCGCCGACATTCTCTTCAGCATGCTGAATGGCGCGCGTGCGGGCGCGATCCGAGCCTGCCGCGAAGGCGGCGCCCGGCAGATCGGCAACGCGCTTGACTGGGTGGGCATCGACCCGGGCGTCTTCGTCGCCTCTGCGGTCGCCCGGATCGACGTCGGGGTCCGGCGGGCGATCGGGGACATGGTAGAGGGCAAAAGGCCAGGGCAGATCGTGGAATTCGGGCTGGCCGAAGGAGATTTCGTCGGCCTGTCGCTCGGAGACGGGGTGCCGGAGGCCGTAGCCGCCGAGATCGACGAGGTCACCGATCGCATTCGTGCCGGCGTCCTGACCGTGCCGATCACCTACGCAGGCCCCGAGTTCGACCCTGGAGAGCTCGCATGCGACGCCGGGCGTTGATCTCGCATCTCGGCCCGCTGCTCATGCTGGCGGCGGGGCTCGCCTTCGCCTGCGGTTCGGTGGCGACGCTCGACCTCGGCACCGTCCGCCGGCTTGGACCCGGAGCCTTCCCGCTGTTGGTCGGGGGGATTCTCTGCGTCATCGCGCTGGTCGGGCTGGTGCAGAACCTGCGTGCGCCGATGGAGACCGACCGGGCCGATCCCATCGCCGTGCTGGGCGTGATCGGCGGCGTGGCGGCCTTCGCCGGGCTGACCCCGCTCACCGGCGTGCTGCCCGCGACCGCGGCGGCGGTCTTCGTCGTCGGTAGCGCCATCCCCGGGTTCCGCTGGCCCCACCGGCTCGTGCTGGCGCTGGCCATCGCGGCCGGCATCTGGCTGATCTTCGTGCGGGGGCTCGGCATGCCGTTCGTTCCGATCCGGTGGCCCTGAGATGGAGCTGATGTCCAACCTCGCTCTCGGGCTTGCGACCGCGGCGACACCGACGAACCTGTTCTACTGCTTCATCGGTGTCTTCCTTGGCACGTTCATCGGTGTCCTGCCGGGCGTCGGGCCGTTGGCGGCAGTGGCAATGCTCCTGCCGGTGACCTTCTATCTCGACCCAGCCAGCGCGCTGGTGATGCTGGCCGGAGTCTACTACGGCGCGGAATACGGCGGCTCGATCGCGTCGATCCTGCTCAACATTCCGGGCACACCCTCGTCCTCGGTCACCTGCCTCGACGGGTATCCCATGGCCCGGCAGGGCCGGGCAGGGGTGGCGCTCTTCGCGACCTCGGTCGCCTCGTTCTTCGGGGGTATCTTCGGGGTGGGGGTGATGATCCTGCTGGCGCCGAAGCTGGCCGAGTTCGCGCTCCTGTTTCAGCCGGCCGAGTACTTCTCGGTCATGGTCCTGGGCCTCGTGGCCGCGTCGGTTGTCAGCACTTCGGGGGCAGTGCGCGGCCTGATGATGGTCTGCCTCGGCATCCTGCTGGGAACGGTGGGCGTCGACGTGAATTCGGGCGAGACCCGCTTTACCGGCGGTATCCCGGAACTGCGCGACGGGGTCTCGTTGGTGGTGGTGGCGATGGGCCTGTTCGGGGTGTCCGAGGTCATCGTATCGCTGCGGGGCAAGACGCAAAGCTATGCCGGCGCCGCCCTGTCCTGGCGACAGTTTCTTCCGACTGCCTCGGAATGGCGGCGCAGCCTGTTTCCGGCGCTGCGCGGATCGGCCATCGGCGCCTTCTTCGGCACTTTGCCGGGCACCGGCCAGACGGTGGCGAGCTTCGTCGGCTACGCCGTGGAAAAACGTATCAGCCGAAACAAGGCCGAATTCGGCCGCGGCGCCATCGAGGGCGTCGTCGTGCCCGAGGCGGCCAACAATTCCGCCGCGCAGACCGCCTTCATCCCGACGCTGACCCTTGGCATCCCTGGCTCGACGACCATGGCATTGATGATCGGCGCGCTGATGATCCACGGCATCACGCCGGGTCCGCGGCTGATTTCCGAACATCCCGACCTGTTCTGGGGCCTCGTCGTCAGCTTCCTGTTCGGGAACCTTTTTCTCCTGATCCTCAATATCCCGTTGATAGGTCTCTGGGTTCGCCTCCTGCGGGTGCCGCACAGCTATCTCTACCCGACGGTGATCCTGATGATCTGCGTCGGTGTCTACGGCATCTCGAATTCCATGATGGACGTCTGGGCGACCCTGGTCTTCGGGCTTATTGGCTATGTCCTTCGGCTGTTTCGTTTCGAGCCGGCGCCGATGCTGATCGGATTCGTCCTCGGCCCGATGATGGAGGAATTCTTCCGTCGCGCGATGCTTCTGTCCCGGGGAGATCCCATGATCTTCCTGGAACGGCCGGGAAGCGCAGCCCTTCTCGGCGCGGCCACGGTTGTCCTTTGCCTGTCCCTCGTTCCGGTGCGTGGACTGTTCGGCAGGGGCTGAAGCTGGGGGCCCGTACATGCAGTACGGGTCCGTTAGAAACGGCAACATTTGCCCAGCCTTCCGATCCTCTACGGTTTCCCGTTTCGTCGCCTTCGCAACGGTTTTCAAGGTGATACCCTGCTCTCGGCTCGGCTCGGCTCGGCTCGGCTCGGCGTCGTGTTCGCCGCTTGCGATCGCTGTTCGGAGTGTGCGCGAGGTCGTGGCGCAGCCATAACGCAACCGTCCCACGGCGCGGACCTTCCATTCCAAGGAACAGATCGCACCATCAAGACCCGGGATCGAACACCTGGCGCCGTTTCGCCCCGCCCCGCGGGTGTTGCGGCGGAGTTTTCGGCACATAGGGAAAACGGCCCCGCTGCTTCGTCGCGGTGGTGCTGGGATCGACGCCGCCCCGGACGTAGACCCTGCCGGGATCGTAGGGCGGCCCATAGTCCCATGACGGGAACTCGCCGCACTTCATCGCCTCCTGTACGAATAGCCGCTTTTTCTGCGACAGGCGCACCCGGCGCTCCAGATCGCCTTCGTCCCAACGCGAATGAATCGCTTCCGACAGATGCCGGACATCACGCTCGTGATCGCCTGCCGCCGCCAGGTTCTTGAGTTCCAGGGGGTCATCATCGAGGTCGAAAAGCATGTCGGGATCGGTCCGGCTGTGAACCAGCTTTTTTGTCCCATCCAGCACGATCAGCCCGGGCGCGTGCAACCCTTCGCCGTTGAACTCGACGAAGATCCGATCATCGGGACCGTTCCGCTCGGGCAGCGCCAAAAGGCTTCTGCCATCGCGCGGAGCGGCGAAATCGTCGAATGCCCCTTCGGAAGCGATATCGGTAAAGGTCGGCAGCAGGTCGACGAGCGAGGCGAGCGCTTCCTCGCGGTGCCCTTTCCGAAATCCCGGACCCTGCGCGATAAGCGGGACGCGGATCGAGGCTTCATAGGGGTTGAACTTGTACCACATGCCCCGCTCGCCCAGCATTTCGCCGTGGTCCGACGTGAAGATGATGCAGGTATTCTCGTACTCCCCGATGCTCTTCAGCGTCTCGACAAGACCGCCCACCAGTTCGTCGACGTGGGTGACCATCGCGAAATAGCCGCGGCGCGCGCTGTAAAGCTGTTCGGGCGTGACGTCGAATTCGTCCTGACGGATCGTCAGGTAATAGCGTTGCGACCAGGGATCGCGCTTCTCGTACGGGATGTGGGGAACCTCGGGCTCGGGGATGTCCTTGCCGTCGTACATCTCCCAGTACTTGCGGCCGGCCACGAAGGGGTTGTGGGGCTGCGTGAACGAGACGTGCAGCAGGAACGGCCGCTCTTCGGTCGAGCGGGCGTGATCGTAAAGCTCCCTTCGCGCTGCGACGAAGACTTCCTCATCGTAGTCGATCTGCAGGTTGCGCTCGCAATACCCCGCCTCGACAACGCTCAGCAGGCTCATGACAGAAGGGGCGTAAGGTTCGTCGACCTGGTCCCAGTCGGCGGTCCACGCGAAATCCGACGGGTAGATGTCCGTGGTCAGTCTCTTTTCGAAGCCGTGCAGCTGGTCGGGCCCCACGAAATGCATCTTGCCCGACAACGTCGTCTTGTAGCCCAGCCGCCGCATGTAATGCGCGAACGTCGGTTCCGAGGGCAGGAATTCGGCGCCATTGTCGAAAACGCCCACATCGGACGGCAGACGCCCGGTCATCATCGACGCCCGCGACGGCCCGCAGACCGGGTTGTTGCAGTAGCTGTTGGCAAAGGTCGTGCCGTTCTCGGCCAGGGCGTCGATATTGGGCGTGATCGCGTAAGGCTTGCCGTATGCCGCAAGGCAAAGAGCGGTCATCTGGTCTGCCTGTATGACCAGGATATTCGGACGTTTCATCTGTTTTCCCGCAGCTGCGTTCGGTTGAAACGGGCCGCCGCTGGGGCGGCCCGGCGTCTTCGGACGTCAACCGCTCGTGCGGCTCACGAACTCTTCGATTCCCGGAACGCCGATCTCGCGGTAGTAGCGAAGCGCGCCCGGATGCAGGGGCGAGCCGAAACCGTCCAGCACCGTTTCGCCGGATACCGCGCCAAAGGCGGGATGAACTCCGGTCAGCTTCTCGAGGTTCTCGAAGATGGCCTTGGTCATCTGGTAGACCCTCTCTTCGGAAACGTCGGACGACACGACGAGCCCCTGAGACAGGCCATAGGTCGGGACGTCGGCGGTCAGGTCGTCGTAGGTTCCGGCCGGGATCGACAGCCGGAAATACGGCGGATAGGCGGCCCGCAGTTCGGCCAGGAAGTCATCCGGGACGGGGATCAGCTTGAGATCGCGCTGGGCGGCCAGCTTGATGACCGGCGCCAGCGGGAACGACCCGTTCCACAGGGCCGCGTCCAGGTTGCCGTCCGACAGCATGTCGACCATGTCGCCAAGGCGCACGCGGAAGGGCTCGAAATCCTCGCCCGCGATTTTCGCCATCAGCACATCGGCGTCCAGCATCGAAACGCCCCCCGGCTGTCCCATCCCGATGCGCTTGCCCTTCAGGTCGCCCAGCGTTTCGACGTCGCCGCCTTCGACTGTGATGATGTGCATCGCAACCGGCGCGATCGACATCCAGGCCATGACCTTGCCGGGCTCGGTGCCCTCATAGTTCCCGGTGGCGGTATAGGCCTCGTAGGCGGAAAGCGATGTGGCCATCGCCGCTTCCAGTTCGCCGTTCTGCATCAGCGCGATGTTGGCGACGTAACCCTTGGTCTCTTCGGCAGCCGCCTCAACGCCTTCGACGTTGTTGTTGATGACATCGGCGATCCCGGCAGACCAGGTGTAGGCCGTGCATGTTACCGGGCAGGACCCGATGGAAAAATACTCCTGAGCCTGGCTGGCCGCCGGCATAATGAGAGTTGCGGCAGCGAGCAGGCTGCCCTTTACAAGGGTTTTCATTGTGTTCCTCCGTTGCTGGTTGTGATCGGCGGCTTCACGCCGCTTTCTCTTGATTGGACGGGCAGCGTCGCGGTCTTGCGGAAATCCCAGACCGCGACCGCAAGTCCGAGTGCCGCCGCGACCAGATCGGACCGCCAGTCGGACGTGACGAATAGGAAAGCGGCCAGGCCAAGAAGCGCGCGGGGCAGGGGGCCGAGCCGGTTGAAGAAGCACCCCATGATCGCCGCGCTGGCGCAGACGCCTCCCGCGACGGCGGATGCGAAGGACATGACGATCTGAAGTCCCGTCGCGTTCGTCAGCAGGATCGCGGGATCGTAGACGAAGAAATAGGGCACGGCGAAGGCAGCCATCCCGAACTGGCACGCCAGAACCGCGACCTTCATCGGATTGCCGCCGGCGATCGAAGCCGCGGCATAGGCAGCCAGCGCCACCGGCGGCGTGATCGATGACAGCATCGCCGAGTAGAGCACGAAGAGATGCGCGGCAATCAGGCCGACGCCCAGGTCGACCAGTGCGGGCGCAACCAGCGTCGCCACGAGGATGTAGGCGGCGGCGGTTGGCAGCCCCATTCCAAGGACAAGGCACGTCAGCATGGTCAGGACCAGCGCCAGCGGCAGCGACCCGCCCGACACCTGTACGACCAGCGACGAGAATTTCAGACCCACACCCGTCAGGGTGATGATCCCGATGATGACCCCGGCGGCCGCGCAGGCGACCGCCACCGGAATGACGGCATGTGCGGCCGCGACGCAGGTTTCGACCAAGCGTTTCGGTGTCAACGCTGTCGCATGGCTCAGGTAACTCACCAACACCGAGGCGACCACGGCCCAGAAGGACGCCAGCATGATCGAATAGCCGTTCAGCAGCATGGTGACGAAGACGGGCAGGGGCAGCAGAAGGTGCGCGCCCCGAAGGATCGAACCCCAATCCGTCGCGACGGACTCGTCCCTCAGGATCGGAATGCGCCGCCGTACGGCCTCGAAATGCACCATCGAGAATAGCACCACATAGAAGATGACGGCCGGAAGGAAGGCGGATTTCGCGATCTCGAAATACGAAGTGCTGGTGAACTCGGCCATGATGAAGGCGGCCGCGCCCATCACCGGCGGCATCAGTTGCCCGCCGGTCGAGGCGACGGCTTCGATGGCGCCCGCCGCCTCCTTGCGATAGCCGCTCCGGCGCATCAGCGGGATCGAGATCGGCCCGGTGGTCAGGACGTTCGCGACCGCGGTGCCCGAGATCATCCCCATGAGACTCGACCCCACGACGGCGGCCTTGGCCGGACCGCCGCGCATCCGCCCCGTCATCGCCGTGGCGAAATCCATCAGGACTTGTCCCGCCCCGGTTTTTTCCAGAAGCGCGCCCAGCACCACCACGCTGGTCACGAAGGTCGCGCTGACGCCCAGCGGCGTGCCGAAGACACCGCCGCCGCCCAGGTAGACCTGCGACGCCACGCGCTCCAGCGAATAGCCGCGATGCCCGAACGGCGACGGCAGGTAGGCGCCGAAAAGCCCGTACAGCACGAAAAGCGCGGCAAGAACGACGATGGACAGGCCGATTGTCCGGCGGCAGGCGTCGAAAAGCGCGATGACAAGCCCGACGCCCAACAGGACTTCCCCCGGGGTGATCGCGCCATACCGGTTGTTGATCGCCTCGAAATTGACAAGCTGGTGGCCTGCCGCGATCACACCCAGGCACAGCGCGACGACGGCCCAGGTCCTTTTCAGGAACACGAACCTGGCGCCTTCCTCGGCGAACGTGGCTTGCAGCGAGATCGTGAAGACCAGGACGAAGACAAGAACCAGGTGGACGCTCCGCTGAATGCCGTCAGGGAAGACGCCGAAATAGGCCGAGTAGAGCGTGAATCCGACCAGAAGCACCGACGCCAGGGCAACAACGGCTTTCAGAAGCGCCGGGACCATTGCCTAGGCCAGCCGCGATGCGGGCATTAGGCCGCCCTCGCCCGAGAAGCGGTCGAAATCAAGGCGATCCGAGTAGCAGAAGGCGCTAAGCGCCAGAAGGGCGGCGGCCTGTGTTGGTGCCAACTCTCCGGCGACGATCGGAACGCGGCCCGACCATTCGTCTCCGAATTCCCGTTCAGCGGTATCGCGAAGGCCCCGGACGTAGTGGTCGTTCGCGCCGATGTATCCGCTCAGGATCACTTTCTCGGGACCCAGGATCTTGCAGACCCCGTCCAGCGCCGGCGCCAGCCGCCCTCCCGCTTCCTCGACAAGCGTCGCCATGTCGGCGCTCTCGACGACCTCCAGCAACAGGGATGCATAATCCTGCAAATGCGATCGGTCGAAACCCTTCGTCGTGACCTTGCCCAGCTTCGACAGGATGCCGAACCCGGTTGCGCTGAGGTTCAGGCAATCGCTCCGTCCGCAGACGCAGCGATGTGCGGAAGGTTCGCTCCGGAAGTGGCCGATCATCCCGGAAATCCCGTCCTTGCCCCGGACCAGCTTTCCGCCCGCCATGACCGACGCGCCGATCAGCGTGGCGACGTGTACCAGAACGAAATCCGTCACGCCGCGCGCGGCGCCGAAACGCATTTCCCCCATCGCAAGCGCGTTCGAGATGTTGTCGATCACGATCGGAAGACCCAGCGCGTCCCGCAATTCGCGCTGGAAGGCGCCGTTGTCGCAGCCCCAGCCGAAATAGTCCGAACGGACGATCTCGTTCTCCTTGAGCGAGGTGCGCGCGGCAAGGGCGACACCCACGCCGACGATCCGGCCGGGATCGATCCCGGCTTCCGCGATCAGTCTGCCAAGTTCCTGCCCATAGGCGCGCGCCGTCTCGCCGATGTCGTCACTGACGAGGTAGGGGATCGCCTTGCGGGCGCAAAGCCTGCCGTTTGCGTCGCAGATCGTGACTTCCGAGTGATAGGCCGACACGGTGATTCCGCCCGCGAAAAGACCTTCGCCTCTGATCCTCAGGCCGATCTTCGGACGGCCCAGACGCTTTTTCGGTTTTGGCCGGCGATCCTCTTCGCTGGCGATCTCGTCCACGATCTCGGCTTCCAGAAGTTCGCGCACGATCCGGGTCGAGGCCATTTCCGAAAAGCCCAGCGATCGCGCGATCTCGGCGCGTGATATTCCGGGCTGCGTATGAATGAGCGAAAGAACCATGCCGCGATGCGTTCTTCGCAGGCTGGAGGGGGATGATCTGTCGGACATTTTATTAACCATATGTTAGTTAATAAAGAACGTTGCCCGATCCGTCAATGACCCCGTGTTTCCCGCGCGGCAGACAGTCGGTCTCAAGCATCGGTCCGTGCGTGTGAATGATGCCACCAGAAAACCGAAGGGCCGGCACGCCCGGCGACAAGGCGCCCTGCGTCGCTTTCCCGCCATCGGGAAACGGTCATTGGGTGGGGGCGGAACGGCGCCGGCCGCCAACGGCTTTGAACTATGGCGGGCATTCGGCAGGTCCGGTAGTTTCGGTGCATCACCTCGACGGGAACATGCATGAACCAGCCGGAAATAATCTCCCTCGAATTCATCGAACGGTCGGGCGGCTGGAGATATTTCATGCGTTTCGCTTCGGACGTGACCTCCAGCATTGTCCGGAATCTGGACGCCGAGACCGTGCGCCGGTACCCGCGCGCGGTTCTCGGTGCCATTTTCGCCGAAGCGAAAAGCGGCGACATCACCGGGGCGCGCCGCGAGTTCGATCTCTGGCGCCGCAACCTGCAAGCGCTGGCCGACAGCGACAGGTCGCTGGCAGCGGATCTGGTGCTCGTGGATATCCACTTGTCCGTGTACGAGGACAGGCATTTCGACCTGAACTGCGTCGAACGTCTAAAGCAGGCCCGCATCCGGCTTGAGGACGACGACAGGATCGGTCAGGCGCTGGCCTGCAATCACCTGTGCAATATCGCGTTGCAGATGGGCGATTTTGACATGGCGCAGAACCACGCCGAACAGGCGATCCGGCTTTACCTTCAGGGCGACGCGGTATTCGGCGCCCTGCACCTGCACACGCATCTGGCGCAAATCCGTCTCATGCGCGGCGACCTCCTGGGTGCCGGCGAGGTGCTTCAGACCATGGAGGCGCGGCTTCGCGAACTGCCGGGCCAGGCGCAATGGCTGATCGCGGTCGCCCGCATCCTGCGCGCCGAGGTCGCCTACGAGGCGAACGACCTGGATCAGGCCGCGCAGCTTTGCCGGGCGGCGTTCGATCTGGTCGAGCACAAGGATGCGTGGTTCGACATCCTGACCGCCGCCTACCGGGTGAACACGCGGCTGGCTTATGCCGAATCCGGCCTGCCCGGCGCGCTCGAGGCCTTGTCGCACGCCGAGCGGATCGCGCATGACCGCGGGATGCCCCGGCTGTTCCGGCTGATGCAGGTCGAACGCGTGCGCGCGCTGACGCTGTCGGACGAGACACGGACGGCGTCGCGCCTGCTTGGCGAGATCGGGCTGTCCACCGACCGCGCCAAGCTTGAAGAGAGCGAGGATCTGGCGTTCCGGCAGGGAACGACATTCGTTGCGGTCGCCCGGCTGATGGTGCGGACGCGGCGGGCGCGGGAGGCGCTGGATTTTATCGCGCCGGCCGAGGATCTGGCGATCCGGCGCGGCCAGCTTCTGGCCCTGGCCAAGCTGCGTGTGATCGCTGCTGCGGCGCACTGGAACCTGGGCAACCGCACCGAGGCGACGTCAAGCCTGCTCAGCGCCATCCGGCTGCTGGGCGATCAGCCGTTCAGCCGCTTCATTCTGGACGAGGGCCCCGAGATGCGCTTCATCGTGCAGGCGGCCCTGGACGGCGACCATGTCTCGGTTCCGCCGACGCGGACGCAGCGCAGGCGCCTCAGCGCAATGGTGCATCACTGGGCGACCAGCGGTCGCGGCGGCGTGCCCCGCGGCCGGGCGGATACGGCCGAGTTGCACCGCCGCTATCTGGAATTGCTGGCGCTTGGGCATCCCACCAAGGAGATCGCCCGAATCATGGGTGTCTCCAGCAATACCGTGAAGTATCATCTCAAGCAGATCTTCCGAGACCTTGACGCGGACAACCGGGGGCGTGCCGTGCAGCGCGCCCGCGATCTGGGACTTCTCGAGACCTAACTACCCGATTGGGTAGTGGCTGGGTCGATCCGATCTGCGCCAACTTCGATCCATCAGAAAAGGGCTGCCGACGAATGGCCGAACAATTTCGGGTTCACATCATAACGCCGATCATCTCGGAAGGGTTCCGCGACGATTCCGCTCTTCACCGGACGGTGGGCGGTATCTGCCGGCTGACGTCGGGCTTTCTGGACAAGGGACCGGCATCGGTCGAATCGGCGGTGGACGAGGTTCTGGCGGCCCCCGGCGTTGTCGATGCCGCGATCCGGGCCGAAAGGGACGGGGCCGACGCGCTGGTGATAGACTGCATGCTGGACCCCGGCCTGGACGCGGCACGCGAAGCGGTATCGATCCCGGTGGTCGGCGCCGGCGAGGCCGGGCTGGCAACGGCGGCACGCCACGGCCGGTTCAGTATCGTGACCGTGCTCGACCGCCAGGCGCCTATGTTCCGGGCGCTGGCCACCCGTCACGGGCTGGGTGACGCGCTGGCCTCGGTCCGGGGGATCGGCGTGCCGGTACTGGCGCTCGAGGCGGACCGGACCGGGTCCATCGCGAAGACGGTGCCCGCCTGCAAGGCCGCCCTGTCAGAGGACGGCGCAGCGGCGGTCGTGTTCGGCTGCACCGGGATGCTCGGGTTCTCAGACCCGGTCGCTCAGGCATCGGGCCTGCCGGTGGACCGGATCATCGACCCGCTGCCGAACGCCGTGCGGGCCGCCGTGGCCGCGGCCGCCAATGGGGCCGCAACGCTGCCCGCGCCGGACCGCAAGCCGGTCCGGGGCTTCGAGGCATGGGCCGACCTGAACGCGCTGATGGCACCCGAGGGCGGCTTGTGAGCGCCGCCGCCCCCAGCGCCCTTCGGCAGGCCCGGCTGAAATGGCTGCTGGTCGTGCCGCTGATGGCGTTCTTCGTCATCTTCTTCGTGATCCCGGTCGGCCTGCTCTTCGCCACCTCGTTCAATCCGCAGGCTATCGGGCAGGTCGCGGTGACATTCGATCTGACGTTGGACAATTACATCCGCTTCTTCAGCCGCTCGAACTATCTTCAGGCGGCGGGCCGGTCGATGCTGCTGGGTGTCATCGTTGCCGTGGTAACGCTGATCGTGGCCTATCCGATGGCCTTCGTCATCGCCAAGACCGAGAACCCGTCGCGCAACACCTTCCTTCTGATCCTGGTACTGGCGGCGATGCAGCTGGACATGGTGATCCGGCTTTACGGCATGATGGTGATCCTCGGAGACAACGGTCTGATCAACCAGATGCTGCTTGGTCTCGGGCTGACCTCGGCGGACCAGCCGGTGCAACTGATGTATAACTTCCTCGGCGTCGTTCTGGGTCTGGTCCAGTTCTCGCTGCCGTTCATGATCCTGACGCTGATCGGCGTGATCCGGGGGATCGATCCCAGTCTCGAAGAGGCCGCCCGCAGCCTGGGCGCGTCGCGCCGTCGCGCTTTCTTCCGCGTGACCCTGCCAATGTCGATGCCCGGTATCCTGTCGGGCTCGCTCTTGGTCTTCGCATTGTCGATCTCGTCGTACATCGTGCCGGCACTGATGGGCGGCTTCCGGGTCGGCGTGCTGCCGATCCACATCTTCCAGCAGGTCGCCGAGGGCGCGCGCTTCCAGTTCGGCGCGACGATAGCGGTGATCCTGTTCCTTCTCAGTGCAGGTGCGGTCGCGGTCTATCTGCGCCTTGGCAACCGGCAATCGGGGGGATTGGCCTGATGGAACGCAAGATCCCGCTGCCCATCCTGATCCTGGCGATACTGGGTTTCACCTACATGCTTCTGCCGATCGTCGTGGTGGTGCTGGCGGGGCTTACCGCGGGCGAGTTCCTGACCTTCCCGCCCGAGGGGCTCAGCCTGCGCTGGGTCGCGGCTTTCCTGCAATCCGAGAAATACCTTTCGGCCTTCTTCTTCTCGTTCCGGCTGGCCCTGATGACGATGATCGTCTCGACCATCCTCGGCACCGCCGCGGCGCTGTTCCTGAGCCGCACCAACATCGTCGGGCGCGGTGCGATGAGGGCTTTCTTCCTGTCGCCCGTCGTGCTGCCGGGCGTCGTCGTGGGTTTCGCGCTCTTCGCTTTCTATATCTCGACCGGCATCGGGCTTACCCGGACGATCTGGGGGCTGTGGATCGGACATATCCTCTATTCCACGCCCTACGTGATCGGCACCGTCGGCGCGGCGCTTGCCGCCTATGACGTCTCGCTGGAAGAGGCGGCGCGCAGTCTTGGCTCGTCGCCGTGGCGGGCCTTCCGCAAGGTGACGCTGCCCAATATCTCGCAAGGCATCCAGGCCGGGTCGATCTTTGCCTTCATCGTCTCGTTCGGCCAGTTCGAGGTCTCGCTCTTCCTGTCGTCGCCGAACTCTGAACCGCTGCCGATCGCGATGTACAACTCGCTGCGGTACAAGTTCGACCCCTCTGCCGCCGCCGCCGGGATCTTCGCCATTTCGCTGGTGATCGCCTCTGTCCTCTTGACCAACCGACTGGTCAATATCCGCCGCCTTCTGGAACGCCAGCAAGGCTGACCAACTCGCCTATCCGCAACCAACTGGGAGACATAAGGAAATGACACGCAAACCATACACCCCGACACGCCGTGCCCTGCTGCAGGGCGGCGCGACGCTCGGCGCCGCCGCGATCCTGCCGACACCGTTCATCAACCATGCCTGGGCGCAGGATACCGCCTATGACGGCGGCGTCTTCGATGCCGGCGGCGCGACGCTGAACATCGGCGAATGGGGCGGCGGCTGGGAAGAGTTCGTTCGCAAGGCGCTGACGGATCAATTCGAGGCGGACTTCAACTGCAAGATCAACTGGGACAGCTCCTTCCCCTGGTTCCCCAAGTTCGTGACCCAGGGCCCGCAGGACCCGGCCTACGACATGGCCAACTGGAACCTTCCGGAACTGACCCAGACAAAACTGGCGGGCGACTACTTCCTGTCGGTGGACGAGATTCGCGAAAACGTCCCGAATGCCGCCAACTGCTGGGATTTCGCATTCGCTAGCGGCGCCGGCGTGACCTGGGCCTACATGCCTTATGTCTATGCCTACCGGACAGACGCGGGCGAACCGGTAAACGGCTTCCGCGACTTCTGGCAGTCGCGTTTCGCGGGCAAGCGGGGAACATATCATACCGAAAACGGTCTGATGCATGCCTTCTTCATGGCCACCGCCAAAGAGTTCGGCGCGGACCAGTACGACATGAACGCCGCCTTCCAGGCACTGGAAGAGGCGATGCCGATGAAGATTTCGGAATTCACCTTCAACATGCTTTCACTGATCGAGCGCGGCGAGGTGGACATCGCCGTTCATATCGAGGGCGAGGCCCTGTCCCTGAAGCGCAAGGGCGTCCCGATGGATGTCTGGCAGTGGGACAGCAAACCGATCATCACCCAGACCAAGACGATCAGCCGGTACTCCGAGCCGATGCAGAAAAAGCTGGCCTTCGCGCTTCTGAACCGCACGCTCAGCCCGGAATTCCTGAACGCCTTCGGGGACGAGTTCATGTGGCGGCCGACCAACTCGAATGCGACGATCACCGCGGCGCTGGCCGAGAACGGTGTCACCAACACCGCCGACGCGACGCAGGCATTCTGGGTCCCCGACTGGGATTTCTTCGTCGAGAACAAGCTGGAGATCACCGACCGGCTGAACCAGATCTTCGGCCTTTGAGTCCAAAGACCGGCCGGCACTGCCGGCCTGTCATCCCCCTGACAGGAGACCTTCATGTCCTTCGTGCAGTTCCGCGGCGTGACCAGGAGTTTCGGCAAGACCGTCGCGGTCGAAGAGCTGAACCTCGAGATCGAGCAGGGCGAGTTCTTCTCGCTGCTGGGTCCGTCGGGTTGCGGCAAGTCCACGACCCTGCGGATGCTGGCGGGTTTCATTGCGCCCACGACCGGGTCGATCCTTGTCAATGACCGCGAGATCACGCGCTTGCCGCCCGAAGCGCGCGATATCGGCATCGTGTTCCAGAACTACGCGATTTTCCCGCACATGACCGTCTTCGAAAACATCGCCTTCGGGCTGGTCGAGCGTGGCGAGGACCGCGCTGCGATCAAGCGCAAGGTCGAGGATGCGCTCGAGCAGGTCGGGATGTCGGGCTACGGCGAGCGCTACGAGCGCGAATTGTCGGGCGGGCAGAAACAGCGCGTCGCACTGGCCCGTGTCCTGGTGATCGAGCCGAAGATCCTGCTTCTGGACGAGCCCCTGTCGGCGCTCGACAAGAAGATGCGCGAAGAGATGAAGTTCTGGATCAAGAACATTCAGAAATCCGTCGGCATCACGACGATATATGTCACCCACGACCAGTCCGAGGCCCTGACCATGTCGGACCGAATCGCGGTAATGGATCGCGGCCGGGTGCTGCAGATCGGCTCACCGGTCGAGATATACGAACACCCGACCTCGCGTTTCATCGCCGAGTTCATCGGGGAATCCAACCTTCTGACCGGCCGCATGACCGCGGGCGGCGTCGAGATCGACGGTGCGACGGTGCCGGTGCCCGGCGCCGGCGGGCCCGAGGGCGCCGAGGTCGCGCTCTTGTTGCGCCCCGAACAGATCCGGCTTGAACCCGCCGCGCCCGACGAGGCCCCGATGTTGCGCGGGCACGTCATCGACGAGGTCTATCAGGGGTCGCTCAGACGCTACCTGATCAAGATCATGGGCCAGAACGTCACGGTCGAAGTGCCGAACCGCCCGGACCTTGCCCAATTGCCGCCGGGGTCCGACGTCGCGTTGTACTGGCGGCCCGAAAGCGGCGTCGTGCTGCGCTGATACCCAATGAAAGATTCGAGGACAGGGAAATGAAGATCGGCGTGGATGTGGGCGGCACGAATACCGATGCCGTCGTGATGGATGCGCGCGGCGTGGTCGGGTGGAAGAAGACGCCCACCACCGGCGATGTCCAGTCGGGCATAGTGGCCGCGATCACCGCGGCGATGGCATCCGCCGATGCGGCGCCCGGGGACATCGACTGCGTCATGATCGGCACGACCCAGTTCACCAACGCGGTCATCGAGCGCAGGTCGCTGCTGCCGGTCGGCGTGATCCGCCTCTGCCTTCCCGCCACCTCGTCGATCCCGCCTCTGACGGACTGGCCGGACGAACTGGTCGGCGCGGTCGGGCGCAACGCCACGCTGGTTGGCGGCGGTTACGAATTCGACGGGCGCGAGATCGCGCCGCTTGACGAGAAGGCCGTCGCCCAGGCCGCCCGAGGCTGGGTCCGGCAGGGTCTGCGGACGGCGGCGATCACCTCGGTCTTTTCGCCGATGAACGGCGCGATGGAGCGCCGGGCGGCCGAGATCATCCTGAACGAGGCGCCCGACATGGCGATCTCGCTCAGTTCCGAGCTGGGGCAGTTCGGTCTTCTGCCGCGCGAAAACTCGACGATCATCAACGCCGCGCTGGCCGAACTGGCGGTGCGCGTGGTGGCCGCCTTCCGCAAGGCGCTGGAACAGCTGGGCCTCGCGGTGCCGCTCTTCATCAGCCAGAACGACGGCACGCTGATGCGCGTCGAGGATGTGGAACGCTACCCGGTGCTGACCTTCGCCTCGGGTCCCACCAACTCGATGCGCGGCGCGGTGCATCTGGCCGGGATCGCGGATGCGATGGTTGTCGATATCGGCGGCACAACTTCGGATATCGGCATGTTGCGCAAGGGATTTCCCCGGCAATCGACGCATTTCGTCGACGTGGGCGGGGTCAAGACCAATTTTCGGATGCCGGACGTTCTGGCGGTCGGGTTGGGTGGCGGTTCGATCGTGCGCGATGGCGGTGCGCGGCTGGGACCCGATTCCGTTGGCTACGAACTGACCACGCGCGCGCTTTGCTTCGGCGGCGACACGCTGACCGCCACCGATATCGCGGTCGCCGGCGGCTGGGCCGATGTCGGCGACGCCACGCTGGTCAAAGACGTCGGCGCCGACACGATCCGCGCCGCCCGCGCCGAGATGCAGCGCCTGATCGAAAGCAACGTCGAACGCATGAAGACCGAAGCCCGCGACCTGCCGCTGCTGGTCGTGGGCGGCGGCTCGATCCTTGTCGACTGGCAGGTAGACTGCGCCTCGGAAGTGCTGCGGCCGCCTTACTCGTCGGTGGCCAACGCCGTCGGCGCCGCCATCGCGCAGGTGGCCGGTGAAGTCGAACGCGTCGTCGCCATCACCGAGTCCAACCGCGACCAGGTGCTGGACGCCGCACGCGCCGAGGCCTGCGAGAACGCGGTCAGGGCAGGGGCGATGGCCGACAGCGTCGAGGTGATCGAGGTCGAGCAGATCCCGATCAGCTACCTGCCCGGAAACCCCTCGCGGCTGCGCGTCAAGGCGGTCGGAAACCTGCCAGTATGAACGGAGTCGTCTCATGGAACTGAAGCTGGAAGATGTCGACGACCTGTGCACCGGCGCGGCTTTTCTGGGTGCAGGCGGCGGCGGCGATCCCTACATCGGCGGCCTGATGGTGAAAGAGGAATTGCGGGCGGGCCGCAGGATCGAGATCATCGACCCCGACGACCTGCCCGACGGCGGACTGGTGATCCCGACCGCGATGATGGGCGCGCCCACGGTGCTCCTGGAAAAGATCCCCTCGGGTGACGAGCCAATCCGCGCGCTGCGCGCCGTCGAAGAGGCTTTGGGCCGCAAGGCGACGGCCACCATGCCGACCGAAGTGGGCGGCATCAACTCGACGATCCCGCTTTTCGTCGGCGCGCGCCTCGGGATTCCGGTCATCGACGCCGACGGGCAGGGACGTGCCTTCCCCGAATTGCAGATGGAAACTTTCGCCATCGAAGGGGTCGCAGGCACGCCAATGGGCATTGCCGACGAAAAGGGCGACTACGCCACGATCCGCACCGACGACCACCACCGCATGGAATGGATCGCTCGCGGCATCACCATCCGCATGGGCGGCACCGCCTATTTCGCGAACTACCCGATGTCGGGGGCTGAAGTGAAACGCGCCTCTGTCAAGCACACGCTCAGTCTTGCAAGACAGATCGGCCGGATCATCAACACCTCGCGCCGCATGAAACGCGATCCGTTCGAAGAGCTCGAAACCTTCATCGCAACAACGAGTTACGGCAAGGCCAAGCGTATCTTCGCGGGCAAGATCACCGATCTCGACCGGCAGACCAGCCGGGGGTTCACGCTTGGTACGGTGACGATCGCGCCCGACAGCGGCGGGGGTGCCCCCTGCGTGATCTCGTTCCAGAACGAGAACCTCTGCGCCAAGGCCGACGGGGCGCTTCTGGCGATCGTGCCGGACATCATCACGGTGCTGGACGCCGAAACCGCCGTGCCCATCACCAACGAGACGCTGCGCTACGGACAGCGGGTCGTCGTCATGGCGGTGGGCGTGCCGCCCATCATGCGCAGTCCGGCAGCGCTGAAACAGTTCGGTCCGGCGGCGTTCGGTCTGGAAGAAACCTACATACCGCTCTCGAACTGAGGCAGCCTTGTCCAGGCCTCATTCAGGAAAAGCCTACCTTCGGGCAATCTGTATGGGCATAAACGCATTCGTCGGCGTCCTTCCCGGCAGCCCGAAAAGCGTTGCCGGATGCGGAGATCCGAAGCCCTGATCACGTCGTGCCGCGCTCCACGATCTCGAAGGCGACCGTTTCCGAGGCGCCATCCGATACGCCGTCCAGCCGGTCGATGATCTTCTGCGCCGCAATGCGCCCGATCTGATAGCGCGGGATACGCACCGTCGAAAGCGGCGGGTTTACGCGCGACGCGATGTCGGTGTCATGCAGGCCCATGATCGCGACATCCTTCGGGAATGTCAGTCCGTTTGCAGATCCGTGCAGATGCGCTCCGACGGCAAGCGTGTCGCCATTGAAAAAGATTGCGTCGGGTGGTTCGTTATCGGACATCAGTTCGTCCAGCGCATCGGCCCCCCCTTTCAGCGTGGGTTCGGTCCGGACGACGCGGATATTCCCGCCCAGCCCGGCCTCGGTCATGGCCGTTTCGTATCCGTTCTGGCGCTCGACCGCGCGGGCACGGCTTTGCGGCGTGGCGAAGGCGATCCGTCTGTACCCCTTGGCGAGCAGCGACCGCGTGGCCTCGCGCGCCAGTTCGCGGTTCGAAAACCCGACAAAGAGATCCAGCGGATTTTGCGGGACGTCCCAGATCTCGACGACCGCCGTGCCGGATTTGGTGATGAGATTGCGGGTCGCCTCGCTGTGTTCCTTGCCGGTCAGCACCAGAGCGTCGATCTGGCGGCCGACAAAGGCGCGGATCAGTTCCTCTTCGCGGGTATAATCGTAGTGCGAGATGCCGATCAGCATTTCCCGCCCGCTTTGCGACAGCGAGTCGGAAAGCCCCTCGACGGTATCGGAGAAGATCGAATCGTCGAGTGTCGGCACCACCAGCCCGATCACGCCGGACTTCGATGTAACGAGACTGCGGGCGACCGAGTTGACGACATACCCAACCTCGACGGCAGCCGCGCGGACCTTGTCGGCGGTTTTTTCCCGCACCATTTCCGGCTGATTCAGGGCGCGCCACGCTGTGATGAAGGACACGCCGGCAGCATTCGCCACGTCCTGAAGTTTGCTTCGCTGACTCATTTGACCTGCACAGGAAAACGCCCCGAAATCATGGATTGCGGGGCGAAGAGGTTCAACAACTCAAAGTGACCACTCGTCGATTTGCCATTGCGGCAGTCCGCGCACGTCCTTGGCGTCGGGATCGGTGAAAACCTCGGCAGGCGGCACGCGACCGCCTTGTTCGTAGGCAGCCAGCGTCACGTCCGCCCCGGCGCCGAGAACGCCTTTCACCAGATCGGCGGAAAGCGCGGTCTCGAATATTTCGGGCTCTTCCGACAATCCGACCAGGGTCCGCGCGTCGCCCTCGGTGATCCACGACCATCCGCGCCGGTACCACAGCGTCACCTCGACCACGTTGTTGCGCGCCTCGATGGATGCCGATTGCGGCCAGTGGTCTCCGATGATCTCGGTCACTTGTTGCGGTTGCATCGACGACAGGTCGCCCGCCGCCTGCTGGTTCGCGACGAGGAAGGCAGTAACGGCTTGCGGATGTTCCTGCATGAACTGCTGACGCACCGCCCACCAGATCCGGTGCGGATAGAAGGCTTCGGGTGCGAACTGAGCATTCGAGAACCAGTCCAGCGTGTGGCCCGCGCCGCTGCCTTCCGGTCCTTCGTAGTGCTTTCCGGTGGTCCCGTAGTTCGTGATCAGCGTTTCCAGAACGCCGCGCTCCTCGGCCCCGAACGAGCCGGGGTTCAGACCGACAACGGCGTCGATACCCGGTTGCGCCTCCCACAATTCGGTCACGGCGGTTATGTTTTTCATCGTGATGCCGACCTCGGACGCATCGGACGTGCCGAAATGGGCTTTCAGCATGTTGACCCATTGCAGGTGCAGATCCGAGCCGACGATGGTCAGCACCGTCTTGCCGCGCATGTCTTCCATGTTCCTTATCGGGCTGTCGGGCGGAACCTGGACGGGGAAGTCCAGGCCACCGCCGGCGATGGCGATCGGCACGGCGGGATTCGGTGTCGCCAGCAGCCGGATCAGCGGGGTCGAACCCAGCATCCCGTATTGCAGCTGTCCAGCGGCGACCCCCTGAAGCATCCGCAGAAGCGCCTGGAAGTCCTGGAACTCGGGTGCGACGTCGATGCCGATGGACGCGGATGCCTTCTCGATCAGCCCGTTTTCCTGCATGTAGATGACAAGCGGTCCGCCATTGGTGTGCGTGCCGACGCCCATCGGCATCGGGATGGTGCCCTGCGCCATGGCACGGGCCGGCACGAAAGCCGACAAAAGCCCCAGGGCGGCGCTCTTGCGGATCATGTCTCTGCGTGAAAGTGTCATTTGGTCTTCCTCCCAATCATTTTCAGTCTTCCAGGATGGCTGTCCGGGCTTCTTCCCGGATCTCGTTCCAGATTGTCTCGACAAGCGCCGCTTCGGCGGCATGGTCGCGGCGCGCGAAGCGCGGGCGCGGCAGGTCTATCTTCAGGTCGGCCTTCACGCGGCCCGGACGCCGGCCCAGCACGACGACGCGGTCGGCAAGCAGCACGGCCTCGTCGATGCCATGAGTGATGAAGACGACCGTCGGGCGCTGATCCGGCGGGGTCTCCTCGCCCCAGACCCGCAGGATTTCCTCCTGAAGAAGCGTGCGCGTCTGAAGATCGACGGCAGCGAGCGGTTCGTCCATCAGCCAGGTGCGAGGCGCATTGGCCAGCATCCGGGCAAGCGCGCAGCGTTGCCGCATGCCGCCCGACAACTCGTGCGGCAGGCGTTCCTCGAAGCCTTCCAGCCCGACGACCGAGATCAGCCGCTTCACTTCCTCATCGGTCTCGGGACCGGTCTTGCCCAGGGCCTTTGGCCCGAACCCGACATTCTCGCGCACGCTGAGCCAGGGGAAGAGGGCGTAATCCTGAAACAGCACGCCGCGGTCAGGGGCAGGGCCGGCGATCGGTTCGCCATGATGCAAGGCCTCACCCTGGGTCTGGCCCAGAATTCCGGCCATGATCGACAGCAGTGTCGACTTCCCGCAGCCGGAGGGACCGACAATGGCCGTGAACTCGCCGGCCGCGATCATGATGTCGACGTCGCGCAGGGCTTCGACCTTCTCGCCGGTCCGGGGCGACGTGAAAACTTTTGACAGGTTCCTGATTTCTATCGCGCTCATGCGGTCTCCCAGGGTGCGAAGTGGCGGTGCAGGCGGCGCATTCCGCGGTCGATGGCGAACCCGATCAGGCCGATGACCAGCATGTAGCTGACCAGCCCGTTCACATCGCGGTCGACGAACAGGGTGCTGACCATGATCTGGCCGATCCCCGCCTCGATCCGGCCGCCCGTTTCAAGTTTCACTCCGATGGCGAGTTCGGCCGCGACGATGGACGCCCACGCAAAGCCCATCGCGATGCGGGCGCCGGTGATCGTTGCAGGTGCGGTGGCGGGCAAGATCACGCGGCGAAGCAATACCCACTTGCCTGCGCCAAGCGTGCGCGCGGCGTTCACGAAACGCATGTCCACGTTCCGCGCCGCCTCGGACGCGTTGAGGATGATCGGAAAGATTGCGGCATAGGCGACAATGAAAACCGCCGATGCCCCGGTGACGCCGAACCACAGAACCGCCAGCGGGATCAGCGCGATCGGCGCGACGGAGCGCAGCGCATTCACGATGGGTCCGATGGCGCGATCGACCAGTCGGATCCGGCCCATTGCAATGCCGATCACCGTGCCGGCGATGGCCGCGAACAGAAACGCGAGAAGAATGCGCCCCAGGCTTTGCCTGACCGCGATCGGCAGCTCGCCGCTTGCAAGGTTCCCTGAAATGGCGGCCATGACGCCCGACGGCGAGGGCAAGGTATCGCGTGCCCCAGCCGCGCGTATTGCAAGTTCTGCCGCGACCAGAACCACCGCGTAGAACGCCGCGACGAACAACTGCCTGCGCCGTCTCATGGCTCGCCCTCTTGCGCCGACGGAGCCCAGCGAACGAGGCGCTTCTGCAGCAACCGGATCGCCGTATCGAACGTCAGCCCCAAAATGCCCACGACCAGGATGACGGCCAGGTTCTTGTTCATCGCGAAGAACTGCTCGTACCAGAAAGCCCGCCAGCCAAGACCGGACTCGCCCCCGATCAGTTCGGCGCCGATAAGGGTCATCCAGGCGACGCCAAGGCTGAGGCGCAGACCCGACAACACCATCGGCAGCGCGGCGGGAAGGATCACTTCCCGCTGGATCATCCAGCGAGATGCCCCGAGAACGCGGGCTGCGTCGACAAGGCGCGCGTCGACGCTGCGGATCCCGGCAAGCGTGTTCAGGAATATCGGAAAGACCGAAACATAGCCGATAAGGAAGATCGGCACTGCTTCTCCGATGCCGAACATCATGATCGCCAGCGGAATCCAGGCGATGCCGCTGATGGGGCGCAAGAGTTCCACCAGGGGTTCGACAAGGTCGGCGAACCAGGGCGTCGCGGCAGCCGCAAAGGCAAGTATAAGTCCCAATGTCACGCCCGCGGCCATGCCCGTGCCCAGATGGTAAAGGCTGGCCAGTATGTCGCCGATCAACTCGTCCTGAAGAATGTCGACAAGCGCGGCAAGCACCGCGGTCGGCGGCGGCAGCAGGACAGGGTTGTTCATGGCCCAGGCAACCAGAGCCCAGACTCCCCCCATGACCATCAGTCCGAACAGCGGCGCCAGGACAGCTTCTGCAATTGCGCGGGTTCTTGATTCCATGGGGCCTCCCTCGAAAGTTTGATAATCGTTTATCAAAATGCTTGTCAATGAAAATGATAATCGTTTATCAGATAAGGAGATCATAATAGAATCGCGGATAGGGAGAGCCTGTTTGTCTCGCGCGATCACCATTACCGCGGCCCGCACACGCCTGATCCCGGTCAGCGCGCGCACCGACTGGTTGCATGTCCTTCTGGAAACGGATGCTGGCATGACCGGCATTGGCGAAGCCTCGCTCAATCCCTTGCCGGACGGGTTTGTCGATGGTCTCACGCGTGGGTGCGCCGCGCTCGTCGGCCGCTGCCTGGACGGCGAGACGCTTGCGCCTCTGGCCCCGCTTCTTCAGCAGGGGTTTGGCGCCAGGACAATTCATTCGGCCCTGGATCAGGCAATCGCGGATCTTTCGGCGCAACGCGCAGGTGTTCCGCTTTACCAATTTCTTGCATCCGGCGCCGTCCGGTCGCCGATACCCCTTTACGCCAACATCAACCGCACGACGACCGACCGGTCGGCCGACGGATTCGCGGCGAGTGCAGCGCGCGCCGTGGGGCAGGGACACACAAGCCTGAAGATCGCGGCATTCGACGATCTTGCGCCCGGGCTCTGCGGCACGTCCGAAGGACAGCGGCTGATCGAGGCGGGGCTTTCGCGGCTGCGCGCCGTTGCACGGGACGGCGTCGAGCTGCGGGTCGATTGTCACTGGCGGTTCACGTCAGACGCGGCTCACGACATATTGCCCGGATTGGCCGAGATCGGTGTCGCCTGGCTGGAATGTCCTCTGCCCGAGACGCCCGACGCCATTACCGACCTGCGCCGCCTGCGGGACAGGGCGAACCGCCTTGGCATCCGCACGGCAGGTCTGGAGACCTTCGCAGGCTGGGACGACGTCGCTCCGTTCGTCGAGGGCGGAGCCTATGATGTGATCATGCCGGACGTAAAACACGCCGGCGGGCTGGGCCGCATCCTAGAGATTGCCGACCGTGCTGCCCGCCTGGGCGTAGCGGTGTCGCTGCACAACCCTTCCGGACCCGTGGCGCACCTGTTCAGCACCCACGTCGCCATCGCCATGGGTGGCGACGAGCGCATGGAAATACAATGGGACGAAAGCCCGGACTTCTTCCGCATCACCTACCCGGCTCCGCGGATCGAGGGCGACAGATGCCTTGTGACGGACTCACCCGGCCTCGGCGCGAAGCTGGTGAAGCAGTCGGCGGATTGATACCCGTCGCCAGAAAGCTCGGCACGGGAAACCGGTTTGCGGAATCGCCCGCAGGGAACATGACGTAAGCGGCCGGCGCTGGCCGCCTAGTGCTTGAACATGACGTGGCGCACGGCGGTATAGTCCTCCAGCGAATACATCGACATGTCCTTGCCGTAGCCCGATTGCTTCAGCCCGCCGTGGGGCATTTCGTTCACCAGCATGAAATGGGTGTTCACCCAGGTGCAGCCATAGCGAAGCCGGCTCGCGGTCTCCATTGCCCGGCCGATGTCGCGCGTCCAGATCGACGAGGCGAGACCGTAGGTGGAGCCATTGGCCCAGGCCACCGCCTGGTCGACCTCCGAAAAGCGCGTGACCGAGACCACGGGGCCGAAGACCTCGCGCTGGACTATCTCGTCTTCCTGCAAGGCGCCGGCGACGACGGTCGGGCGATAGTAGAAACCCTGCTCGCCGTGACTGGCGCCGCCGGTCGTGACCTCGATATGCGGCAACTCGCGGGCCCGTTCGACAAAGCTGGCCACCCGGTCTCGCTGGCGCAGCGAAATCAACGGGCCGATCTCGTTCTCGGTATCGTCGTCGCGCGCATAGGCGATGGTTTCCACCGCCGCGGTAAGATCGGCGACTAGTTTGTCGTATGTCTTGTCCGAGGCGTATACCCGGCACGCGGCAGTGCAATCCTGACCGGCATTGTAATAGCCGAAAACCTTCAGCGCCTCGACGACCTCCGAGATGTCGGCGTCATCGAAAACGACGACCGGCGCCTTGCCCCCAAGTTCCAGGTGGGTGCGCTTGACGCTCTTCGAGGCGGCCTGCAGCATCTTCTTGCCGGTGGCTATGTCGCCGGTCAGCGAGATCATGTCGACAAGATCGTGGTTGATCAGCGCATTGCCCACCGTTTCGCCCCTGCCGGGAATGACGTTGACAACGCCCCGGGGCAGTTCTTCCGCCAGGATCCGCGCCAGCTTCAACGCCGTCAGCGGGGTTTGCTCCGATGGTTTGAACACGACCGTATTGCCGCCGGCCAGGGCAGGCGCCAGCTTCCATGCCATCATCATCAACGGGTAGTTCCAGGGCGCGATGGATGCGACGACACCGACGGGGTCGCGGCGGATCATGGAGGTATGCCCCTCCATGTATTCACCCGCCACCGGGCCGGACAGCGTGCGAACCGCGCCGGCAAAGAACCTGAAACAATCCACGATTGCGGGGATTTCATCCCCGATCGCCGCATTCACCGGTTTGCCGCAGTTGAGCGCTTCGAGTGTCCCGAAGGCCTCGGCCTCGGCTTCGATCCTGTCGGCGATCCTCAGCAGCGCCGACGAACGATCGGCAGGGGTCGTCCGCGACCAGCGGTCGAAAGCGCCCGCGGCAGCGCTCGCGGCGGCGTCGACCTGTTCCAGCGAAGCTTCCGGCAATTCGACGATCGTCTCTCCGGTCCTGGGGTTCAGCACGATTTCGGCGGTGTCCGTTCCGTCGACGAAATCGCCGTTTATCAAAAGCTTGGTATCCATGTGTCTGTCCTTTTCTGGAGAGATCATTTCCCCGAGCCGGCCGTATCGGTCCCGCTGCGGGTCAGGTAATAGGCACCGAGAATCGGCAGGAACGTGACCAGCACGACGACCATGGCGACGACGTTCGTCACCGGCCGCTGGCGCGGTCTGACAAGCTCCTCGAGCATCCAGATCGGAAGCGTCTGCTGTTGCCCGGCGGTGAATGTGGTGACGATGACCTCATCGAAGGAAAGGGCGAAAGCCAGCATGCCGCCGGCCAGGAGCGCGGTCGCGATGTTGGGCAGCACGACATGCCGCAAGGTCTGAAACCCGTTGGCGCCAAGGTCGGCCGAAGCTTCCAGCATCGACGTCGACAGGCGCCGGAAACGGGCGGCCGCATTGTTGTAGACGACGACGATGCAGAAGGTCGCGTGCCCAAGCACGATGGTCAGCGTCGAAAACGGGATTTCGCCGATATTGAAGGCCGATCGCAGCGCGATACCCGTGATGATGCCGGGCAGGGCGATCGGCAGGATCACCAGAAGCGTGACGATCTCGCGCCCGCGAAAGGCGGACCGCGTGACCGCGGCGGCGGCCAGCGTCCCAAGCGCCAGCGCGATGAACGTCGAGACGGCCGCGACCTTCAGCGACAGGCCCAGTGCCGACCAGACATCCGGGCGGTTCCAGGTAACGCCGAACCACTGCAGCGTGTATCCCGGCGGCGGCCATTGATAGGATTTGTCCTCGGTCGTGAACGCATAGACGAAGATCAGCAGGATCGGCAGGTGCAGGAACAGAAGTCCGGCGAAAGCCGCGATCTTCAGGCCCAGTGGCGCGCGATCAGAGTGCATCGAAGGCGCCCTTCCGTTTGGCCATCCAGAGATAGAAGGCCATGATCAGGATCGGCACGACCGCAAAGGCCGCCGCCAGCGGGATGTTCCCGGCCGTTCCCTGGTGCTGGTACACCGCCTGGCCGATGAACCGCCGCGACGACCCGACGATCTGCGGGATGATGTAGTCGCCCAGCGTCAGCGAGAACGTGAAGATCGAGCCCGCGATAAGGCCCGGCATGGCAAGTGGCAGGATGACGTGCCGGAAGGTCTGGCCCGGGGCCGCGCCAAGATCGCCCGATGCTTCCAGAAGGTTCGCCGGTACCCGCTCCAGCGATGC
>JAVJUV010000024.1:0-1619 GCA_040220415.1 Silicimonas sp.
CGTGATCTTCCAACGAGAACTCATAAAACAACGCCGCCTGCGCTTCCTGTCTCGGTCCCAACATTCGACAATCCCCCGCTTAATACAGGAATTGAATCAGCAGTTCACTCGTCGATCAAGCAAGAGTTTTTCAACAAAATACGCCGATCACGTCGAATGCCTGGACAAGCAATCCCTATAGTCGGCAGCGTAGTCCCTGCACATCAACCGTGGCCAGAGCCTGTCGGCCTCCCCTGCTCGGCTTCGCGTGTCGCAGGGGAGAACGGCCCTTCGGTCCGTCGCGCATTCGGCCATGCGGCCTCACCGCGGCGTCGCACCCGGCATCCCGGTTTGCCCGCCTCGCGAGCACGTCCCTCCCCGGCCGCTCCGCCGGTTTGCGCTCTGGTCTGTTTTGGCCTGGGGCCAAAACGATCCCGCCGCTCCATCCGTCTTCCGCGTCCGGTCGGGCCGTTTGCCTGCTCGGGTCGGGCAAACCTACCGTCAAAACACACACACATGAGTGCGGAAGCATATCCTCCGGATGGCCCCCAAATCACCCCGCGTCAAGGATCGCAAAACTTTTCGGCGAGGGCGGCGCCAGTGGTGCGGGGCGGTCCCGTGCGTGAGGGCGCGCATGTGTCCGGTGCTGCGCACGGAAAACATTTGCGCCCGGCAAGCCGGCGGCAGCGCCGTCCCTGACCCGGGCAGATTCGGAAACCAGGCATTCGGCCATGCCCCCACACTCACGTGGTGGCCTTGGAACCGAACATTGGAGACCAGACATGGCTTACGACAATGCAAACACCTACGAGACCATCGAACTTTTTGGACTGACCGAAAAGGACGCGCAGCTGCCGATCCCCGAGGATCACATCCTGACCGACCACATCATCCACGAAAGCTTCGAGGCATTGCTCGGGCAGCTGCGCGGGACCGGGCTTGAAGCAGAGATCGAACCGCTGGCCCATGGGCTCGCGACGATCCTGCAGCGGCGCAAGGTAGCGCTTGGCAAGGAGGTCGACCGCACCGCCGACAAGATCGGCGCGCTGGCAAAATCCCACGACGGTTCGGAGATCGCCGAGACCGCGCTCGAAGAAGCGCAGGCACGCTTTCTGCAGCTGCGCGAGATTGTCGGCGCCATCGAGGTGATGAGCGAGGCGGCGGCGGAATGCTACGAGATCGAGACCGGTCACGCCTTCATCCCGGCAGCCGGGTCGCGCGCAAGCGTCCGGGCGCAGGAGACCGGGGCGGTCTTCGAGGCGCGGCAGCTCCTGGAGCAGCACGACCGTGAAACCGCCGAGAAGTCGAAAGTCGAGGGGGTGCCCCTGATCGTCTCAGGCGCCACCGACTGGACCGATGTCGATGTGATCTTCAACACGCTCGACAAGGTTCGCGAACGGATCAAGCAGAACCGCAACCAGGAGATCTTCCTCTGCCATAAGGGTGGCAAGCACGGGGCGGAGATGATTGCGGCTCGGTGGGCCCGGGCACGCGGGATAGCGCAGGCGCGCTTCGATCCGCGCTGGTCCGCGCACGGGCGGGCGGCACCGTTCAAGTGCAACGACGAAATGCTGGACGACAAGTTCGCGGCGACGGGGGTTGTACTCTTCGGCGGCAACGGGGTCGCGCTGAACCTCGGG
>JAVJUV010000025.1:0-67819 GCA_040220415.1 Silicimonas sp.
GCAGGGCATTGTTGACGATCCCGCACCCGGCCGACGAGGTCGAGAACACGACCAGGATCACCTGCCCCGGGACGCCTGCCTTGGCCGCCAGCGCCGCCGCCTCGAAGGTGGCCGAGAATTGGGATCCGATCAGCGATTGCAGGCAGGCCTTCACCGTCTGCCCGTCGCCCGGCATCGCACCGACGCGGTGGATATTGGCGCTGACCGCCTCCATCACCGGTGCCACGCGGTCCAGCACCGCGTCCGGGGCGGCGGCCATCATCGTCAGTGTGCCGCCCTGCGCGCCCGGAAAGCCGCCCGAAACGGGCGAGTCGACCAGATTCAGGCCCGACCCTTCCAGCGCCGCGCCGATCTCGCGCGCCTCGCGCGGCTTGATCGTTGCCGTCAGGATCACCGTGCCACCTTCGGCCATCGTGCCCGCGAGGCCGTTCAGGATTACATCTTTCGCCTGATCGCCGTTCATTACCATGACATAGACCGCATCCGCGTTCCGCCCGACCTCGGCCACGTCCGCCGCCGCATGGCCTCCCATCTCGCTGAAGGCCGCCATGCGCTTTTCGGAAAGATCCAGCCCCCAGCATTCGAAGCCGTTCAGCATCAAGTTCTTAGCCAGTCCCGAGCCCATGTCGCCCAGACCGATCACACCAGTCTTCATCATGCAAAGACCCCCATTTCAGCCGGTCGCCCGGCATTTCGAAAATGGCCCGGAAGGGCCGGTTTTCGCGGGGATTTCACGCGTCGATCTTCCGTGTCGCGCATGTAGGTCCGAAAACCGGCATCCACTTTTCGGCAAGCGCTTCGGCGACGTCGGGCGGGTCCAGTAGACACCCCGCTGCCCGGTTAGGTGAGATCAGAGAAGCAGAGCAAAGTGCCTCTGGCAAGCGATAAGCGATAGCCCCTGCTTTCATTGCTCACAAGCGCACGAGAGCCGGCAGGAAACCCGAAATTCACCGGTTTCCTGCTTCTTCTTTTTCTCAATACTCCGGGGGGCTCGCGGAACGCGAGCGGGGGCAGAGCCCCCGCCTGCCCCGAACTCAGCGCAGGTCTTCAGGCAGCAGCGTTTCGGGCATGTTCTGGAAACAGACCGGACGAAGCCAGCGTCGGATCGAGAGGGTGCCTACCGAAGTCGCCCCGAAGTTGGTCGATGCTGGATAAGGCCCGCCATGCACCATCGAGTCCGCCACTTCGACGCCTGTCGGAAAGCCGTTGGCCAGTACGCGACCAACCTTGCGGACCAGAATCGGCATCAGAACCGCCGCGTCGCCGTGGTCGGCCTCGTCCACATGGACGGTCGCTGTCAACTGTCCCTGCATTGCCTTCGCCATTGCCGCCATCTGGTCCAACCCCTTGGTGCGGACCATCACGCCCAATGGTCCGAAAACCTCTTCGCCCAGTTCCTCGTTGGCCAGCCAATCATCTGCCGAGACCTCGTAGAGATAGGGAGTGGCGTTTCGCAGGTCGCAGGTCGAGGTCAGCACTTCGCGCACGCCGGACGTCCCGGCCACGCGGTCGCGTCCCTCGCGGTAGGCCTTGGCGATCCCGTCCGTCAGCATGGTCTGTGCGCCGACCCCGCCCAGCGCGGCCTTGGCCGCGGCGGCAAAGGCGTCGCCCTCGGCGCCCTCCGGGACCACGGCGATTCCGGGGTTGGTGCAGAACTGGCCGGCACCCATTGTCAAAGACCCGGCCCAGCCTTCGGCGATGGCCGACCCGCGCGCGCCCAGCGCCGCTTGCATTATGAACATCGGGTTCACGCTGCCCAGCTCGCCAAAGAACGGAATCGGATCAGGTCGTGCCGCGCAAAGATCGAAAAGGGCCCTGCCCCCTGCCAGTGAGCCGGTGAAGCCCACTGCCCGGATCAGCGGATGGGTTACCAATGCCTCGCCCACCGCGCGGTTGCCGCCCTGGATCAGACTGAAAGTCCCGGCGGGCAACCCGCATGCCTCGACCGCCGCCGCGATCGCCTGCGCCGCCAGCTCGCCCGTACCGGGATGCGACGAATGTCCCTTGACCACGACTGGACAGCCTGCCGCAAGTGCCGATGCCGTGTCGCCGCCGGCGGTAGAGAAGGCCAGCGGGAAGTTCGACGCACCGAACACGCCAACAGGTCCCGTCGGCATCTGTATCATCTTGAGATCCGGGCGTGGCAGCGGCTGGCGGTCCGGCAGGGCAGGATCATGCCGGCGGTCCAGATAGTCGCCCTTGCGAATATGGTCTGCGAAAAGCCGCAGCTGCCCCGTGGTGCGGCCCCGCTCTCCGACGAGCCGGGCCTCCGGCAGTCCCGTCTCGGCGGAGCCCACTTGCGTGATCTCGTCGCCGCGCGCATCCAACTCTTCGGCTATCTTTTCCAGGAAGACCGCCCGCACTTCGCGCGAGGTCGCCGAAAATACGGCGAAAGCGTCTTCCGCCGCCTCGCAGGCGCGCGCCACCAGTTCGGGCGAGCCCACCGCAAAGGTCTTCGGCTCGCCGCTGGACGGCGATGACTGAAACGTTGCCGGTCCATCGACCCATTCGCCCGCAATCAGGTGTTTGCCTGTCAACATGTCTACTTCTCCCTCAGAATTCGAATGGCTCGACGGTGATCCGCCGGCCAAGTGTCATTGCATCCGCAACGTGGATCATCGGAGCCAGGTCGACTTCGCTTTCGCCGTTGCGGACAAGTGCGGCCATTCGTGCATAAAGCGCGGGATATTCGCCTTCGAGACCCGGTGCCTCGCCACGCGAAACTCCGTCGATTTCCAGCGCGTTACCGCCGTGGCGCAGCATAAGTGTCCCATTATCCGTTTCGATCTGGATGTCCCAGATGTCCTGACCTTCCTCGCGCCAGTCGAACTCGGCGCTGACATTGTCCGAGAAGGACAACCGTGCTGCGATCGGCGTCGCCCTGTTCTCGGGGAAGGCCAGGTCCGCCGAGACCAGATGGACCGGGAACGGCAGAATCTCGGTCAGGATCGAGAGCGCGTTGATCCCCGGATCGAAAACCCCCATGCCACCCGGTTCGAACACCCAGTCCTGACCAGGGTGCCATTTCCGCACGCTTTCACGCCAGGTGATATGCGCCCTTGTCACCGACCGATCGGCCAGCCATGCCTTCGCCGCTGCCACGCCCCTGGCCATTCGACTATGCCAGGTGGTGTAGAGCGTAACGCCTGCCTTTTGCGCCATCGACTCCAAAGCATAAACTTCGGCCAAAGTCGCCCCGGGCGGTTTCTCAAGCATCACATGCCGCCCCGCCCTCAGCGCGGCTACAGCATAGTCGAACCGCGGAACCGGCGGCAGGCAAAGCGAGATCACCGGGATATCAGGGCATGAGGCCAGCATCGTCTCCATGTCGCGGAAGGCCTCGACCCCCTCGACCGATCCGTTCCGGCTGACCGTCGCGGCAAGCTCCCAGTCGGGGCTTGCAGCAAGGGACGGAACGTGCTGATCCGTCGCGATCTTGCCTATTCCGACAAGCGCTACACGTATCGCTTCGCTCATTCCACTCTCCCATACCCGGTCGGACCAGACCGTGCTTACCCCGTTCGTTGCCCGACGCCAATGGGCGCGAACCGGATTGTCGCGCCCTGTCGGATCGCACCCGATAACCTGTGTTCAAGCCGGTCACGATTCTGTCGAAAATCCGCGCTTTCCTCAAAGAATTGACGCCAGAGCCACAATCACTAGGGGACAACGGTCCGCACGCACCGAACGCTGCGAACTCAATCGATCTTCGAGGCGTCCTTGAACATCACCCGATGCCGCCGGGTCTTGATCCAGTCGTCCAGTTCCTCATCCGACATGAAGTGTTCTTTGTCATAGGTGTCCCAGTGCAGAATCTCTTCCTGCGGCCGGCGCCAGCGCTTGTAGGGCTTGGCGGCCGCCGGTCCGAACAGGAAGATGTCGAGGACCGAGATCTCTTCGGGAATCCCAAGAAGCGGCCGCATCGCCTGCTGCGCCTCCTCCTGACCGATCGCCGTCACCCACCAAACGTTGTAACCCAGCGCCGCCGCCGCCAGGTGCGCCGACATGGTGGCAGCCGCCACCGACTGAAGCAGTATCCGCTCGGCATTCTCGTGATACATGCGGTCCAGATCCGAACCGTCGTTCAGCACGGGAAAGGCGTTGGTCCAGCGCATGTCCGAGCAGACCACCACGAACCCCGGCGCGGTCGCCAGGCCGCGATAGTCAGGCGTCGGAAATTTCATCTTGGCCTTTGCACGAAATCGTTGTTCGGCAACAAAATAATCCGCGATCTTCTGCTTTATTGCGGGATCGCGAACGACGATGAACTGCCAGGGCTGCGAATTCGCGCCGGAAGGTCCGTGGCGCGCCGCTTCCATGATCAACTCGAAATGCTCTTCCGGCACGACGTAGTCGGGATCGAACTTGCGCACGGTCACACGGTTTCGGATTACCTGCATCAGCGCGTCATAGCGGGTGCGGTCTCCGATCCGGGGCAGGTCCACTTCGGCTTCGGCCTCGGTCAGGTCGACGGCAGGTGTCGTCTCGGTCATTGTCCCCCTCCTTCTATCAGCGCATCATAACACGGCGTCCCAGAGAAGCTTCACCGCGATCACCGCCAGAAGAACGAGGATAGCCTTGTCGAATGCTTCCCTCGACAAGTAACGTGCCGCCCAGGAACCGATCGGTATGCCGACGAACAGTGGCACCAATGCGATCACCGCCAGACCCGTCCTTTCCCAGGTCAGGATTCCAAAGCCCGCCAGCATGGGAACCTGAAACACCGACATGGCCAGAAAAAAGACCGAGATGGTCCCGATGAACTCTGCCCGGCTCAACCGCATGGCGTTCAGGAAGGTCACGCTGATCGGCGCCGAGATTCCGCCCGCACCCTGCATCATGCCGCCCGCAAAGCCCACTGTCGGGCCGAACTTTCGGGCCGTCTCCCACGACAACTTCCATCCGGGACGCGAGATCCGAAGCACGATATAGGCGCCCACGACGGCGGCAAGAGATGCCATCAGAACCTCGGTGGGAAGTGTCGCCAGCAGCACCGTTCCGGCCGCCGCACCCACCCCACCGGCGGCAGCAAACCACCAGACAAAGCGTTGATCGGTCACGTCTTTTCTATAGGCCCAGGACTGCCAGATATTCGACAGAAGGTTGATGACAGAGAAGATCGCGACAGCCTTGGGCACGTCGAATACCAGCGCCATGATCGGCACGCCGATCACGGGAGCGCCTGCCCCCGTCGCTCCCTTCAGGAAACCTCCGGCGGCGATGCCCGCAGCCGCGATCAGGTAGGGCCAGTAATCCATCAATGCGTATCCGTCGCAACCACATCCAGGTCTAGCAGAGCCTGCCGCCGCTCGGTCCGGATCACCTCGACCGCACGGGCCAGCGCCGCTGGCAAGTCCTCGGCGCGCGTAACCCGTTCGGCATGGGCCCGGCTGGCCTGCGCCACCTTTACGAAGTCCGGCAGGGGTTGCAACGAGGTCAGCGGCACTTCGTTCATCCGCGCCGCCGCGCCCCCTGGATAACCCCGGACGACCGACCGTCGCACGGCATTCCACATGCCGTTGTTCTTGACAATGGTTAGGATCGGCAATTTCAGCGCCTCAGCGATCTGGTGGCACGCCACCGGGTTGGCAAACATGTAGCTGCCGTCACCCATCGAAGCCATTACCAGACGATCGCGGTCGGCCAGTTGCGCGCCTAGTGCGGCGGGCATCGCCCAACCCAAACCGCCTGCATGCACGTTCGAGAACACGCGGTTCGGTCCTTTCAGGTTCATCTCGGGCAGAAGCATGCCAAGTTCGGTAAAGGCAACCGCTTGTTCGTCCATGATGTCGGATATGCAACGGCTCATCCATTCCGCGGACATCGGCGTTCCGGTTTCGGCGCCAGAACCTCGGGTCGCGAGAAAGGCATCGCGCTTGGCGCGCACCCAGGCATCCCGACCTTCACTGTCTCCGCCAACCAACTGCTCCAGAAGTTTTTTCAGGGCCAGAACAGGATTTGCCGCAATCGCCAGGTCTGCGCGATACCCCCTGACAGGCATCCTCCGAAACAGCGGGTCGTGCCCGATGTGAACGACCCTGGCGCCTGCCGGCGGCGGTGATCCGGCTTCGATCCAGGGCACGCCACTGTCCAGCACGATCACAAGGTCCGCACCCGCCATTGCCGCCTTCGGATCATAGCCGACCAGCGCCGGGTCGCCGGTCGCCAAAACATTCCGGATGCTGAAGGGTTCGGCCACGGCAAGACCGAACCGCGCGGCCGCCTCTGACAAAAGCGCGCTGATCTGGCCCGCCGGATCGCCCCGCTGGCAAAGCACCACCGGCGCGACCGCCGACCCGATCCAGGACGCCAGCTGCGTGATCGCTTCGGGGTCGGGTGCGGCCGCCGACGCCGCAGGGGTAGCCTCGGCGGGAACGAAGCCCTCCGGCAAGCGCTCGGTCAACGGCTCTTTTGGAAGCGAGAGGTAAACCGGAGCTTGTGGAGCGCTTTCCATCAGACCAGACGCACGCTTCACAACGCTATCGCATTGTTCGGGATAGCGGATTTCATAGTCGAATTTCACCAGACCACGCACCAGTCCGGTTTGGTCGTACATTTCCTGTCCGTACTGGATCGGCGTCATCCGGCCACCCTTGCGGCCTGTTTCAGTCAGGGGCGTTCGTCCCGACATCACCATCATGGGCACATCGTCCGAAGCCGCGTTGATGACGCCCATTACAGCGTTCGCCAGCCCGACGTTGACATGCACCATCACCGCCTGTGCGCGCCCAGTGGCCAGCCAGTAACCGTGTGCCATGGCAACGCCGGCCGTTTCGTGCGGCACCGTGACGGGAATCGGGACACTGCTTGACGAAAGCCGCGCAAGCCCCTCTATTATTGGTGGAAAATCCGTTCCAGCATTGGCGAACAAGTAGTCGATACCTGACGATTTCAACGCCATCAGCAGCGCCTCGCCGCCGGTTTCCGGCCTGATTTCCTTGCCCGCCATTCTGCCTCCCGTTCGTCCCGCTTGATATTCGCCCCGTCCCGCCTAAAGTCAATTCATTCTCAATAATTGGGATTCGAACCCAAAACGAGGATCAACTGGGAGGACCAACATGAAATCGATTTTTACCGCCGCGGCAGTTGCCGTCGGCCTTGTGGCCGCAGGCGCGGCATCTGCGCAGAACGTCGGCATCGCCACGTCGAACCCCGGATCTCTTTTCCACAACATCGGCACAGCCGTCGCCAATGCGGCAAACGCCAACGGGCTGAACACGACGATCCAACCCGCGACCAGCCCGAACCAGTTCATTCCCTTTCTGAACCAGGGCGGGATCGAATTCGGCGTCGCCAACCTGCAGGAAGTGAACTACGCCATCACCGGCGAAGCCTGGTGGAACGGAAATCAGAACCCCAACCTGCGCGTGGTCGCGCATCTTCAGCCTCTGGTCGAGGCGATCTTCGTGCGGGCCGACAGCGACATCATGAAAGTCTCTGATCTCAAGGGGAAACCCATGACCGACGGCTATACGGCGCAGAACACCATCCTGCCCCAGCTTTCGGCTTTCTACGCGACTGCGGGCATGACCCGCGATGATGTCGAGAAGGTCTCGGTTGCCTCGGTCGTTGCCGGTGCGGATGCCTTCATGGCGGGCGATACGGTCGGCTTCATCTTCGCCCACGGCGCGGGCAAGGTTCGTGAGGCTGACGCCGCCGTCGGAGGCCTTCGCGCCCTGACGGTCGAGGATGATAGCGAGGCCGCGCTGACTGCTGCACGTGAACACTGGCCGACTGCTTTCTTTACCGAACTGAAGGCCGGCTCGATGCCCGGTGTTCTTGAAGACGGTATCTATATCGCCTTCCCGCAGGTCATCTTTACCCATGCAGGCGTGCCCGATGACCAGGTCTACGCGATGGCCAAGGCCATGTACGAGCAGTCCGCCGTCATGGGCGAGACCTTCCCGCCAATGCGCGCCTTCCGCCCCGAGAACATGAAAGGCGATCCCGGTATTGCCGAATTCCATCCCGGTGCGCTCAAGTTCTTCGAGGAAATGGGACTGAACTGATCCCGGCCGGGCGGGCCTTCCTGGCCCGTCCGCGAAGAAAGCCGCAGAAATGATGTCATTCCCGATGAAAACCGCGAAGCCGGTGGCGGACATTCTTGCCGCCTGCCTGGTGCTGACGGCCATTGGCTGGGCGATGTCCTTTCAACGCCGGATCGGGCTTGATCTCTACCCGCAGCAGTTCTTCGCCGCTGTCCTGTTCTTCACCCTGCCGGTCGCCTATCTGACCATGCCCGCGCGTCGCGGCGCCGAGCGCCAGTCGGTTCCCTGGTACGATGTCGTACTGGCGGTCATCTCGATGCTGGCGGTCGGTTACGTTGCCGTTGCCTATCCCGCACTGGTGCTTCAGATCTTCACCCGCCCTCCGGAGTTGTGGATCACCGGTCTGATCATCATCGTCCTGACGCTCGAGGCGCTGCGCCGTTCGACCGGTTGGGCGCTGGTGCTGATTATCGGAGCGTTCATCCTCTATGCCCTGATCGGCGACATGATTCCCGGCCGCCTTCAGGGCCGCCCGCAGAACTGGCAACTTCTGGCGGGGTATATTGCCGTCGATTCGAACGGCATTCTCGGCCTGCCGATGTCGGTCGCCTCGACCGTGGTCATCGCCTTCATTCTCTTCGGCGTGCTTCTGGGCATCACCGGCGGTTCGCAGTTCTTCACCGATGCCGCGATGATCGGCATGGGCCGCTTCCGAGGCGGCTCGATGAAGATCGCCGTCCTCGCCTCGGGGCTCTTCGGCTCGATCTCGGGTTCGGCCGTCGCCAACGTGGTCGGCACCGGCGTCGTCACGATCCCGATGATCAAGAAGGACGGCTATCCGGCCCATAAGGCCGGCGCGATCGAGGCCGTAGCCTCGACCGGGGGCCAGTTGATGCCGCCGGTAATGGGTGCCGCCGCCTTCCTGATGGCCGAGTTCCTGGCGGTTCCCTACAGTCAGATCGTGAAGGCGGCCCTCTTGCCCGCCATCCTTTACTATGTCGCGCTGTTCATCCAGGCCGACCTCGAGGCCGCCAAACTGGGGATACGGCGTGTGCCCGCATCCGAGATACCAAACGGAAGGATGGTCGCCGTAGGACTTCATTTCGTCCTGGCCTTCGCTGTGCTGATCTACCTGTTGTTCTGGCAACGATACCAGCCCGAGCGCGCGGCACTCTGGGCAGCGCTGGCGCTTTGTGCAACCGCATTCATGTTTGGTTACAACGGCATCCGCCCAAACTTGCGCGCACTTGTGGGCAGCATCGCGAAGACCGGTTACTCTGTCGTGGAAATCCTCCTGATTTCAGCAGCTTCAGGTATCGTGATCGCCGTGTTGAACATCACTGGCCTCAGCTTCAACCTGACCTACGCGCTGGTGCAGGTCGGCGGTGGCAACGCGATCCTGCTTCTGGCACTTTCCGCCATCGTTTGCATCATCCTCGGCATGGGACTTCCGACACTTGGCGTTTACGTTCTTCTCGCCGCTCTGGTCGCGCCTGCCCTTATCCAGGTCGGGATCGAACCCATCGCCGCCCACCTCTATGTCCTCTACTTCGGCATGATGTCGATGATCACGCCCCCTATCGCGCTTGCGGCTTTCGCCGCCGCCGCCATCGCACGCGCGCCGGCAATGGCGACCGGATGGGCTGCGATGCGCTTTGGTTGGGCGGCCTATGTCATCCCGGTTCTCTTTGCCTTCAGCCCCACGCTTATCCTGATGGGTGATCCGGGCGAGATCGCCTTTGCCGTCCTGACTGCGGGGCTTGGCGTCTGGCTGGTTTCGGCAGCACTTGCCGGCTTCTTCAGGGGGCGCCTCTCGCCGGTAAAACGCGTGCTCTTCGGGATCGCGGGGCTGATGTCACTGGTGCCCGAAGGTGCCTTTGAAGGGGCGCTTCTGACCGACCTGATCGGCGTAGTGCTGGGGCTGTTGCTGATCGGCTCGGAATTCATGCGCCCCGCACACGGAACAGTATCGGAGCATGGCCAATGAGTTCCGTTTCCGGTTCCGGCGAACGTATCCTTGCGATCCTCGACCTCTTTTCCGAGGAGCATCCCGCATGGACACCCGACGAGATGATGGAGACGCTGGGCTACTCGCGCCCCACGCTCTACCGCTATCTCAAGACATTGAGGGATGCAGGCTATCTCGCCTCGCTACCGAATTCCGGCTACACGCTTGGACCAAGGGTGACCGAACTCGATTTTCTGATGCGCCGCTCCGATCCGTTGATCGAGGCGGGGCGTGACTACCTTGTGCACATCGCTGAACGCCACGGCGCGGCTGTCTTCATTGTAAGATGGTATCGCCGGAAACTCCTTTGCATCGCCTCGGAAGACTGCTCTCCCGAACCCCGCTCCAGCTACCCGCGCGGTCGGCCCATGCCCCTTGGCCGGGGCGCCATCAGTCGCGCCATCGCTGCCTTTCTGCCCGCAAAGGAACGCACGAGACTGATCGAGGAGTACCTGGACCAGTTCACGACGCTGGGCATCGGCACAACCCGTGACGCGGTCCTCGACGAGCTGAAGCAGGTCCGCCGTGAAGGCGTAGCGGTGGCATGGGGCGAGGTCACGCCCGGCCTCGTCGGCGTCGCGGCCCCGATCCTCGCGCCGGACTCGCTTCCGGTGGCGGCGATCTGCCTGTCGCGCGAGGCCCGCACCGTTGACGAAGAATCTCTGGCAAACCTGAAGCGGACCATCCTGATGGCATCGCAAGTGATCTCGGATCGCCTTGATCCGGAAAAGCAAAGGCAGATCGCATGACAGGACGATACGACGTGCTGATAAATGGCGGCGGCCCGGTCGGCATGGGGCTTGCCATCGAACTTGGCCAGCGCGGCATCCGAGTTTGCGTCATCGAGCGCCATGTGGAACCGCAACCGATCCCCAAAGGTCAGAACCTGACGCAACGCACCTGCGAGCACTTCCGCGCCTGGGGTTGCGAGGACGAGATCCGCGTGGCCCATCCGATCCCCGAAGGCGCCGGTATCGGCGGCATGACGAGCCACGGCACGCTCCTTTCGGACTATACCTATGACTGGCTGAATCGGGCCAAGGTGAAAGACTACTATTTCGCCGCCAATGCCCGTCTGCCGCAATATGCCACCGAGCGCGTGTTGCGCGCCCGCGCCGCCGAATTGCCGTCGGTTGCGATAAGATATGGCTGGTCGGGCGAAGCGCTTGACGTCACCGCAGAAGGCGCAAGCCTGACCATCTCGGAATTCGAGACGGGCCGGACCGAAACCGTCGAAGCCCGCTATATCGTCGGTTGCGACGGTAGCCGCTCGATGGTGCGCGACGCAGCCGGGATCGAAGAACAGCGGTCGGACCACAACAAGCTGATGGCGCTTCTGGTATTCCGCTCGGAAGAACTGCACGAGTTGCTCAAGCGCTATCCCGGCAAATCGTTCTATTGCGTGCTGAACCCGGAGTACGAAGGCTACTGGATGTTCTTCGGGCGCGTCGACCACGGCCTATCCTGGTTCTTTCATGCCCCTGTTCCGCAGGGCACGACGCGCGACAACTTCGATTTCCCGGCTCTCCTGCACAAGGCGGTCGGTCAAACCTTCGATCTAGAACTGGATCACGTCGGCCTTTGGGATCTCAGGGTTTCGATGGCCAAGACTTACCGCAAGGGACCCGTTTTCATCGCCGGAGACGCCGCCCACAGCCACCCGCCCTACGGCGGCTACGGGATCAACACAGGTTTCGAAGATGTGCGCAACCTCGGTTGGAAACTGGCCGCCGTGCTTCAGGGCCAGGCAAGCGAAGCCCTGCTCGACAGCTACGATGCGGAAAGGCGGCCGGTCTTCGCCTCGACCGCGAAGGACTTCATTGAGCGTTACATCGAGGACGACCGCTCGTTCCTGGCCGCACACGATCCGGAGAAGGACAAACAGGATTTCGAGAAGGCGTGGTTCTCGAGGAACCTCGACGCCGACGAGGTTCTGGCCTTTGAGCCGAACTACGAAGGTTCGCCGATCATTCCTGGCAGCTCCGGCCATCCCAGCGCACTTGGCTCTCACTGTTTCGCCGCGCGTCCAGGGCACCTTCTGCCACCTCCAGGACCGGAAGGCCGGGCCGTCGCGGACCTGATCGGAAGAGACTTCACCCTTATCGCGGCCGATACCAAGATCGGCAACGGGTTCTCGAAGGCCGCCAGGGACGTCGGCGTACCCCTGTCGGTCATCGGCATGGAAAGCGGCTGGCGCGAAGCCTGGGGTCATGATCTTATCCTTCTTCGGCCGGACCGATATGTGGCCTGGGCCGGACAGGGCGCTTCAGATCCGGAGGCTATTCTGCGCACCGCCACAGGAGCCAGACCGTGACCGACTGGAGCGGACGCAGCGCTTTCGTGACTGGTGGCGCCTCGGGCATCGGACGCGCGACGGCCGAACGCTTGGTCTGCGCCGGGGCGCGGGTGACGATAATCGACCGCAACGATCCGGGCGCAGACTGGAACTGGCAAAAGGCCGACTTGAGCGACCTGTCTGATTTGCCGGATTTTCCGCCCGGAAGTCCGATCGGCGCGTTAATCAACGCTGCCGGTCTGCCACCCCGCCAAGGGTACGAAGCCGACATCCTGCGCGTGAACGTATTCGCCCTTCGCGCGCTGACAATCCGTGCCCTGCCGCACATGGTGGCAGGCGGCGCCGTTGTGAACATGGCTTCCAAAGCCGGCGGCAAGTGGCGCGACAACCTCGACCAGGTGAAACGCGTTCTGACACTCGATCCGGAGGACATTAAGAGTTTCGTGGTGGACGAAAAGATCGACGCGGTCCGCGCTTACGACCTCTCGAAGGAATGCGTGATCGTCTGGACAAAGGCCATGGTGCAGGCTCTTCGTCAAAAAGGCCTGCGTATGAACGCCGTCAGCCCCGCCGCCGTGGATACGCCTATCCTGGGCGATTTCATGGAGGCATTCGGCGAGCGCGCAAGCCGAGGGGTGGCGCTTACGGGACGGGCAGGAAAACCGGAAGAAATCGCCGAAGTCATCATGTTCCTGGCTTCGGACGAGGCCTCCTGGGTGTCGGGCTGTAACATCGAATGCGACGGCGGACTGACCGCCGCGCTGGATGCACAGGCCCTATCCCTACCCGCCGAATGACGGTTCCGATGGGTTTCGACCTGCGCCATGTGGCCCGGTCCGGTCAATTTCGGGAGGTGCAAGACGGCAATGAAAACCCAACTCCTTGCCAGTTCGCCGCATTCACTGCGGCGCATGTCGACGACGCACTCCGGGCAATCGGGTCGCCGTGGACTTCGCCAGGGTTCTCGCTCAACTTGAGCGTGATGTCTTTGCAGACGAAGACAGGGAGAACCAAGACCGCGGCGCAAGACCATCGGCAGGACTAACGGGAGGATAAACATGACGACGACACATCTCAAACGCTCAAAGAGCGAGGCCGAGAAGAACGAGGACGACGCCAAGGTCCGCGCCACGGTTGAAGGGATACTTGCAGATATCCAACATCGGGGCGACGCAGCGGTGCGCGACCTGTCCGTAAAATTCGACAAATACGATCCCGCAGCTTTCCAACTGACCGAATCCGAAATCCAGGCCGCCATGCAGAAGGTCTCGGCGCGTGACATGAAAGACATCCGCTTCGCTCAGCAACAGATACGGAATTTTGCCGAAGCGCAGCGCGCCTCGATGACCGACATCGAGGTCGAAACGCTGCCAGGTGTAATCCTCGGCCACAGAAACATCCCGGTCCAGTCCGTCGGCTGCTATGTCCCCGGTGGGAAGTTCCCGATGGTCGCCTCGGCCCACATGTCGGTTCTTACGGCCTCGGTCGCCGGCGTTCCGCGGATCGTCGCCTCGGCGCCCCCGGTGGGCGGCCAGCCACACCCGGCCATCGTCGCGGCCATGCACCTGGGCGGCGCACATGAAATCCTCTGCCTGGGAGGTATTCAGGCGGTCGGCGCCATGGCGCTTGGTACCGAAACCATTCGGCCCGTCCACATGCTGGTCGGCCCCGGAAATGCCTTCGTTGCCGAAGCCAAGCGGCAGCTCTTCGGCCGGGTCGGCATCGACCTGTTCGCTGGTCCCACCGAAACAATGGTGATCGCGGACGAAACGGTAGACGCCGAACTATGCGCAACCGACCTCCTTGGCCAGGCCGAGCATGGCTACAACTCGCCGGCGTGCCTCATCACCAATTCGCGAAGACTCGCCGAAGCGACTATGGCCGAGATCGAACGAATACTCGAGATCCTGCCCACCGCGGAGACCGCCAGCGTCTCGTGGCGCGACTACGGCGACGTGATCCTCTGCGACACTCACGAGGAAATGCTGCAGGTCGCCAACGACATGGCCTACGAGCATGTGCAGGTCATGACCGACCGCGACGACTGGTATCTGGAGAACATGACCGCCTATGGCGCGTTGTTTCTCGGCCCACGCACCAACGTGGCCAACGGCGACAAGGTAATTGGCACGAACCACACGCTTCCAACGAAAAAGGCGGGCCGCTATACGGGCGGGCTTTGGGTTGGCAAGTTTCTGAAGACGCACAGCTATCAGAAGGTCTTGACCGACGAGGCCGCGGCAAGGATCGGGGAATACGGCTCGCGGCTTTGCATTCTTGAAGGCTTTGTCGGCCATGCCGAGCAGTGCAACATCCGCGTCAGACGCTACGGCGGACGGAACGTGCCCTATGGCGCGGCGGCGATGCCGCAGGAGTCAGCCGAATGACCCTGCCCCGCACCCCCTCGTTCCGCCTGGACGGCAAACGCGCCTTCGTCGCCGGAGCGTCCTCTGGTATCGGCGAGGCCGCGGCAGTCGCGTTGGCCGAAGCCGGCGCAGAGGTTACGCTCGTCGCGCGTCGGGCCGACGAACTTGAACGGCTCGCGGATGAGATGCGGGCCGAAGGATGGACCGCCTCGCCGCTCCCGCTGGACGTCACCGATCTTACGGTTACCGAAGCTTCCATTTCCGACCACGGTCCGTTCGATGTCCTTGTGAACTCGGCCGGTCTTGCCCGCCACGCCCCCGCGCTGGAGACGACCGAGGAAGACTACGACGCCGCCACCAACCTCAACGTCAAGGCGGCCTATTTCTTGACCCGGAACATAGCCAAGGGTCTGGCGGCGGCCGGACGCCCCGGCAGCCTGATCAACATCTCTTCCCAGATGGCTCATGTCGGCGGAATAGACCGAGCCGTCTATTGCGCAACCAAGCATGCGGTCGAGGGCTTCACCAAATCGATGGCCATTGAGTGGGGACCGAAGCAGATTCGCGTCAACACGATCTGCCCCACCTTCATCCGCACACCGCTCGGCGCTCAGACGCTTGCGATCCCCGAACGCCGCCGCTGGATCGAGGAAAAGATCAAACTTGGCCGCGTAGGCGAAGTCGAGGACATCATGGGCGCGATCGTTTATCTCGCCTCTGACGCTTCTTCACTTGTGACAGGATCCTCGCTCCTGATCGACGGGGGCTGGACAGCCGACTGATGGCCGGCAAGGTGAGCGGCATCGGCATAGCACCGGGCAAGTGCTGAACCGTCCACGCTAAGCCGAATTTCTCAAGTTGCGCACCTGGACTTGATCCATGTCAAATTAAGTTGACACACAAAATGTCAGCCTTGATTGACACCATGATCGGGGGAAATGCCATGCGCATTGCATTGATACATCCAAACTATCACTCCGGCGGCGCAGAGATCGCCGGCAGCTGGCCTCCGGCATGGGTCGCTTATCTGGCAGGCCACCTGAAGGATGCCGGCTTCGAAGACATCCATTTCATCGACGCCATGACCAACGATCTGTCCACCGACGAATTGCGCCACAGGCTGCGGCAGCTGCAACCGGATGTAGTCGGCGTAACCGCCATCACCCCCTCGATCTATACCGCGGAGGACGTCCTTAAGATCGCTTCGGAAGAGGTACCCGAAGCGGTCCGGGTTCTGGGCGGCGTCCACGCCACTTTCATGTACAAGCAGGTTCTGTCCGAAGCGCCCTGGATCGATGTGATCGTCAGAGGCGAAGGCGAAGAGATATTTCGCGAACTCATCCGCACCATCGACGCCGGGCACTGGCCGGAAGACAAACGCAGGATCAAGGGGCTGGCCTTTCGTGACGGCGACGAAATCGTTGCCACACCCGCTGCCTCTACCGTGAAGGAGCTTGACGCAATCAATCCGGACTGGTCGCTTCTGGAATGGTCCAAGTACATCTACGTTCCCCTTGGCGTTCGCGTCGCCATACCGAACATGGCCAGAGGCTGTCCGTTTACGTGTTCGTTCTGTTCGCAGTGGAAGTTCTGGCGCGATTATCGCGTCCGCGACCCGAAGAAAGTCGCGGACGAGATCGAGACGCTGGTCAACGAGCACGACATAGGGTTCTTCATCCTTGCCGATGAGGAACCGACCATAAACCGCAAGAAATTCATCGCTTTCTGTCAGGAACTGATCGACCGCGGACTGAACGAGAAGGTGAAATGGGGAATCAATACGCGCGTTACCGACATTTACCGGGACCGCGAGCTGTTGAAGTTCTACCGCAAAGCCGGGCTGGTGCATGTGTCGTTGGGCACCGAAGCCGCCGCGCAACTGAAACTCGACCAGTTCAACAAGGAAACCAAGGTCGAGGAGAACAAGGAGGCAATCCGCCTGCTCCGCGAAGCCGACATCTTTGTGGAAGCCCAATTCATCGTTGGCCTGGACAACGAAACGCCCGAGACACTGGAGGAAACCTTCCAGATGGCGTGGGACTGGCAGCCGGATCTGGCCAACTGGGCCATGTATACGCCATGGCCGTTCACCCCGCTTTTTGCCGAAATCAAGGACAAGGTCGAAGTCTTTGATTTCTCGAAGTACAATTTCGTCACTCCGATCATGTCGCCCGACGCAATGGACCGTGCGACACTTCTGGACCGGGTCATGCACAACTATCGCCGGTTCTACATGCGCAAGGCCTTGTTCTATTATCCGTGGCGCGGCACGGGTTTCCGGCGTCGCTATCTGCTCGGGTGCCTGAAAGCCTTCCTCAAGGCCGGCTTCCAGAGGAAATTCTACGACCTTGGCAAGGCCAACTACTGGGGGCCCCAATCGAAGAAGGGTGTCAATTTCAATTTCGACCGGACGCGGACAATCGCACCAGCACAGATGGACGACTGGGAAGCCGCTGCGGATCGCGCGGCAAGAGCGCGGGCCCGACGCGAGGCGCAAAACGTGAAAGCCTGCGGAGGCGGCGATTTCCAGCTGCCCGCCGAAACGACGATCCCGGGCGAATGATCGGTGGACGGCGCACCCGCCTTCGATACCCCTGCTCTCGTCGGTCCGAACGCGGTCGTCCAACTGGCGAATGCCTTGCAGGACGCATTCGGGCCGACAAAAGCCCGCAGCTTTTTCGAACAATTAGGCTACGAGCGGCTTTTCGACGATCCGCCCGAGGCCATGATCGACCAGAACATTGCCGCCTTGCTATTGCGGGCTCTCTGGGATGCCCTTCCGCTCGAAATGGCATCCAGCATCGCGGGACAGGCAGGGCTCCGAACAGCCGATTACATCTTGGCCCATCGCATACCAAAGGCCGCCCAGTTCGCTCTGCGGATCGCTCCTCCCCGGATTTCAGCCAATCTTTTGCTGACCGCCATCCGCAAACATGCATGGACGTTCTCCGGTTCCGGTGTTTGCGAAACCGCCCGAAAACCCGTGCATTTGATCTCGATCAGAGCAAATCCGCTCGCGATGCCCGAGTGTGCCTGGCATGTGGCGGTCTTCGATCGCCTGTTCAGCACGTTGGTGAGCAGAGCGGCAACAGTACGCCACGTCGCTTGTTGCCGTGACGGCGAAGCAAGCTGCAGATTTGAGATCGAGCTGAGTAAACGGCAAAGAGAACCGAGATGACGTCACAAAGTTTCAACAGCTACGCTACCCAGAACGTTCCCAGATACACCAGCTACCCGACAGCGCCACACTTCTCGCAGGCCGTCGATTCCGAGGTTTACACGCGCTGGCTTGAAGGTCTTGATCCGGACAAAACGGTATCTCTCTACCTTCATGTCCCATTCTGCCGCCAAATCTGCTGGTACTGCGGCTGCAACATGAAACTCGCATCGCGCAAGGCCCCGCTGTCCGAATATGCCGCGACCCTCATGCGCGAGATTTCGCTTGTTTCCGAGCGACTTCCGGACCGCATGACGATATCTCACCTGCACTGGGGTGGTGGCACACCAACCGTTCTGGACCCTGACGATTTCGAATGCACGATGAGTGTTGTGCGCGCCAACTTCGATTTTGCGCATGGCGCGGAACTGGCTGTGGAATGTGATCCGCGAACGCTGAGCCAGGCCATGATCGAGCGGATCGGTCAGCTAGGGTTCACGCGCGCCAGTTTCGGCGTTCAGGAATTCGATCCAAGGGTCCAGGCCGCGATCAATCGCATCCAGCCACCAGAAATGGTGCAGGTAGCCGTCGACAGACTGCGCGATGCCGGGGTCGCAGGCATAAACTTCGATCTCATCTACGGCTTGCCGCATCAGACAACCGAAACCCTGCTTGAAACCATCGATATCTGCGCAGCGATGCGACCGGACCGAATTGCGCTTTTTGGCTATGCGCACGTGCCCTGGATGGCAAAGAAGCAACGGATGATCGACGAGGCCGCTCTGCCCCGAAGCGCTGCGCGGCTCGAACAGGCGACGAGTGCCGCGAAAGCACTGGAGCGCGCGGGATACGTTGCGATCGGCCTGGACCATTTCGCGCTGCCCGAAGACGACATGGCCAAGGCGGCGGCTCGCGGGACGCTCCGCCGGAACTTCCAGGGCTATACGACCGACAACGCTCAGGCGCTTCTTGGTGTCGGCTCGACGTCGATCAGCCGCACGCCGGATGGCTTTGCCCAGAACATCTCGGAAACCGGAGCATGGGCGCGGGACGTTGAAAACGGTCGGCTTCCGATTGCCAAAGGCCGGGCTTTTGTCGGTCAGGACGCCATGCGCGGCTTTGTCATCGAATCTCTCATGTGCCTCGGCAAGGTCGACCTGCACGAGGTGGCACAACGCTTCGGAGCTCCGCGCCGCTGGTACGCGGCGTCGGCCGGACTTCTTGCGGATTTCACACGTGAAGGGCTGATCGAATTCTCTGAAGGCAGATTGAAGGTGACCGAGTTGGGCAAACCACTGGTCCGCATCGTTGCATCCGCTTTCGACGAGTACCTGTCGTCAAGTCCCGCGCGGCACGCGGTCGCGGTCTGACTGGTCGACAGCAGGTGGTCTGCCACTGGGAACGAGTGCGAAAGTCACTGTGCGGCGTGACTGCGGGGCTGAATATCTGCAGGCCGTCCGGTGGCCGCAATAACTGTCTGATTTGACAATCGCCGGATATTTTCCTGCCATGCCAAGCTGGAGAAGTCGCCTGTTTCTTGGTCAGACGACCGGGCGACCCCTTGTTACAAAACTGTCACATCAATTTTACATAAGCATTACAGAATCTGATTAGCCACGCTGCTGAGGCCGATCGCTCCGGTCCGAAATGACAATCAGGAGATACCATGTCTATCACCAAGATTTCCGTGTCGGCACTGGCACTCGTTGCCGTGTCCGCCACCGCCGCAGCCGCGCGTGATGAAATCCGCATCGTCGGATCGTCAACCGTGTTTCCCTACACCCAGGCAGTGGCCGAACAGTTTGCCAACAACACCGGTGCTCCCTCGCCGATCGTCGAATCCACCGGTACCGGTGGCGGCATGAAGATTTTCTGCGGCGGTATCGGTGAGCAGCACCCCGACATTACCGGCGCATCGCGGGCCATGAAGGCTTCGGAATACGAGCTTTGCCAGCAGAACGGCGTCACTGACATCTCCGAAGCTCTGATCGGCTTTGACGGTCTGTCCATGGCCATATCGCGCAGCAATGACTTCGCGTGGGACCTCACACTCAGCGAAATCTACCTTGCCCTCGGCGCGCAGGTGCCGGTTGACGGCGAATGGGTCGACAATCCCTACACAACCTGGGACCAGATCAACGCCGACCTGCCTGCAGTGGAAATCCTCGCCTACGGCCCTCCGCCAACCTCGGGCACACGCGACGCCTTCGTTGAACTTGCCATGTGGGCCGGCTGCGAAGAACTGGATTACGTGAAAGAGGGCGGTTTCGACGGCGACTGGGTAGAAGAGAACTGCTCGCGCATGCGGACTGACGGACCCTTCGTAGAGGCCGGTGAAAACGACAACCTGATCGTTCAGCGTCTTGAAGCAGACACCAATGCCATGGGCATCTTCGGCTACTCGTTCCTCTACGAGAACCTGGACAACCTGAAAGGTGTCATGATCAATGGCGTAGAGCCGTCCACCGACACCATTGCCGACAAATCCTACCCGGTGTCCCGTCCGCTCTACTTCTACGTCAAGAACGCGCATCGCGGCGTCATCCCGAACCTCAACGAGTTCATCGAAGAGTACATGTCGGATGACGCACTTGAGGCCGACGGCTACCTGTCCGAGCGAGGACTTGTCGCCCTTGCCGACGATCGCCGCATGGACCTGCAGGATGCCGTGCTGAACGCCAAATCGATGGCCGCTCCGGAATAACGTCCACTAGTGGACCTGCGGCCCGGGGCGTGTAACAGCGTCCCGGGCATTTCTTTGGAAAGAACAGGCAAATGACAGCTTTTCCCTTTCTGTTGCTGATCTTGGCGGTCTTGGCCGGATATATGATCAATCGACGCGCTGCGAGATTGATCCGCGACGGCGGCGCAAGGCTGCATTCGATGACATCCTATCACGGGATGTTCTCTGCGTTGCTGATACTTGTCCCTGTTCTGACCTTTATCCTGCTCTGGGTCGCCCTTCAGGGGCCGATCATCGACCGCATGGTGATGGGCGATTTGCCTGACGGTGTTCTGGATGACCTTGATACCGGCGGCATCCAGTTGGTTCTGGCCGAAATCAAGTCGATTTCAAGAGGACAGATCTTCGGCACGCCGGAGGATTGGAAAGTCGAAGCGGCTGAACGATTCGCCGGCCTTCACGACCGGTCGGACTGGTTGCTTATCGCCGTTGTTCTGGTCATTTCGCTTGTCTTGCTGATTTTTGCGCGCTCCCGCGTGGACGCCGATTTTCGGGCGCGTCAGGGTGTCGAGGGCATTGTCTCGGGTCTGATGATCTTCTGTTCGACAGTCGCCATATTCACAACGATCGGCATCATCGTATCGCTGTCCTACGAGACCTTGCGCTTTCTGGACCGGGTGCCACTCACTGAATTTCTTTTCGGGATGAACTGGGAACCGCAAATACCGTTGCGGGAAGACCAGATTGCCGCTGAAGGAGCGTTTGGATGGATACCCGTGATCCTCGGCACGATCGTGATCACGGTCGTTGCCCTTCTCGTGGCCGTACCGATCGGGCTGTTTTCCGCCATCTACCTCAATGAGTTCGCTCCTCGAAAGCTGCGCTCTGTCGTGAAGCCCGTTCTGGAGATTCTCGCAGGCGTACCGACGGTTGTTTACGGATTCTTCGCCATTCTGGTCGTCGCGCCGGCCATCAGGAACTTCGGGCAATCCATCGGGTTGGACGTGGCCCCCAATACCGCGCTTGCGGCAGGTGGGGTCATGGGTATCATGCTGATCCCATTCATCTCGTCCTTTGCAGACGACGCGCTGTCCGCCGTTCCGCAATCCCTGCGGGACGGCGCGCTGGGACTTGGTTCCACTCGCGGCGAAATGATGACGACAGTCCTGTTTCCGGCCGCCCTGCCCGGAATCGTCGGAGGCGTTCTTCTGGCGGTCAGTCGTGCGATTGGCGAAACGATGATTGTGGTGATGGCCGCAGGTCTGATCGCCAAGATGACGATCAACCCGTTGGACAGCGTGACAACGGTAACCGTACAGATCGTGACGCTGCTGATTGGCGATACATCTTTCGACAATCCCAAGACGCTGGCAGCGTTTGCCCTGGGCATGATGCTGTTTCTGGTCACCCTGATGATCAACATTTTCGCGCTGCGCATTGTGCGCAAGTACCGCGAAGCCTACGATTGAGGCTATCGGCATGACAGACATGACAAACGGCACGGGTTCATTCCACAAGCTCTCCACGACGGAGATCGTGGCAGCCTCGCTCAAGCGCCGCCGGCGCAAACAATTCCGCCTGCAATTGATCGGTCTGGGGGCGATCTCGATCGCCTTCCTGATGCTGTTCATCCTCGTGGCATCGCTCGTCTCGACAGGCTGGCAGGCATTTACCCAGACCCATCTGACCTTAAGCGTTTACGTCGATCCCGAAGAGATCCCCGCCGATCGCCTGCCGCGCGGTGGATTTGACGATGCACTGACAGCCTCGCTCGCAGAAATGCTGCCGACGGTTGACCTGTCAGACCGGCCAACCGTGCGAGCCGTCGAAGGCATTCTGTCGAACGGCGCGCAATTCGATCTGCGTGACATGGTCGTCGCCAACCCGTCCCTGATCGGTGAGACGATCACGATGAAGGTCCCGGTGTCAGATCCGTTCGACCAACTGAACAAGGGGCTGATCGAACGCGAGACTCCGGAACAGAACCGCCGCGTCAAGGATAACGAAATCGCCTGGTTCGATGCGCTGAAGGATCAGGGCGCAATCTCGAAGCCTTTCAACTGGGCCCTTTTCACGAACGCGGACTCGCGGTTCCCGGAACTGGCAGGTCTCAAGGGCGCACTGGTCGGATCGTTCTGGGCCCTGCTCGTCTGTTTCCTGATCTCGTTCCCACTGGGGATCGGTGCCGCAATCTATCTCGAGGAGTTCGCGCCGAAGAACAAGCTCAGCGACTTCATCGAGGTCAACATCAACAACCTGGCAGCTGTCCCTTCGGTGGTATTCGGGCTGCTGGCCTTGGCCGTCTTCATCGGCTGGTTCGGTATGCCACGCTCGGCACCCTTCGTCGGCGGCCTGACACTGGCGCTGATGACCATGCCCACGATCATCATCGCGACACGCGCGGCGCTCAAGGCGGTGCCGCCATCAATCCGCGAGGCAGCCTTGGGCGTCGGCGCGTCCAAGCAGCAGGTCGTCTTCCACCATGTTCTTCCTCTTGCCATGCCCGGCATCCTGACCGGCACGATCATTGGGCTGGCTCAGGCCTTGGGTGAGACGGCGCCTCTTCTGCTGATCGGCATGAACGCCTTCATCACCTCGGCGGCAAGCAGTCCGTTCGAAAGCGCGACCGCCTTGCCGACCCAGATTTTCATATGGGCTGACAGTCCCGAACGCGGCTTCGTTTCACGGACATCCGCGGCCATCCTGGTGCTGCTCGGCTTCCTTGTGACGATGAATGCAATAGCGATTTACCTGCGACAGAAATTCGAACGCAAATGGTAGGCGTCCCCAAAAGAAGGGCTCAGATATGAACGACATGAGAAAGATCGAACGGGGCGTGAACATGACCGATACGAAAATCACTGCACGGAATGTCAACGTCCACTACGGCAACACACATGCGATAAAGGATGTGGATGTCGATATTGCTGACAAGACCGTGACCGCCTTCATCGGCCCGTCAGGCTGCGGCAAGTCGACTTTCCTGCGCTGCCTGAACCGGATGAACGATACAATCGATATCTGCCGCGTATCGGGACATATCGAGCTGGACGGCAATGACATCAACGACAAGTCGGTTGATCCGGTACAGTTGCGAGCCCAGGTCGGTATGGTGTTCCAGAAGCCAAACCCGTTTCCGAAGTCGATTTACGACAATATCGCGTACGGCCCGCGCATTCACGGCCTGGCCAAGTCGAAGTCGGAACTTGACGAGATCGTCGAGAAATCCCTGCGCCGCGGCGCTATCTGGGACGAGGTGAAAAACAGATTGGACGAACCGGGAACCGGGCTCTCAGGCGGTCAGCAACAGCGGCTATGTATCGCCCGTGCCATCGCCACCGAACCTGAAGTCCTGCTGATGGACGAGCCCTGCTCGGCGCTCGACCCGATTGCAACCGCCCAGGTGGAAGAACTGATCGACGAGCTTCGTCGAGACTACTCGGTGGTTATTGTCACTCACTCGATGCAGCAGGCAGCGCGGGTCAGCCAGAAAACTGCGTTCTTCCATCTTGGTCACCTGGTCGAATTCAATGACACCGACCAGATTTTCACAAACCCCCAGGACAACCGCACCGAAAGCTACATCACCGGTCGGATCGGGTAGGGAGCAAAGAAATGCACGAACAGCACATCGCCTCTGCCTTTGACCGCGACCTCGAGGCAATCCAAGCCATGCTGATGAAGATGGGCGGCATGGTAGAGGACGCCATCCTCAACGGCTCCGAAGCGCTGGAACGCCGCGACCTCGACCTCGCCGAAGAGGTTCGGGAAGGTGACAAGGCCATCGATCGTCTGGAAGAAGAACTGGATGATGAAGCGACCCGCGTAATCGCTCTCAGGCAACCGACCGCTTCGGACCTGCGCACCGTGATGACGGTCATCAAGATCAGCGCCAATCTCGAACGCGTCGGCGACTATGCCAAGAACATGGCCAAGCGCACTACCGTCCTGGCCGCAGGCCCTCAGGTCGGGTCATCTTCGGTCTCGATTCGCAGGATGGCTCGGGAAGTCCATTCCATGCTCAAGGACGCGCTTGATGCTTACATCCAGCGCGACACTGCGCTTGCGCTTCAAGTGATCGAGCGCGACGAAGACGTTGACCAGCTTTACAACGCCATGTTCCGAGAACTCCTGACCCACATGATGGAAGATCCACGGAACATCACACCCTGCATGCACCTCCATTTCGCCGCGAAGAACGTTGAACGAATGGGCGACCATGTCACCAACATCGCCGAACAGGTGGTCTACCTCGTCACCGGCGAACTGCCCGACGACGCGCGCGTCAAGAAAGACAAGACATCCTCGATGACGGAAGAGGGCTGAAATGTCCGCCAATCGACCAAACGTCATGATCGTCGAAGACGAACCCGCGCAACGGGAAGTTCTGACCTACAACCTCGAAGCCGAAGGATACTCGGTGGTTCGGGCGGTGGACGGAGACGAGGCGTTGCTGATGATCGACGAGGCACAGCCCGATGTCATCATTCTCGACTGGATGCTGCCGCGCGTATCGGGGATCGAGATATGCCGACGACTGAAATCAAACACCGAGACGCGGAAAATCCCGGTGATCATGCTGACGGCACGCTCGGAAGAGAACGATCGTGTCCGAGGGCTGGAAACCGGCGCGGACGACTATGTCACCAAGCCGTACTCGGTGATCGAGTTGATGGCCCGCGTGCGCACGCAATTGCGCCGCATCCGCCCCGCAAGTGTCGGAGAACGATTGGAATTCGAGGACATCCTGCTAGATTCCGAAACCTATCAGGTTACGCGCGCCGGAAAGCCGATCAAACTCGGACCGACCGAGTTCCGGCTTCTGACAACATTCATGGAAAAACCTGGGCGGGTCTGGAGCCGTGAACAATTGCTTGATCGGGTCTGGGGTCGGGACATTTACGTTGATACCAGAACAGTTGACGTCCACATCGGCCGCCTTCGAAAAGCCCTGAGCCAGCATGGGGGTGACGATCCTATCCGAACAGTGCGCGGCGCGGGATATGCTCTGGGATAACTCTGGCGTTGAACCGGTCGAATAGACGCCAGACAAACGAGGCTTGGCACTTGTCCTGGTTGCAACTGCGGGACTACCGGAAGCGATAGGCAGTGCTCTGCTTCTTTCCGGGTCGGCGGTGTCAGGCGCATCCGAACCGGTCTCTGCAAGGACAGTGATGCTGTCCCCTATTCTGCACATGGACCACGTCACTCGGCAAGAGCGTCGGCTCGGTTCAGCTTGAAATTTGGTCTGGTATTGAGGCCGTGCTCCGAGTCGAGGAGGTCGTAGGCTGAGGCGTGGACGGTCGGTGTGAATTCTCTGCCCGGATGTTCAGCAGGCAGCCTGTTTTCTGACAGTCAGCTGCTCCGGTCACGTTCAAAGATGCGCCGTACGAGAGCAGCCGATCCGTGATGATACCCTCCGGGCAACCATGCTTGCGCGTTGCTTTCTTCAGGAATCACTTCGGCCTTCTTGTCGCGCGCTTTCGTTATGAAACCTTCAGGCACTTCGCCCTCGTGAGCCACAGCGCCTCACAGGTAATAGCGCTCACCGTTGATCTTCACGAATATCTCGTCGAGGTGCCAGCGCCAGCGTCCGGATCTCATGCCGGCAACTCGGCGCTTTCGGATCTCGCCGCGAATAGCGGACCGAACCGAAGCTACCAATATCGTAAAGATTCATGACTGACTTCGATACCGCGTTCATGGAACCGATCCTCCACATTGTGAACCGACAGCGGGAAACGAACGCAAAACATCACCGCCAGACGGATAATCTCACGGCCGGTCCGGGCACGGCTAAATGGATCGGATTTGGTCATCTATCAAAGGTGCGGAACCGCCCTGCCCGTCCCAAGCCGGCTTGCTCTGACAGAACCTGACGGCGGAGGGCAGTCGTCGGAACGTGGTTGTTTTTCAGTTTATTAGGCCAATATTTTTGCTGATATCAGACGTCTTTGTGCTGCAGAATGTGCAGCACAAAGAGCGGAACGTTCGTGATTTCTTCGGCAGTAGAGGCCCTTGTGCCGGTAAAAGGATCAAATTCATTCAACACCATAGCATCATTGTTACGAAGAGTTCCTAAGTACTGAAAACCAAAGAAATCTTGAGAGGGAGATGACGCTGATGTGGATCAAGTACGTTCGTGCGGCGCTTCCATCGGGCCTTGGAAAGGTATCGGTACATATTGATGGAAATCGGATTGCCGAAATATCCGACCCTGTGAACGTTAGCCCGGAAAATCCGGGCCTTTTGCTTTTGCCCGGTTTCGTCGACATGCACGGCGACATGATCGAGCGCGAGATCGAACCGCGGCCGCATGTGAAGATGCCGATGGAACTGGGATTGCGCGATCTGGACAAGCGGCTGGCCGGCTCGGGCGTGACGACCGCCTATGCATCGGTCAGCTTCAACCCGATGTCGGCGTATGGTCACGTTCGGTCCTACGAACATTCGATGCACATTCTGCGCTCACTGAAGGCGATGCGCCCATGCCTGTCGATCGACCACCGCGTCCACGCGCGCTTCGAGATCAATTATCCGAAAGCGCTGTCCGTCGTCGAAGAACTGATTGCGGACGGAACGGTTGATCTGGTGTCACTGACCGACCATACGCCGGGCCAAGGGCAATACCGCGACCTCGAGAGGTTGTTCAAACGCATCGAGAAGGAGGGCAAAAGCCCCGAGGAAGCCCGTGCGCAGGTGGCGGAACGCATTCGCGAGAAGAAATCGAATGCCGGCGACGCAATGGCGACGATCAGAGCGATGGCCGCTCTTTGCGCCCGCTCGGGTGTTCGTCTGGCGAGCCATGACGACGACACACCCGAGAAAGTCGCCCTCATGTCCGACATTGGGGCCGTCATAAGTGAATTTCCGGTCACACTGGCAGCCGCGAGGGCGGCGCGCGACGAAGGCATGATGACCGCAATGGGCGCGCCAAATGCTTTGCGGGGCGAAAGTTATTCCGGCAATCTTTCCGCCCGTGACGCCCATCGGGAAGGCGTGCTGGACATTCTTGCCGCGGATTATCACCCTTCGGCCATACTGCCTGCCATTCTTGCCCTCGCCGACACCGACCCCGGCGGCATCGCCGCGGTCTCGAAACTGGCGAGCGCGAACCCTGCGCGTGCACTTGGCCTGAGCGACCGGGGCGAAATTCGCGTGGGTCAGAGAGCGGATCTCGTGCTGGCCAGCGACGAAGGCATAGGACATGTCGTCGCCACGATCTCCGGGGGCCGGGTGGTCTATTCGGACGGGACCATCCTATAGGTCACGCGCCGCGAAAGCGGTACGACCCTGGCGCAACGTGAGGACCGGGGCCGGAACGGCACCTTCGGGCCAGTCGATCAGGACAATATCCGCCCGTTTGCCCTTCTCGATACGGCCGCGGTCGCAAAGGCCCGAAGCCTCGGCGGGGTTCTGCGACACCAGCTTCCAGAGTTGGGACAGGGTTCCGACGCCATCCTGACGGAGCCGCGCCACAGCTGCCAGCATCGCAGGATAGTAATAGTCCGAGGCAAGGATGTCGCAGAGGCCCGCCGCAACCATCTCGCCCGCGCCGATAGAGCCAAGATGCGAACCGCCCCGAGCCGCATTCGGAGCACCGAAGACGATCCAGTCTCCCGCGGCCCGCGCCGCTTCCGCAACCGGCCGGCGCATCGGGAATTCCGTGATTCTCGCTCCATGATTCCGATAGAATTTCCTGCTCTCGACCTGGCTGTCGTCATGGCTAAGCATCGGTGCTCGGGCACACTGCCCCATGGCCGCCACCCGCGCGATGGCCGACGCGACGTCCGACCGGCGGGAGATTCTTTCTTTCAGCAATTCGGCGTATGCTTCGGTTGAAAGGCCGCTCCGCTTGGCGCGTTCGGACATGGCGACGACGAAATTCGGGCTGGCCATGTCGACCATCGGAAAATCGGGATCAAGGTCGAAGGGTCTTTCCTGCACGGGCACGCTGGGGTCGAGCATCGCCATCGTCGTGTGATCGTTGAAGGCAAGCGACGGGGTCGGGCCCGCAGCCAGGCATTTCTCGATGACCGGCATCGCTTCGAAACAGTAGGTCTCCCAGCGCAGCTGCACCCGGTTTTCGGACGCAAGACGCGGCGCAAGGCGGCCGAGTGCATCGATCATCGTCGTGCCGCGCGCGACGGAGCGCAGACCCGGCTCCCAGGACAGGGTCAGTGCATGATATGCCGTGGCGATCCCCGACCCGGCAAGTTGCCGGTCGGTCTCGAGAAGCGCCACGTCGATCGGAGTGAAGACACCCGGTCGCGGCATGATCTGGCGCTCGAATGCGTCGCCGTGGATATCGACGAGCGCCGGAGCGAGGATCAGTCCTCGGCAGTCCACGACACGCGCGCCGTTCCGCGCGCCGTCGAGTGCCGTGATCCTGCCGTTTTCGACGCGGACGGATACGTGCGCCTCGCCCTCAGGAAGAACAACGCGCGCGCCTTCGAAGACCAGAGCTTCCGTCATTTCCGTTCCATCAACAGATGCCAGTGCCAGGTGCCCGGCCTCTCGTGTTCCTTGTCTTCCAGCCGCCAGGGTTCGAAGCCTTCGAACAGGTCCAGAAGGTCCGTTGCGTCGCAGAAGTAATGCGGGTGCACCTTATCGCCCTCGCCATCGAAGACCCATGTATTCCGGGAAATCTCGCGACCGGGCATCAACGCCCGCTCGCCCGGCAGTCGCCGAGCCGACAGCATCGTGCCGAGGAAGGTACCGCCGGGTTTCAGGATGCGTCGGATCTCGGCGATGCTGGCGCGGACGACGGTCTCGTCACCGTGATAGATCACGTTCCAGCTGAGCACGTGATCGCAGGACCCGTCAGGCAGCGGCAGATCGGTCATGCTTCCAATGTGGGTTGCCACCGGCAGGCTCTCCAGTTGTGTCAGGCGGTCGATCACAGCCAGACCCGCAGCGGCGGCGTCGACCGCGTCGACCGAATGGCCCATCCGCGCAAGCGCCAGCGCATGCCGTCCGACGCCTGCGCCCAGATCGAGGATTCGCGAGCCGGGTGCGAAACCCTTGGCCCAGTCCAGAACCTCGGCCTCGGCCTCCGTCCATTTGGTCGGAGCGTCCTGCCACTGGATGTCCCAATGTTCATGTGCCGTGTCGGTTCTCATCTCTCTCCCCCGATAACCTTGCGGCGCAGGACCGTTCCGGCCTGCTCGACCGCTATGACGACGACCGCGATCATCAGAATGACGGTCATCGCGGTCTGATAATCGAACAGATCGAATCCCACCTTGAGCTCGATTCCGATTCCCCCTGCTCCGACGAGGCCCAGGATGGTCGAGGACCGGACCGCCTTTTCCAGACCGAAGAGCGCGGTGGAAATGAAAGCCGGCATTGCTGCAGGAATGATCGCGGTCGCCGCGATGTCGAGTTTTTTCGCACCGGTCGCGGTCAGCGCTTCCGCCGGACCGGGATCAACGTTTTCCATGTCATCCGCGAAGAACCTTGCGCAGAAGCCAAGGGTGTCCATCATGATCGCCAGAAGGCCAGCAAAGGGGCCAAGGCCCACCGCAACAACGAAGACCAGAGCCCATGCAAGATCCGGAACAGCCCGGATGAAGCCGAGAAAGGCACGGACAGCAGCGTTGACCGCGCGTCCCGCGACAACGCCGCGGGCTGCCAGAAGCGCGAATGGCACCGAAAAGATTACGCCAAGCGCAGCGCCAGCCACCGCGATCTGAAGGGTTTCAACCATTTTCCAGGAGAGCGAGGACAGCCTGTCCGTCGAGGGCGGCCATGCGCGAGAGAAGAAATCCGCAAGCCGGGGGCCGGATTTAAGCGCCTTCTCGAGGGAAAAGCCTGCCCCGTCCAGCGACCAGACGAGTATCGCGACGCCAAAGGCGTAGCCGAGAAAACTGAACGCCGAAGGACGCTCGAACCGGGAGGGGAGCGCGACATCAGTCATAAAGCCGCCTCAGGTCGGTTCGGGTCAGATCACCGGGCGATGCGTCAATCGCGATGGATCCGTTCTGAAGTCCGAGCACGCGGTCGCCGTATTGCAAAGCGTGTTCCATTTGATGCGACGTGAAGATCACCGTCACGCCCTCTTGCCTCACCAGTCGAAAGAACAACGCCATGACCTCTTCGCCCGCAGCCGGGTCCAGGGATGCGCAGGGTTCATCGGCAATCAGGAAACGTGGTTTCGCCACCAGTGCGCGGGCTATTGCGACCCTCTGGCTTTGCCCGCCCGACAACGAGTCGGCCCGGCGCAGTGCCAGATCCGCCAGACCGACCTTCGCCAGAGCTGCAAGCGCGGCATCGCGGGCTTCCTCCGGCGCGATGCTCTGAAGCCAGTAGCGCGGGCCGCTGAAACTGCCGAGCAACCCGTGGATGACGTTGGACAGGACGGAGAGGCGCGGCACGAGATTGTGCTTCTGCGCCACGAGACCTGTCCGAGCGCGCAGTGCGCGCGCCTGGCCCGAAGATAGCCTCGAAATGTCGTCTCCCAGCAAGCGCACGGATCCCGCGTCGATCGGCAGGAGGCCGAGACAGCACCTCAAAAGGGTCGATTTCCCCGTGCCATTGGACCCGACAAGGGCGACGGAAGCGCCGCGCACCACTTCGAAAGCAAGATCGGAGAAGATCGGTGCGGCCCGACCGAAAGACTTGGTCAGGCCGCTGACGGACAGGTCCGTCGTCCTTTCATCCGCTCGGGCCGCTAGGGCCCGGTCCAAAGGCATCACTCGCCGATGAAGTTGTCGAACTGCGGATAGCCCGCATTCGAGTACATCGAGCGCACATAGTCATAGGCATTGTCCTCGATGGCGACGAGGTCCATGCCGCGGTACTTTTCGTTCTCCTCGTGCGTCAGGATCGCGGCGATGATTCCCTCCTTGTTCTCGAGGATCGAGTTACGAACCTTCTCGGCCGCCTTGGCAGGCACGTGCGCGCCGACCATTATCATGTCGTTTGGAAGGTCGCCCGAGCGACCCAGCATCTTGAAAAAGCCGTAGGGAACGCTCTCGTCCTTGGCGCGCGGGCCTTCCATCCAGCTCGTGGCGTTGGTGCCGATGGCGTCGACGTCGCCGTTCTTCAACGCCTCGTGCGCGATGTTGCGTGACGTGTAGGTCGGCTCGATGTCGTTCACCGGATCGATGCCGTAGTCGGCGACCAGTTGCATCGGGCACAGCATGTTCGACGTCGAGCCGATGTCGCCAAAAGCGATCTTCTTGGCCTTGAGATCCTGCATTGTGTTGATGCCGCTGTCGGCGCGGACAACGATCGCACAGTGATAATCGGGACGGCCAAGACCGATGAGCGGGGTGGCGTTCGTCAACTTGTTTATCACGACGTACTCGGCCGGGCCGGAGATCACGAAGTCGACGGTTTCGCCCCGCAAGGCCTCGGCGGCGGCCGTGCGTGAATTGACCGGGAAGAACTCGAAGGTATCGCCGGTGGCTTCTTCAAGAGCGGCCTTGAATCCGCCCCACTCGGTCTGAAGGCGCTCGAGTCCTTCAACATCGGTCACGGCCAGTTGCCAGGTCTCGGCGGCGGCGGATGTGGCGAGAAGAGCTGCGGCTGCGGTAGCGGAGTAGATGATGCTGCGGATGGACATGTCCTGTCTCCCTGACTTGTTTGGCGATTGCAGACGCGGCCCTGCTACGGGCCTTGCATGACAAATCGGTGACAACTTCCGCAGGAATTCCACGCGGCAAGCGCCGCGTTTTCCGGCCCATTAGCAACGCGAATACCATGTCACGGACCATTGAGAATTCTGAATCGAAAACGTCACGGAACGGACAACTGCCCGTCATCGAATCTGCTCATGGTCCCGCCTCATGATGGACCGAGACCTCAAGCTTGAAGGCGTGACCCGGCGTTTCGACGAGACACTTGCCGTCGACGACGTGACCCTGAGGATCCCCGACGGACAATTCGTCGGCCTGATCGGCAGATCGGGCGCCGGAAAATCAACCCTTCTGCGCCTAATCAATCGCCTCGTCGAGCCGAGCATGGGTTCGATTGCCTTCGGCGACAGGGAAGTGACCGCACTTCGCGGAGCCGCGCTGCGCCAATGGCGGCGCGACTGCGCGATGATCTTTCAACAGTTCAACCTCGTCGATCGCCTTGACGTCTTGACGAATGTCCTGGTCGGACGCCTGTCGAACCACGGCTTTCTGACCTCGATGGCTATGCGATTTTCCGACGAAGAGCGGGCCGAGGCGATACATGCGCTGGATCGGCTCGATCTGGTTCCCCAAGCCTTGCAACGCGCCGGCACGCTTTCGGGCGGGCAGCAGCAGCGGGTAGCCATCGCGCGCGCGCTTGTTCAGCGGCCGCGCATCATGCTGGCGGACGAACCAATCGCTTCGCTCGACCCCGGCAATGCGACCCGGGTGATGGAGGCGCTTCGGACCATCAATCGTCAAGACGGTCTGACCGTTCTCGTCAACCTGCACACACTGGATACGGCACGCGAGTATTGCGAGCGCATCATCGCCATGCGCCAGGGCCGCGTGATGTTCGACGGCACAGCCCGACAACTGACAAACGATGTCGTTCGCGACATCTATGGCAGCGACGGGCTTGCGGAATTCAACGAGGCGGTCACCTCGACCAAGGCGCTGGTCACCGCATGACATTTCCATTCGCCAAAACCAAACAGGGGGAATAGACCCATGAAACTACTTACCACCGCGGCCCTCGCTGCTCTTGTCGCCGCGCCGGCCTTTGCCGCGGATGACTGGAAACAGGACTACCAGATCATCAAGTTCGGCATCCTTTCGGGCGAAAACGAGCAGGACCGGATCGCGCGCAACGAACCTCTTCGCCTTTACCTCGAGACCGAGCTTGGCGTGAGCGTCGAGATCTTCACGGCCGGCAATTACGATGGCGTCATCCAGGCGATGGCCGCGGATCAGATCGAGATCGCGCGTCTTGGCAGCTCGGCTTATGCCGCCGCCTACACAGCAACGGATGGTGGAGTGGTGCCCTTTCTCTCGGTCGTGAAAAAGGATGGAAACACCGGCTATCGCTCGATCGTGGTAACCCGTTGCGACAGCGGCATCAAAAGCCTCGAAGACGCCAAGGGCAAGGTCCACGCCTTCGCCGACCCCGACAGCACCTCGGGCTATGCCGTGCCCTACTTCAACATGAAAGAAAAACTGGGCATCGATCCGGCGAGCTATTTCCAGGCGGTGCCGTTCTCGGGCAGCCACGAGGCGGGCGTCTCGGGTGTGGTCAACGGGACTTTCGACACGGCGTCGACCTATCAGAACAGTGACGTCGACGGCATTCCGCAGCGCATGGTCTCGAAAGGCATGATCGACGACGGCCTCGTCTGCACCGTCTGGGAGAGCCCGGAAATCACCGTCGGTCCCTGGACCGCGCGTTCGAACATCCCCCAGGAGATGATCGACGACATCGAAGCGGCGCTGATGGCCTTCCCCGAAAAAGACCCCGAAGGCTTCAAGGCACATTCCTCGTTCGATCCCGCCGATCCGAACCCCGATGTCGGGTTCTTCAAGGTCGACCACGAGCGCTATCAGTGGATCGTCGAGATGCGCCAGTGGCTGAAAGATCAGCGCCGCGGCAGCTGACAACAGTAACGCAGGGGCCGCATCACGCGGCCCCTCCCCAATCACCATGACCAGCCTCGCAGAAATAACCGGCGTCTCGATAACGCCCTCAGCGGTCTCGACTTTCGAGGCCGACTTCGCCCGTGTCCGGCGGCGGGCCCGCGTCAACTGGGTCATTGGAACGGCGATTTTCCTGATCCTCTTTTCGCTGACCGCCTGGCTGGGAGACTTCTTCAAGGTCACTCAACTGACCATGCCTGACGGAAGTCGCGAATGGCGCTGGATTCTTCCCGCCGGCCTGCCGCGTCTTGGCGAGTTCATCGAGAAGACGATCCCGGTTCTCCGCTGGGAAAGTCTGGCCAGCGACCTCTCCGAGTGGTTCTGGCGCTGGCAGATTTGGCTGAAACTGCTGATCGAAACCATTCTGATCGCCTTCATGGCCACGACCTTCGGCGTGATCGGCGGGTTTCTTCTATCTTTTCCGGCGTCGCGCAACCTGGCCCCGAACCTATGGGTTCTGTGGATATGTCGCCGTTATCTGGAGATTGCACGCACCGTGCCCGATCTCGTCTGGGCATTGATCTTCGTGTTCTGCTTCGGCGTCGGCCCCTTGGCGGGCGTTCTGGCCGTCGGGCTTCATTCCTGCGGCGCGCTTGGAAAGCTGTACTCGGAAGTGAATGAAAACATTGACATGCGACCGCTTGAAGGCGTCAAGGCAGCCGGCGGATCATGGTTCGACCAGATCCGTTACGGCGCCGTTCCCCAAGTCATGCCGAACATCATCAGCTACACGCTTCTGCGTTTCGAGATCAACGTGCGGTCGTCCTCGATCATCGGATACGTCGGAGCCGGCGGGCTGGGGCAGGAATTCCGCACCGCCATGAGCTTTCAGGAATACACCGACCTGTCGGCTCTGTTCCTCATCATTTTCGCGACCGTGATCCTGATCGACACGATTTCCGAGAAGATCCGTCATCGGATCATCGGCATGGAGGGTCACGCATGACGCAGCACAGTGTCACCTCCGCACGCACTCTTGTTCCCGCGGCTTTCGAGACCCCTTTGCCGGAGCGTCTGGCCCGTACCGTATTCTGGACCGTCTTCGTGGGACTTTTTGTCTATTGCCTCTGGGTTTTCGATTTCTCGCCCGCCAGAATTGCGGAAGGGCTCACGCGGCTGGGCCGGGTCATGTCGTTCATGTTCCCTCCACATGTCTGGACAACGTGGGAGGCGTTTTCGGAGGTACTGAACGGTCTTGGCGAAACGCTGGCCATGGCATTCCTTGGAACCGTTATTGGCGCCATCTTCGCCTTTCCGCTTTCGTTCCTCGGAGCAAAGAACATCAACAGGTTCTGGCCTCTCAGGTTCTCGATGCGCCGCGGCTACGATGTCATCCGCGCTTTCGAGACGCTGATCCTGGCTCTTATCTTCATCCGCGCATTCGGCCTTGGTCCCTTGCCCGGCATTCTGGCCATCGCCGTCAGCGAGATAGGAACCTTCTCGAAACTCTTTTCCGAGGCGATAGAGAACACCTCCAGCAAGCCAGTGGACGGCATCAAGGCCGCAGGCGGATCGCGGCTGCAGCAAATCCGGTTCGGCGTCATGCCTCAGGTCAGCCCGGTGATCCTGTCCATCCTGCTCTACAATTTCGAGTCAAACGTTCGCTCAGGTACAATCCTAGGAATCGTTGGCGCGGGAGGCATCGGTTTCCTTTTGTCGGATCGCATCGCGGCGTACAAATGGGACGAAGCCTGGTCGATCATCTTCCTGATCATAGCGATGGTCTATGTGATCGATGCGATCTCGGCCCGTCTTCGCGAGCGGATCATCGGAAAATGGGAGCCGGCTCAATGAGTTTCACGGTCGAGGTCACGGTGCCCTGCGGTACGGGTCTGCTGCTGGCCCCTCAGGGTTTGTCCAGCCCTGCCGGAACCTTGGCCGCTCTCGAAGTTACGGGGGCAGACACCCGCGAGATACGCGAGAGCGAAACCGGTCAGACCGCAATCGTGGCGGAGCAGTCGGGAAATGAGACCGTGTTCCGATATTCCTTCGATTGCCGTCCTCATCCCTATCCGGACGCCATGTTTCGCCCAACGAACTCCCGGTACGTGCGGACAGCCGACACGCTTATCGAAGAAACGCGCGACATGGCGCGGGGCGCAACCGGACTAGAAGCCGCGCAGCGTATCGCCTGCGAGGTAGCCGAGCGGTTCACCTATGGGCATCCCGTGAAAAGGTTCAATGACGGCCTGGATCATGTTCCCGCCGTCGGTTGCGGTCTGACCGAAGGTTCCTGCGTCGACATCAACACCTACTTAATCGCAGCATTACGCGCCAACGGCATCGAAGCGGGATATGTCACAGGCTATTTCTTTCCCGCCGAGAAGGGAGACTGGTGCGAGGACATGCATTGCTGGGTTGTCACGCGGATCGGGCGAGAAACGCAGGAATGGGATATTGCTCATCACCTGAAAATTGGCACGCGGGATATCCGCCCGATGCGGAACCCCAAACCCGGCTTCCGACTGGCCATGGCGCATTCGATGGGGCTGAGTTTCCCTGGACTAGGCATCAGGGACCTGAAGCTTATTGCAGAACCCATGCGCGTGGGCGGCGGCGGAGCGGCACGCATCCACGGCCTTGGCATCCGACTTGCGAAGACCGAGGCGCCGGTCTTTTGAAACGTCTTTCCGAAGACCCCACGGTGCACGAAACCTCAACCGTGATCGATTGCCGGTTGGGCCGCTGGACCGAGATTTATGCCCATGTGACCCTGCGGGAAGTCGATTTCGGCGACTATTCCTACATCGTGAAGCACGGCAATGCCGTTTGGTCGACCATCGGAAAGTTCTGTTCGATCGCCGAAGGCGCGCGCATCAACCCCGGCAATCACGCGACATGGCGCGTCTCACAGCATCATTTCACCTATCGCGCGGCGCAGTATGATCTGGGCGCCGACGACGACGCGTTTTTCCAATGGCGAAAGGATCACTGGGTCACCATCGGCCATGACGTCTGGATCGGACATGGTGTGACGATCCTGCCGGGCGTCACGGTGGGCTCGGGCGCCGTCATCGGAGCGGGCGCGGTGGTGACGAGGGATGTCGCGCCCTATTCGATCGTGGGCGGCGTGCCGGCACGACCGATCCGGGCACGATTTCCGGCCACGGTGGCCGAGACACTTGAAGAACTCGCCTGGTGGGACTGGGATCAGGAAAAACTCGCGTCAGCCCTTCCCGATATTCGGGCGCTATCGGTTGAACGGTTTATCGAGAAGTATGCCACGTAACATCGCCTGCGATTTCGAGAAATTCGCGCACAAGGCGCAAGTCCTCCTTTCCCGCGGGAACAGTCAGGCAGATATCGAAAACTTCCGTCAGTTCCCGCACCGGACGCCAGACCAGAAGTTCGCTATCGGCGGTCGCCCCCTCGAGAAACAATCCGACGCCTATGTTCTGCAGAATGGCCTCCTTGAGTAGCGGGAAGGTCGTGAGGCGGATCATGCGCCGAGGCGTCAGCCCTGCGGCCGCAAGCGCGTTGCCAACGACACGCTCCGTGAGCGACCCCGTCTCGGGAAGCAGCAAAACCTCGCTCGCCAAATCCGCAAGGCTGAGCGCCGGCGCCTTCGCAAGAGGATTCTCGGACGAGAGATACGCCCCGTAGACCGTCGTTCCGATCTTTTGCGAAACCCAATGCGACGAGGATTGGGGTGCCGTCAGCACCGCCACGTCGATCTTGCGGGACTGGAGAAGCTCGACGGAAGTCGTCCAGTCTACCACGGTGAAATCGATCTTCACGTTCGGCCGTATGCCGAGAAAAGCCGAGATCAGGCGAAGCGCGGGCAACGGCGCATTGCCGATGATCACAAGCTGGCCGTCCTCGCCATTCACGTACCCGCTTAGCTTCTCGTCAAAGAGTTTCTGAAGATCCGCCTGCTTGTCCGCGATCAGGAATACGTCCTGACCCGTTGGAGTCAGGGAGAAGCCTTCTCGGTCACGGACGAGCAGTTTCGCGCCGAATGCCTCTTCGAGCTTCTTGATACGCTGGGATACCGCCGATTGAGTCAAACCAAGCCCGCGCGCGGCAGCCGAAACGCTGCCCACCCGAACGACATGCGCAAACGCCACAAGGTTCCCAATGTTCGAATCCACGGTTGCAGTCTGCCCGGAGATGGATTCGGAATTGTGACACCGATCACTCGGTGGTCAGGCGGGATCAGGAACCTCGGCGAACCCCATCGCTTCCCAGTTCTCGCCCATGGCGACGATGCATGACTTGCCGTCAGGATAACTTTGAACCAGTGTCCACTCACCTGTCGAGGGCACCGCCCATACCTCGATGATCGCCTCCGGCCCGCGCATTCCGCGACCCATGCGTTCGGCGCCGTAGGATCGTTCGAGTTTGAGAAGGAGGGCGTCGCGATCGTCGCAGAAAACTTCGGCAATCGGACTGCCGGCCATTGCAGCCGAACCGAAGCCGATCATGCATGCTGTCGTGACAAAGCGGATCATGATGTCATGCTATCACTGATCCGGAATGTCTTGTAACGGATTTATGACGGCCTGTGGATAATTTTTCCACATTGTGTCGCGCCGGACCGTCAGGTCCGGTCTGGCATGGGGAAAGATCGCCGATTTCGGTTGTTCAGGCTGTGAAACCGATGCGCGCGAGCGCTTCCCGCGCTGTGGCGGCCCTGCGATCGCCATGAGAAAGAGCCTGTTCGTTCAGTTCGTGTACGACCGAGTGAAGACGGCGCTCGAACAAGGCATTGCGAATAAAGTCATGAAAGTCATCGGCAGGCATCGAAAGAAGCGACGCGGCAACATCTTCGCTGTGTGTGTTCATCGTGTTTTCCCAGGCAACGTCCTTTCATGCCGGTTTTTTCACGCGCGGTAAACTCTTCAGTGTCTGCGCTGCTGTCGCACCGCACCTAATGGTATGAAATTTTTACAGAAGTTTTACATGATCGTGCGTCAAACGACACCTTGGCCTGAGAAAAGGGGGCACCACGCAGAGGCCAAGCAATGTCGTTCATCCAATTGACAGAAATACGAAAATCCTTCGGAGATGTCGACATTCTGAGGGATGTCTCGCTCGAGATTCGCGAAGGCGAATTCCTGACTCTTGTGGGCCCATCCGGATGCGGAAAATCCACTCTCCTGCGAATCCTTGCAGGGTTGGAATCGCCTGACCACGGGGTCGTCGAAATCGATGGGCAAGATGCAACCAACATCCGCGCCTCCGAGCGCAACCTCGCGATGGTCTTTCAGTCCCACGCTCTCTATCCGCATCTGACGCTGCGCGAGAACCTTGCCACGCCTCTTCGGCTTCGGGACCTTTCGTGGGTCGAGCAACTGCCAATTCTCGGTCGTCTGGTCGCGCCGGAAAAATTGCTGACCATCGACCGCAAGGTCAGGGAGACAGCGGAGGCGCTTCAGATCCAGTCGCTTCTGGACCGCAAACCGGGCCAATTGTCAGGAGGCCAGCGCCAGCGCGCGGCGCTTGGCCACGCGATGGTGCGCGATCCGCAAGCCTTTCTGATGGACGAACCGCTTTCCAATCTCGACGCGGCCCTGCGGGTGCACATGCGTTCGGAATTGTCCGAGCTGCACCGCATTCTTGGATCGACCTTCGTACACGTGACGCACGACCAGGCCGAGGCGCTGACAATGTCGGACCGGATGGCCGTGATGGATGAAGGAAGGATTCTTCAGATCGGGCCACCAGATGCGGTCTATGACGACCCCGATACGCTGCAAGTTGCGCGATTCATCGGTTCGCCCGCGATAAACCTGATGTACGGCGAAATCGACGCCGGCGGACGCCTCTGTATTTCTGGTCATGTGATGGACAGGCTTGCGGCACGGGCTTCCGAAACTGTGACCGTCGGGATCAGGCCCGAGGCCGTCAAGGTGATTGCCGGACACCAGACCGGCATTCGGGGAATCATACGCCATCGCGAAAACCTGGGTTCGGACATTTTTCTTCATGTCGAGATCGAAGGACACGCTTCTCGGATCGTGGCCAAAACCGCACCGCCACTGCGGATGGATTTGGGTATTGGCCGTCCGGTCACGCTGAACTTCGATGCCATGGCGTTGCTGCTCTTCCGGAGCGATGGCTCGAGGTTGCGCTTGCCTCAACTTCAGGTGGAGGAGGACCGTCGAAGAGCGTTCTCGTGATGATGTTCGCAATCTGCGAGAGCACCATTCAGCAGAACCTTAAGGGCGTCTGCGCGACCATCAATTTGATCCCAATGAAATTTTTCATGTGCATCACCCTTACCCAGCGGTGGCTGATCAAAAAAAGGACACACTACTCATGACCGAGTTCAATATCCTCCACTTCGTTCTGGACGTTCTTTTCGGACCACGCGCCAAGCCGCCGACCAATTTCGACGGACTGGTATGACCGAGATCGTCGATCTATCCGGGCATGGACGACCGTGTCATGCGGCATATCTCCGGATGAATCAGACCGTGACAGGTTGGCCATAACCTGTTGAAGATCAGCCGACCCGGTCACCGCCGCACCAGACGGCGCGGATAACCGGCGTGTCTCCGACCATTCGAATGCGCAGTAGATCGGCCAGACAGCCCTCGCGGATCCGGCCACGATCCGGCAGGCCCGTCATATCGGCAGGTGTTGCCGTGACAGAACGGACGGCGCGCGGCAGGTCATCCCAAATTGCGGCGAGCCGGAAAGCCGATGACAGAAGGAGCGATGGAACATAATCGGACGAAACAATGTCGAGTAGCCCGGCTGCGGCCAATACAGCAGCCGAAACGTTGCCGGAATGCGATCCGCCCCGTATAAGGTTGGGCGCCCCCATGATGATCCTGATATCGTTGTCGCGACAGGCCTCGGCCGCTTCGTGAGTGGTAGGAAACTCCGCGATACGTATGCCCATCGACCGTGATTTTCCCACGTGATCCGGCGTGGTGTCGTCATGGCTTGCCAGCGTCGCCCCCAAACGCGCGGCTTCCCGAACGATTTCTGCTTCGTGAAGGTCGCGCACACGCGCGCCAAGCACGCTGCGCGATGAAACCAGTTCGTCGAACTGTTCGTCGGAATAGCCATACTTGCCCGCGTAGTAGGTCTTGAGCTGCGAAAGATCTCGAAATTGGCGTTGTCCGGGCGTGTGGTCCATCATGCTGACCAGGCCAACGCGATCCTGGAGACCGAATTCCGCCAGTTCTTCGAGAAGCGTTTCCGAGCAGACTTCGGCACGCAGGTGAATCATGTGGCGAATGCGCAAGGCGCCTGTTGAACGCAGAGAGAGGATCTCGGTCGCGACGGCTCGAGCGTATTTCTCATAGCCGACTTCGGGATTCACGATGGATCCGACGCGAAGGGCGTCGAACACCGTCGTGATTCCCGTTGAAGCCAGTTCACCGTCATGGGCGAGGATCGCAGGCATATGTGGAAGCTTGACCTTCGGTCTCGGCTCGAGATGCCGCTCCAGATTGTCGGTATGCAGTTCGACAAGACCCGGCAGCACGAAATCGCCCTCGCAATCGATCGCACCGCATGGCACGACATCGCCCTCGGTGATAGCCGCGATGCGATCGCCAACGATGTGGACAGCGCCAGTCATGACGCGGTCTTCGAGCACCAGAAAGGCATTTGCGAGACACAGTTCGCTTGTCACGCGGATGTCATTCTGCTCTGGCAAGGACGGCTGTGGGAGGTGCGTGTTCATGTCAGGCTTTCAGAGATATGCTGTTTACCATCTGCCCGACGACGCCGCCCTTGCAGCGTTCGGAGCCTCGTGGCTCGGCTGGGATGTCGCCACCGGCACGACTTGCGGACAACCACCGATCGACGGCATTGACGAGCTTACGGCAACCCCGCGCAAGTACGGTTTCCACGGGACGCTGAAGCCGCCTTTCAGGCTGGCCGTAGGAATGACGGCCGAGAATCTGGGCAACCAGGTCGCCGCCTTGGCGGCGCGGACCGCGGCCATTCGCCTGGATAGCATTCAACTCGCCACGCTGAGCCGTTTCCTGGCGCTGGTCCCAGCAGGAGATGTGACGGCGCTGGATCGGCTGGCCTTCAAATGCGTTACCGAATTGGATGCGTATCGCGCACCGCCTACCGAGGGCGAAATGCAGAAACGCCGTACCGCAGGGCTGACGCTTCGGCAGGAAGCGCACCTGTCGCAATGGGGCTATCCTTATGTCGGAGATGAATTCAGGTTCCACCTCACGCTGACCGGGAAGCTGGACGAGCCGGAACTGGCAAGGATGGGCGACGCCGTCGCCGCTATCTTGCCGGCTTTGCCCCGACCTTTCGAGATCGGCTCGATCTCTCTCGTCGGCGAGGGAAAAGACGGAGAATTCAAGCAAATCCATCGTTACGCCCTTACAGGTTGAAGCAGCGCAAGCGCCGCGTCGACGGTCTCTTCCAACCTGTCGTCGTTGCTGACCGTCAGAATCGACAGCCCTTGCGGCAATGGGCGGGCGGCCCGCGCGAGCCGGCGCGATATCTCGTCGGCTGTCTCGCGACCACGACCTGCGAGCCTGGCCGCAAGTGTCTCGGGTCGCGCCGTGACGTTCAGAACGGAAAACCTCGAGAAAACGGTTCCCACATCAATCAGCACGTCGCGCGATAGATTGACAAGCAGTTGCTCGCCCTTGCCGACACGCAAACGGACATCGTCGGGGATACCGTAGCGCAGCCCGTGCGCCCGCCAATCGACGCAGAAGGCGCCCGACTTCCGGCGAAGCTCGAACTCGTCTTCGCTGACGGCCTCGAAATCCTCGCCGCCAAGCTCGGCGCTGCGGGTGATGACACGGCGAACCAGACCGAACTCAGGGCTGGCATCAGACAGGGCGCGCATCAGCGTGTCCTTGCCGACACCAGAGGGCCCGACCACCGCGATAAGGCGACCGGTCACGCCGCCCCCCGAACAGGGGCGAACCGCGACACATCGATTTCGCGATCGCAAACACGGCTTCGGGCCTCGACGTCATGGAAGATGCCAACGATCGCGGCGCCTCGCGCCTTGGCGTCTTCAATCAGCGTAAGAACGACTTCACGGTTGGCGCCGTCGAGGCTTGCCGTCGGCTCGTCCAGAAGAAGTGCCGGATACTCGTAGATGAAACCGCGCGCGACGTTAACACGCTGTTGTTCGCCGCCGGAGAATGTTGTCGGCGACAAGGACCAAAGCCGCTCCGGCAAGTTCACACGGGCCAGCATGTCTGCCGCTCTTGCCTTCGCATCCGCTTCGCCGACCCCGACCCGGAGCAGTGGTTCGGCGACGACATCGACGGTCGGCACCCTCGGCACAACCCGAAGGAACTGGCTGACATAGCCCAAGGTCTCGCGCCGAAGCTTCAGAATGTCGCGGGGCCGAGCGGTGACAACGTCGAGACCTCCGACCACGATGCGTCCCGCCGCGGTCAGGTAGTTCCCGTAGATCATGCGCATGAGCGTGGATTTGCCCGCGCCTGAAACGCCCGTCAGAGCGACGCATTCGCCCGGCCGCACCGAGAACGATCCGCCCGACATCACGTCGATGACGGCCGAACCCTGGTTGTGCAGAGTGAACGTCTTTGAAACGTCGGAGACCTCAATCATGTTCCGGTTCCTGCCCTATGTTCATGTCAAACCTGTAACACCGAGCTGACGAGCAGTTGCGTATAGGCATGTTGCGGATCGTCGAGCACCTGATCGGTGAGGCCGGTTTCGACGACATGGCCATCCTTCATCACCATCAGCCGGTCGGCCAGAAGGCGCACGACAGCCAAGTCATGGGTCACGACGATGGCCGATAGCCCCATGTCCCGAACAAGGCCTCTCAGGAGGTCGAGCAACCGCGCCTGAACGCTGACATCGAGACCACCGGTCGGCTCGTCCATGAAGACGAGCCGCGGGCCTGTCACGAGATTGCGCGCGATCTGAAGCCGTTGCTGCATGCCGCCCGAAAAGGTCGTCGGCCTGTCATCGATGCGGGTATCGCTGATCTCGACCCGACCCAGCCAGTCGATTGCCTTGCCCCGGATATCGCCGTAATTCCTCGCGCCCACGGCCATGAGCCGCTCCCCCACGTTCCCGCCGGCGCTGACGCCCATCCTGAGGCCGTCCCGCGCATTTTGGTGAACGAACGCCCAGTCCGTGCGGCCGAGCATCCGGCGTTCGGGCTCGCTCATCCTCAGGGTGTCCTTCGGGCCGTCGACCCTTGTATCGAAGATCACTTCACCCGAATCCGGCACCAAATGCCCCGCAAGGCAATTCAGCAAGGTGGATTTTCCGGACCCGGATTCTCCGACAATGCCCATGACCTCGCCCGGCCAGAGATCGAAACCGACATCGGCGCATCCGATATGTCGCCCGTAACGCTTGGTCACGCCCTTGACGTCAAGCAGCGGGATCATGCTGCATCCTCCGACAGTTGTGCGCCACGGTGGCCCTCGGCCCGGCGGCGCTCGCAGTAATCCGTGTCAGAACAGACGAACATCCGTCCGCCCTCGTCATCGACGATCACCTCATCGAGATAGCTGTCCTCGGCCGCGCAAAGGCCACAGGGATGAGGCGCCTTGGAGGGATCGAATGGATGATCCTCGAAGTCGAGACTGACGACCCTCGTATAGGGCGGCAGAGCGTAGATGCGCTGCTCTCGGCCTGCCCCGAAGAGCTGGATTGCAGGCATTTCCATTTTCGGATTGTCGAATTTCGGGATGGGAGAGGGATCCATGACATAGCGCCCCTCGACCTTTACCGGGTATGCGTAGGACGTAGCGATATGCCCGTGACGGCTGATGTCCTCGTAGAGCTTGACGTGCATCAGCCCGTACTCCTCCAGCGCGTGCATCTTGCGCGTTTCGGTCTCTCGCGGTTCGAGAAAGCGGAGCGGTTCGGGGATCGGCACCTGGTAGACGAGGATCTGGTCCTCGCGGAGCGGTTCTTCCGGGATGCGATGACGTGTCTGTATGACGGTCGCCTCTTCGGTGGAGGTGGTCGTGGCGACATTCGCCGTCTTCTCGAAGAATTTGCGGATCGAAACGGCATTTGTGGTGTCGTCGGCACCCTGGTCGATGACCTTGAACGTGTCGTCAGGGGTCAACGTCGCGGCGCTGACCTGCACCCCGCCCGTGCCCCACCCGTAGGGCATGGGCATTTCGCGCGAGGCGAACGGCACCTGATACCCGGGAACGGCAAGGCCCTTCAGGATGGCGCGGCGGATCATCCGCTTGGTCTGCTCGTCCAGGTAGGCGAAGTTGTAGTCGGTCATTCCGCCGCCTCCTGCATATCCTGCACCCCGGCCTCTCGGCGTAGCTTGCGGATGAGTTCAAGCTCGGATTGGAAATCGACGTAGTGAGGAAGCTTTATGTGCTCGAGGAAGCCCGTCGCCTGAACATTGTCGCCATGGTAGAGGACGAATTCGGCATCCTGTGCGGGCGCGCCCACGTTGTCTTCGCTCAATTCTTCCCAGCGAAGCGCCCGGTCGACTAGCGACATCGAGATAGCCTTGCGCTCGGATTGACCGAACACAAGGCCATAGCCCCTGGTGAATTGCGGCGGTTCGGTCTTGGAGCCCTTGAACTGGTTCACCGTCTCGCATTCGGTCACGGTGATCGCGCCGATTTCGATGGCGAAGCCCAGCTCTGGGATGTCCATCTCGATGGCGACCGCACCGATCCGCAGCTCGCCGACAAATGCATGTGTCCGGCCATATCCCCGCTGGGTCGAGTAGGCCATTCCCAAAGTGAAACCTTCATCCGCGCGCGCCAGCGCCTGCAGTCGCAGCGCCCTGTCGGCTGGCAGTTCCAACGGCTCGCGGGTGAGATCACGGGGCGGCGTGTCATCCGCCGGCGCTTCCTCGATCAGCCCCTCACGGTTCAGGAATCCGGTCACGTGGGGTACCGGTTCCGGCTTGACCTCGCGGGAAGGCGCGGGCGGAACCTCGCCGTCCGCGGCGAGTTTGAAATCCAGCAAGCGATGTGTGTAGTCGAATGTCGGCCCAAGAACCTGGCCTCCCGGCAGGTCCTTGAAGGTCGCCGAAATGCGCCGGTCGCAAATCATCGCGCCGGTGTCGATCGGTCGCGAATAACCGAACCGCGGCAAGGTGGTGCGATAGGCCCGCAGCAGAAAGACGGCCTCGATCAGATCGCCGCGGGCCTGCTTGATGGCCAGGGCGGCGAGATCAGGATCGTAGAGTGAGCCCTCCGCCATAACGCGGTTGACGGCGATCCCAAGCTGCTCGCGGATCTGCGCAACCGAAAGTTCGGCAACTTCGGTATCGCCGCGACGCTCTTCCGCCAACCACGCATGAGCGTTATCGATGGCGCGTTCTCCGCCCTTGACCGCGACATACATCAGCCGATCCTCGTTGAACGGGGCAGCGCAGCCACGCCGTCGCCGCAGGTTAAATAGAAATCCAGACCAAGAGGAAACAGCCTGCTGTTCCGCGCCATCGCCTCGGCATCGGGAAGCGCCAATTCCGCCCGGTCCCGGATACCCGGGCCGGTCAACACCGATCCACTCGGCTCGAGTCTATCGGTCTCGACGATCAGCGTCGTCGACCGGTCGGGATATTCCGGCGTGCCGATCGGGTAAGGATCGAGGGGGGCGAGATCCTCCCACCGTCCCAGGGCGAACATCGCGTGAGACGGGCCGGTCAGAGGGGCACCCGTATGAAAGGCAACCCAACTCCGCACCTCGGGGTTGTCCATATCTCCGGCCAGGAAAACCGGCGTATCGGGATCGGTCAGCGTCAAAAGCAAAGTGCCGGCCGCGCATGAAAGCGGCGCCGGAGGCTTCGCCCCAACGATTCTCTCGATCGTGCCAGGGCGTGCGATCGCCATCATGAGAGCCCGGAAAGCATGGGCCGCCTCGCGGGGCGGATCCACGAAACCACCCTCAAGAGTCCCGACCATCATTTGTTTTCCCCCCTGACCATCGTGAAGAACTCGACTTTTGTCGCTGCGGCCCTCGAGGCTCGCGCCTGACGACGAAACGCCTCCTCGGCCCGAAGCGGTTCCAGGACCGATCTGCGGACTTCATCGGCGCGGTCGGTCTGCATGAGAGCGTCAACCATCGCCGCCGCCTCGGCGTCTGCCTTTCGGCGCCCCTGAACATGCCCATGCCCGACGGTTCCGCAGCCAAGTCGCAAAGAGCAACGCGTGACTGTCACCTCTCCGAAGTTGAATGCGGCACCTGTGCCCCCTGCCCGGCCGCGCACCATGACGCTACCGATTTCGGGCTGGCGCAGGAAATTGACTTCTTCGGAAAGCCCGGCCTCGGCCAGAAGCCCAGCCGCGCGGCCCTCTGGCGCGCGGGCAAGCAGCCCCAGCCATGCTTGTCGGTCCGTGTTTGCCTCGTCCATCTAGACAAATCCAAGCTATACTATACAACTAGACACATGATACATGGACCAACCCAAAAAGACCCGTGAAACTTTCATGACAGATGCATCGCAAAGAACCCCCGTCTGGCGCTCGATTGCCGAATGCCTTCGCCGGTCTATCGCCGACGGTCACTATGCAGAAGGCTCGAAACTCCCGACCGAGTCGGCGCTTGCGGAACGCTTTGGCGTCAACCGCCACACGGTGCGCCACGCGATCTCTCACCTGTCGGATGAAGGTCTCGTTCATTCGAGGCGTGGATCGGGCGTGTTCGTGCTGTCACGTCCTCTCGACTATCCGCTTTCGCAAAGGGTCAGGTTTCACCAGAACCTTCTCGCGGCGGGACGGATGCCCGACAAGAAGATGCTGTCGGTAGAACTTCGCGCGGCAGGCGAAGATGATGCACGCCGCCTGCGAGTCGAGCCGGGAAACGTGATAGCTGTTTCGCATTCCCTTTCATTCGCCGATGGCACACCGGTTGCATTGGCCGAAAGCCGGTTTCCCGAGGTCCGTCTTCCCGGTCTGGCGGATGCGCTTCGCGAGGCGTCCAGCATAACGCGCGCGCTCGAGAAGGCCGGCGTCCGCGACTATACCCGTGTCTCGACCAGGCTGACGGCAACCACCGCCAACGCCACTCAGGCCCTGCACCTGCGGCTGCGCGAGGGAGCTCCGCTCCTCCTGACGGAATCGCTTAGCCGCGACCAGGACGGTTTGCCCGTCGAGCACGGCCAGACATGGTTCGCCAGCGAGCGGATCACCATTACGCTCGAGCATACCAACGCCTAGCCGCCATACTTCTCCAGAAACGCCTCCGCAGACAGGCCTCTGAAATCCGGCAATGCGTTCCGCAACTGGTCGTGATGCCAATCCCACCATGCCAAGGCGATCAACCGCTCTGCGACGTGCATCGGCTGCCGGTCTCGAAGATGCCGGGCGGGTGTTCCGGCCACTATGGTGTAGGGCGCCACGTCCTTTGTCACGACCGCGCCGGCCGCAACCACAGCGCCATGACCGACAAAGACCTCCGGCTTGATCATTGCCGCGTGGCCGATCCACGTATCGTGTCCGACGTGTGCCGTGCGCGATGCACGTCGGACGAAGAAATCGGTATCATGGTCAGCGTCATCCCAATAGTCGCCGGAACGGTACAGAAAGTGATGAAGAGAGGCGGTCTCCAAAGGGTGATCCGAGGCACCGATGCGCACCGAGGCCGCAATATTGGCGAACTTTCCAATCCTGGCATTGGCGATGTCGGCCCGACGGTCGCAATAGGAATAGTCCCCTAGCTCGGCATTGATGATGCGCGATCCCGTGCCAATCTCCACGTAACGACCGAAGGTCGACTGAACGATCTGGCATTCGGGATGGATAATCGGTTCGTCGCACTTAAGGCGCGCCATCAGAAGGGCCTTTCCTCTCCGGTAAAGCGAAAGAACTTGCCCGTATCCTTGATGTCCAGGCCTTCGGCCAGCGACAGGATGCCTTTTGCGACCTCCATTGGATCTTCTTCGGCTTCACTGCCCCCCATGTCTGTACGGACCCAACCTGGATCAACGAGCGCCACGGTAATCTCCTCGGGTTCGAGTTCTGTCGCAAGCCCCTGCATGACCTTGTTCAAGGCCGCCTTCGAAGCGCGATAGGCAATCCTGTCCGATTTTCTGTATCCCATCCAGGACATCTGGCTGGACAGCGAGAGTATCCTGCTGCCCCGTCGTTGTCTCAGTGCTGGCAGGCAGGCCTGCGCAACCGCAAGCGGCGCCAGCGTGTTTGTTGTCAATGTTCTGCGGAAACCCGCGAAATCCATGTCCAGGGGCGATTGCCGGACCGGACCGACCTCGCCAGCGTTGTTGATCAAGACATCCAGCGGCACCAATCCCGCGAAGACTTCGTCGAGGCGGGCGACGTTTTCCAGATCGCATTCGATGAGATCTACGTCGGGCAAATCGGTAAAGGCTCGCGCCGTCCCCGTGACACGCCAGCCACGGTTGAGCGCTGCCTCGCACAGAGCGCGTCCGATTCCCCGGTTACACCCGGTGACCAGAACGTGCATTAGCCGGACCCACCTCGGATCAGGCGCCGACGAAGCCAGCCCGAAAGCCAATCCATGAAGATGACCATCAGGATGATCAAAACGATGTAATAGGCGACCTCTTCCCAATCCTTCTGCGTCTGGATCGCCTGCGTGATCAGAAGACCGATGCCCCCGCCCGTGATCGCTCCGATGATTGTTGCACTGCGGGTGTTCGACTCCAGGAAGTAGAGAATCTGGCTGAGCAGAACCGGGATCACCTGCGGAATGACGCCGAACCGATAGCGTTGAAGCGGTTTGGCACCGGTGGAAGACACACCTTCGATCTGCTTTTCGTCCACATTCTCAAGCGCTTCAGAGAAGATTTTTCCGAATGTCCCTGTATCGGTCACCAATATGGCCAGTGCCCCGGTCAGCGGCCCGGGCCCAAAGGCGCGCGACAGGATTATCGTCCAGATCAGTGCGTCAACGCCGCGCACGAAATCGAAGATCCGACGCATCGTGAAACGTACTGCCATGATGGGTGCGAAGCGCTTTGCTGCCAGGAAGGCCAACGGCAACGCGATGATCGCACCTCCGAATGTGCCGAGGAAAGCCATCAGTATGGTTTCGCCTATGGCCCAAACAACGTCTGCATGACGCCACATCGAATTCTGCCAGAAATCGTGCCAGGCTCCAGCCAGGTTGGGACGCTCCGGATCTATTTGCTCGCCGAAGAGGATTTCGAGGAGACCATGGCCATGATACGGGCTGTCCAAGGTGAAGAAGAACAACTCCCATCCCGGGAAGTAATTGAAAATCTCGGTCTTTGACCGGGTGATCGTCACCCTGCCCCCGGGTGTCGTGATCGCCACGCGATTCTGGCTGGCATTGATCCAGTCGGGCGGATTATCGCCAAGATTGGTTTCGACACTTGATCCGTTGAAACGCGCTTCGATCGTGCCGTAGCCCGGAACATCGAACTCGGTCGCGTTTCCAGGGAGCAATCGCACCTCGAAGCCATCTCCCAAATCGACGACGACACGGTCGCCGTCTTGGCTGACCCAGTCGGGGCGTGTCCCGTCGGGATAGCGGCCCTTGCGTTCGCCTTCGATGGCATACTCCATGCTGCCGGCGGCGTGCGAGCGGGTGACATGAACTTTGTAGCTGACCGTGTCCGCCGCCAGGGTCAGTGCATTCGCTGGCTGCGCCCGCTGAACCAGCCCTGCAATGTCGAAGGCGAAAAAGACATAGACGAAATAGGCCAGAAGGACACCCGGAACGGCGAAGGCGATCATACGCTTCCGGCTGATCAGACTGTCCGCCCGGGCCTGCATCGTGGCCAATGCTTGCGTTGTCATGCCCGATGCCCCTCGGTCAGCCTGTTGCGATAACGGCTTGATATCTGGTCGAAAAAGACAATCGTGCCGAAGAGAAGGATAAAGATCGCGGCTGCCTCGTCAAAACGCCCGGGTCCCCATGACATCGAATTCCGGAGCTCATAGCCAATGCCACCGGCTCCCACGAATCCCAGGATCGCCGAAGCCCTGATGTTGATTTCGAAGCGCAGCAGTCCGTAGCTGAGGAAGTTGGGCGCCACTTGCGGCAATACCCCCAAAAGGATGCGTTGTGTCCAGTTCGCCCCGACCGAATGCAGTCCCTCGACAGGTTTGAGATCTGCGTTCTCGGCCACCTCCGAGTAGAGCTTTCCGATCGCGCCGGTAGTGTGGATCGCGATGGCGATGGCCGCCGGGACCGGGCCACCACCGAGAACGAAGATCAGCATCAGCGCGATCACGATCTCGGGCACGGCGCGCATGATGTCGGTGATCCGGCGGAAGACCGGGATCGCACGCGGCCAGAGCGCGAGGCCGCGAGTGCCGTGCATGGCAAAGACGAAGCCAAGAAGAACCCCGATCAGAGTCGAAACGGTCGCGATGTTGATCGTCTCGATCAGCGCCGGGAAGTATTTCCACATCAGACCCGGAAGATTTGCCGATTTCTCCCATGCTTCGCTGAGGACCGCAGCGGGATAGTCGCCCACGTTGCCAATCCCATCCCAGAAGCCCCCGGCATTCCGCGAGTCCGCCACCATGAAGCCGGAGACCATAAGGACGATGAAGATCAATAGCGTCAGCCCGCCATAGAGGCGCTTCTGGCGCACCATCTCCATGTATGCGGACTGGACCTGGACTATCTGAACCGGTCCGGTACGCGGGATAACATCAGCCATTGCCTGCCCCGAATTCAATATTTTTTGGAAAGCGCATCGGCGCCGCGTCTCGGTCCGGCAAGTCCTGCACCTTTCGCGGAAAAAGCCGGGGTCCAAGGACCCCGGCCATTCATTGCGGCTTAGCTGCCCGAAGCCTTGCGCGCTTCGATGATCGACAGGTACGTGTCGTGCGTCACCGGCTGGAACCCGAGGGTTTCACCGGCAGCAACGCCGTATGCGCATTCCTGATCTTTCTCATGCAGGCCGTCGACCAGTTCGGTCATCTTGGCCTTCACGTCTTCGGGAAGCGCCTTTCGCAGCACGATCGGGCCTTCCGGGATGACCTTCGACTTCCAGATCTCGACCAACTCGTTCATGTCGACCAGACCCGCGTCAACCGCCTTGCGAAGCGCGCCGGAATTGTAGCCGTCTTCCCAGTTGCCCTGGCCGTCCGCCCAGGTCACACCGCCATCGATATCACCGTTGAAGACGGCGACGATGGTCTGCTCGTGGCCACCCGTGAACTTCACCTCACCGAAGTAGGCACCCGATTCCATTGTACCGCCGGTCGCCTGCGGGATCTCGATCGAGGGGATCAGGTATCCGCTGGTCGAATTGGGATCACCGAAACCGAAGACCTTGCCCTGCATGTCTTCCAGCGAAGCGATCCCCCGGTCCTTGCGGGCAAAACCGATCGAGTGGTATCCGATCGATCCATCCATGTTTACCTTCACGAGAACCGGTTCGACCGCCTCGGGATCCTGCAGGTAGGTCGCTGCGTAAGCCGATGCGCCCAGCCACGCCATGTCCAGCGTACCGCCCAGAAGGCCCTGGATCACGCCGTTGTAATCGGCAGGCGCGAAAAGCTTGGTCGGAACGCCAAGCACTTCCGTCGTGTAGTCGCCGAGGCAGGAATAGGCGTTCATGCGGTCCTGGGCGTTTTCTCCACCGAGAATGCCGATACGGAACTCCTCGATGTCCTGCGCAAATGCGCCGGTGGACAGTGCCGTTGTTGTGGCCAGTGCAAGTGCAAAAGTGACTTTCATTTCTCTCTCCAGTTAATCTGCGCAGCTCCCCTGCGCTTTAGGGTTCATGTCGCTTCAGACGTAGGCTTCCGCGACGTGCTCCATTTCCTTGGGATCCAGCACTTCGATGGCGGTTGAAGTCGCACTTTCGGAAAAATCGGCACCGGCACCGTAGATGTCGCGGGCAACGCCCGTCGTAAGCTGGTCCGGGCGCCCATCGAACACCACTCGGCCGTCACGCATGCCAATCACGCGGTCGCAATAGCGCCGCGCGGTATCAAGCGTGTGCAGATTGGCGATGATCATGCGACCGTCTTCCTCGTGGATACGACGCAACGCGTCCATCACGATCTGGGCGTTCATCGGATCGAGAGACGCGATCGGCTCGTCCGCCAGGATGATCTTCGGGTCCTGCATCAGGGCCCTCGCAATCGCCACGCGCTGTTGCTGTCCCCCGGACAGCGCTTCGGCCCGCTTCGGTGCCTGCTCCGCGATGCCCAGACGGTCGAGGATTTCGATCGCTCTATGGATGTCGTCCGTTGGATAAAGATTGAACAAGGTCGCGAATGTCGAACGTCTGTTCAGGGTTCCGTGCAAAACGTTCGAGACCACATCCATCCGCGGCACGAGATTGAACTGCTGAAAGATCATGGCGCATTCGGACTGCCACTGCCGCTGCGCCGATCCCGTGAGACTTGTGATGTCCCGACCTTCGAAGCTTACGCGTCCATGGCTTTGCGGGGTCAACCGGTTGAGCATGCGAAGCAGCGTCGACTTGCCGGCCCCCGACTTGCCAATGATCCCGATCATGGCGGGCCTGTCAAAAGCAAGCGAAACGGTGTCCACTGCCGTTTTTGACTCGAACTGCTTGGTCAGTCCGTCAATTTCAAGCATGCTCGACCCCCAGAATTTAGGGGACGGATATGTGACCGTCGCGACAGAAACGTAAAATTCACGCGAAACTTTTGTAACGGGCCGGGCGCCGAGCTTCGCTGCTCTGTGAAGTGCATGGTCTTTTGCATAGAGGAAACGAGATTGTCGTCTCCTGTCGACCACCAGCGCCGATCTATCTCAGGGCAACGCCACCGGAGCGGAGTTTGTCCGTCACGATGGCCTCGGGCCGACCGTGCTTGCGCATTGCCGTCTTCAGGAATTTCAACGCGGCCTTGTTGTCACGGGACTTCGTCACGAAGCTCTTGAGAACCTCGCCCTCGTGATCGATGACATTCCGGCATTGCGGACTGCATCGGTCGGATAAACGAAGCCGGAGTATGGAATCGTGAACCCTCCGCCTCAGCGAATACCTGAAAACCTCGTGAAACTCCTATCTGACGATTCAGGCTGGACGTCGGCTTCGAATCCAAAGCGGACTGGCGACGTCCGTCGAGCTCGCAGCTGAAGCCTCCTGCTGTGACTTTCGGAGCATCACGCGCAGCATTAGTACCGGAAGTTTGAAGTGCCTAGAATGGCGCCCGTTTGCCGGTCCGGTACAATCGCTCGATCAGGCCTGCATCGACGAACGATCGCAGATTTGCGCCGCCATACATAAACCCAAAGACCTTGCACCCAGCGGTAAAGACCACGATCGTCGTGCTGCTGCCATCCGCGAAGTCGACCCGAGCAACGATGTGGTAGACGTTGCTGCCGGTGACAAGCGGCCGTTCGGCCAGTCGCGCCTCGAAGGCCTTTGTGCCGCCCTGATGTTCACCGCGCTTCCCCGCCATCAGCCGGAAGTACTCATAAAGAGCCAGGCGTTTGATTTCGGAATTCTGACCCCAATCCGCCCACGCCCGTTTGAAATTGTAGTTGCCGAATTGCTCTATATCGATATTGGCCAGAAAATATGCAAACAAAGACTCCCGATCGCTGCGGTTGATGTCCAATAACTCGCTGAGACCGGTCTTTAAGCACTTCTCGATACTGCGGGGAATATCTGCCTTAACGTATGCGCCATCGGCTTTGGCCTGCGTGTGTACCATTCCGGACAACACGAGGAAGACGGAGAAGACGGTCAGGATGCGCAGCATATCTTTACCTTTCCAAAAGCTTCATAAAAAACGCGACACACGACCAACGCCGCTTAATCCCCTAGTAGTCTTCCCGAGCGATGGTTCCCGAATCCGAATGCCACGGCCGATAAGTCCAGGATAGACTTGGGATGGCGATCCCGCCAGTTTTGGGCATTTGAGTGAAGACTTTTCACAAGCATCGACCTAGAGGCTGATCAAAGACGCGTCCGACGTCGTCACGCCGGCTCCTGGCTCAGAGCGGCGTTCCGCTGCCATATGTAGGAACGTCCGCTTCACCATCGCCGATGTCGATCAGTCCAACGGTGTTATCCACGTCGTCGATGGCGTGCTCGTGCCGCGGTAGGCTGCGTTGGCGAAAGTCATGCCCGGTGGGACGGGCTGAAATAGAGAAATGTTATCAACCAACCCGTAATGCGAAGACTTGAGCCGGCTTCGACGGGCTATGGTCGCGTCCCAAATGATTTGCCTGCATGAAATGGCTCGAGGCGGGAGCTTCACTCCCGCCTCGAGCATCGAACCACCATCAACGTTTGATTGAGGCTACTTATCTGTCGAACTGTCTGAGTCGACTTCGCTGCCGCTCTGCGAAGTCTCGTCGGTCGTTTCACTTGATTTGACTTCTTGCCCGGCTGCCTTCTTTTCACCCTTGCTGTGACTATCCGCGCTGGATGTGGCTTCCTCGGCTTTCTTCTCGTCGTGTTCGGCCTGCTTTTCCGCCTTTGCGTCGGCTTGCTCGTCTTTCTTTGCTTCCTGTTCGGTCTGTTTTTCCGCCTTTACGGCATCCAGCTTGGCTTTCTTTGCGTCTTTCTCGGCCTGCTTCGCTTCACGCTCAGCCTGCTTTGCCGCCTTCGCGGCAGCCTGCTCGGCCTTCTTCGCGTCCCTTGCGGTCTGCTTCGCTTCGCGTTCAGCCTGCTTGGCCGCCTTCGCAGCAGCCTGCTCGGCCTTCTTCGCGTCCCTTGCGGCCTGCTTCGCCTCGCGTTCGGCCTGCTTGGCCACCTTCGTGGCAGCCTGCTCGGCTTTCTTCGCGTCCCTTGCGGCCTGCTTCGCCTCGCGTTCGGCCTGCTTCGCGACCTTTGCGAAATCTTCTTTCTCGGTATTTGCGATGGGTTTCGCGTCAGGCGTGTCACCCGCCGACGAATGCTGCTTTTGCTTTTGGAAAGCCTTCGATTCCGATGCGCCGCCATTGCGTGCCGCGCTCTTCGCTAGAGCAGTTCCGGAATTGTGACAGAAGTTCAATCCAAGAAAATTGCTACACCGAGCTTCACTGCCGGCGAACGCAATTCCCGGAGCGTTGGCGACAAGAGTCGCCACAACAATACTCATTACCAGTTTCATAACTCTCACTCACTAACATACTCGTTTACTAAGCCTACGGTACTTTGGTCGACGGCTTCACATTGCCAACGCACACCATGTTGGCCAGTCATACTGAGCAGCCTAAAGAGCCATAAGTATGACTTAAGGTGGCCGTTTCTCTAACTTTCCACGTCCTTTTTGAAGGCGTGGAGCTCATTGAGAGATTGGAGCTTAGAGAAAGCGGCACCGAGCAACCATTGGTCCGACTGGCAAACGGGAAACGGACTTGGTGTCGGCCGCTCCGATCAATCACATCAGCGCCAGCGGTAAATCGGGTCGGCGGCTGAGATCGACTGCATCGAGGCCGCCATCCGTCCCCAGTCGAAAAGCCGAAGTGTCTGAATTTGCCCTGGTTGTCGCAAGAAAGATTTCGGCGCAAGAATGCGAAAATCAATCAAGAACGATCCAAGCTATCCGGTTTTCTTGGCGCGCGGCTTCTTTCGCTTTGTGTCTTGCGTTGCCGCTTCAGCTTCGACAGCGACGCTCGCCTCTCTCTCAAGCCGGGCCTTGCGAAGGCGCGCGGTCTTGGTGTCCGACTTCGCCGTTTCCTCTTTCTGGATTTCCCGCACAACGCGGGTAGTCTTGTCCATCAGCGTTTCCGCTCGAGGAGCGGGAGGCTTGAACAAGGTCGTCTTTGTATGCCTGGTCACGACGCAATCTCCTTGGTCTACGTGTTTTGGTCGTTGGGCCGGAGATACCGGGTCCCGGAGCACCGGATGTGCCATTCGCTTTCCTTGCCTACAGCATCGGACTGCGGCGGTTCTTGCGAGTCCACTTGCTCAAAAGGCTGCGGATGAAGTGCCACACGCGTGTGCCTGCTTGAACCCGGCAGATTTCGCAGCCATTAGAAAAGAATTGCGGGCGGCGCGAACCGTCACCAGGCAATTCATTGCTGCATCGATTTGAGCGAGCGCAAAATCTCTTTTTTGGTCGGCAACCGGCCACTTTTCGCGGAGCCAATAGCAAGCCTGCTCGATCGTTGTGAATTTCTTCGTCTTACCTTCCGGTGAAACGACAAACGTCATAGGGTTTCCCCAATTGATTTCCATCAAGTTACTTTACCCTGGAATCTTCCGATGGCAGCCTCCAAAGAGCGGAGGGCCATTTCAGTCTGGCAGAGGGGAGCAGCGCGCTGGCCGCTCCCGACCACATGTTCATGTCGACAAGGCTTACGCCAGTGCGATATTTATCGCAGATTCGCGACCGTCGCGGCCACTCTCAAGGTCGAACGTGACGGCTTGTCCATCGTCCAGTTGATTGAGGCCTGCCCGTTCAAGGGCAGAAATATGTAGAAAGACGTCCTTCGATCCATGCTCGGGAGCGATGAAACCGAAACCTTTCTGAGAGTTGAACCATTTCACGGTGCCATTGGCCATCGTGATGTCTCCTGTTCTATTTGCCATCCACAATTCGCAATGGCCCGGCTCAGTGTCTTCTAAAGATCATCTGAGGCCGCTAGGAAACAGAAGGTCGTGAAAGATGCTTTGCTTTATGTATATGGGTGCTTGTCTGCCGCATTACAATGTCCCCGTTATCGCTTAACGTAGCATCGATTATTGCCGGAAATGCCGCGATGGATGGCTCGATCGCCTTCCAATTGGCCTCCAGTCCTGATCCCTTCCGCCTCAACCTGAGCTTGCCATCTCAAGTTTTCTGAGCGCACAGATCGGACGTTCACACGTTCGGCAATCAAGCCGCCGCAGAACAACATACCATCCCCATCCGCGAAACGACGGATGGGGATGGCGTGAGGCGTGGCCCGCTTTTCCGCAAACTGCGGACCTGTTTACATCATGCCGCCCATTCCGCCCATGCCACCCATTCCAGACATGTCGGACATGCTGCCACCGGCGCCTGCCTTATCTGGTCTGTCGGCCACCATGGCTTCGGTAGTGATCAGCAGTCCCGCGATCGAGGCCGCATCTTCCAACGCGACTCTGACGACTTTTGTGGGGTCAATGATGCCCGCTTTCAACATATCGACGTATTCCTCGGACTGGGCATCAAAGCCAAAGCTCTTGCTTTGGTTTTCGAGGACCTTGCCAGCCACGACCGACCCGTCGACGCCGGCGTTCTGGGCAATCTGACGGAGCGGCGCCTGGATCGCCCGCTGGACGATCTTGATGCCTGCATCCTGGTCGGAGTTGTCGCCTTTCAGTTCGGCAAGGACCTTCCCGCCGTGGACCAGCGCCGCACCACCACCCGGGACAACTCCCTCGGCCACTGCAGCGCGCGTGGCGTTCAGCGCATCATCGATCCGGTCCTTGCGCTCCCTGACCTCGGTCTCCGTGGCCCCTCCGACGCGGATGACGGCAATGCCACCGGCCAGCTTGGCCAGGCGTTCCTGCAATTTTTCCTTGTCGTAATCGGAAGTAGTATCCTCGATCTGCGTTCTGATCTGACCAACCCGCGCCTCGATCTCTGGCTTTTCGCCGGCGCCGTCGATGACAGTGGTATTGTCCTTGTTTATCGAAACCCGACGGGCGCTACCCAGCATGTCGATCGTTACCTTTTCCAGTTTCATCCCGAGGTCTTCGGAAATCAGCTGACCGCCAGTCACAATTGCCAGGTCCTGCATCATCACCTTGCGACGATCGCCAAATCCCGGAGCCTTTACGGCAGCGACTTTCAGCCCGCCACGCAGCTTGTTGACCACAAGTGTTGCAAGGGCCTCGCCTTCAATGTCCTCAGCGACGATCAGCAACGGCTTGTCGGACTGGATGACCGCTTCGAGCAGGGGCACGAGAGCCTGCATCGACGAGAGCTTCTTTTCGTGCAGCAGGATCAGGCAGTCTTCCATCTCGACCGACATCTTGTCGGCATTTGTGACGAAATACGGGCTCAGATAGCCGCGGTCGAACTGCATGCCTTCGACAACTTCGAGCTCGGTTTCCAGTCCCTTGTTTTCTTCGACCGTAATGACGCCGTCGTTGCCGACCTTTTTCATCGCTTCGGCGATCTGAAGTCCGATCGCTGTTTCGCCGTTGGCGGAAATGGCACCGACCTTTGCAATCTCGTCACTGTCGCCGACTGGGCGGGACATCGCCTTGATTTCAGTGACAACTGCAGCGACAGCCTTGTCGATACCGCGCTTGAGATCCATCGGGTTCATACCCGCCGCGACCGACTTCATGCCTTCCTTTACGATGGCCTGGGCCAGAACCGTCGCGGTCGTGGTCCCGTCGCCGGCTTCGTCATTGGTGCGGGATGCGACTTCGCGGACCATCTGGGCGCCCATGTTCTCGAACTTGTCTGTCAGTTCGATTTCCTTCGCGACGGTAACACCATCCTTGGTGATCCGCGGCGAGCCGTAGGACTTGTCAATAATCACGTTGCGGCCCTTGGGGCCGAGTGTCACCCTGACCGCGTTGGCAAGGGTGTCGATGCCTTTCATCATGCGGTCACGTGCTTCTGTGCCGAACCGGACGTCTTTGGCAGCCATGGTGGATGCTCCTTTGAATGGTGTTACCGGAAAGTCCGAAGTGCTCAGGCTATGACGCCGAGCACATCGCTTTCCTTCATGATGAGAAGATCTTCGTTATCGAGTTTGATTTCGACGCCGGACCATTTGCCGAACAAGATTCTGTCACCGGCCTTTATGTCCATGGCGATACGGTCGCCGTCCTCGTCCCGGGCACCGGAGCCAACCGAAATGACCTCGCCTTCCTGAGGTTTTTCCTTGGCGTTTTCGGGGATGATAAGCCCGCCCGAAGTCTTTTCGTCGCCTTCAATGCGACGGACCAGAACCCGGTCGTGTAGGGGGGTAAACATTGGGAACGACTCCTTCTGCGAGAGTTCCGTTAAGGAATGGCAAATTCAGGGGAGTCTTTGGCACTCGCCAGACATGAGTGCCAACCAACATGAAGTGGCGACTGCCGCACCAGGAAACAATACCGACAGGAAAATAAGTCAGGCGCGGGGCTATGCACAAACAGACCTCGCCAGTCGGTGGCGCGTGCGTTCCGCTGGAAGCGCGTGCTGGAGTCGGGCGAGTTCTCTACCATCGCCTGCGACACGCGTTGCTGATAGTTGCGTTCGCGCTCGGGCCATGTGCTCTTGATGTAGTCGAAAACAGCGCGGATTTCCGCATCGCTCTGTACGTCTGCGAAGCCGGGCATTTCGCTTTCGCACCCGCCACCGACAATGGCGGTAGTGCCTTCCTTGACGATCCGGAACTGGACCACGTCGGGATGTTGCCATGTATGGCCGCTCTCGTCGTGCGGCGGTGCGGGAAATCGGCCGGAGGGAAGCGGCGTACGTTGGTCGGGTTGACCCCCCAGGTCCGCACCGTAGGTCCGCACCGTGGCGCGCGGCGCACTGATGAGCATAGATCTGGCGTCCTTGCGCGATGATGTCCGCCGACGCTACGGCGGTGGGTGCGATACCGGCATAATGCCAAGCAGCAAAGACGGCGAAGTTCACACCTCCGACAACCGGACCGATCCCGACAGTATTTCGGAGAGGTCTTCCCAAGACGTCTCTCCCCATCGCTGCGGAATATGTTCTGCGTTCAGTTGAGACCACGTTGTGGCTGCGGCAATGGACATTCCCGGGAGCGATGATTACCTATGCGGAATGTTCGCACGTCTCGTTACCATGCTTGCCATACTCGCGATCACCGCGGTGACAACGGTGACCTCCGCGCATGCCGTGCGCATGAGCATGAGTTCAGGTGGCGACCATGCGGCCCATGTCGCCGACGTCATGCACTCTCCGGTCACAGCGGAACGCGCGTGTGACGCTGGACAGCATTGTGGATCGGCCGATGCCGCGATGTGTGAGTTCGTCTGCGCTGGCCTTTCGGCCTTCCTCACCTCGCCAGGCGGTGACGCTGGGCAGGTACACGGGTCCACCAGTCACGCCTTCCCCTCCGAGGCAATCCACGTCAGCCGCGCGCCGGGATTGAACGAACGCCCTCCGAAGCTCCGTCTCCTCTGATCGCGCCCGGGCCGACGCCCGCGGCGTCCCTTCGGCCTTGATGAACGGGACGCGATGTCCCGAGGAGACGACCATGAACATACTTTCACGACGCGGCTTTCTCACCGCAACTGCTGCCGCCATTGGCGCGGCACAAATGCCCCGCATCACCTTCGCGCAATCGGTGGCGTCGATCAACCTCTCCGCCACAACCCGCACGCTCGACATCGACGGGCGCGCGGCCACGGTCTTCGGTCTTTCCGGCCCCGGTGGCCAGGGACTGATCCTCGACCCCGGCCAGAGGTTCCGGGTCGACCTGACCAACGATCTCGACGTCGGCACGATCATCCACTGGCACGGACAGATCCCGCCCAATGCGCAGGACGGCGTGCCGGATATGCCGATGCCCCTGCTCGCGCCCGGAGAGAGCCGGCCTTACGATTTCGAGGCGCGTCCGGGCACCCACTGGATGCACAGCCATGTGCCGACGCAGGAGATGCAGTTACTCGCCGCACCGCTAATCGTGCGCTCGCAGGAGGACCTGGCTGCCGATCGGCAGGAGGTCGTGATGTTCCTGCATGACTTCTCCTTCAAGACGCCTGAGGAGGTGCTTGACGAGATCAGCGGCGGCCACGGCGGCGGACACGGCGCAGGCCACGGTGGCGGTGCGCCGCAGCAGGGCATGCTCATGGGAGGCATGGGCGCGATGCAGGGCATTCATCATGGGGCCATGGGCCATGGCGCAATGGGCGGCATGCTCATGGATCTGAACGACTACGACTGGGACGCGTATCTCGCCAACGACCGGACATTGTCGGACCCCGAGGTGGTGCAGGTGGAGCGTGGCGGGCGCATCCGGCTCCGGGTCATCAACGCCGCAGCGGCAACGGTGTTCTGGATCGACACGGGAACGGCCGCAGCGCGTCTCGTCGCAGTGGACGGCCATCCGGTGCAGCCGCTGCCGGGCAACCGGTTCGGGCTGGCGATGGGCCAGCGTCTGGACATCGAAATCGACCTGCCGAACGCGGGCGGCGCCTGGCCGATCCTTGCGCAACGCGAGGGCGCGCGGGAACGCACCGGCCTTATCCTTGCGACGCCGGGCGCGGAGGTCCGGCGCGTCGACAGCGATGCCGAGGCAGAGGCGCCTGCATTCGACACCGATCTCGCACAGGAGGCGCGCCTTATCGCGCTCGCCCCCCTGACGAACCGGCCAGTGGATCGAAGCCAGATGCTGATGCTGGGCGGCTCGATGCGACCCTATGTCTGGACGATCAACGGCGCCATCTGGGGCCAGCATCGACCGGTGATCGCGCGCGGAGGCGAGCGTGTCGTGCTATCGTTCCACAATATGTCGATGATGGGCCATCCGATGCACCTGCACGGTCATGTGTTCCAAGTGGTCGAGATCAACGGACGGCGCGTCGCCGGCGCTTTGCGCGACACTGTCTACGTGCCGCCGATTTCGATGGTGAACGTGGCGCTCGACGCCGGCGAAGCCGCACGCTGGATGCTGCACTGCCACCACATGCCGCACCTTGCGACCGGCATGATGACCGAGTTCGTGGTCACGGCTTCGGCCTGACGCAGGCGGGGGCGTTCGGACCGAGCGCCCCGACTGCCCGACGCCGATCAGTTCGGCGATGCTGTGCTGCCCGATGTTGCTGCCAGGGCCAATCACACGACGCGACTTGCAGCGTCAACACGGGAGGATAAGAACATGGACTGGAACGATATGGAACCGGAATGGGTTTCGGGATGGGGTTTGGCTGGCTGTTCGGCCTGCTGATCCTTGTTCTTGTGGTTTTGGCCATAGCCGCGCTGATCAAGTATCTTCTGAAATAGGTGAAAGGACTTCCCAATGACCTACACGATCAATCGCATGATCTCCGACGCCGGTATCGATGACGTGGACGCCCGCGCGCGAAAGGCGCTGGCAGACCAAGGCTTCGGGGTGCTGACCGAGATCGACGTCAAGGCGACGATGAAGAAGAAGCTCGATGTCGAGATGCCGGGGTATCGCATACTCGGCGCCTGCAATCCGAAAATGGCGCATCAGGCGATCGGGATCGAGCCCCGGGTTGGGGCGATGCTGCCCTGCAATGTCATCCTGCGCGAGATCAAGGGTGGGGTCGAAGTCAGCGCCATCGATCCGGTTGCCTCCATGCAGGCGATTGAGAACGCCGATCTGACGGCCGTGGCGGGTGATGTCCGCGACCTTCTGGCAAAGGCCGTCGAGTCGATCTGAGATGAACCTGCGCGCCGCCATTTTTGGGGGCCTTGCAATCCTCGGGATCGGAATGCTCGGCGCCTGGTTGGTCGCGCCTTCGGCGCTCGCTGAGGCACGCGGACTTCTTGACGGCGAGCGTCTGGAAACGCTGGTCGCGCGCGCGGGTCTCTGGGGGCCTGTCCTGATCGTCACGCTCATGACCCTCGCGGTAGTGGCGAGCCCCATTCCGAGCGCACCGATCGCGCTGGCAACCGGAGCGGCCTACGGACATGTCTGGGGGACGGTGCAGGTCGTGATCGGCGCCGAGCTTGGCGCGCTGATCGCCTTCGGCCTCGCGCGGGTTCTGGGACGCGATGTCCTGCGGCGGGTGTTCGGTGGCCGTGTGGATGCCGGGCTGCTTGGCTCGCAAGCCGCGTTGACGGCGACGGTCTTTGCCAGCCGCCTGATGCCCTTCGTGTCCTTCGACATGATCAGCTACGCCGCTGGGCTCAGCCAACTGCACGCCTGGCGGTTTGCCCTGGCGACACTGGCGGGCATTGTCCCGGCAAGCTTCCTTCTGGCCCATTTCGGCGGCGAGGCGGTCAGCGGAGACCTTGATCGGGCGACATGGGCGGTGCTCGGTCTCGGACTTGTGACGGGTCTGCCGCTGCTCTGGGTGGCGATGCGGAAAGGACCCGAAGAAGGAGCCCGCGACCACCAGTGAAACGGGCTTGAGCTTCCAATGACTGGAAGCCCTAGGCTGAGAATCAAACGAAAGACAGGTGCCACATGAACCAAGATCATCATCATGAAGCGCTCGAAAACTCGGCGGGAACCGACACCTCCAAGGACCCGGTCTGCGGAATGACGGTCGCGATCAAGCCGAACGGGCGTCGTGCCGAGTTCCAGGGCGAAACCTTTCATTTCTGCTCGGAGAAATGCCAGACGAAGTTCAAGGCGGATCCTTGGTTCTACGCATCTGGCCGAGCCGCCGGAAAGAAGAAGAGCGCTCCGGCCAATGTCCAGTACACCTGCCCGATGCATCCAGAGATCGTGCGCGATGCGCCGGGGTCCTGTCCGATCTGTGGCATGGCACTGGAGCCGATGGTCCCGTCGGACGAGCCCAGCGAGGAATTGACCGACTTCACGCGACGGATGTGGATCTCGGCCGCCGCCGCGGTGCCGCTCATCATCCTGACGATGGGCGAACTGGTTGCGCTGCCGGTTCGTGACTGGATTGGACACCAGACGGCCAGCTATCTCGAATTTCTGCTGGCCACGCCTATCATCCTCTGGGCCGCCTTGCCGTTCTTCCGACGCGGCTTGGATTCGATCGTGAACCGCAGCCCGAACATGTGGACGCTGATCAGCATCGGCGTGGCGGCGGCCTACATTTACTCGATTGTCGCCACCTTTCTGCCAGGCGTGTTTCCGGAACAGTATCGGATGGGTCACGGCGTCGGCACTTACTTCGAGGCAGCGGTCGTGATCGTCGCGCTGGTCTTCGTGGGTCAGGTGCTGGAACTGCGAGCGCGCGAACGCACCGGGGATGCGATCCGCGCACTTCTGGACCTCGCGCCCAAGACGGCGCGGCGCATCCTGCCGGACGGCACCGAATACGATGCGCCGCTGGAGAACATCATGGAGGGCGACCGGCTGCGGGTCCGTCCCGGAGATGCGGTGCCCGTCGACGGCACGGTGATCGAAGGGCGATCCTCGCTGGACGAAAGCATGCTGACCGGTGAATCGATGCCAGTCGAAAAGGGTCCGGGCGACGCGGTGACCGGGGCCACGATTAACAAGAACGGCTCTCTGGTCATCGAGGCGGGCAAGGTCGGGTCCGATACCGTGCTGGCGCAGATCGTGGCGATGGTGTCGAACGCGCGGCGGTCCCGCGCGCCGATCCAGGGGCTGGCCGACCGGGTGTCGGCGGTGTTCGTGCCAACCGTGGTCGCAATCGCGATCATAGCCTTCATCGTCTGGATGATTTTCGGCCCCGAACCTGCGCTGGTGTTTGCCATCGCTTCGGCTGTGTCGGTGCTGATCATCGCCTGCCCCTGCGCGCTGGGGCTGGCGACACCGATTTCCATCACCACCGCGGCGGGACGCGGAGCACAGGCGGGTGTGCTGATCAAGGATGCCGAGGCTCTGGAACGTATGGCGGCTGTCGATACGCTGATCGTGGACAAGACCGGCACGCTGACCATGGGCAAGCCGAAGCTGACGGACGTTGTGGCGCTTGGTGAAATCACCGAGATCAACCTGCTGTCGCTGGCCGCAGCTCTGGAGCGCGGCTCGGAACACCCGCTGGCTGAGGCGATCGTCGAGGGAGCCGAGGCGAAGGGTGCGCCGCGTCAGGAGGCCACGGACTTCGACGCCGTCACCGGAAAGGGCGTGCAGGGCCGCGTCGGTGGGCGCTCGGTGGCGCTCGGCAACGCGGCGATGATGCGGGAGATGGGGCTCGACACCGCGCAGGCCGAGGCAAAGGCCGACACCCTCCGCGCCGAGGGCAAGACGGCGATGTTCGTCGCTCTTGACGGAGCGCTCGTCGGCATCGTGGCGGTCGCCGACCCGATCAAGGACAGCACAGCACAGGCGATCCGGGAACTGCACGCGCAGGGGCTCCGCGTCATTATGGCGACCGGGGACAATGAACGAACCGCGCAGGCGGTCGCAGGCAAACTCGGCATCGACGAGGTGCGCGCGGGCATCCTGCCCGAGGCCAAGAAGGACCTGATCGACCAATTGCGCCGCGAGGGCCACAAGATCGCCATGGCGGGCGACGGGGTGAACGATGCGCCTGCGCTCGCTGCCGCCGATGTCGGCATCGCGATGGGCACAGGGGCCGATGTGGCGATGGAAAGCGCGGGCATCACCCTGCTGGGCGGCGACCTGATGGGCATCGTGCGGGCGCGCAAGCTGGCACGCGCCACCCTGCACAACATCAAGCAGAACCTGTTCTTCGCCTTCGCCTACAACGCGCTGGGCGTCCCTATCGCGGCCGGGCTGCTGTATCCCGTCACCGGCCTGCTTCTTTCGCCGATGATTGCGGCGGCGGCGATGAGCCTGTCGTCAGTCTCGGTGATCACCAATGCGTTGCGACTGCGGCGGGTCGATCTTTGACCCGGCAGCACACCAAACAAATCAGAAAGGAAACCCAAATGAGCCACGATACCGTTTCTCGCCGAAAAATCCTCGTCGGGGCGACGGCACTATTGGCCGCACCGCCACTTAGAGCGTTGGCGCAAGGCGCCAAACCTGCGATCCACGTGATGAAAGACCCCAACTGCGGCTGCTGCTCGGCTTGGATCGAGATACTCGAAAATGACGGCTTCGCAGTCACCACCGAGCACAGCCTCGGGACGCTCCTGATGCGCTACAAGCTGGATCACGGCATCCCGCAAGAGATGGTCTCGTGCCATACGGGTCGGATCGAGGACTACATGATCGAGGGCCACGTCCCTGTTGCCGACATACGCCGTCTGCTGGAAGAGCGCCCTGACGCGGTAGGCCTCGCAGTGCCCGGGATGCCCTACGGTTCCCCCGGCATGGGCCCGGAGTCGCAGCGAGAGGCTTACGTCGTCCACCTGATCCGTCGCGACGGGACAACAGAGCCGTTCGCGACTTACCCGGCAGCCTGAGTTCCGGATGACATTCAGGACCACGCCTTGACGGTCTCTCAGAGCTGGGACGCCCAGCGGGTGTGCTGGTCGTCCATGATAGACGGATGTACGTGACGCCGCGCGCCCTTGAGATGGGGGTGGTCTAGCGGCAGGTTGTCGTGGCTGTGCTCGAGGATCTCGGGTTCCTCCGCCGCATCGAGCATCCGTTTTTTGCACGTCATGTGTTTTCTCCATGATTTCGAAGCGTTCTGTCAGCCTCCCCGAGCGCTAGCCCGAGCGGCGCAGCGCCAGCAGGAACATAAGAAGCGCGAGGGCGGTGATGCCGTAGCGAAAGACGGTGCGGGTCCACGCCGATCTGGCGAGCGTGGGGTGCAGAGCGCTGATCATCGGTCCAGTGTAGATTCGTACTGAATCATCGATATCGTTCGATCGAACGAATTGTCCCCGATCAAGAACGCGGAACAACAGACTGCTTCGACCGGCGCGACACAGAGCGGAGCGAACCGACCATGACAGTTCAACCCAGGCCGAAACTCGACGCCAAGACCGAGCTGCTCGTCGCTGCGAAACGGGTGCTGCTGGAACATGGTTATGCCGGGCTTTCGGCGCGCGCCGTGGCAGCAGACGCAGCCACGCAATCCCAGCAGGCCAAACCGGATCGAACAACTCGGATCCCGAGCGTTCGGCCAGCATCATGATCGGCATGCAAAACAGACTGGCGATCATGCCCGTATAGAACTGCAGGGTCACAGGATGAACCTGACGCGACAGACCGCGTGTCACGAGAATATAGAATGCGAAACCCACTGCCGTACCAAGCGGAAACAGCGCCACCGCGCCGAAGGCCGCGAAGCTTGGCTGGATCACGAACAAGACGCCGACAAATCCCACAATAGCCGCCCCAACGCGGCGTGGGCCGACATCTTCGCCAAGGTGGAATTTGCCAACCAGCAACACGATGAACGGGGCCACGAAGACAATCGCCAGCGCGTCTGCAAGTGGCATCACGCGGATCGCGGCGATGAAACAAAACGTTGCGACAAACAAAAGTACCGCGCGAAAC